>CAYSYU010000023.1:0-84446 GCA_964435245.1 uncultured Methylomagnum sp.
CGGTTTCAGAGATTACTCTCTTAGCCAAGTGTCCGCTAGACCGGGGCAAGATCAGTCCGGTCATGGCCGTTTTTGCCAGACAGAATAATGTTGCCCATAGCCAATTAGTAATTTAGTGTCAAGATATATCAAAACTAAACTGAGAATTGTCCAGACCAAGCCTGGATCAACACAAATTAACCCAATAGCCCGAATAAATCCTTTGGATCGACAGGACTTGGGATCATGGTCAAATCAGCGCCCAATTTATGTTCGTTAGATAGGTCATGGATGATCCTGAGTATGGAAAAATCTTCTAACGCGAAACCGACGGCATCAAACAGGGTAACTTCCTGGTTATCCTGCCTACCGGGTTTTTCCCTGCAAACCAGTTCCCAAAGTTCGGCATGGACGCGGTCGGCGTCACATTGTTGCGCTTCGCCTTCTATCAGACTTTGCGGTTTATATTCGACAACCAGCTTGACCTGATCCAACAATTTAGCCGGTAGTTCGGTTTTCCCCGGACAATCGCCGCCTATTGCATGGATGTAAGTTCCGGGAGAAATATCTTCGAATTCAAACAAGGCTTGGCGTTTTTTGGCGGCTGTCGCCGTTATCACAATATCGGCGTCATGTAGGGTATCGGTTATGTTGTTGCAAGGCACTAACCGAAAATTTTGCCCGGACAGGTTCCGTGAAAATTTCCTCATGGCCTTAGGGTCGATATCAAAATACCGGACAATTTCAAGCTCGTAACAAGCGGCATAGGCCATCACCAGAAATTCCGCTTGCGCCCCCGTCCCGATAATGGCGAGCGATCTAGCGTCTTCATTGGCAAGATATTTTGCCGCCAGGACACCTGTTGCGGCAGTCCTGAATGCGGTCAACAGGGTCATTTCGCTTATCAACAGAGGGTAACCGCTAGCGACATCGCCTAACAAGCCGACGGCAACAACGCTGAGTTTTCCGATATGGGGATTGTTGGGATGGCCGTTGACGTACTTAAATGTGTACAACTTCTGGTTTGCACACGGCATCAATTCGATGACGCCATGGGGAAAATAAGTGGCATGACGCGGGGACAGGATGAATTCATGCCATCGTTTGAAATCTTCCTCTAAAGCTGTAATCAAGAGCTGAAAAAACCTTTCTAATCCATAAGCCTGTATAAGGTTCTTGATATCTAAAACGGTGAGGATTTTCATAGGCCTTTAGAGTTTGCCGATGTTATTGATTCTGACTTGTGAAGGTTTAACTTCCGTTCGCTCTTGTGCCTTTTGGGTATTGAAACTGAAAGGTTTATGTACTTCGACTTGCTCAGCACGAACGGTTCAAACATTGAAGGGTCGAGTCAATAATACAAAGGCTCATTTACAACATGGAACTATTCCAAAGCTATTTCACCTTCAATAGAGTGGTTTAAGCCTACCTCGGGTACGGTTAAAGTCATTTTGACATTGAGCTTTTCGAGCCCGTTGAGTTTTCCGGCATCAATCGATTTAAGGACGGCGTGCTCGATTTCGCGTTGCGAAGACACACCGACTTGTTTCAAGTATTTCCTGATTTCCATGTTAAAGGTATCTTCGTTCATCATAACCTCCTCGGCTAATTGCAGCGTAAATAGATGGTTGGACTCTTTTTAATTCTTAATCGTACTTAATGTATTTAAACCGAGGGTCGTCGGGCGTCCCTTCCAATGCGCCGCCTTCCTTGCCAGGCTGCCACATAACGACTTCCTCGATTTTATGCGCCAGTTCAAAGTCTTTATTGGTAATGCCTTTGGCGGCATGGTTCATTAACTTGACGATGACAAACGCATAGGAAACAGTCAGGTCGGGATGATGGAACGCGGCTTCCGCCAGATGCCCGACGGTATTGACCACCATTAACGTACCCTTCCAGCCGCTGGTTTTGTATTTACGCCTAATCCAGCCGTTTTCGAGATACCAGTGTGGCAGTTCCGCCTTCAACCGTTCTTCAACTTCCGCATCGGTATAGGTTTCTTCATGTTTGCGCTCTCTCCAGCCCATAATCGCTAACCTCTTGTTTAAAAATATTTACTAATCAGATTTCAATAATTTCTTCAATACGGTTCTCAGGATACCACCATCCCGGTAATATTCTATTTCTATCGGCGTATCGATACGGCTCACAGCGTAAAAAGGCTTGACCGATCTATCGCTAGCGGTTGCAGTTACGGTAATCTTTTGATTAGCCGTAATATTATCTGAAATATCCACAGCAATAATTTCGGTACCGGTTAAACCGAGACTTTGCACCGATTCGCCGGAAATAAACTGTAACGGCAAAATCCCCATGCCGATAAGGTTGCTGCGATGGATCCGTTCGTAACTCTCCGCAATTACGGCTTTCACACCTTGCATAAAAGGGCCTTTCGCCGCCCAATCCCGTGAGGAACCGGAACCGTAATCCTTGCCCGCCAGGATACAAAGGGGTATCCCGTTTTCACGGTATTTCATTGCCGCATCGTAAAAGGACAGGTTTTCGCCGGTCGGATGATACCGTGTGACGTTACCTTCCGAATCCGGCACCAATAAATTTCGGATACGGATGTTGGCAAAAGTGCCACGGCTCATGACTTCATCGTTACCCCGCCGCGAACCATAACTATTCCAGTCTTTTTGGGCAATTCCTTTTTCCAGCAGGTAGCGCGCCGCAGGAGAGTTCGGGGAGATTTGTCCGGCCGGCGAAATATGGTCGGTAGTTACGGAATCGCCGAATACAGCCAACACCCTCATGCCGGTAAGCGGGTTGATGGATTGCTGCCCGGAAGCAATGCCTTTGAAAAACGGCGGCCGCCGGATATAGGTCGATTGTTCATCCCATGAATAAAGTTCGGAAGCTGGTACATTGACCTGCCGCCAAGCCTCGGTGCCGGAAAATACGTCCGCATAGCGTTCCTTGAACATCTCAGGGGTAACAAAACGGGCTATGGATTGGTCAATTTCTTCACCGGTAGGCCAAATGTCCTTTAGGTAGACAGGCTTACCGTTGTTATCATTGCCTAGCGGCTCCCTGGTGATATCGACGGCGGTAGAACCGGCCAGCGCATAGGCCACGACCAAAGGCGGCGAGGCAAGATAGTTCGTTTTGGTGAGCGGGTGTACCCGGCCTTCAAAGTTTCTATTGCCTGATAATACCGCTGAAACGACCAGGTTGTTATCCTGGATCGCCTTGGCTACCGGTTCTGCCAGCGGGCCGGAATTGCCGATACAAGTGGTACAGCCGTATCCCACCAGATAGAACCCGAGCCGTTCAAGGTAAGGCAGCAACCCGGATTTTTTCAGATATTCCGTGACGACCAACGAACCCGGTGCTAGTGATGTTTTGACATAGTTTTTGATCTTAAGGCCTTTCTCGACCGCTTTCTTGGCGAGCAATCCTGCCCCCAGCATGACGCTGGGATTACTGGTATTGGTGCAAGACGTGATTGCCGCAATAACAACAGCACCGTGGGTAATGGTTTCATCCTTATCATTGATCGATACGATAGCGCTTCGGCCAAGGTCGTGTGGTGAAAGGCCCAACCCCTTAAATCCAGAGGGAGCGGTTAATATTTGTTTATAGGTCGGGCCGACTTCGCTGAGCGGGATCCTATCCTGAGGACGTTTGGGGCCTGCCAACGCCGGTTCGATAGTGCCGAGATTGATTTCCATGGTTTCTGTAAAAATCGGATCTGGGGACGTATCGGTACGGAACAACCCTTGCGTTTTCGTATAACATTCAGTCAGTTCGATTTGATCGGGACTACGCCCGGTAAGGCGCATGTAATCGAGCGTCTTGTCATCGACCGGGAAAAAACTGACGGTTGAACCCTGTTCTGGCGCCATATTACTGATGGTTGCCCTGTCCGGGATGCTCAAGGTCGATAGCCCGCTGCCATAGAATTCGACAAATTTTCCGACTACCCCGAATTTCCGGCACAATTCGGTAATGCGAAGCACCAAATCCGTTGCAGTGACACCCGCTTGGAGCGTTCCAGTTAATTTGATGCCGATGATATCCGGCACCAGCATATAAATAGGCTGGTCGAGCATAACGGCTTCAGCTTCTATGCCGCCTACACCCCACGCCAATACCCCAAGCCCATTCACCATCGGGGTATGGGAATCGGTGCCAACGCAGCTATCCGGATAACAGGTATTCTTGTCCTTATTGTGAAAAACCGTTTGCGACAAGTATTCCAGGTTGACTTGATGGACGATGCCTGTGGACGGCGGCACGACGCGAAGGTTCTTAAATGCGGATTGCCCCCATTTCAGGAACTCATAACGTTCCTTATTTCGCTGGAATTCAACCGTTTCGTTTAAAGATAAGGCATTGGCTTTGCCGAAATAATCCACCTGTACGGAATGGTCGATGACCAAATCGCACGGGATTAAAGGATTTATTTTTTTGGGGTCTCCCCCCAGTTTTTTTATGGCATCCCGCATGGCGGCCAAATCGACCAAGGCGGGAACTCCGGTAAAATCCTGGAGTATTACCCGCGCCGGTTTAAACGGAATTTCTTGCCTGGTTTGTTTCGGCTGCCAATTGGCAAGCGTTTGGATATGGTCCGGTGTTATCGCATAACCGTCGCAGTTGCGCATTATTGATTCGAGCAGGATTTTTATCGAATACGGCAAACGCGATAAATTTGCCACCCCTGCCTGTTCAAGCCGGGACAAGGAATAATAAGCGACAGAGCGGCCGTTTCCGCTGCTCAGTTGTGCGAGGACGCCAAATGGATCGGGGTTACCCATAGATAAACCTCTCTTCCGGGCTCTTGGGAATAAATGTTCAGGTTTTCACTTTTGCATGAAAAACACTGGCAAGACAATTTAAAAAGTAAGACCACAAACTTATCGTTTTTATCCGAAAAATAGTAAGTCCAACCTTATTATCACACGGCTGCATAATTGCATCCACTTACACACTGATGTGGCGGTGGTGGGTTAAACCTGTGAATTAACATAAGAATGATGGGATAATTAATTGACTTAACTATTTCATAATTTCCCACATGACCTGTTACCAAGAAATCACTTGCCCAAAGTGTGGCGGCAGCAACATCGCAAAGTCCGGCTTGAGTGCGCACGGCGTACAACGCTATCGTTGCCAACACCCGGATTGCCCGACCCAGACCTTTATGCTCAACTACCGTTACAGGGCTTATGAGCCTGGCATCAAGGCGCAAGTTGTCGAAACGGCCATTCACAGCAGCGGCATCTGGGATACGGCCTGGATGCTTAAGATTAACAAAAACACGGTGATCAGCACCTTAAAAAAAGCGTCCGCCATTATGCAAGTGAACCCGTTGTACCTTAAGGACGCAGGGAAGCCACGGGAAGTGAGGCTGGAACGGGCCTGCCAAGAAGCTGAATTGGACGAGCAATGGTCGTTCCCTTCGGCTGCGCTCAGGACAGGTGTGGGGGACAAGTCAAACCAACGTTGGCTGTGGCACGTCGTTGACCATGCCACCAACACCGTGCTGGCTTATGTGTTCAGCAAGCGCAAGGACACGGTTTTCCAAGACTTGAAAGCGTTGCTTGCGTCGTTCAATATCAGCCGTTACTAACATGGACGACTGGGGGGCTACGAACGCCACCTCGACGCCGACAGACATCAGATGGGCAAACGAAGCACCCAAAAGGTAGAACGTAAAAACCTCAATTTTAGAACCTGGATCAAACGAATTGGCGCGCAGAACCATTTGCTTCTCAAAGCTGGAGCTTATGCATGATATTGTTATTGGCCTGTTAATTAATAAGGTCGAGTTTGGGCGCGATATTCATGCCTAATCACAGGTTTAACCCACTACCGTGCAAAGATCTCAACGTAAATAAGTAATGATATAAACAGGGTAGTTCCCCTTTTCTAATGTATAAAAGTCAAATTAATGCATCACCAATGATTAATTGACCGGTTATTAATATTTAATGAGGCCATAATTTCATTTATGCTTAATCTTGTATTTATGTTTTTTGGCCGGCTTATGGGCGACGATTTTGACTTTCCCCACGCCTTTTTCTTTAATGCCGATTTTGTTGGCGGCTGCTTTGGATAAATCCATTACTCGGTTACCGACGTAAGGGCCACGATCATTGACCTTGACGGTTACAGACTTGCCAGTATCGACATTGGTTACCTTCGCAGTCGTCCCTAACGGTAATGTTGTGGATGCAGCGGTCATTGCGTTCTGGTTATAGGTTTCGCCATTGGCAGTGGTTTTGCCATGAAAGCCTGGGCCGTACCAGGACGCCTTGCCTTGTTGTTTAACGACAGCGCCTTTAGTTGGCTCTGATGTTTGGTTCTCGTTGGTCTGCGTGACATCTTCTTTTTGACAACCGTTGAACACCAGCAAAAGTACCAAGCTGCTAATATATTTCGTTTTCATTTTAATTATCTCCGGTTTAATAACTAAGCTTGCTGACTTAACAACGAAGCAGATTTCGAGCCAATACTTAAAACCAACTATTAGATAGCTGAAATAATTAAGACATAAAATTTGTTGTGTACGCAAAAAGCAAAGTTAATATTGCAGTTCACTTAGACGACTCGCTAAGTCCGATCCATAACTTTGCGCTCCAAGGTGGAGAGCCGAGCTTGAAAGAAATAAAAAAAGTCATAACCGAATATACGAATATAAAATTTGACCAATTGAAGCCGAGTCTCTTTTTAACTCATACAGGTTCTGTTTTGGCCATAGAGACCTCACCATAACTTCCTGGTATCCAAATGGATCACTTGCCCCGTACGTTTTTTCACTTCGTTGACCATGTGCTGTGTGCCGCCGGAGCCATCGCCGCCGCCGCCGTTCCATAGGCACACAAACTTTAATTTTTCAGGGCCGAAAGCAAAAGCCGTGTAAAGCAGCCAAAGATTGCAACGGACGAAATCGTTGCGTTCGGAGGTATTAGGTTCACCTTTAAATTTCAGCTTTCCCAGTTCGACGGGCATGCACAAAGTTGGCTGCGTCAGTTTTGCCTTGGCATCAAAGTAACGGCTGCGCCAATCGCCTTCGGCTGGGGCTACGGAACGCTCTATAAACTCCGGCTCGGGAAAAGGCTGCATGAATTGAAGCTTGACACCGCGTTTTAGGCAGGCTTCGGCAAAAATCAGGTCGCCGCCGCTCGCGCCCTGGGTCAAGGCGAGATCATCCGAGCCTGCGCCCAGTCGGTCTAAAGCTTTGGCGATTTCGGCTTCGGCAATCGGCACCTTATCTAAGGGGAAACGAGGAGTTTCCCGATCTGGCTTATCCACCATGTGCCCCGAGAACAACAATACCTGCCGTGGTTGCCAGGTTTCTGTAGGTTTTTTGAGCCGTTCCAAGGCGCGTTCAAACGTCTGGATACCGGCTGCCACTTGTTCTGGACGGAAATCCAAGTCCCTTAGCAGTTTCAGTTGGCCGAGAGTGGAATTGAGCGCAAACCAGTCTTTTTCCGCGCAAGCAATCGCTTCTTTATAAGCATTGGTGACGCTGGCCGCGGTGCCGGTCAATACCTCAAGATCAGCGAGGGTGGCCTTAGCCCAAAATGCTCCCCCCGAATTCGAATCGCAACGTGCGGCCCATCCGATACCTCCCGACATTGCAGCGGCATCGGCGTGGAAGTCGGTTTTCTGGGTAAGGTCATAATAAAGGTACATGAGGGTGGCTGCGTTAATTCCGGAATAATAATGACCGGGCGCAGCCGTGAAAGCGGTACTGTAACTTTTGATCGCGGCGCGTAACAGGGCATCTTCATAACTGGCGTCTTCACGCATTTTTTCGGGGCTGTTCCCCGGTTGCCGCCAGGCTTCCACCCAGGCATCTTTGTCTATCCTTCCTAACAAAGCCCAGGTCTCAATATCCTTAGGATAGTCCTCCAGTATGTTTTTATAATGGTCGCGGGCTTCGTCAAGTTTGCCGAGTCGCTGTAGGCAGACGCCTTTTTTTTGTAAGGCTTCAAGATTATTAGGCTCTACAGCCAGGCAGTGCTCGAAATGTTCCAGGGCCAGCATGAAACGTTCCAGCTTCAACAATGCCTTAGCCGCAATGCAGTGGGCTTCGGAACGGAATGCCGCAACTGGGGCTTCTTCCGCCAACACCATGATATCGCCAACTTTTTGCGATTTACGGGCGAGATCGATGCGGTCTGCCCAAGCATCGTGCTCGTCCCAGAATTCTTTCGCGTCGCCGACTTTAAGCTTTTTCCACTCGGGTTCTTCAAGGTTTGGCAGCAGGTGGAAAACGGGGCTGATTTTCCTGCCATGCCAGGATTCCAGCGTTGCTTTTACAATTTCAGTAATTCTGGCTTTGTCTTTTTCTAGGGTAGATTGGTCGGGCAGGCCGTCCTTGATGCTATAGCGGTATTTTCGGTCGGTGTAAATGTCGAACGGTTGGTTAGCTCGGGGGCCTTGCACCAAAACAATTCCTCTCGCCCTCAAAGCATGACGGATACCCAGTTCATACCAAACGTTGGGGTTGTCCAGGGTAAGGTCAACGACGACCAGGTCTGCAATAAGCAACTCCTGGAACATGTCGGTCTTGATGTCGCCGGCTGCTTGTTCCTCATCGGCCCGGAAGACTTCCAGGTCGGCGGCTTCGATGGCAGGTTTAAGTAAGTCTTTATAGATCGCATTGAAATCAATCTCTATTCCATCGGGTTCAGATTTTTTTTTGCCAAAAGGCATGGCGACAAAAGCATGTGGCTTCACGGCTTCCCCCCTTATGATTTTAATGTACTCACAAATTTCTAAAAGTAAGCGGAATGGTTAATTTTTCAGGAATTCGGAAGATTTTTGCTCCATACATTACATTCAGCCACTTATCCAATAGATCGACTTGGGCTATAGGGATACGATTTTTATCCAAGGCCTGAATCCATCGCCTTAAAATAATGGGTTTTTCAATTATGTTAGCCTACTATTTTCATTTTAGGTATTATTTTTACTGGTAATTTCCCATTGTTTTACCCTGTTAAATAACTTTAAAATCGGATTATTAGGCTTAAAGGATAATTATTGTTATGCTCTTTGGGGCGCTGATATACGCAAAACTAAAAATGGATACGGTCATGGCGTTATATGTCTTCCTTATGCACTTTCTACTACTGAGATGGTAATGAACCCAAGTTTCCGGGGATCGGTTTTTATCAGTTACCGTCGTGCGGATGCGCCCGGTTATGTCAGGGGGCTGATGAGCGACTTGCGCAATACTTTCGGGAGCAAGCAAATCTTCTTGGACATGGAAGACATTGCAGTGGGCAGCGATTTTTCCCTCATCATCGATGAGGCGGTCAGTAATTGTGAATTGCTGCTGGTGATTATTGGCCCCAACTGGCTTGAGTTAAGGGATGAATCCGGGCAACGGCGAATCCATAATGAAAACGATTTTGTGCGCCTTGAGATCGCTGTGGCTTTGGAACGTAAGATTCCGGTTATCCCAGTGTTGGTGGAAAATGCGAAGATTCCGAAAGCAGAAGAATTGCCTCAAGAGATCAAGCAATTATCAACCCTGCAAGTGAATTTGCTGACCTATGAACGTTGGGATGACGATATGGCGCGATTAATTGCAGCCATAGAAAAGGTTACGGTTGAGCCGCAAGTATCGCGTATGTATTCCGAGGCCTTAACTAACTTAGGGCAAGGGCGTTGGCGGGAAGGCCTTGCAAACTTTGAGGCAATCATTTCGATACAGCCTTATTATCTAGATGTGCAGGATAAAATCGCACCACTGCGCACACTAGCCGACAAGTTGGCTCGGCTCGGGCTAAAGTCGCGGGGTTGGTCGGGTCTGGCAAGCAGGTATCCGATAAGCATCATGTTGATTGTTTGCTTGCTCCCGAATGTAATGGCGGCGTTGTTTAATTATTTCTTCAACTGGGAGGTCATTGTAAGGCCTATGGTTAAAGGTGTGGGCGACAAGGCGGAGGAGTATTATGAGATTTGTGCCGGATACGTGAATGGGTTAGGTTTTTTAATAGGATTGCTATTGTTCGTCTTTTTGGCCAGACCCGTAAGCCAGGGACTTGACGATGCAGTTAATGGGAAGCTGATTCCGGCCGAAAACTTACCATTCTTACGCCGCCGTTGCCTAATGTTGGGACAATACGCCGCCCTGATTGGCGCCTGCCTATGGATCTTGGCGGGACCTATTTACCCATTGACTATCAATGCCTTAAGCCTTCAGGATTATGTATTCTTTATTGCTTCGCTGGCCTTGTGCGGCGTGTTTGCCGCCACGTATCCTTTTTTGATGGCGACATGGCTTTGCGTGCATGTTTACTACTTGGCTTTCCTTACCCCAGGCTCAGTTGTCAACGACGATATAGAAAACCTTAATCGTGTGGATTCTTGGAGATGGCGCTATTTGGCGATGGCCGGGGCGTTGCCGATGTTTGTGTTGGCAATGGGTGTCATACTCGGCCCCGCAATCGGGTCGCGTTTGGCTTCTGTACTTTTGGGGGTTTTTGGGGTTGTTGGCGTTGCAGGCTTTATCTTAGCCCTATGGCTGTTCCAGGCGATTCAGGCGGATATTGCCTTGTTAAAGGAAGCATGTGCGGCATCAGGTATCAAACCCAACCCCATAAAATAAGCCCTTCAGTTAGTGTTTTGTTACCCAAAAGGGCCTTAAAAAGAAATGGCCTGTTTGGTTGGGGGATGACATAATACCAACAAAGCTGATAGTTAAAATAACTGGGACGCAACCCAAAAAACGATTCATTGTAGGAAGTTGGGATCAATCCCTTCGACAAACTAAAGATGGGCTGCAAGCGCTTTATCCCGTTCGTGGTATGCTTGCCGTACTATGGCCCATAGGCTCCCTATTTTTTAAGGACGGCAACATGGAATGTGCCTTGCCGTTTGGATAAACGGCATCTGTACCAGTGAAGGTTGATCGATCATCATTATTCTGCCAGCAAAACCAACCAAATGCATAATCCTATTAACCCTTTCATAAGGCAATTAGTTAACAGTTTCCTCGACCTCGCGCCGATCCTTACCGTGGTTTTGGTTTTTCAGGTCTTCGTTATTCGGCAACCGGTACCGGAAGTTGCCAATTTAATAATCGGCACCTTATTTGTCGTTTTCGGTTTAACATTGTTCATTCAGGGATTGGAACAAAGCCTGTTTCCTTTAGGCGATTCCATGGCGTATGCGTTTGCCCGTAAGGGGAGCGTATTTTGGCTTTTGGCCTTTGCGTTCTCGCTTGGTTTTGGCGCGGCAATTGCCGAACCTGCATTAATGGCTGTTGCGGAAAAAGCCGCGGACATTGCCAGTGTCGGCAAGATCATTGAGCAAACCCAAACAGCCAAGGCCAATTATGCGCTAGGTTTAAGGGTTACTGTCGCCTTTTCGGTTGGTTTTGCCATTTTAGTAGGGGTTTTCAGGATTATCCAGGGCTGGCCGGTTTATTATCCTGTCTTTATCGCTTATGGTTTTGTGGCTGCAATGACGCCTTATGCCCCCAAGGAAATTATCGGCATTGCTTACGATGCCGGCGGCATTGCGACTTCAACCATCACTGTGCCATTGGTAACGGCGTTAGGCGTCGGCCTTGCCACGGCCATCAAAGGCCGTAATCCCATGACAGACGGCTTTGGTATGGTCGTTTTTGCGTCTTTGACGCCGATGATTTTTGTCATGGCTTACGGGATGGCCGTATGATGGAATGGGCATTGCTGTTTTTATCGAAATTTTGGGGGACTTGCAAAGACGTCTTGCCTATCGTCACCGTTATTATAGGCTTTCAATTTTTGGTTATCCGTAAGTCGTTACCGCACTTCAAAAAAACTTTGTCAGGCTTTTTATATGTCTTGCTGGGCATCGTTTTTTTTCTGGAAGGCTTAGAGATGGCTTTGTTTCCAATTGGCAGCTTAATGGCCTACCAATTGACTACCCCGGAGTTTTTAAACATCAACCCTGCCAGTCAACTTGTCTCTTGGCAAACTTATAAGTGGGTATATATTTTTGCGGGCACTATCGGATTTTCTACGGCATTGGCGGAACCCGCCTTACTTGCCGTCGCGCTTAAAGCCGAGGAAATATCTGGGGGCGCTATCCGCCCCTGGGGATTGCGCATCGCGGTCGCCCTTGGCGTGAGCCTTGGCTTGGCACTGGGGACGTTTCGGATAGTCACCGGGATAGAAATTTACTATTTCATAGTAGCGGGATATTTTATCATTACGGTTCAAACCCTTTATGCCCCGAAAATGATTATAGGTTTGGCTTACGACACTGGCGGCGTAACCACATCGATGGTCACTGTGCCGCTGGTGACCGCATTGGGTTTGGGTTTGGCAGAAGCCATCCCCGGCCGAAATCCGGTACTGGATGGCTTCGGTTTAATTGCTTTTGCCAGCCTGTTTCCAATTATTGCCGTGTTGGGTTACGCACAAATTGCCCATTGGGTGAACACAAGAAATCTTTCATCAAAAAATTAGGGAACGCTATGCATTTTAAATTAGTAATTGCTTTCGTCGAAGACGATAAAACCGACCTGGTGCTGGATACCGCCCGCGCCAATGGTGCGAAAGGCGCAACCGTGATAAACCATGCTAGGGGCGAGGGCATCAAACAATCAAAAACATTCTTCGGGCTCACCTTGGAAACCTCGCGCGATGTCCTGCTGTTTTTGGTCGAGGAACGTTTAAGCCGCCATATATTGGAAAAAATTGCAAAGGCGGCTGAATTTGACAGCAAGCCCGGTACGGGTATTGCGTTTCAAATCGACGTTGAAGACGCCATAGGGGTTATGCACCAAGTTGAAGAACTGACACAAGAACTAGAGGAGAAGCTATGATCGAAAACCGAACAGTCATCCGCGTTAAGGATGTCATGAAAACCGATTTCGGCACAATTGACGGCATTGCCACGGTCGATGACGCGCTGAAAAAAATGAAATCTCTCAAAACAGCCGTCCTGGTTGTCAATAAACGCCATGAAAACGATGAATACGGGCTGATTACCTGCGGGGACATTGCCAGGCATGTCCTTGCGAAAGACCGTGCGCCCAATCGGGTCAACGTCTATGAAATAATGAACAAGCCGGTGATTTCAGTCCATCCTGAGATGGATATACGTTACTGCTCGCGTTTGTTCGCGGATTATAACCTGGTGAGGGCGCCGGTGATCGATAACCGTACGGTGATCGGGATTGTCAGTCCGAATTCTTTGGTGTTGGATGGATTGTATAAAATTATTCAATAATTAGCATCTAGCAAAAAATATCAGTACAATAGCGCCCGACCAGAAATGGGATGTTGAACTATGGTATTACCGCTATAAATGGTTGTCCGGTTATCAATGTTGTCGTTCTGCGTTAACCGTAAGTTTTTAATTTAGGAGTTTTTGATATGGCCACAGGCACTGTAAAGTGGTTTAACAACACCAAGGGCTTTGGATTTATTGCGCCCTCAGAAGGTGGTGAAGATGTTTTTGTCCATCATTCCGTAATTCAAGGTGCTGGTTTTAAAACCTTGAATGAGGGGCAGTCTGTCAGTTTTGAAATTGAAACTGGCCCCAAGGGTTTAACCGCGGTAAATGTTGTACCTAAGTAAGCGGCATCCCGTATAAAAAAATGGCTTTGTGAGTCAATCACAAAGCCATTTTTATTAATGCCGTTTTTTTATTTGGCTTTATTTCAAAGGGCGGCCTTGGGCGTCCTTGTCCATATGACCGCTTAAAAGAAGGACAGCTTCAATTATTCCCCACAATATGGCGAATTGCGGCGCGCCGATCACTTTCACAAGCAAGACATTAACAGCGATTATGGTAAACGCCATTCGATAATAACCGAGATAAAGCCGATGCGCCCCTACAAAACCGAGCAATATCGCCAACACCACTGCGATAGACTTACGTTTTACCGCTTCGCCTCTGTCCAGTGTTGCCGCATATAGGTTAATGTTAAACGGTTTAACTCCCCTGAGGTCAAACTTGACATGGTCGCCTTGTTCAGGGGGTGCATTGGCAATCCAGTCGCTGATTTCAAATTGCAAAACTTCTTTGCCGGTGCTAATGGATCCGGATTCGGTTTCTGGGTCGTAATCTTTTATAACGCCTATCATTTGTTAGCCTTTTTATCTTGTAGCCGTTTTAATTATTGTTAAAGTTAGATTTTTTATAATTTGCTGTAATCCAATCATGGAGATCAATCGTCTTTTAATCGTATCGCCAACACATCGCATTTGGCATGGTGAAGCACGCCATTGGAGGTTGAGCCTAATAACAAAGCCAAACCATGTCGGCCATGGGAGCCGACCACGATGAGGTCAACGTTGTGTTCCTCGGCAATCCTATTTATTTCCAGCTTTGGGCTGCCTAACTCCACCCAGAGATGGTCTTCCGGGACACCCAAATTTTGGCCGAGGGCGGACAATTGTTTTTTTGCCGCGGCAATCATTTCACCGGTCAAGTCCAGGTCTATGGTCGTATCCAGGCCGTAACCCGTATCGGGGATCGGCATATTGTCCACCACATGAATCAGGCTTAGTGTTGCATGGAACGTATTAGCCAGCGTTTTTGCCTGGCAAGTGACAGTATCCACCTGGTCAAAATCCACCGCTACAAGTATATGTTTATAACCCTCCATAATGCCTCCTGTTTATGCCTCTTGAATCGCCAGCAAAAAAGTCATGATAAAGTTAGAATTAGAAAAGCACAACAATACATTGCATATCTTTAGTTTTAATAATTTTGATCTTGCCCGGATTTCACGGACACTCCACTAAGCGACTTTTTTGGCTTCAAAAGCTTCCGGGCTGAGATAGCCCAGTTTTGAATGAAGCCGTTTGCGATTGTAATACACTTCAAACTATTCGAACACCTGGAACTTGGCTTCAGAACGGGCCTTGAAGCGTTCACCATGAATAGCTTCGACCTTGAAACTGTGGTTCCAGCTTTCCATTGCGGCATTATCATAACTGTCACCTTTTTTGCTCATGCTGCAAATCAATTGGTGTTTATGGGACAGTTTCTGGTAGGCAGCTGAACAATAATGGCTGCCCCGGTCAGGATGGACTACCACGCCCTTTGGCATCTTCCGTTGCCACTTGTGCCCTGTGGGTATAACGCCATGATGAGGGCATCACAAACCAACGTTGCCGTCATGCGCTCGGCGATTGCCCAGCCAATGACCCGTCTGGAATAAAGCTCAAGCACCACCGCCAAGTACAGCCAGCCTTTGTCCGTCCAGATATTGGTGATGTCCGACACCCACTTCTGGTTTGGCCTGTCCGCACTGAAATCCTGTTCCAACAGGTTAGGGGCTACTGGCGACGGGTGCTTGCTGTTTGTGGTTGCCTTGTATTTCCTGGCCGCCTTCGCTCGCCAGCCGTTGTCCTGCATGATCCTCGCAACGCGGTGCCGACCGGCTGCCTTGACTTCGTCCTGGAGACGGCGGGCGATCCTGGGCGCGCCTGGCCGTCCTTTCTAACTTGTGTCCTTTGGGTATCGTCAAACACCCGCTTGACTTCAACCGTCAGTAATCGGTTCGATTGTTCCCTCACTGAGGGCGGCCTGTGTTTCCAGGCGTAATAGCCGCTACGGGAAACCAACAGCATGCGGCACATCATGCTGGTTGAAAAATGATTTTCATTGTCGATTATCATGGCGTACTTCTCGGTAACCGCTCCTGCGTTGCCCTACCTCCTGCATCCATGCAGTCGACTTGGGCAGTTTCGCGAAGTACGCTGCGGCCTTTTTTACCCAAAGGGCACAAGTAGGAAAGCCACTTCCTCTTCCAGCCGGGCATTTTACGTTTGAGGCGAGCCATTTCAGCCTGTTGGAGCTTTTTGTCTTCAAAGGGTTGCCCTGTTTGCCGACGTTTTGCCCGCCAGGCATACAAGGTGGCTTCTGCTAACCCCAAATCCTGCGACACCCTAGGGATGCCATCCCGATCAGCGCGTTCTTACGCTTGCTCTTTAAACTGTGCGGTATATCTTTTGTAGACAGACCGTGCCGGTAATCCTTCTTTTTTGGTTTTCATTGTCGACCTCGGATTTAGAGACTACTCTAGTAGCCGAGTGTCCGAAAGAAAAGGGCAAGATCACTGTGCCAAGAGTGAACTATATCGGACGAGAACTCTGATCATTACAGTGCTGATGCGAGTTGAACATTGACCATCAATGCCGATGTGGTGCTGGTCATATCTTTCGCTATTAACTAGCCGGAATACTTGAAGATTCCTATCAACTTTTATGGCCATTCAATTTACGGTATCAGACCTATATAACTCTCAAATTTCAACCGGTACCAACAGGCCATGACCCAACTCATTTTCGCCGCCCTGTTCTTCATTGCCCTGCACGTAGGGATTGCGGGCACATCGGTTCGAGGGCGTGCCATCGAAAAGCTTGGCGAAAATGTCTACCGCGCAGCATTTTCCCTGTTTTCCCTGCTCGGCATCGTCTGGCTGGCTCATGCCTACCGGGCTGCCGTTTACATCGAGACTTGGGGGCAACTAGCGTGGTTCAAGCCAATCGCAGCACTCCTCATGTTTATCGCGTTTCTCCTCGCCGTGTTGGGGATGACGGCACCGAACCCCACGGCTGTGGGCGGAGATAACCTGCTGAAGGCAGATGCGCCTGCACGCGGGATACACCGCATAACCCGGCATCCTTTCCTGTGGGGAGTTGCGCTGTGGGCGTTTGTCCATTTGGTTGCCAATGGCGATGTGGCTTCCGTGGTGTTGTTCGGTTCGCTGCTCGTGCTGGTGCTTGCCGGGATGGTTTCAATCGATGCCAAGCGGAAAAAAGCCTGTGGCCAGCATTGGGACAAATACGCCGCCGCGACTTCGATTATACCCTTCCAGGCCATCAAGGATGGCCGGAATACGCTGGTAATCTCCGAATTCAAAGTTTGGCAATTGGTTTTGGCCTTAGCGCTCTACCTTGCCGTGGTGCATTTTCACCAAGCCTGGTTCGGGTTTTCCCCGTTGTTCTGAGAACATTTAAGCAAACACCCAGCAGTACATTATGGCCTCTATCAAGCAACAACCAAGGATACGAGTTTAGTTCAATGCTATTGTCAGTAGTGACAGTTTAAAAATTATGTAATTTTTACATTTATTGTCGATAAGTTAGGGCTTCTTTACCGTTTTCTCCAAAGCTGACAATGGCTAATATCAACCAACGAAATGAAAACCAACCAATTCCTGCCCCTCAAATTTTACAAGAGCTTACCTTTAATATAAAGTTTGAGAGGCATTGACAGTCAGCCTAAAGACATTCGAGAAATTCAAGTCAAGCTAGCAATGCTTATATTTAAAAATAAAGTTGCACTTAGGTTATGGACAGGTTGAACAAAAAATTCTTTTCAGAAGAAAACATCTCAGCAAATTAAATTGGAAATAAGGTGGCTATAATAATTTTTAGCCAAAAGTTGGAGCGGTTAAATGAGCACTAAGCAAACTCTCACCATCGACGGCAATCAAGCAGTTGCAATGATTGCCCACAAATTGAATGAAGTCATTGCCATTTACCCGATAACGCCATCATCCAGTATGGGGGAATGGGCGGATGAATGGTCGTCACGCGGCCAAGTAAACTTATGGGGGACTGTCCCGGAAGTCATTGAAATGCAGAGCGAAGGCGGAGCAGCAGGAGCAATTCACGGCGCTTTGCAAGCCGGGGCCTTGGCAACGACCTTTACGGCATCACAAGGATTGCTGTTGATGCTGCCGAATATGTACAAAATCGCCGGTGAATTGACGCCCACTGTTTTTCATGTCGCCGCCCGTTCTTTAGCGTGCCAAGGCTTGTCAATTTTCGGCGACCATAGCGATGTCATGTCGGCACGGATGACCGGTTTTGCCATGCTCTGTTCCAACTCCCCTCAAGAAGCCATGGATTTTGCCTTGATAGCGCAAGCGGCCAGTTTAGAAGGCCGAATTCCTGTGATGCATTTTTTTGATGGCTTTAGGACTTCCCATGAAGTCGCCAAAGTCAAAGTCCTGGATGATGCTACCTTACGCGCAATGATTCAACAGCAATGGGTTGTTGCCCATAAAAACCGGGCACTAACACCCGATAAACCTGTATTGCGTGGTACTGCCCAAAATCCGGATGTGTATTTTCAAGCTCGGGAAACGGTAAATCGATATTACGAGGCTTTTCCTGAAATCGTCCAACAAGCTATGGACAGGTTTGCTGAATTGACTGGGAGGCGCTATCGATTATTCGATTATGTCGGTTCGGAACAAGCCGAACGAGTTCTAATCATTATGGGTTCTGGTGCCGAGGCTGTAGCAGAAACGATAGATTATCTCAATCGCCAAGGCGAAGCCGTGGGTTTACTTAAAGTACGCCTGTATCGGCCATTTGATGCGAATAGCTTGCTAGCCGCACTGCCCGCGGCTTGCCGAAAAATAGCAGTGCTTGACCGAACCAAAGAGCCGGGGGCAGACGGCGAACCGTTATATAAAGACGTGCTAGGCGCTATTGCAACGAATGCGATGGGCACATCCCCAAAGTTTGCAGCGTTGCCGAAGGTTGTCGGCGGGCGTTATGGGTTGTCGTCGAAGGAGTTTACGCCCGGCATGATTAAAGCGATTTTTGATGAGTTGAAGCATGACCAGCCTAAAAATAATTTCACCGTCGGTATTTACGATGATGTGACTTATACCAGTTTAGAGTGGGATTCGGGTTACCGCACCAATGCCCATGCCGGGACTTTCCAGGCCCTGTTTTACGGCTTGGGGAGTGATGGGACGGTGAGCGCCAATAAAAATACGATCAAGATCATTGGCGAAGCCACCGACCTTTATGCGCAAGGCTATTTTGTCTACGACTCCAAAAAATCCGGCGCTGTCACCGTCTCGCATTTGCGTTTCGGCTCGCAACCGATCCGTTCAACCTATTTGATCGGCGCGAACGATGCCGATTTTATCGCTTGCCACCAGACGAATTTTTTACAGCGTTACCCGATGTTGGATAATGCCGCAGAGAATGCGGTATTCCTGCTCAATTCCGCGGAGCCGCCGGATAAAGCCTGGGATTCGTTACCGCGTAAAATGCAGGAACAGATGATTGCAAAGAAAATCCGTTTCTATGTGATCGACGGTTACGAGGTTGCAGATAGAAGTGGCATGGGCAAACGCATTAATACCATCATGCAGACCTGTTTCTTTGCGATTTCCGGGGTGTTGCCGCAAGATCAAGCAATTACGGCCATTAAACTGGCTGTTGAGAAAACCTACGGCAAAAAAGGCCGACGCATTGTTGAAATCAATTTCAGGGCAATTGATGAGACTGTCGCCAGTTTACATCAAGTCCCGATCCCTTCCGCGGTAACCAGCGCTTTTGAGATACATTCCTTAATCCCGGCCTCGACGCCAAACTTTGTCCGGCAGGTCACCGCCGAGATCATTGCTGGCCGTGGCGATTTATTGCCGGTCAGCGCCATGCCGGTCGACGGCACGTTCCCGACCGGTACCGCTGCTTATGAAAAGCGCAATCTGGCCCTAGAAATCCCGGTTTGGGAAACCGACTTATGCACCCAATGCGGTAAATGTGTAATGGTATGCCCCCATGGCGTCATCCGCAGCAAAATCTATTCGACAGGATTGTTACAAAACGCCCCGGAAACTTTTAAGCACGCGCCGATGTTGGGCAAGGATTTTCCGGACAGCCTTGCAATGACCTACCAAGTCGCGCCTGAAGATTGCACGGGTTGTACTTTATGCGTTGATATTTGCCCGATCAGGGATAAATCCAACGCCAGCCGGAAAGCATTGAATATGCGTCCGCTACCGGCTTTACGCGAGGCCGAACGGGAAAACTGGGACTTTTTTTTAAGTATTCCCGAATACGACCGACGTTTGCTAAAACCCAACACCATCAAAGGCTCGATGGTGATGCAACCCTTATTTGAGTTTTCAGGCGCCTGTGTCGGTTGCGGCGAAACGCCTTATTTAAAACTGGCCTCGCAACTGTTCGGCGACCGGATGGTTGTTGCCAACGCCACCGGCTGTTCGTCGATTTACGGCGGCAACTTACCGACAACACCGTGGACAAAAAATGCCGAAGGCCGAGGTCCGGCCTGGAACAACTCCTTATTTGAGGACAATGCCGAATTCGGCTTAGGGATCCGCATTGCTTTGGATAAACAGAATGAACAGGCAAAAGAGTTGCTAACATCGCTGACCGCGGAACTCGGCAGTGACTGTGTCGACGCCATCCTGAATGCCGACCAATCCGATGAAGCCGGAATTTACGAGCAACGGGAACGGATAGCCGAACTCAAGCTACGCTTGCAAGGCTTATCCAAAACCGTTGCACACTCCCTCTTACAACTCGCCGATCATTTGTGCAAAAAAAGCGTCTGGATTGTCGGCGGCGACGGCTGGGCCTACGACATCGGTTACGGCGGCTTGGATCACGTCCTCGCCAGCGGCCGCAATGTCAATATTTTAGTCTTGGACACCGAAGTCTACTCCAATACCGGCGGGCAAAAGTCGAAATCCACCCCGTTGGGCGCGGTCGCTAAGTTCGCAGCAGGCGGCAAGGCGCAAGTTAAAAAAGATTTGGCCCTGTTGGCGATGGATTACAACAATGTTTATGTCGCCCATGTCGCATACGCCGGTAAGGATACCCAAACATTGAGCGCTTTTTTAGAGGCGGAAGCGCATGACGGGCCTTCAATCATCATTGCTTATGCGCCGTGTATTGCGCATGGCGTTGACCTGTCCAACAACCATCGTCAGCAGAACTTGGCGGTAAAAAGCGGGCATTGGCCGTTATTCCGGTTCGACCCGAATAAAATCAAGCAAGGTAAAAACCCCATGCACTTGGATTCACCGGAACCTTCGATACCGCTCCGTGATTTTGTTAGTACAGAAACCCGTTTCAGTATGCTGTGGCACACGCATCCGGAAGATGCCGAGCGGTTTCTGGGACAAGCCCAGCAAGAAGTCAGGAACCGTTACCACTATTATAAACAACTGTCGGAACTAGAATGGAATGAGTCCACCCGTGTGTCTTCGGTGAAAGCGCAAGCAAAAACCGACAGTGCCGTGGAGAAAGATCATGGTTGATTTAACGACGACCTATTTAGGCTTAAAGTTGGCGCATCCGCTGGTACCGTCAGCATCGCCATTCAGCAAAGATGCAGATACGGCGCGTAGGCTCGAAGATGCCGGGGCGGCGGCGCTGGTCATGCATTCCTTGTTCGAAGAAAAAATCGAAGCCGAAGCACGGCAAATGGAGCGCTTTTTTTACCAACAAGCCATCGGCCATGGCGAGGCTGATTCTTTCCATCCTGTACCGGAGCATGTTCAAACTTATCAAAACCAGTACCTGGAAAATTTGCAAAAAATTAAATCGACGCTGGGCATACCGGTGATTGCCAGTTTGAACGGCGCTTCAATCGGCGGCTGGGTGGAATACGGCAAACAGCTCCAACAAGCGGGCGCCGATGCATTGGAGCTTAATATCTATCACATTGCAGCGAATCCGGAAGAGAGTAGTGAAGATGTGGAAAACCGGTACATAGCGATTTTGCAAGAACTTAAACGGCACGTCAGTGCACCCATAACCATGAAACTATCACCGCAATTCAGTTCACCGATCCATTTTGCTAAACGTTTGGAAGCGGCAGGTGTCGACGGCATCGCCATTTTTAACCGGTTTTACCAGCCGGATATTGACCTGGAAACGCTAGAAATATTACCGAAACTGGAACTATCCACTTCTACAGAGGCATTGTTACGGGTGCGCTGGACGGCATTGTTTTACGGAAAAGTCGATATTTCACTGGCTGTGACCGGAGGTTTTCATACCGTTGAAGATGTCGTGAAGGCGTTAATGGCTGGCACCGATGTCGTTCACTTATGCAGCGCCTTGCTTAAACTGGGCAGTACACGGTTAACAGAAATCCGAAATGAACTGGAAAACTGGTTGGTCGAACACGAATACGAATCAGTCCAGCAATTAAAGGGCAGCGTTAGCCAGCAACATGCAATTGATCCAAGCGATTATGAGCGGACTAATTACGTGCAAGTTCTGGATAGTTATTCCCATCCGTCTGGCGTATTAAGGTAATGTCAGTGAATGAAACCGTTGAATGGTTTCAATACTTTCGTGAAGTTGATAATTCCGATTGTCGGTCAAGGCTGTTGGGCGATATCGCCTCGTTATGGTTGCTGTCAGTCGTCACTTAAAACGCTTGGGATAGCGTGCTTTTAAGCCAAGCCTACCCATTAAATGGCGCACTTGATAGTGCCCTGATTCTATGCCCGCCTTGCCCAATTCATTGGGCAGTCGCCGGTAACCATAGGTTTGCTTATGGCCATTGAAAAGCTGCCGGGCTTTGGCCTCAAGCGCTGCTTTTCGCCTTGCTTTATCGCTATCCTCTGGCGTTTTAAGCCAAGCATAAAAGGCACTGGCGCTCACCTCCATCACGCGGCATAACACGGTAATTGGGTAGGTCTTCTGTTGCTCCCGGATAAACCCGTACTTTATCCGATTTCCTTGGCAAAGAAGACTGGGGCTGGAGATTCAATGGGTGAAAGCAACACTTATCTTGTATAGTTTACATTTTGGAGTGAGCCCATGAATCATCAAGCCTCAAAACGAAGTTTTACGAATTATCAGCAAGAAACGATGTGGCAGCTATGGTCACAAGGCAAGTCGTTGAGTGAAATCGGTCGTCAACTGGATAAGCATGCCGGTTCGGTATTTTGTTACTTACAAAAATCAGGTGGGATAAAGCCTCCGACACCTAAGCGTTCTGCTAGGGATTTGTCTTTACAAGAACGCGAATAAATATCACGAGGCCTATCGGCTAATTTATCCTTTAGGGCGATTGCCAAAAATCTCAACAGGGCTACTTCAACGGTTTCCCGAGAAATCAACCGCAATGGCGGACTGTCGAAATACCGTGCCGTAGCAGCCGATAGACGTGCCTGGATGAAAGCCAAACGACCAAAGACCTGTAAGCTTAATGACGACGCCAACTTGCGCGCTATCGTATCGGATAAGCTGGCTAGCAAGTGGTCGCCAGAGCAAGTTGCGGGTTGGCTAAAACAAAATTATCCTGAATCATCGGCTATGCATATCTCACATGAAACCCTCTACAAAACGCTGTTTATTCAATCGCGTGGTGCCCTAAAAAAAGGGCTGCTCCGGCAGTTGCGGACGCAAAGGGTGATGCGTCAATCCAAGCACTTCAATACCAAAGGCAATGCCCGGGGCGGCATTATTGATGCGGTATCCATCCATGATCGGCCAGAAGAGGTGAACGAAAGAATAATCCCGGGGCACTGGGAAGGCGATTTAATCTGCGGTACCTAACAGTCGTACATCGCTACCTTAGTTGAGCGAAGCTCCCGCTATACGTTGCTGGTTAAATTAACTGGAAATGATACCCAGTCGGTGGTTAGTGCTGTCACCCAAAAAGTCATTGAGCTGCCCCAGCAACTAAAAAAATCATTAACCTGGGATCGAGGGATGGAATTAGCCCAACACAAACGGTTCACCATCGACACCGACATCAAAGTCTATTTTTGTGACCCCAAGTCCCCTTGGCAAAAGGGAACCAATGAGAACACCAATAAATTACTACGCCAATACATGCCTAAAAAGACCGATCTATCCGTTTATTCACAGGAGCAACTCGATAGGATGGCAGACGAGTTAAATGATCGTCCAAGAAAAACGTTGAGTTTTCTGTCACCATCGCAGAAAATTTCAACAGTGTTGCAATGACCGGTTGAATCTCCAGCGGCCTTTTTTATGGTTTCACGCCCCATACGTAACTGTTCGACCTCTTTGCGTAGCAGTAGCAATTCAGCTTGATCCGCCAAGTTCAAGGTTGCCGTCTTAGGGCTGGATAGGGTTGCAGGGCCTCGTTCCGCCCTCGACCAACGGCCTATCGCACTTAATGAAATACCTAAGTTATCTGCCGCTTGCTGGTGGGTATAGCCTTTTTCGTTCACTAACTTCGCAGCATCTTGTTTAAACTCTAACGTGAACTTAGGATTCGGTCGCTTTGTTTGATTATTCATATTCACCTCTAATGACATTATAAATCTGCCTCTAGAAGTGTCCTGTTTAATTAAACCATTTCACTATTGTGGTGCATCAATCATATCTTCATGCCCCCTTATAAACCAGGCTCATAGGCTGGTTGGCCAGGAAGATAGGTAATGTACAGATAAACCGGGATATCAACGGTTCCCAGGTTGTTTTCAATCAACGGCAACACATCATCCCAGTCCAAATCGCCCAAACCGGTGCCTAACTTGGGTAAAGCGATAGACGCCAGTTTCTCAAACTGGATGATTTTTACCAATTCACTTAGCGCATGTTTGATATTGTTCAGGGTGGCTTTGTAATAATGGTGGTTTGAGCTGGCCTGCATATTTTCATGGGTGACCAGGTTTACGATACGGACATTCTCATGGCTTACCCACATCCAGGCTTCCCCCGGCTTAGTATCGTGTTGGTAACACCAACGGTTAAAATCTTTTTGCAGGAGAGGATATTTGTTACGCAATTCCAGGGCCAAACCTTTATCCATTGGATCGCTGGCACCGACCCCGTGGGCTATCGCTTGTGCCTTGCTCAGTAATATGTCGCCTTCAACTTTGTAGATCATAAAATCGCCTAATTATAATAAGACGGCGGCAATATAGGTTCAATGCCTTCAAATTCGGCTTCTGGATGATGTTTTACGATGGATTTGCTGATTGCCTCAATCCGGTCTTTCGGTACGTCGAGCAACAGTAACAATTCCCCTTGTTCAATGGCTTGCTCGTACTGTTTCAACCTTGTATTGCCTTGGCTCATTCCTATTAATCCAGCGGCTATCGAAGCAATCGTTGCGCTGGCAAATAGTATCCCTAATATTGACCCCCCGGCAATCGCAAATCCCGCAAAACGCAAGCCGACCAATCCGGCCAACAATCCCGAAACACCGCCTAATGCGGCACCTCGCTCAATTGCCGGAATAAAGTCCGTTTTTATCGTTACGCCCGCTTCTGGAAGGTCTCCAAGCGGCATGTCCCTTTTCGCCAAAATATGCATATGCCGATCTTGTATACCTTCAACCCGGAGTTCATCAACAATTTTATGGGCGGTGCCAATATCAGGGACTAAAAAATAAATTCTTCTCATGGCTATCCCCTTTCCGAATGATTGCAATTAACAAAGCAACCGATATTCAAAGAAAAAAACCTTCATCCACAAACACTAATCAAGTGATTTTGCTTATTGGATTTGATAACTTAAAGCAAGTTCATAGGCGGGTTAATTTAAAACAACGGGCTCGATATCGGGATAGCTTTAGGATAAACCTAGCCTAAGATTACCATGGATGGATCGCCTTTAAGGATAGAAATGGCGATGGGCAATACCTTAAAAGCCCAGAATCCATGGGGAAAGTGCAAAATTACGTTTAACCAATTGATAGAGCAGATGCTTTCTCCTTGCAACCATTCAAGGGGTTTTCGCCAATCTACTTATGCCAAGGAAGCAGTTGGGTTGGTATTTGCCTTAAAAGACAGGGCTAGGCTATTGCGGGTCGGCTAATGGTGGGCGTAAGCCTGCATTACGCCCACCTGAGATTCAGCCAATCAGTATCCTTTAGCGAGGATAAGTTGGTTGAGGATAGCCCTGTTGCGGATAGTTTTGCTGAGGATAGCCTTGCTGCTGCTGGGGATAACCCTGCTGTTGGGGGTACCCTTGCTGCTGAGGATAACCCTGTTGTTGCGGGTATCCTTGCTGTTGCGGAGGATAACCCTGTTGTTGCGGATATCCTTGCTGCTGCTGGGGGTAACTTTGTTGCTGAGGCGCGCCTTGTGGGGAGCCGGCAGTATTATTGGCAATAATGGCTAATTCCACGCGGCGGTTTTGTGAACGATTGTTTTCGTCGGTATTTGGGAACTTAGGCATGCGTTCGCCCATCCCTTGCTGGGAGAGACGGGATGGATTGACGTTATGCTGGCTCAGATAAGCTGCCACACTGCTTGCCCGTTGTTCGGAGAGCTTTTGGTTATAGCTATCGCTACCCTTATCGTCGGTATGGCCTGTTACATTAACTTTTGAATCAGGATATTGGTTTAACACATTGGCTACCGAATTCAGCGCATTTTGGGCATCAGGTGTCAATTGTGCCGAATCAAACCCAAAAGTGATACTGCTGGGCATAGTCAAATTCAAGGTGTTTTCTGCCGTCCGTTGCACCTCAATTCCAGTCCCTTTCAAGGATTCTTGCATGGCTTGTTGCTGATGGTCCATATAAGCGCCGACCGCTGCGCCGACTGCGCCGCCAGCCAATGCTCCCCAACCGGCATTTTGGAGGTCGTTGCCGCCAAAGGCTGTCCCAGCCGCCGCCCCGACTACAGCGCCTATGCCGCCGCCTTTCGCGGTATTGCTGATGGTTGATTGACCGGTATAGGGGTCGGTCACACAAGCGGACAACAACACTGAACTTATGCTTATAACTAATAATTTTTTGTTTATCATCAGAGTCCCTAAGTAGTATGTTTTTTAAATAGATAGTTGCAAGTTTGAATTATGGCTGTAAAGTATTTGGCCTTAATTTTAACCCAATCCCAGCGATAAAGCTGTTAGGTAAGGTTTCTAGTTTAGTTAGCAATCATTAACCATGGCTGAACAATCTAGGTATCTAAATATAGAACGCTAATTTCTTGATAGGTTCCCCCACACTTTAGTAGGGATTCGGTGTATCATCCCAACCCTTTCATATCAGCCAAAGGGAAAGTTCTCCTCGATGATGGAAATTCAGGCGCTAAAGGAAAGAGTACAGGCTTCGCCCGCATTTGTTTTAGACGAAACTGAAGTAATCAAGGCATTGCAAGTTTTGGGAACCATTAGGGAAAGTAGCCAGTGTAAGGTGCTGTATTCGGTCAAAGCTTTACCTTTGTTCCCAGTTTTGCAACTGGCGAAGACTTATCTTGATGGTTTTTCTGTAAGTTCATTGTTTGAAGCCCGGCTAGCTGATGAAGTTTTGGCGGGGCAGGGCGATGTCCATTTGACAACCCCGGGAATCAGGGCGGCTGAAATAGAAGAATTGACATCGCTTTGCCCGCACATAAGCTGCAATTCAATCGGCCAATTCCAACAAATTTCAAGCGTAGCCAAAAAGTCTAGCCAAGTCGGGCTTAGGGTCAACCCTAAGCTTTCCTTTGCCAAAGACCCCAGATACGATCCTTGCCGTCAGTTTTCAAAATTGGGAGTCGATATAGATGATGTGGCTAATTCTGATCTGGCTGGAAATATAAAAGGCTTGCATTTCCATACTGTTTTTTCTGAAACGGATTATAAGCCGCTTATCCAAACCTTGGATAAGCTAGAGCATTTAATGGGCAATAGGTTAAGCAATTTGGATTGGCTAAACCTTGGCGGCGGTTATTTGTTCGAGCGAATTGGCGATAACCGAGAACTCATCGAAAGGCTGATACGCTTAAGAAATGAATACGGCTTGGAAGTTTTTATCGAACCAGGAAATGCCGTCGTAGGAAAGGCGGGATATTTGTTGGCCACCGTAATCGATTGTTTTAAAAGCGACGGCAAAGACATTGCTATATTGGACGCGTCGGTAAACCATCATCCCCAGGTGTTTGAATATCAGCGCCAGCCTGAGCTATGCGAACATGACGCTAATGGCTGCCATTCCTCCATTTTGGCGGGAAGCACATGCTTAGCGGGCGATTTATTTGGGGAATACCGTTTTAACCGACCATTGTCGATAGGGGAAAGGGTTGTTTTTAAACAAGTAGGCGCCTACAGCTTGGTTAAGGCTAACCGGTTCAACGGGTATAATCTACCTGATGTTTATTTGGCCGATAACACCAAGGTAAGGCTAATAAAACGCCACACTTATCAAGAATTTCGGCAATATTGGATGGGCGACATTGGGTGATGCACTTACCAATGTTTACACAAGAATAAAAAGCAGCAGGTAATAGACTATGAAAGCAATCCTAATGACAGCGGTCGGAAACCCAAATGTTTTGCAGCTTCAGGACATTCCCGAGCCAGAGATAACTTTACCTACGCAGATTAAGGTCAAAATTGCTGCGGCGGGGGTGAATCCAATCGATACAAAAATTAGGCGCAACGGCGTTTTTTACAACAATCCCTTACCCGTAGTCCTGGGTTGTGACGGGGCAGGCACTGTCGTAGAAACTGGCGAAGGTGTCACTCGATTCAGGCCTGGAGATAAAGTCTGGTTTTGCCATGGCGGTTTGGGACGGGAACAGGGCAATTATGCCGAATATAATGTGCTTGACGGGCGTTGGGCAAGCTTAATGCCGGACAGCTTGTCATTCAGTGAAGCCGCTTCCTTACCCTTGGTGTTGATTACGGCATGGGGCGGACTTTATGAGAGGGGCGGCCTACAGGAAGGGCAAACTGTACTTATCCATGCGGGCGCGGGCGGCGTTGGCCATGTCGCCATCCAACTGGCTAAGCTCAAGGGAGCCAAGGTAATCACTACCGTTAGTTCTGAGGAAAAAGCGGATTTTGTCAAATCGATAGGCGCTGATGAAGCCATTTTATATTCCCGGGAAGATGTTGTAAGCGCGGTGTTGAAACTGACTGGAGGGAAGGGCGCTGATTTGGTTTTCGATACGGTAGGGTCTGGCGTTTTTAGGGAAAGCATCAACGCGACTGCGCATTTTGGCCGCCTTATCACCTTATTGGGTATCGATGGAATAGATTTTACTGAAGCCAGGATGCGTAACCTTTTGATAGGTTTCGAACTGATGTTGACGCCTATGCTACGTGGCCTCGAAGACGCCAGGGATAAGCATGTACAAATATTGCAACACTGTAAGCAGTGGGTAGACGAAGGCCTATTGAAGCCGCATATTGACAAGGAATTCCCTTTGGAGCATGCAGCAGAAGCACACAGCTTGATAGAATTTGGCCACACAACCGGGAAAATAGTCTTGTCTATACCGTAGCCTTAAGAATTGATAAACACTGAATTAGGTTACGCTAGTTGTGATGGGAGCCATTCATTTAGTGTTCACCTGGAGTTACTAGAATATACAATTGTAAGGCCGTAAGCTTGGCCGATAAGTATAATAGCGTCAAAAAACAAACATAAAGAACAGGAATTGGCTAATCCAGCCGGGACATATGGCAGAAAAGACGACAAGACGTAATTCCAGGTACGGAGCACCCAAAAAACCGGGAAAACCTAGCTCCCATTGGCTCAGGAATACCGTTTTACGGCTTTTAATTGTTGGCGCGTTCGTATTGTTCTGCTTTCTCGGCTACCTGGACTCCAATGTCCGGGAACAATTTGAAGGTAAGCGTTGGGCGATACCCGCACGGGTTTTCGCCAGTCCGGTCGAGCTTTATGCCGGGCAAAACCTTAACGCCGCTAAATTCGAAGAATTGTTAAAAGACCTGAATTACCGACTCGACAGCCAATTCAACGCCGAAGGTTCCTACGCCAAAAAAGGCCAGCAGGTTACCGTCAAGACCCGTTCGTTCGATTTCTGGGACCAACGCGAGCCCAGTAGGCTATTGGCAATCAATTTTAACGAATCCGCTATCGTCAATGTAACGGATTTAACCGAAGCCAAGGAAATGGCCATTGTTCGGTTGGATCCCGTGCAAATAGGAAGTTTTTATCCGGCCATCAAAGAAGACCGGATTTTAATCAAGCTTGAAGAAGCCCCCGATATCCTGATAAAAGGTTTGCTGGCCTCAGAAGACCGGAATTTTTATAACCATATCGGAATTTCTTTTCGCGGGATTGCCAGGGCGATTATGGCGGATATCAAGGCGAAAGGCTTGGTCCAGGGCGGCAGTACGATTACCCAGCAGTTAGCGAAAAACTTTTACTTGTCTTCCGAGCGCAAGGTATGGCGAAAAATTAAAGAAATATTCATGGCTTTGATTTTGGAGTTTCGTTATAGCAAGAGTGAAATCCTGGAAGCCTACCTCAATGAGATCTACCTGGGCCAAGACGGCGCTAATGCGGTGCATGGTTTCGGGCTGGCGAGCGAATTTTATTTTGGCACCGCCTTGAAGGATTTAAGCCTCGATCAAGTTGCAACCTTAGTCGCTTTAGTACGGGGGCCGTCCGAATACGACCCGCGGCGTTATCCTGACCGTACGCTCGAACGCCGCAATTTGGTGCTCGATGTCATGGCGGAAGAAGGTTACATTACTGTTTCCCAATCAGTCCAGGCAAAGCTAAGGCCTTTGGTTATTATTCCTAGGTCGCGCATAGCAAAAAACAGGTATCCGGGTTTTCTTGATGTAATCAAGCGGCAGCTGAAACAAGAATATCGGGAAGAAGATTTGACCTCAGAGGGCTTAAGGATTTTTACTACCCTCGATACCCAAGTGCAAGATGCGTTGCAACAAACGCTAAGCAATAAATTGAAGCAGTTAGAAAAAACATCCCGTGCCAAGGAACTTGAAACTGCGGTCGTCGTAACCCGGAGGGATAGCGGCGAGATAGCGGCCTTAGCCAGTGCTCGGGAGGAAATGGCAACGGGTTTCAATAGGGCGTTAGATGCCGTCCGGCCCATAGGCTCGCTCATCAAACCGGCAGTCTATTTAACGGCGTTACAGTATCCAGACAAATATACAATCAACACGCGTGTCAGCGACTCAGAGATTACGGTCAATTTGCCGAACGGAACCAGTTGGAGCCCTAAAAACTACGACCATAGGCAACATGGGAACGTTTCATTAATCACGGCGTTGACCAAATCTTACAACCTTGCAACAGTCAGGGTCGGGTTGGATATCGGGGTTGCCAGGACGGCAAAGACCCTTAAGGAAATGGGTGTCAATAGGGAAGTTGATGTATATCCCTCGCTGTTATTGGGCGCAACTTCGCTTACCCCGATGGAAGTCACGCAAATGTACCAGACCTTGGCCGGTGATGGGTTCTTGACGCCGATCCGGGGCATACGTGCGGTGGTCGCAGAAAACGGCAAAAAATTACAAAGCTACCCATTTACCGTCAGGCAGGCAGTCGATCCATCGGCAACCTACCTGGTCAATACCATGTTACAGGAGGTTATGCATCATGGCACCGGCCACTCGGCTTATGAAGAATTTCCTAAAGATTATGGACTGGTTGGCAAAACGGGGACTACTAACGATGCCAAAGACAGTTGGTTTGCGGGTTATACCGGCGATTATTTATCTGTCGTCTGGCTGGGACGGGATGACAATAAACCCATCGGTTTGACAGGTTCAACGGGAGCCCTGCAAGTGTGGACTGCCTTGATGAAACAAATATCCAAGCAGCCGGTTACACTCATTCCGCCAGAAAATATTGTCACGGCTTTGGTAGACCCCAGTAACGGCTTATTGGCCAATAAAACTTGTGGGCGGGCGAAAGAGTATCCTTATCTGGCAGGATCCGAGCCTACTGCCTATTCTGTGTGCGGACAGGAAGTCATCGAACAGGATAAATCCTGGTTTGATGATTTATTTTCGGAATGATTTATTAACTAATGAATGGATTATATGAAAAAAGTTAATTTTATTGCTTTGCTTGGGCTGTGCTTGCTCATAATTACAGGCGCCAGTTACGCAAAAAGCCAAGCCAAAAGCCATGCAAAAAACACCGATAAAAATGAGCCGGTCGTACAATTAAAGGTTTTCTTAAAGGTATCCAAATCGTTCTCTGCCGATTTCAAACAAGTGCTTATTAACGAAGCAGGAAACCCGACCCAGACCAGTTATGGCGTTTTTTACCTGCAAAGGCCGGGGAAATTCCGTTGGGATTACAAAAAACCTTTCCAACAAGAGATTGTTTCCAGCACTGGAAAAGTCTGGTTTTATGACACAGACCTTGAACAAGTCACGGTAAAAAAGGTTGATGAATCCTTAGGTACAACCCCGGCATTACTGTTGAGCGGCGATGTATCTTTGGAAGAAAATTACATCATGGAAGGCCAGGGCACAGAAGGCGACATGCAGTGGGTAAAACTGGTCCCCAAAAGCCAGGACAGCAGTTTTAAATATGTCTTGATAGGCCTGTCGAAAGGGACTTTGGCGGGCATGGAACTGAACGATAATTTCGGCCAATTGACAAGGATTTATTTTTCCAACGTGATAGTCAACGCGCCGCTTAAGCAAACCTTATTTGAATTTAAGCCTCCCAAAGGCGTCGATGTGTTTTCTGATGATTGATCCTTTTTATGTATAGCGGGTAAAAATTTTACCTGAATTTATTCGCCTTCGATGCATGATGATTTAACCAAACCCCTGGCCGATAGGATGCGGCCAAAGCAGTTGGCTGAGTTCGTCGGCCAGCAGCATATCTTGAAACCGGGTAAGCCCCTGTACGGGGCGATACAATCGGGGCACTTGCATTCCATGATTTTTTGGGGCCCGCCAGGGACTGGGAAGACCACCTTGGCGCGCCTTATCGCCCAGCATTCCAACGCCGAATTTATTGCCTTATCTGCGGTGCTTTCAGGCGTTAAAGATATCAGGGATGCGGTTGTGCATGCCAAACAAGTCCAGGATAGCCAACAAAAGCCGACCGTGCTCTTTGTCGATGAAGTGCATCGTTTCAACAAATCGCAACAAGATGCTTTCCTCCCGCATGTGGAAGACGGCACATTCTATTTTGTCGGCGCGACGACAGAAAACCCCTCGTTTGCGTTGAACAATGCCTTATTGTCGAGGGCTCGTGTCTATGTGCTCAACGCCTTGACTGCCGACGATTTACAGGTCGTATTGGATCAAGCCTTGTCTAACAATGAAAAGGGCTTAGGTTCATTGGGGATAACCATTGCCGATAACATCAAAGGCCAATTTGCCCATGCTGCGGACGGCGATGCCAGGCGCTTGTTGAACCTGCTCGAAATTGCCTCAGAATTGGCTTTAGCGCAAGGCAATAAGGAAATAAGCGAGATGATTGCTAACGAGGTGCTTTCGGGAAGCGTCAGGCGTTTTGACAGGCAAGGTGAAGAGTTCTACAACCAGATTTCCGCATTGCATAAATCGGTACGCGGCAGTGCGCCGGACGCCGCCTTGTATTGGCTGTGCCGGATGATCGATGGCGGCTGCGACTTGACTTATCTGGCCAGGAGGATAGTCCGTATGGCATCTGAAGACATCGGCAATGCCGACCCAAGGGGCTTACAGGTTGCGGTCAATGCCTGGGAAGCGCAAGAACGTCTGGGCAGTCCCGAAGGCGAACTAAGTTTAGCCCAAGCCGTCGTGTATCTGGCCTGCGCGCCAAAAAGCAATGCGGTTTACACGGCCTATAACGCCGCAATGAACGCTGCCAAACAACACGGCAGCCTGCCTGTGCCGGTACATTTACGGAATTCCCCGACCCAGCTAATGAAATCACTGGATTATGGTAAAGCCTACCGTTATGCCCATGACGAGCCTGAAGCCTATGCGGCGGGGGAGAATTATTTCCCGGATGAATTAATCGGGAGTACGTTCTATCAGCCTGTAGACAGGGGGCTAGAAATCAAAATAGCTGAGAAATTGCGGCATCTTAAGGAATTGGACAGAAAGCGCCGTAAGTAATGGCACTTAATTTGTGCAATCGCCTAAAATTTCTTCACAAAGCATACAAAAACGAAAGAAACTAGGATTTATTTAGAATAAATTCGCAAACTTCTATAAAATTTACCCCTTTACCTTAATTTATAGCTTAAATAACGTCTAAATGGACCTGAATTTTCTTGATTTTGAACAACCTATTGCCGAACTGGAAGCTAAAATCCAAGAGCTGCGCAATGTTGAATTTGACAATGACATTAATATCTCCGATGCCTTAGCCCAGCTTGAAGATCGATGCCAAGCCCTAACTGAATCGATCTTCGCGAATTTATCCGATTGGCAGATTTCGCAATTATCCCGGCATCCAGGTCGCCCTTATACGCTGGATTATGCAGAACATATTTTTACCGATTTCATCGAGTTACATGGCGACCGCACTTATGCGGACGACCCGGCAATTGTCTGCGGCATGGCCAGGCTGGACGGGCAGCCGGTCATGATAATCGGCCATCAGAAAGGGCGCGACACCAAACAAAAAATCTACCGAAATTTCGGTATGCCGCGCCCGGAAGGTTATCGTAAAGCCTTGCGGATCATGCTTATGGCGGAGCGGTTCCACTTACCTTTAATCTGCTTGATCGACACCCCAGGTGCTTATCCTGGCATTGGCGCGGAAGAACGCGGCCAAAGCGAAGCCATCGCCAGGAATTTGTTTGAAATGGCGCGTTTAAAAACCCCCATTATTTGTACCGTGACCGGCGAAGGCGGCTCCGGTGGCGCGTTGGCAATTGGGGTCGGTGACCGCTTGATCATGCTCGAATACAGCACTTATTCGGTGATTTCGCCCGAAGGTTGCGCTTCCATTTTATGGAAAAGCGCCGACAAGGCGCAATTGGCCGCCGAGGCAATGGGCATAACTTCCGACCGTATCCGTGAGCTGGGCTTGTTGGATGAAGTGCTGAGGGAACCTTTGGGCGGCGCGCACCGGAATTTCGCCTCAATCTCCGCAACATTAAAAGAAGCCTTGCTCCGCCATCTTGCCGAATTGCAACAAATGTCTATGGATGACTTATTGGCGGTACGTTACCAGCGCTTGATGGGATTAGGGGCATTTGTTGAGGAAGTGGTTAAATAATGACGTAGACGTAGCCTGGATGAAGCTTGCGAAATCCAGGGTTTCGTGGCTTAGTAGTTCCCGCATTCCGCTAGGCTCCATGCAGGCTACTAACTGTTTCTGCTCGGAATTATAGATTCAACATGAAAACCAGCAAAAAAATCAAACTTAGTATTGAGCTAAGTGAGTGGCTTGGATCGCGTATCAATGGGTTAAGAATTCCGAAAGATGAAAAGTCGATTCTTGCTTGTAGTTGTTTCCACTTAGTAATTGAGCATCATAGGGCAATTTTACTGCTCATTGATCGAAAATTGTACGGTTCTGCACTTGCTCTTGTTCGAGTTCTTTTTGAATCATTTATTAGAGGGCTTTGGTTGCAACATTGCGCAACACCTAAAGAACTGAATCTGTATGCAAATGACAAACTTGAGCTTAAGTTCTCTGATTTACTTAAAAATGTAGAAGCCGTCCCTGGTTGGGATAGTGGTCTTTTTTCAAATTTCAAGTCGAATTATTGGAAACCGTTAAATAGCTTTACACATAGTGGATTTTTACAAACATCACAAAGGTTCAACGGAAGCACAATTGTGTCCGACTATAGTGATGAAGATATTTATAGGACAGTGAGTTCTATTGGCGCATGGACTATCCTGACAGGAATTGCAATCTCACAACTTGCCGATGACGATACACTTGCAGAGTCAATTCTTGAAAAAGCAAAAGCTTTTGCTTCGTTAAACATTGAAAAACCTTTATAACCAAATCGACAAGCACGGTAGCACGGTAGGTTGGGGTGAGGAACGAACCCCAACATGGCAATGACCAATATATTTGAGTTCACCCGCAACCTACAGCTTCCACCCATTCCCGTATGCCGCGCGGAGTACCGGAAGTTTTGGCGGGAATAGTCCCGTAGGTTGGATTAGGCGCGCAATGTGTCGGACGTTTGGTTTTGTGCCAAGGGCATGGCGCGTCGTAACCCAACAAATGAATATCCTAGACTGAATACAAAAAGCACACGTCGTGTGTTATCATGCATTGCATGAAATACTACACTTGGAATCCTGAAAAAAACAAACAGCTTAAAAAAGATCGTGGCATCGGCTTTGAAGATGTAGTGTTTCACATTGAGGCTGGCGATGAGGTTGATGTCTTGGAACATCCCAATCAAGAGCGATATCCAAACCAAAAAATTTCGGTTGTCATTATCGAGGGTTACGCTTATTTGGTGCCGTTCGTCGAATCCGATACGGAACTTTTTTTAAAAACAATTATCCCCAGCCGCAAAGCCACAAAACTTTATGTAGGTATCCAAAATGAAAAAACTTGATCCTGAAGAACAAGCGTTGTTAAACGATTTTGATGCGGGCATTTTGACAAGCGTATCAGACCTGAAGTCCGAACTTAAACGGCATAAGGACTATGCGGCGGCGACGTTCCAAAAGGACAGCCGCATCAATATCCGCATCTCATCCAAGGACTTACGCTTGCTGCAAAAACGTGCCTTGAGTGAAGGCTTGCCTTATCAAACACTTATTTCCAGCCTGTTGCACAAATATGTGGAGGGGCGGTTAGTAGAACACAGGGAGTAGCACGTAAGATTGTGGTGAAGAACGAGCCCGAGCATCGTTATACGGAAAATTGTCTCGTTGAGTTACGCACTCAAGGGTACAAGCTCATCCGCAACCTACAAAGCATAGCATCCCAACACATTTACATAGCCTACAGCGGCGGCATAGATTCCCATGTATTGCTGCATTTATGCGCATCTTTTGACAACCTCAAGGAGAAAATAACCGCTGTCTATATCAATCACGGTTTACAAAGTGAGGCTGAAAGCTGGGGTAGACACTGCGAAAAAGTATGCTCCGGCTTAGGCGTTAAATACCTTAGCTTAAAAGCGAATGCACAGGCCGCACCCGGTGAAAGCCCCGAAGAAGCCGCGAGAAATGCCCGTTATTCGGCCTTAAAGCCGTTGCTCGCTGAAGACGACTTATTGCTGCTGGCGCAGCATGCCGAAGACCAATTGGAATCCGTCCTTTTACAATTATTCCGGGGCAGCGGCCTTAAGGGGCTTTCCGGGATGCCGGAAACCATGCCTTTCGGCAAAGGGTTGCTATTACGGCCTTTATTGGATATTTCCAAAACTGAAATTCTAGGATACGCCCAAAACCACAATTTAAAGTGGATTGAAGACCCGAGTAACAAACAAACCCATTTCGACCGTAATTTCTTGCGGAATGACATCATCCCCCTATTGAAGCAGCGTTGGCCTTCTTTAGGCCTTACTGTGCCGCGTTCGGCTGCGCATTGCGCTAACGCCCAAAGTTTGCTTGCTTCACTGGCTGATAAATTGCTAGTTGATGTGTTTGATAAAAATAACAATACCTTGAATATTAGCGGCTTAAAAAAATATCCTTTGTTACAACAACAATTGGTAATCAGGCAATGGTTTCAGCAGTTAGGCTTGAGGATGCCTAGCAGGGATTTCGTCGACCGTGTCCTGGTGCAAGTCGTAGCGGCGAGGGAAGGTGCCAATCCTGTCTTATCAACCCAAGTATGTAGTATCCGCCGTTACCGGGACGAGCTTTATTGCCTAAAAGCCACGCAAAAAATTCCAGCATTTGACCTTATTTGGCATCCAGAAGAACCGTTATTGAAATTGACGGATGAAGTGGCTTATCAAACCGTAAAATCAAGCAGTGGAATTCCTACTGTAAAATGGCATAATTCTAAAATTACCGTCAAATCCCGTGTTGGCGGCGAAACGCTCAGTTTGCCGGGACGGTGTGGCCATCATTCCTTAAAAAATCTATTTCAGGAAGCCGGAATTCCACCTTGGGTTAGGGGAACCATCCCTTTATTTTATCTGGACGGCAAACTTGCGGCAGTCGGCGAACATTGGGTCAGCAGCGAGTTTTACGATGACGGTAAAGAAGATTGTTTGCGTATTGTTTGCCATAAAATAAATCCAAAAGGCAATGACGAAGAGGCCGATGTCGATTAAAATACGCGCTTAAGCAATAAGCTCGTCAGTATCAAGTCGAAGTTACCTATCCTTACATGACAAAATTTATATTTATTACTGGCGGCGTTGTTTCATCGCTAGGCAAAGGTATTGCCGCGTCTTCATTGGCCGCCATCCTGGAAGCACGAGGCTTGAAAGTCACCATGACCAAGCTAGACCCGTACATCAATGTCGACCCCGGTACCATGAGCCCTTTCCAGCACGGTGAAGTATTCGTTACCGAAGACGGCGCCGAGACCGACTTGGATTTAGGCCATTATGAGCGGTTCCTAAAAACCACATTGACCAGGAAAAACAGTTTCACGACCGGCCAAGTTTACGATAGCGTCCTGCGCCGCGAACGTAAGGGCGAATACCTGGGGGCGACAGTACAAGTTATTCCCCATATTACCGATGAAATCAAAAGCCGCATCTACCAAAGCGCTGACGATATGGATATCGCACTGATCGAGGTTGGCGGTACCGTCGGCGATATCGAATCCTTGCCGTTCCTGGAAGCCATCCGGCAAATGCGCGTGGAACTGGGCGCGGAGCGTTCCCTGTTTATCCACCTTACGCTAGTGCCCTATATCCGTTCGGCCGGCGAAATTAAGACAAAGCCAACACAGCATTCGGTCAAGGAATTGCGCTCTATAGGTATCCAACCTGATATCCTGATCTGCCGGGCTGAACAGGCCATTCCCGAGAGCGACCGGCGTAAAATCGCCTTGTTTACTAATGTGGAAGAAAAAGCGGTTATCTCTGCCGTGGATGCGGATTCCATTTACCGAATTCCTTTGTTGCTACACGAACAGGGATTGGATGAAATCGTCGTCAATAAGCTTCGCTTGAATGCGCCGCCTGCGGATTTGACCGAATGGCACAAGGTTGTCGAGGCCTTATCGCATCCGACTGCAGAAGTCACGATTGCTATTGTCGGCAAATATGTCGAGCATTCCGACGCGTATAAATCTTTGAATGAAGCGCTTATCCATGCAGGCATCGCTACCCTCAATAAGGTAAATATTATTTATATCGACTCCGAAACCGTCGAAGATGAAGGCGTCCTCAAACTCAAGGACGTCGACGCAATCCTGGTTCCAGGTGGCTTTGGCGAGCGGGGCATAGAAGGTAAAATCGCAACCGTCCGTTATGCCCGTGAAAACCTTATCCCTTATTTAGGTATTTGCCTGGGGATGCAAGTGGCCGTCATAGAATTTGCCCGGGATGTCGCCGGCTTGGAAGGGGCCCACAGCACAGAATTTTTACCGAAATCTCCGCACCCGGTCATCGGCTTGATTACGGAGTGGATGGATGACAAAGGTCAGATCGAAATTCGCGATGAACAATCCGATTTGGGCGGATCAATGCGGTTAGGAGGCCAGCAATGCCGGTTAAAACCGGACTCGTTGGCTTATCAAATGTACCAAAAAGATGTCATAACCGAGCGCCACCGCCATCGTTACGAATTTAACAACCAATATTATGATGTCCTGGAAAAGGCTGGATTACGCTTTTCCGGTAAATCCATCGACGGCAGGTTGGTGGAAGTCATTGAAATTCGCGAGCACCCTTGGTTCCTGGCCTGTCAATTCCATCCGGAATTTACTTCAACGCCAATGAAAGGGCATCCGCTCTTTTCAGGATTTGTAGCGGCGGCGCGGCATAAATCGGCATCGACTCAATCAAAAATGGAACTGGTTTCATGAAATTATGTGGATTTGAAGTAGGCTTGGATAAGCCGTTTTTCCTTATTGCAGGTCCTTGCGTCGTCGAAAGCGAACAATTGGCCCTGGATACGGCAGGCTATTTGAAAGAATTGACAGCCAAACTAGGCATTCCGTTTATTTATAAGTCTTCCTTTGATAAGGCCAATCGCTCTTCTCACGAGACTTTTAGGGGATTAGGCCTAGAAACAGGCTTGAATATTTTAGCTAAAGTCAAACAGCAGATAGGCGTGCCAGTCTTGACCGATGTACATGAAGACACGCCGTTAGCCGAAGTCGCCAGCGTTGTGGATGTCATGCAAACACCCGCGTTTTTGTGTCGGCAAACGAATTTTATCCAGTCCGTTGCGGCACAGGGGATTCCTGTCAACATTAAAAAAGGCCAGTTTTTAGCCCCTTGGGACATGGTGCATGTCGCCAAGAAAGCTAAGGCAACCGGCAATGAGCAGATCATGGTCTGCGAACGCGGCGTGTCTTTCGGCTATAACAATTTGGTATCAGACATGCGGTCGTTGGCTGTCATGCGCGAGACCGGTTGTCCGGTCGTTTTCGACGCCACTCATTCCGTACAACTGCCTGGCGGGCAAGGCACGCATTCAGGCGGGCAACGTGAATTTGTCCCGGTGCTGGCGCGGGCGGCCACGGCGGTAGGTATTGCAGGATTGTTTATGGAAACCCACCCGAACCCGTCAGAAGCCCTTAGCGACGGCCCCAACTCCTGGCCGATACACAGGATGCAAGAATTATTAGAAGTTTTATTAACCATCGACAAGGCAGTTAAATCGACTGCCCTCATAGAAACAACCTTATAGGAAACATAATGGCAGTCATTAAAGATATCAAAGCAAGAGAAGTATTGGATTCGCGCGGCAACCCGACGGTAGAAGCCGAAGTCATCCTGACGTCCGGTATCGTCGGCAGCGCGATGGTGCCGTCCGGCGCATCCACCGGCGAACGCGAAGCCATCGAATTGCGCGACGGCGACAAAGCCCGTTATTTAGGGAAAGGCGTCACCAAAGCGGTGAACAATGTCCTTACAGAAATCAAATCCGCAATTGTCGGGATGGATGCAGAAGACCAGGCGGGTATCGATAATAAAATGATCGCGCTCGACGGCACCGATACGAAAGCGCGTCTCGGTGCAAATGCCATGTTGTCCGTGTCAATGGCTGCTGCCCAAGCGGCGGCAAAAGAAGCAGGTCAGCCTTTATACAAGCATTTCAATAAATCCGGCGAGTTCATTTTACCGGTGCCGATGATGAACATCATCAACGGCGGTTCCCATGCCGATAACAGTGTTGACTTGCAAGAATTCATGATTTTGCCAGTCGGGGCGCCAAACTTCCGCGAAGCCATCCGCTATGGCGCGGAAGTGTTCCATAACTTGGCGAAGGTCCTCAAATCAAAAGGCTTGGCGACAACCGTTGGCGATGAAGGCGGTTTTGCACCGAATTTATCCTCCAATGAAGAAGCCATCAGCGTTATCCTGCAAGCCATCGAACAAGCCGGTTACAAGCCCGGTGTCGATATTTACTTAGGTTTGGATGCCGCTGCTTCTGAATACTACCACGACGGCATTTACGACCTTGCCTCGGAAAGCCTTACCTACACCTCAGCGCAAATGGCGGATTTCTTCGTCGACTGGGTTAACAAATATCCTATTATCAGCATTGAAGACGGTTTCGACGAAAACGACTGGGACGGCTGGAAAGTGATGACTGACAAACTCGGCGGGCGTATCCAGTTGGTCGGCGACGATTTGTTCGTAACCAATCCTGCCATTTTAAAGAAAGGCATCGAAAAAAATATCGCCAATTCTATCCTGATTAAAGTCAACCAAATCGGTACGTTAACGGAAACCTTCGCTGCCGTCGATATGGCGCACAAAGCCGGTTATACCGCCGTCATGTCGCACCGCTCCGGCGAAACCGAAGACACCACCATTGCCGACCTTGCGGTCGCCACCGGCACCGGTCAGATCAAAACCGGTTCCTTAAGCCGTTCCGACCGCGTTGCCAAGTACAACCGCTTGATGAAGATCGAAGAGGAATTGGGTAGTGCGGCTAAGTATGCGGGGCGATCTGCTTTTAAGATGCTTTAAAAGCTAAGGCGAAAGGCACAAGGCTAAAGACCAAGCTATAATGATAATTTTCGTTTGGCTTTTTTGTCTTTCGCCTTGAGTCTTTGGCCTTAATCATGAAAATCCTAATCGTCATCATCATCTTACTGATAATCCATCTACAATACCGCTTATGGGTAGGGGATGGCAGCGTCGCCCAAATCAAGGAATACCAAGCCCGCCTCGAAACCCTCAAACAAAAAACCAAGGAAAAGAAAGAACGCAACGAAGCCCTGTACGCCGAAATCGAAGACTTACGTAAAGGCCAGGAAGCGATTGAAGAACGGGCGCGGGACGAACTAGGAATGATTAAGGAAAACGAGACGTTTTTTCAGGTGATTGAGGAGAAGTAGGTGAATTGTCTCCAACTATATTTAAGCCTACTTTGGGATATCATAAAAAGTATTATTCAATTGAAAACAATATGAAAAATATTTATTTATATGATTTAGGCAACTACGTGACGCATTATTTTACGTCTTTTAGGATGTCTAATTTTAGTTAGGCTTTATGTCCTTTTACGAGAAATTGGCTGTGTTCTGAATTGGCACTTATACAGCTCTGTGGCTTTTGTTTCGTTTCCCTAATAATAAAGTTGCTCGCATTGCCTTTTCTTGGCACGGACCCGCCCCTTATCAAGGCGAGTTCAAGAGCCACTATTTGTGGCGCTGGGTGCTCTACGCGCTTAATTGGCTGGCTCAAATAATTGGCCTATTTGCTGTTGGTTATCTCATAGTTTGGTGGCGACCTGCATGGGGTGAAACTACTGCCTTCCTAGCCATCTGGGCTTTTGCCCTGCCACTGTTTGCTGGCATGGCTATATTTGGCGCTGCTTTAGCAGCACTTGCAGCACTCAAGGCAAAATTTCTTGGCCCCAATCCAGTCTTTTCGGAGGCTACGCATGAAGTTTAGGTATAAGGCAGTAAGGCGCATTATGATTGGGCATTGCGCTCTACTAACTTGGCCTAACATGGCAGTCAAAGGGACGTTTTGCCCTGGTGCGTTTTTTAAGCAGAATGCATCATCGGTCGTTTCGGGTTTCTGTTACCCTTATCCAAGGGCAAAACGCCCCTTACTTTTACGTTAGGCTTAAAGGCAGGGCTTTGCTGTGGAGCATCCAAAGAAGCTTTACAAGTATCGGCAGTTAAACGAGCGCACCGAGGATATAATTCGCAACAATAGGATTTGGTTCTCGAAACTCGTAAGTTGGGTTAATTGTAGGTTGGGTTAGGCTCGTATAATAGCTGTGGGTATCGAATCCCAGGCGTACGGGCGCGCCGTAACCCAACATTCGGCGGCATCCCAAACGCCCATCGTTGGGTTACGGCGCACGGACAAATCGGCTATTATTTTGGCGTAAGTTGTTTTGTGCGCCTAACCCAACCTACAATCCAAAAATCCCATTGCAAAAAATCCGCCCCCTGTTATTATGACCATGTCCTGACCATATTTAGGAGAGATAGCTATGCCCGCTGCCACTGAACGTATCCCGGTTCTTGTAACCAAAACCCAAAAGCAACAACTGACGGCCAAAGCCAAAGCGGCAGGGCTTTCTACAGGGGAATTCCTGCGTCGTGCGGGGGAGAGCTTTTCCGTATCGGAAGACCAGGATTTGTTGGAAGGACTGCTCGACCAGGTTGTCAAAATCACTGCCAAAACCGAACAAGCCATTGACGATGCCTTGGCTTTCGTCTCCGCTTCGGAACAACGTCTGGCGGAGTTGGACGTCGGTAGAAAACGCGATAAGCTTACCGCATAGCTAATAAGGGTTAAGCGATGGGTATTTCGGAGAAAGTCTGGGATGTGCTGACCACTGTAATCAAAATGGACGATAAGGTGGAACGGATGGCCGATACCATCAAAGGCCAGCAGATGCGGATTGAAGATTTGACCGTGCGGGTTGTGCGCCTTGAAACGGCGCTCGAAATTGCCTTGGCGTCCCAAAAACCTAAAACAATACCGAAAAAGTTATCTTAAATAATCCCATAAAACAATAACATTTCTTTGTCCTGTTGCTAAATAATGCGATTAATAATATGATTAACCGTATTATTATCGCCAATCATGGTTCTTTTATGTCCCACATCAGCGCCAACGAATTAAAAACCAAAGGTATTGCCGCTATTGAAGCCGCTTTGGGCGAATCGCCGGAAGCGATTGTATCCGTGCGCGGCAAGGATAAGTTTGTGGTGATGGATATTGCCCATTATCATTATCTTCGCGAATGCGAGTTGGATGCAGCTTTGGCGCAAACCCATGCCGATTTGGCTGCCGGGCGTTTTGTTAAGGAATCTCCTGAAGCGCATTTGGTACGCTTAGACAATCTTTAATGCCCTATATGCTGGTCTTTACCGAGCAATATAACCGCAAAGCGGCGCGATTTTTAAGAAGACATCCTGAGTTGCGACAACAATACTTGAAAGCGCTGCAATTGCTGGAAGCTAATCCGTTCCATCCGTCGTTACGCTTACATCCGTTACGCGGTAAATGGGAAGGTTTGCATTCGGTATCGATTAATCTGTCTTACTGCATTACTTTGGAATTGCTAATCCAAGACGAACAAATTATTCCCATCAATGTGGGAGACCATGACGCGGTCTATTAAATCAATACAACGATGCGAACTTTAAAATTCTGGGCAGTAGTCCCTGCCGCCGGTGTCGGCAAACGCATGAATGCCGACCGACCCAAACAATATCTGGAATTGGCGGGACTTACGGTTATAGAACATACCTTATCGCGCTTATTACAAGCCAATGTTTTTTCAGCCGTTGCTGTTGCCATTTCAGAAGAAGACCCTTATTGGCCGGAATTCGATTTAGCCAAACATGACCTTATCATTACCGCACCGGGCGGCAAGGAAAGGGCGGATTCGGTATTATCCGGCTTGAAGTCGATTCGCGACCAAGCTAATGATAATGATTGGGTGCTAGTCCATGATGCCGCCAGGCCTTGCCTGACCTCGGAAGATATCCGGAAGTTGATCGATGTCTTAAAAGACGATGATGTCGGCGGTATTTTGGCCTTGTCGTCGCACGATACCTTGAAACATGTGGATGGTGACCGGATTCTCAATACATTGGACAGGCAGCATATCTGGCGGGCGTTAACCCCGCAAATGTTCCGCTACGGTATGTTAAAGTCGGCTTTGGAAGAAACCGCTGGCGATCCCAGGGTTACCGACGAGGCAAGCGCCTTGGAAATCCTGGGATTTACCCCCAAAATCGTCGAAGGCCGTCCCGACAATATTAAAATCACCCGGCCAGAGGATTTGGCTTTAGCACAATTTTACCTGGAGCAACAATGATAAGAGTAGGGCAAGGTTACGATGTACACCGCTTTAACGACGGCGATTACATCCTATTGGGCGGCGTAAAAATACCTTACGAACACGGGCTTGAAGCGCATTCGGACGGCGATGTGGTGCTGCACGCCTTATGCGATGCCTTACTGGGCGCGGCGGCGCTAGGCGACATCGGTAAACATTTCCCCGATACCGATCCGGAATTTAAGGGTGCCGACAGCCGGGTGTTGCTCCGTCATGTGTATAAAATCGTCCAGGAACAAGGCTACAAATTGGGAAATGCCGATATTACGATCGTCGCCCAAGCCCCCAAAATGGCGCCGCATATCGCCGCGATGTGCGGCATCATCGCCGAAGACTTGAAAGTTGATATCAGCCAAATCAACGTAAAAGCCACCACCACCGAAAAACTGGGTTTTGAAGGTCGCAAGGAAGGCATTGCCGTCCATGCGGTTGTTTTGATCGATAAATAACATACTGTTTCCAGCCTTGATACGAGTTTAAGGCAAATCTCGACAAATTTTATGGGATAATCAAGCCTGTCTTTGGCTTTCCCATTATTGCTATGTCTTTTCCTACCATCGAAGCTTTTGTCGGCAATACGCCTTTAGTCAGGCTACAGCGGTTAATCAGTCATTCAAGCAATACGATTTTAGCCAAACTGGAAGGTAACAACCCTGCGGGATCGGTAAAAGACCGCCCCGCTTTAAGCATGATTAAGCATGCCGAAGCCAGGGGCGAGATCAAGCCCGGCGACCGCTTGATTGAAGCGACCAGCGGCAATACGGGCATTGCGTTGGCAATGGCGGCGGCCATCAAAGGTTATCGGATGACCTTAATCATGCCGGACAACATGAGTTCCGAACGTATTGCGTCCATGAAGGCATTTGGCGCGGAGATTATCCTGACCCCGGCAACGGGCAGTATGGAAGCTGCGATCGATTTAGCCAGGGAAATGGAAGCCAATGGCGAAGGCCGGATCCTCGACCAATTTGCTAACCCTGACAATCCACGAGCCCATTACGAAGGCACAGGCCCTGAAATCTGGCGAGATACGCAAGGCCAAGTCACCCATTTCGTCAGTTCCATGGGGACGACCGGGACGATTATGGGCACGTCTAAATTCCTCAAAGAGCAAAACTCCAATATCCAGATCATCGGCGTACAGCCGGAAGGGGAATCCAAAATCCCCGGCATCCGGCGCTGGCCGCAAGAATATCTGCCGAAAATCTACCAAGCCGAGCGGGTCGACCGGATTCTCGAAGTCGACCAGCTTTCCGCCGAACAAACCACTCGGGATTTGGCGGCAAAAGAGGGCATTTTTGCAGGGGTATCATCGGGTGGGGCGGTTTATGCTGCGCTTCAGTTGTCAAAGGAACTAACCGATGCGTTGATTGTGGTGATTATTTGCGACCGGGGTGACCGGTATTTGTCTACAGGTGTGTTTCCGAGTTAGTAATTGTAGATTGGGCTATGACGCGCCAAAAGGTAATATTTCATTTGGACGATGTCGCAATGCGCGTCTAACCCAACGAACTAAAATCTTTTCGAGATAGCAAAAGGTGACAAAAAACACTGGCAAACCTTATGAAGCTTTCATATTCGAGCTTCACCAAGCACTTAACAAAGACAGACGTTTTAAATCAGTTGAGTTAGATGTGAAATTACCCGGCCCCGAAGGGCTACGACAGATTGATGTTCTGCTTCGTTACGAAGTCGAGCATAAGGAGTTATTGACTTTTATCGAATGTCGAGATTATGCAAATCGTCTTGATATTAAGCATGTTGAACAATTTCACTCTAAGCTGATGGATTTTAAAGCGAAAGGAGTTCTCATTTCACGTAAAGGATTTTCTAAAGCAGCAATATCTAAGGCTAAACGTGTCGGGATTACGCTATGCATTGCCTCAAATGTAAATGAAGTACTAAGCTCAATAGATATTCAAATACCAGTTACTCTAACAACTGTAGAAACCTCACTTTCTTATACTTCATTTAGAATTGAAACAAAAAAAACAGGAAGTTTGGTATTCACTGGTTTGAAGGACGCTTACACAATTAACGGAGTTTATCTGCCTGATGTGTATCGTCATGAATTGCTGGCAGGTAAAATTCGGATTCCTTTAGGATCCTCAGAAAATGAGTGGAAACCATCATCAATCGAAGCACCATACAGCAATCAAGCTATGCAATATGATGACGGTGAACCAATCACTGCTTCTGATATTTCTTTAGGAGTTAAGTTTACAATTCGTCATTATTTCGGGTATTTATCAGAACTTCCTAATATTGCAGCCCTTCACAATATTGAGTTGAATGAAGCGGAATTGTTTATTAAAACTGAGGACATTCCAAACATGCATACATATCTTACTGAGTATTGGAGGTATGAAGATATCCCAGATATGTCTAATCTAAGGCTAATTTCTGTTTCTGTACCAACTGTTATAGATTCTGGAAGATTAGAAATTAAAAGAGTAAGGTGAGAGTGCAAGAGCGAAATAACTGAAACGTATTACCTGATTCCCGCGCTGGAGCCTGGAAACGAATCGGGTAGGGTACGCAACGCGTACCTTTTGGGTGTATTTCTAATTTGGGTATCGAATACGGTATGCGATGCATACCCTACTTTTCTATTCGGATATACTGTAGATGCTCTATAAAACAACCCCGACCTGATTTTGAAAGAACCACAGGTTTTTTGCCGTAATATCATCAAACACGGTTTTATCATTGCACTTTGCTTGATGGCAATGCCAATTGCGGCAGTTGATATGGGCGCACTCGATGTGGGTTCAATAGCGGGCGAAGGCTGGAAATTGGAAGGGGTTAAGTTCGCGGTTATTGACCTCAACCAAAAAAAGCCACAATTCCTTTTGTCCGCAACCAAGCTTACGCTGCCTAAGCCATTCAATGACCTCTCACTTGCCGACATTCGTTGCAATGACTTCACATGGAATGAGGATGAATTACATTGTAATCAGGGCAGGGCATCTGTCCGTTCCGCCTACTGGCAATCGCCGTCAACCGAATTTTCTTTTCACCTTAGTGCCAAAAAGAACACCTTTAAGTTAACAGATGCCCATGTTGCCGGTAGCCGACTGTCGCTAGATGCAGAATTACAGGGCAAAAAATGGCAATGCAACATAGAGGCAAAGCAAATTTCCAATGATTTGTTGATGAAACTCTTACCGAAAGAAATACCGCAGGCCAAACAAAACCAAGCAAAACAGGCTGGATTAACCTTAAGAGGCAAAGTTTCCGGTAGCAATAGAACCCTACAAGCCTTTGACCTTGTGGTCGAAGTTGCAGGCCTGACAGACCAAACTCAAGACGGCAAAATTGCTACGGAAAAGCTGGGCTTGAGCGTCCACCTTATAGGAAAAAATAACAAGGATATTTGGGTTTGGCGAAGCGAAACTAAAATTCTTGCCGGAGCACTTTATGTCGACCCGGTTTACCTGGAAGCGGCGCGGCAGCCGATCAGTTTAGAAGCCCAGGGATTATGGGACACCAAGACGAAAATCGTCGATATCCATTCATTCGACTACGACCATCCCGAAGCCGGTCGCATAACGGGCAGTGCCGAAGGTTTCTACCGCGACAAAGTTATAATCGAAAAAGCCAATTTCACCTTGCGGAGCAATGCCTTGCAAGGGCTGATAACCACTTACGTCAACCCGTTTTTCGCCGAATCGCCATTTGTCGGTATGACGGTCGCTGGCGATTTGCAAGCTAAATTCTTATTCATTAAGCAGGTATTAACTGACGCCTCTGTACACTTCAATAAACTAAACGTTAAAGATGAAACAGGGCGTTTGGCAATAAAGGAAGGTGTTGGAGCTATTAACTGGTCTGACGACCCATTACAAATAAAGCAGTCTGGACTGGCATGGCAACAACTGACCTTTAAAGGCTTGCTGTTGGCAGCGGCTAGTTTGAAATTTACGGGCCAAGCGAATTATTTTGAGTTGGCGGAGAAAGTCAAGATACCGTTCCTAAGCGGTTCGATTGCGGTCGACAGGTTTAGTTGGCAAGGTAAAAAACAGGATGAACCCGATGTTTCTTTTGCGGGATCGATGGATAATGTGTCTTTAGAACAATTATCGAAAGCGTTCGGTTGGACACCCTTAATAGGCAATATCAGCGGTCGGATTCCCGGTGTCGACTACCACAATAAAACCTTAAGCCTTGACGGAGAGCTTTTGATCAAAGCCTTTGATGGGACAGTAAAAGTGAATAACCTAGCCTCGTCAGGGTTGTTTACGGATTTTCCAAAAGTCTACGGGGATATTGCGGTCGAAAACCTGGATTTAGACCAGTTAACCCGAAAATTCGAATTCGGCAGTATTACTGGGAGGTTGTCAGGGTATGTCAATAAACTCGTGCTGGAAAATTGGCATCCGGTTACATTCTTTGCCTGGTTAGGCACGCCGGATAACGACGATTCCATGCACCGAATCAGTCAAAAAGCGGTTAAAAATATCGCCAGCATTGGCGGAGGCGGCGCAACGGATTTGTTGTCACGCAGTTTTTTGGGTTTTTTTGAAACCTTCGGCTACGACAAAATCGGTGTGGGTTGTTATCTACATAACGGAGTCTGTCAGATGATGGGCTTGGAAGCGGCAGGACAGGGCTATTACCTTATCAAAGGCGGCGGCCTGCCGAGAATTGACGTGCTGGGGTATAATCCCCAAGTCAATTGGGATGTCCTGGTGGAAAGGCTAGGTCGTGTGGCATCGCCTGAGAAGGTAATAGTTAAGTGATAGTGGAGCGCAAAATGAAAAAAATTTCTTTGTTAGGTGTGTTAATGCTCACGGCATGCGTCACCATCAATATTTACTTCCCGGCCGCCGCTGCAGAGAAAGTGGCCGATGAGATTATTAAGGACATCCAGGATAACGATAAAGTCCCTCAAAGCCCAAAATCGCCAGCGGACGAACCCAAATCGGAATTGCCTGGTTTTAAGGTCGGCCTTTATCGGCTTATCGATAAGGCGATAACTTCCGTCATCGCTTCGGCGGAAGCCGCCGAAGCTGATTTATCCATCGATAGCCCGGAAATCAGGCAACTTACCGCATCGATGGAGAAACGATTTTCGGCATTACAAAGCTTTTACGCCTCCGGCGCTATCGGCATAAAAGCGGATGGTTTCCTGGTTGTGCGTGATGCCGCCAGTGTGCCGCTAAAAGACCGTAACCAAGCCAATAAGTTGGTTGCCGGTGAAAATGCTGACCGCCTTGCACTTTACCAAGCCATAGCCAATGCTAACGGCCATCCAGAATGGGTTACCCAAATTAAATCCACCTTTGCCGCCCGCTGGATAAGCAATGCCCGGCCAGGCTGGTGGTACCAGTCCGCAGGAGTTTGGAAGCAGAAATAGCATGGCGCGGACAAGGAAGAAAACATTACCCGATATCCCGGTTAAGGCAACTATCACCTCCCTGACGCATGACGGCAGGGGCGTTACCCACATAGACGGTAAAGCCGTGTTTATAGACGCGGCATTGCCCGGAGAAGAAGTCGAGTTCCTGTATACGGAAATCCGCCGTGATTATGCTGAAGCCAAGGTTGTTAAGGTACTGGAAGCATCGGAACATAGGATTGAGCCGCTTTGCCCGCACTTTGACGTCTGCGGCGGCTGTAGCTTTCAGCATGTGGATTCGGAAACGCAAATTGAGATCAAGCAGGGCCTGCTTGAAGAACAATTTAAACGCATTGGCAAACTGACGATTCCAGAATTATGGGAACCGCTTACCGGGCCGCATTGGGGTTATCGACGTAAAGCCCGCATGGGAGTTAAGTATGTCGCCAAGAAAAACCGGGTACTGGTAGGCTTCCGTGAAAAGCGAAACCCTTACCTGGCGGATATGGAAAATTGTTTGGTGATGCACCCTATCGTCGGCACCAAACTGGTTGATTTGGGAGCCATGATCGCTGGTTTAAGTATCCGTGAGAAAATCCCCCAGATTGAAGTCGCTATCGGCGACGACCAGTGCGTTTTGGCTATCCGGGTATTGGAACCGCCGACAGACGCTGACCAGGAGCGGATGCGGGCTTTTGGTAAGGCGCACAACTTAACCCTTTGTTTGCAATCCAAAGGTCCCGATACGATTACGCCGTTAGCTGGCGAAGCGGAAGTCATTCCCACTTACGCCTTGCCCGACCAAGGCATTGAATTCAAGTTTCGACCCGCCATGTTTACCCAGGTGAATTATGAAATAAACCGGCAGATGGTAAACCGTGTATTGGCGACCCTTAATTTAACAAAAGACGATACCGTACTCGACCTGTTTTGCGGCCTTGGCAACTTCACTTTACCGATGGCTAAAGTTGCCGGTTTAGTTGTCGGCGTAGAAGGCGATTTGCCTTTGGTCAGGCACGCCAGGGAAAATGCCCGTCACAATAACATAGATAACGTTGAATTTTATGCGGCGGACTTAAGCAAAGACATTAGCGACCAACCTTGGGTCAAGCGGAAATACAATAAAATTTTGCTCGATCCTTCCAGGGCAGGAGCATCGGAAGTTTTGCCTTACTTTAAGCAGTGGCAGCCGGAACAGGTTGTATACGTAAGCTGCAACCCGTCCACCCTTGCGCGCGATGCCGGAATTCTCGTCAATGATTTGGGTTATAAGCTGATTAAGGCAGGTGTCATGGACATGTTCCCCCAAACCGGGCATGTCGAGTCGATTGCCTTGTTTGGGGCTTAAGGAATGGTTTCGGGCCAACTAAATTTATGCAGATACTGCACTTAACTTAATAGGGGCACTAATGAAATTTGGATTTTGCTGGCCGCTCGGCTAATCCCCATCTGGCATCTAAATAATCGCTCCGAAACGTAAATATCTTTTCTAATTTGTCTGCGATCAAAAACTTATTGAGGATTCGTCCAAGCCAGCTTAACGGCATGGCGTAAAAGACAATATCTTCCAGCACAATGCCATCGTCATGTTCTGTCAAGCAAACTTCATGGCTCCAGAATTTAAACGGGCCGATGCGTTGTTCGTAAATAAAGCGGTTGGGTTCGTCGCAATAGCTGATTTCCGAAAGCCATGCCATCGGGATGCCGAACACGGCTTTCATCGCGTAATGGATCATCAAGCCGCTATAGCTATTGTCTGGTACGGGCGACAACACCCTGATATTGAAAAAATCAGGCGTAATCTCATTGAGGTTATGAGGTGAGGAAAAAAACCGCCAAGCTTGGTCTATTGGTATCACCAAGGCCTGACGGCGATAAAGTCGGTAGATTTTCATGGTGAGGGAGACCTTATTTATCCGATAGCAAGATTAATGTCTTGGATAAATCAATTGTTCCGCGCTAAACCCTAATTGTTTGGCTTTGCCGATAAGTCGTTGCAAAACGGCATCTTCCAACTCGGGCTTGCGCGCTAATATCCACAAATAATCGCTGTCGGAACCTGCGATTAATGCATAATTGTAGTTTTCCTTATCCAGTTCGATAATATGGTAACCTCCGTAAAAAGGGCCGAAAAAAGATACCTTAAGGCTTCCCACATTCGGTTTGTCGATAAAGTAAGCTTTACCTTCGGCAAATTCCCGTTTGCCTGTTTCGATATTAACGCCGCTGTTCGTTACGTTGATTCCGCCATCACTCCTTAAGCTGTATTCCGCTGTGATTTGGTCTAAGCCTCGTTCGAAACGGTTATCAAGCCGGGCAATTTCGTACCATTTGCCCACATAGCGGTTAACATCGAAGTCGGTGACGGGGTTGATGCCTTTGGGAATTCCTGTGCACGAACTCAGGAAGAAAAATATCAAAAAAATTATTTTTTTCATGGAATTGAAAATTTATTTCTTAGGCAGAAGTTCTAATGAAATGTACTGGCGAGGTGGCGACTGCAAGTCCGTATTTCGAGGTAAAATTTTAGCTACCGATGATATGGAGGCTTTTTAAAAATCACTTTTCCAATAAGGTAAGTACGACTTCTTGTGCTTTGTGTCTGTTTATTTTAAACCCCCGCATTTCCAGCACGCCTTTGGTATTCAAGGAAATAATCAGGTATAAAGCATCCGGGTAAGCGGCGGCTTCCAGGTCGTAAACGGAAGGCTCGGCAGGAGATTTAGGATGGGAATGGTAAATTGCAAACAGTTCTTCGCCTTCATTGCGCATGGCGGCCATTGCAGCAATTTGTTGTTTGGCGTCCAGCAGGAAACGTTGCTGCGGGAGTTCGGCGATATTGCCGATAGGGTAACAAGTGCTGGGGATGCCGTTAAGGCTGCCGACCAGCCCGCAGATTTCCTGGTCGGGCGATAATTGCGCAAGGTGCAATAACTGGTTGGTCAGTTTTCGGGGTATCTGGAATTCCGTGGTTTTTAGGGTTGGGGTCATGTTAATTCCTTGGCAATAATAGATTTTTAAGTCGACGCTGGGTACTGCCCAGAAGTTACGCGCGGTTGCCCTGAAAGATCAATGTGCGTTTGCACGTTATAATAACCCAATGTTTTAAAGATGCTTTGAACGGCATCCTGCTGGTTATAGCCGTGCTCCACCAACAAATACCCGCCGAGTTCCAAGCGGTTGCGGGCTGTTTCGGTAATCAAACCGATGTCGCTTAGTCCCTCTTGGCCGGCAATTAACGCGAGTTTAGGCTCAAAAGGCAAGTCCCCTTGCGATAGGTGTTCATCATCTTTCGCTATGTAGGGAGGATTGCTGACGATAAGGTTAAATTTGCCGTCCGGGATATTGTCGAACCAGTTGCTTTGGTAAAACTGAATGTGTTTAACCTTATGCTTAATGGCATTAGCCTTGGCAATTTGTAATGCGGCTATGCTAAGGTCGCACGCGCTTACCTGGGCATCAGGACGCTCTGCGGCGAGAGTGACGGCGATAACGCCCGAGCCTGTGCCCAAGTCGATAACTTTACATGGCCGGTTTTCTGGAATCAGCGTTAAACTGATTTCGATGAGCAATTCAGTATCGGGGCGGGGAATAAGCACTTCCGGCGATACTTGAAATTCCCGTGACCAGAATTCCCGGCTGCCAAGGATATAGGCGACCGGCTTGCCCTGTTTCCGCTCTTGTAACAAGGACCTATAACTATCAAGTTGCTCGGTTGTAAGTTCTTTGTCTGGCCACGCCCGAAGAAACGTACGGTCTTTTACCATTACTTTGCAGAGCAAAATTTCCGCTTCCAGTAAGGCCGATTCGGTCACGGGGGAAAGCAACAGGTTGGCGTCCTCAAGGACTGATTGGATGCGGGCCACTGGCTTTATTCTTCACCCAGTTGTGTGAGCAGTTCCGCTTGATGTTCGCTGATTAACGGCTGGACGACCTGTTCCAAGCCGCCTTCCATGATGTCGTCGAGTTTGTATAAGGTCAGGTTGATCCGATGGTCGGTCAACCTGCCTTGCGGGAAATTGTAAGTGCGGATACGTTCGGAACGGTCGCCGCTGCCGACTTGTAATTTTCGGGTGGCGGATTGTTCGGCCTGATGTTTCTCCTGCTCGGCTGACAGTAAGCGTGACGCCAGTAAGGACATGGCGCGGGCGCGATTTTTATGTTGCGAACGTTCGTCCTGGCATTCGACGACCACCCCCGAAGGTAAATGGGTGATGCGGATCGCGGATTCTGTTTTATTGACGTGTTGGCCGCCAGCACCGGATGAACGGTAAGTATCTACTTTTAGGTCGGCTGGATTGATGTCGATGGCATCGACTTCGTCGACTTCCGGCATGATAGCGACCGTGCATGCGGAGGTATGGATGCGGCCTTGGGATTCGGTTTCAGGGACACGTTGGACACGATGGGTGCCGGACTCGAATTTTAACTGGGAGTACACATCGCGGCCTGAAACGCGCATAATGACTTCCTTATAGCCCCCGTGCTCGCCTAGGCTTTCGCTGATGATTTCAGTCTGCCAGCCTTTCCGTTCCGCATAGCGTTGGTACATGCGCGCCAAATCACCGGAGAAAATTGCAGCTTCATCGCCGCCGGTACCGGCGCGGACTTCCAGGAAAATGTTCCTGGTGTCGTTGGGGTCTTTGGGCAATAATAGAATTTGTAGTTCGTTTTCAATAGCTTCGATTAACTGTTCGGCGTCTTCAACTTCTTGTTTAGCTAATTCCCGCAATTCAGGGTCGCTGTCATTTGCCATTTCTAGCGCCGAAGCTTTCTGGGCAATCGCTTCTAAGCGTTTTTTGTAAACCTCTACTAAAGGTGTGATTTGTGCATATTCCTGGCTTAATGCACGGAATTTATTTTGGTTATTCTGGATGCTGGGTTCGGACAATAAGGCGGCGATTTCATCATAGCGTTCGCAAAGGCTTTCTAGTTTGTGCTGTATGGAAGGTTTCATCAAGATTTGTTCAGTTTAAAAAGTTCGTGTGCTGCGGCAATCACATCATGCCTTTCATTGGCTGCGGCATCGCGGATTTGGGTGCTGGGAGTGTGGATCAATTTGTTGGTCAAGCTGTAAGCCAAGCGGGTCAGCGCTTCTTCAGGGGAACTGCCGTTTTTTAATAACGCCAACGCCTTTTGCAAAGTTTCATCACGGGTTTGTTCGGCTTGCAAACGATAATCGCGTATCGTATTTTGCGCGCTTTGGGCGCGCAACCACGCCAAAAAATGATCGACCTGGGTGTCGATAATTTCTTCGGCCTGTTCCGCGGCACGCCGACGTGAATCCATGTTTTGGTCTATGGTATTTTGTAAGTCATCGACGGTGTAAAGGTAAACGTCCCTTAGCTGTTCGACTTCCGCTTCTATGTCACGGGGTACGGCCAGGTCGACCATGAACATGGGTTTGAACCGTCGTTTCTTCAGGGCGCTTTCTACGCTGCCTTTACCTAGGATCGGCAACTGGCTGGCTGTCGATGATATGACGATATCCGCTTCCGCCAAATGTAAAGGCACTTCGGCCAAGGTAATCGCATTGCCGTTAAACTGGTCGGCAAGCGCTTGTGCTTTGGTGAGGGTGCGGTTGGCGATAATGATTCGCGCGACGCCTTGTTGGCGCAGGTGCCGCGCTGTCAGTTCGATAGTTTCCCCAGCGCCGATTAAAAGGGCGGTTTGCTCCTTAAGGCTGGCGAAAATTTGTTGGGCGAGTTGTACGGCGGCAAATGCGACGGAAACAGGACTTGATCCGATAGCGGTATCCGTACGGACTTTTTTCGCAGCAGAAAAGGTTTGCTGGAACAGTTTGCCCAGATGCTTCCCCAAAGTCCCTGCTTCACAGGCGCATTGGTAAGCCGACTTCATTTGCCCCAGTATTTGCGGTTCGCCGAGTATCATGGAATCCAAGCCGCAGGCGACACGGAACATATGCCGGATTAGCTGGTTGTCGGCATGTGTGTATAAAAAAGGCTTAAGTGTGTTGGCGTCTATCTGTTTGGTGTGCGCCACCCAATCGACCAGAAATTGTTCATCAGCGCTTGACGCTGTACAGTAAAATTCAGTACGGTTACAAGTTGAAAGGATGGCGGCCTCGCTGATTTCCCGAATTTGCCGCATTTCCTTTAAGGATGTATGTAACGTCTCAGCAGGAAATGACAAGCGTTCCCTAACCGAGATTGGTGCGGTGTTGTAATTGATTCCGACTGCTAAAAGTGTCATGGAGTGAAAATATAAACAGGTTGGCTAAATTGTAACAGATTTGTAAAGGCTCACTGAGTTGGACTCCAGAAACCGGAAAAATTCGGCTGGCTCCCTTATGGCGGCGGCAAAAATTGCGCTACGGTCACTATGTGCCGTTTAAAAAGGCTTTCTTAATCCAGTTAAAATAAACTGTTGCCCGTGTGGAAAGGTTATCTGTCCTTCCAAAATACTAACAATTTCATTGTGCTATAAGTGCCCAATTAAATGTACAATAGTCACGAGATAAATTAACAGACTGAACCAATTAGGTTTCCTGCTAATCTATGTAAGATATTTTATGAAATATGGATAGGATCATCTGTGTCAATTTTTAGATTGTTGCCCGTTATTCCCTTCGTTTTTCTATTTGGATGCGCGACCACGCCAGAACCGGTTGTAATACCAAAAACCACGGTAAAGCCTGTTGAATTAAGCAAACCTTCGGGCAAGAAACAGAAACCGTCTGAAAAAAATGGGCTCGATCCCGACGTGCTCTTTATGCTGATGACTGCCGAAATTGCCGGCCAAAGAGGGCAGTTTGATGTCGCTATGGAAGGGTATTTGGAAGCGGCCAAGCGTGTCCATGACCCCAGGCTTACTGAACGGGCGGCAATGATAGCCATGTATATGAAGGACGGCAACAAGACGAATGAAGCCGTTTCATTGTGGTTAAAGCAAGACCCGAATAACCTATCGGCCAGGAAAATTGCCGCCCTTTCGGCATTAAAGTCGGAGAATAAAGAACAGGCTGTCGAACAGTTGAGCGCACTCCTTCTGCGCGACCCTGCCGGTTTTGAAAAGACCTTATTTGAACTGGCAAGTGCCTTGCAAAAAGAAGACAACATCCCGTTTATTTATGATGTCATGGAAACCTTGTCTGTCAAATTCCCAAATCAGGCGTCGGTCTTTTTCATCCAATCCTTACTCGCATCGGACATGAAGAATAAGGATTTGGCGGAAAGAAAAATAGAAAAGGCTTTGCAGTTGCAGCCGGATTGGGATAGGGCGTTGATATTGCAAGCGCAAATGGCGCTTTATGAAGAAGATTACAAGCGTGCTGAAACGCTACTGAGGAATGCGATACTCAAATACCCGGAAAACCAAAAATTTAAGAAAATGTTGGCGCAAGTGCTTATAAAATCGGCTAAATATGAAGAGGCTGGTGAAGTATTCGAAACGCTTTTCGCCAACGATCCGAAAGATTTCGAAAGCCAATTCTCTTTAGGCTTGGTACATCTGCAGTTAGACCGCGACAGCAAGGCGGAAGATATTTTTAAACAAATGCTGGGCCAACCCGAATGGGGCAACCAAGCAAAGTTTTATTTGGGCAAGATAGAAGAAAAACACGAAAATATCGGGAAAGCGCTGGAATGGTACGACATGGTTTCAGACGGCCCGTTCCAGTTTGAAGCGGCGGTGACGGCAATATCCCTGCTTGTGAAGGACAAACAGTTTGACAAGGCGGATGAACGGTTGAAAGCCTTGCCGGACAAATTCCCAAAACAAAAGCCGCGTATTGTATTGATACAGGCAGAATTGTATAGCCAACAAAAGCAATACGGAAAGGCATTCAACTATTTGACGGAAGAGTTAAAAAATTACCCGGATCAAGAAGAACTGCTTTACTCCCGGGCTTTAATGGCCGACAAGTTGGGTAAGCTTGATGATATGGAAACCGATTTACAAAAAATATTGGCTAAATCGCCGGATAATGTCGAAGCCTTGAACGCATTAGGCTATAGCCTAGCGGACAAAACCGCCCGTTACAGTGAAGCTGAAGCCTATCTCGTCCATGCCCTGCGCATAAAGCCGGAAGAAGCGGTGATCCTGGACAGTTACGGTTGGCTAAAATATAAGATGGGCAATCTTCAAGTGGCCCTGGATTACTTGCAAAGGGCGTACGATAAGCAACCGGAAAATGAAATCGCCGCCCATCTAGCTGAAGTCTTGTGGACAATGGGGAAAAAAGAAGAAGCCAAAAAATTATTCGATAAAGCGATAGATAGTGCGCCGGATGACGCTTTTTTGCTCAACTTTAAAAATAAATTCCTACTCAACACAACCTATCATTAATATGTTGCATCAGATAGCGAAGAGGCTGGGCACAGCCTGTTTTGTGCTATTACTGTCCGCTTGTGCCAGCTTGACCACAAAACAGGATGGGTTCTATTCCCATGCGGCGCGGTCACATCTCTATGATATGCAGGCGTGGCATTTGGAAGGGCGGATAGCCATTACGGCGCCTAATGATTCATGGTCGGCCAATATAGAATGGAAGCATCGGCCAGATTCCGAAAAAATAAAGTTGTCAGGGCCCTTGGGGCAAGGGGCTGTAGTCATCGAAGTGTCTGACGGTGTCGTCAAAATAGACCGGGGCGGCGGAAACATACAAACATCAACCCAGCCTGAACACTTTATCCATCAACAATTAGGGATGTTTGTGCCGTTAAAATCCTTACGGTTTTGGGCGATTGGCCTACCTGAACCAAAGGAGGATTTTCAAGAGACTGTAGATGGATTTGTGCAGGATGAATGGCTAATTGCGTATAAAGAACTGCAACAAATAGGTGTCGAGTCTATGCCGCATAAAATGGCGGTTTCCAACGACAAAGTGAAATTGAAGTTGATCATTGACCAATGGAATTTGAATGAAGGAAAAGCCAACTAAGCTTTCAGCATGGGCAGAAAAATGGCCTGCCCCGGCAAAATTAAATTTGATGTTGCGGATAGTTGGGCGGCGGGAAGATGGTTATCATCTCTTGCAAACGGTGTTCCAGTTTGTGGAACTATGTGATTGGTTGACTTTTCATCCTATCGACAATAATGAAGTAAGCTTGCTCAGGACAATTCCAGGTGTGCCTGAGGCCGATGACTTAACGGTGCGGGCGGCCAAGTTGCTCAAAGCCGAAACTGGATGCGACTTGGGCGTGCGCATAGAAGTAGAAAAAAATTTGCCCATGGGCGGCGGCTTAGGTGGGGGCAGTTCGGATGCCGCAACGACTTTAGTGGCCTTGAATGAACTTTGGGGCCTGGATCTTTCTAACGAAAAATTATTGAAAATGGGCTTGTCTTTAGGTGCTGATGTCCCGGTTTTTATTTACGGACATTCTTCCTGGGGTGAGGGTGTTGGTGAAAGGCTTAGCAAAATAGTCATTCCTGAACAATGGGTTGTAATCTTAAAGCCAGATTGCCATGTTAACACTAAGGAAATATTTTCCGCTAAAGATTTGACACGCAACAGTAAATCCATCAAAATGCCTGATTTTATAGGTGGCATGCAACAAAACGACTGCCTTCAGGCAGTTTGTAGCCATTACCCTATTATTGAAGAGGCTTTGGAAGACTTATCTGGGTTTTCAGAAGCAAGGCTTACTGGTACCGGATCGTGTGTATTTGCGCAATTTGATTCATACAATGCGGCAGAACAGGCTTACCAAAACCTTAAGGCCAAATGGGTTGCCTATTTAGTAAAAGGGGTAAACAAATCGCCTTTGTTTGCAAAACTTAATGTTGGTGTTTAATATCGTAAATTAATGGGTCGTCGCCAAGCGGTAAGGCACGGGGTTTTGATCTCCGCATACCTAGGTTCGAATCCTAGCGACCCAGCCATTATTTCCGCGTGGGCTAAGTAAAGTTTAGGAGTACTCGGATGAATGACACCGCTATGATGGTGTTTTCAGGAAATGCTAACTTGGCTCTATCCGAGGGCATCGTCAAAAAGCTCAATATGCGGCTTGGCATGGCAACGGTTGGACGTTTTAGTGATGGCGAAGTTGCTGTAGAAATTGAAGAAAACGTCCGTGGCAAGGATGTTTTTGTCATACAGCCAACTTGTTCGCCCACTAATGAAAACTTGATGGAATTGCTGGTGATGATGGATGCGCTGAAACGCGCTTCAGCAGCAAGGATAACGGCGGTGATGCCCTATTACGGCTATGCTAGGCAAGACCGAAGGTCGAGGTCGGCTCGAGTGCCGATCACTGCCAAATTAGTCGCCCAGATGATAGAACAAGCGGGTGCAAACAGGGTTTTGACAGTGGACTTACATGCTGACCAAATCCAAGGTTTTTTCGATATTCCTGTGGATAATGTATATGCGTCCCCATTGTTGCTAGGCGATGTATGGAGGCAACAATACAAAGACCTGATTGTCGTATCGCCTGATGTGGGCGGTGTAGTGCGGGCCAGGGCGCTTGCAAAGCGTTTGGATGACTCCGACCTGGCCATTATCGACAAACGCAGGCCCAAAGCCAATGTGTCCGAGATCATGCATATCATCGGTGATGTTGATGGCCGAACCTGCGTAATGGTTGATGATTTGGTGGATACGGCGGGTACTTTATGCAATGCGGCTACTGCCCTGAAAGCGCATGGTGCGATTAAGGTGGTTGCTTACTGTACCCATGCAGTGTTGTCAGGTTCGGCCCTAAAAAATATTAATGGCTCGACGCTGGATGAACTGGTGGTTACAGACACCATTCCCTTGAGCGCTGAGGCAACGAAGTCAAACAAGATAAGACAGTTAAGCGTCGCAGAGATGCTCGCGGAGACAATAAGGCGAATTACAGCGGGCGAGTCGGTAAGTTCGCTTTACGTAGATTGAAGGTTATAGGCATTTTTTTTGGCGCTTGAATGCGCGGGGTTGAGTTAGTATGTCAAATGTATTTGAATTTGTTGCCGAGAGCCGTGTGCGTTCAGGTACAAATGCGGCGCGCGGTGTACGCCGGAGCGGAAAAGTGCCCGCGGTAATTTACGGAGGCCATTCCGAACCACGGATGCTGATGTTGAGCCATAATGAAGTGGTGAAACATCTTGAACACGAGGCGGTTTATTCGCACGTCCTTGATGTAACCATTGACGGCAAAACCGAAAAAGCGATATTGAAAGGCGTCCAAAGGAACCCTGCCAAATTCCAGATTTTGCATTTGGATTTTCTTCGCGTTAGCATGTCGGAAGTGATTAAGGTGCATGTCCCGTTGCATTTTACCAATGAAAGCACTTCAATCGGTGGCAAGAAGGGCGGTATTGCCACACATTCCATGGTGGATGTCGAAGTGTCATGTTTGCCTTCCGCCTTACCTGAATACATCGAAGTCGATTTGGCAAAACTTGATATTGGCGAAACCTTGCATTTATCGGACTTAGTATTGCCGAAGGGTGTTGAAATTATCGAATTGCACCAAGGCCCAGAACACGATTTGCCGGTAGTGTCGATGATGTCATCGAAAGCCAGCAAAGAAGATGCCGCTGATGACGCAAGCAAAACTGCCGAGTAAAACAATAGGCTAAGCTTATCCATGATAAAACTTATCGTTGGGTTGGGGAATCCAGGCCAACAGTATGAAAAAACCCGGCATAATGCCGGGTTTTTGTTTTTAGACAGCTTGGTTTCCGAGCGGTCTGGCGCCTGGTCAAATAAATCCGATTTCCAAGGGCATATTTCTGAATGCAATATCGCCGGTGAAAAAGTCTTAATGCTGAAGCCGCAGACGTTCATGAACAGGAGCGGGCAGTCGGTAGGTAAAGTGGCGCGATATTACAAAATTACGCCCGAAGAAATCCTGGTTGTCCACGACGAACTCGATTTCGACGTGGGCGTTGTAAAATTGAAAAAAGATGGCGGCCATGCTGGGCACAATGGCCTTAGGGACATCATTGCCCATTTGGGGGCTAATGCCTTTTACCGCTTGCGGTTAGGTATAGGCCGCCCAACTGCAGGCTTAGCCGTGGTTGATTACGTTTTGTCAGCACCGTCCAAGAACGACTGGCAACTTATGCTTTCGGCAATCGAACAAGGCAAAGAGTTTATCGACCAAATCATTGCGGGTGACATTGCTTCAGTGATGAACAAATTGAATGGGTCAATCAACTGATTAACGGGATGGGCTTTCTTGATGGTGTTTTTAACCGTCCCTTGTGCTTGTTTAACAAAAAAACAGTAAGCAATTTTTCGGGATATAAAAAAACACGAAAGCGAGGAAAATCAGCGGTTGACAGTTAACTGGCTATAAAAGATAATGCTTCGTTTACGCAATATCGGAGAGGTTCCCGAGCGGCCAAAGGGATCAGACTGTAAATCTGCCGGCTCTGCCTTCGGAGGTTCGAATCCTCCCCTCTCCACCATTTAATCTTCATAACATTGCGGGTGTAGTTCAATGGTAGAACTCCAGCCTTCCAAGCTGATCACGTGGGTTCGATTCCCATCACCCGCTCCATTTTCTTCAGCCCATATAGCTCAGGAGGTAGAGCACTTCCTTGGTAAGGAAGAGGTCACCGGTTCAAATCCGGTTATGGGCTCCATTTGGCTTAGGCCAGCCTATCGACGTTTGGATTATTGGGTTGAATTTCCTAATGCTGGCCTAAACGGATGCCAACGGTATCGGTGTGCGGCTTGGCGACAGGTATTGCGCCATGAAGCCGAAGGCCGGTTATCAATAGGATCGCGAAAGCTTTCTGCTGTCCTGCCAAATAAACCAGTTGACTGTAACCGATTTGGTTCAGTAAGGCGCTCCCGCCATTATGGCCTCAAAGTTGCTTATCGCATGTATTCAATTATAAAATCATGGGGAACTGGATTTCGGCCTATTAAATTCCTGGTAGAAAAGGGAATTCCGACACGATTCAACTTCATCATTGTGAAGCCGCAAAAGCATTGCTCTTAAGTTCCTTTAGTTTATTGTCCTCATCGTAAATTAGGAGCACCTTGAGCTTCTCCGCCTCCGCGATTTTGGCCGCCTCCTGTTCGCCCATGCAGAGTAGCCCGGTATCCCAAGCGTCTGCCCAAGTTGGGTCGTTGTGCATCACCGTTACCGAATGCAGGTGGTGGGTCACTGGCCGACCAGTCTTAGGGTTCAATATGTGTGAATAAGTTTGGCCGTTCCCTTCGAAGAAATTCCGGTAAGTTCCGGCTGTCATAATGGCAGTACCTTTATGGTCTTTGACTTCGATTATCTTCTGTAGCTTTCGGGTAAAAGGAGTTGGTGTTTCAATGCCAATTCGCCAATTATCGCCATTGGATTTTCGGCCTTTAACCATCATTTCCCCACCTATTTCCACCATATAGTCCTTTATTTTCATCTCTTCCAGACTGCTGGCGACCAGCCCGACACTGTAGCCTTGTGCAATCGAAGACAGATCTATTTTTAGCTTAGGGTCTTTTTTCCTAATGCGCTGATTGACTGAATCCACCTCAAGCAGAGACATGCCAATGTGGGGTAGGAGTGCGTTGATTTCGTCTTCGGTGGGAATCCGGTTATCGTGACGGGAAAAGCCCCACAAATCAAATAAGGGTTTTACTGTAAGATCATAGCAGCCTTCAGATCGCTCATAAACTGTATGGGCGATGACCAACAGGCTGACAATCTCCTTGGACACTGTAAGCCAATTTGTGTTCTCCTGTTGGTTAATAAGGGATATTTCGGAATCACCCCGATAGTTTGATAATTTAGTATCGATCTCGGCCAGTGTCGATGTGATTTTATCCTGAATTTCGTTTAACGAAGGTGATGAACGATCCAGAACAAACTTAATGTGGTAAGTCGTACCTTGGGCCATTCCTGATATCTCGGATTCGCTTGTTGAGGCTTGGCATCCGAACAAGGTTAAGATGAGCAGTAACGTGGTAACTCGCGAATTTATTTTCATCACACGATGATTTTAACTAAAACGGGAAACATTACAAGTTAAGTACGGGCACTCAGTTGGCATATTAAAAAAATTATTTGAACAAGAATTGTTTTACCAAAATCCTGGATATTGAAGTAACCGTTATTCTGTCGATTTACTTTCAAGGTAATATTGCAAATCAATGAGGGTACTTGATAGTAGTTTTTGCTAAAGCAAAAGCCAATACATAAAACTACGAATTATTGGTTTTATTCTGGCATAATCTTAACTGTTTGCCTATCTTGATGGAGTTTTGTCCTGGAAAGACCATGAAACGCAATTCCCACAACAAAACAATCTTTAGAAGCCTTTGGGGCTGGAAAGGCAAATCCGACCAACTTCTCCAAGCCACACCTTTAATTCCCCCACAATTACCGTCAAACCTGGTTCAACTTGCCCGATGCGATATCGCTAACGTTTTTGAACAACTCAATACCTCGTCTGAGGGACTAAGCGAACTCCAGGCCAATCTTAGGCGGGGCAAAATTGGGCTGAACGAAATCGCCCATGAGAAACCAACGAAGTGGTATGTCCAGTTTTTGAAGACGTTCCAAAATCCACTGGTGATCTTATTGATGATTTTGGCGCTTATATCCCTCTTGACGGAAGACGTTAAAGCTGCTGTGATTATTTTCAGCATGGTGATTTTCAGTGTCGTCCTGCGCTTCTCCCAGGAGTTTCGCTCCAGCCAGGCGGCTGAAAAGCTGCGGGCAATGGTGCATACAACAACCACGGTAAGCCGGAAAGATCCCCGGAAAGACATTTCCCCCAGCTTGGCCAAGGATATGGGCTTGCAGCTCAACCTTGATGTCCACGCTCAACAAGATATTCCGATAAAATTACTGGTTCCAGGCGATGTGGTTTTTCTGGCTGCCGGGAACATGATTCCTGCCGATGTACGCTTGCTTTCCGCTAAAGATTTATTCATCAGCCAAGGGGCTTTAACCGGCGAATCCTTGCCCGTCGAAAAACACGCCGCATTATCGACCGAGCAGTTACAGCGCCAAAATCCGTTGGAACTCACCAACCTTTGTTTCCTGGGCACCAACGTCATCAGCGGGACCGGTACAGCTGTCGTCCTTGAAACCGGGAATAACACTTACCTCGGCTCGCTTGCAAAGACCGTCGTCGCCCATAAAACGGTTACCGGTTTCGACAAAGGAGTTAATGAAGTCAGCTTTTTGCTATTGCGCTTCATGCTAGTCATGGCGCCCCTCGTTTTTTTGATTAATGGCTTTATCAAAGGCAACTGGACGGAGGCCTTCTTTTTTGCACTCTCTGTGGCTGTCGGCTTAACCCCGGAAATGTTGCCGATGATCGTAACGGCAAACCTGGCGCGCGGCGCTATCGCCATGTCCGACAAGAAGGTGATCGTCAAAAATATCGACGCCATTCAAAACTTTGGGGCAATGGACATCCTGTGTACCGATAAAACAGGAACACTCACCCAGGACAGAATTGTCTTGGAAATGCATCTGGATATTAACGGGGTAGAAAACGAAGAAGTCCTGGAATTTGCTTTTCTCAACAGCTTTTACCAAACGGGACTGAAAAACCTGCTCGATGTCGCGATCCTGGAACATATTGAACTCCATGAATCCTTAAAACTGGAGCATAATTTCTTCAAAATCGACGAAGTCCCGTTCGACTTTATTCGTCGCCGCATGTCTGTTGTCGTCGAAGAAAAAAACCATCACCATGAGTTGATTTGTAAAGGCGCCGTTGAAGAAATCCTCCAGGTGTGTACGCAAGTCAAGGTAAACGGCCAGGTTTCACCCATTGATGCTGCGATTCAGGAACAAGCCTCCCGGTTAAACCAGGGACTCAATGAAGACGGCTTGCGGGTTATTGCCGTCGCTTACAAAGAATTGCCCCTCGACCAACTTATCTATTCTGTTGCCGACGAAAACAACCTTATCTTGATGGGCTTGATTGCTTTTCTCGACCCACCTAAAGACTCGGCTGCCAGGGCAATTGCCGCCCTCAACCACGGTGGCGTGCAGGTAAAGGTATTGACGGGCGACAACCCTATTATCGCCCGCAAGACATGTAAAGATGTTGGCCTGCCCGTGCAAAACACCCTGTTGGGCAATGAAATCGAAGCCTTGTCGGATGGAGAACTCGCCGAACGCGCAGAATCGACAACCATTTTCGCCAAATTATCGCCGTTGCAAAAATCCCGGATTATCCATGTGTTGCGCCATAAAGGCCACATTGTCGGCTTTATGGGCGACGGAATCAACGACGCCGCCGCATTGCGGGAAGCGGATGTCGGCATTTCCGTGGATACCGCCGTGGATATCGCCAAAGAATCCGCCGACATCATTTTGCTGGAAAAAAGCTTGCTGGTGCTGGAAGCAGGCATCATCGAAGGCCGACGGACCTTCGGCAACATCGTCAAATATATCAAGATGGGCGCCAGTTCCAATTTCGGCAATATGTTTAGCGTCCTGGGCGCTAGCGCATTGCTGCCGTTTTTGCCGATGCAGCCGGTGCAAATCCTGCTCAATAACCTGCTTTACGATTTTTCCCAGACCGGCATTCCATTCGACCATGTCGATAAAGAATATCAGGATAAACCGCGAAAATGGGAAGTGGGCGATATCCAGAAGTTTATGTTTTTTATCGGGCCGATCAGCTCGATTTTCGACTATGCAACTTACGCATTGATGTGGTTTGTATTCCACGCCAATACCATCGACCAGCAAGCCTTGTTTCAAACAGGCTGGTTTGTGGAAAGCCTGATGACCCAAACCTTGATCGTACATATCATTCGTACGCCAAAAATCCCATTTTTTCAAAGCCGCCCGGCGCTTCTGATGTCGCTCATCACAATTACGGTTATGGCTATTGCCATTTACCTACCATTCTCACCAATAGCATCCGGGTTAGGTTTTGTATCCCTACCGGCAGAATACTTCCTCTGGCTAGCCTTAATTTTGTCCTGTTATTGCATACTTACCCAGCTAGTGAAAAGCTGGTTTGTTAAAAGGTATGGATACAACTGAATATATGCAAACACTGCTGTTATTCATTGATGAGCTTGGTGTTGTCTCGTTTATAAGCTATGTCCAAGTGATTTTATTGTTCGAGTGTATGTTTGCGGAATGGAAATGCAAAGCATTACGGCATCGCGTAGCAGGATTTTTAAACCCCTTATTCGGTGTAAAACGCGAATAGCATAGCTTGCCCTGAGCATAGTCGCGATGTGTGGGTTATAGATTCGGCCTTGTGAAGTATTAAGTTTCCGTTCGCTTTGAGCCTGTCGAAAGGCGGTATGTACTTCGACTCATCACGTACGGTTCAGATATTAAAAGGCCGAATCAATAGTTGCATTAAGTTAAGGCCGCTTGCTTGGGCAGGGAATCCAAAAATAAACTTTCCTAAAAACAGCAACTTCCAGATTAGGACGGACATAAATCTTGCGACACCTTTAGGGTTAACCCTGATAGTGATTTTGGTTGATTATGCCATTGCAGTACTTACTACGGGATGAACCCCAAGCATTTGCCGATTATTTCCTCAGGGTATAAGTCAGAAGAAATATGGTTTTTAGTGGATATGTAGCTCACGTGACTTTACTGTATCGCCCCTGCGTAAAGTATAGTCATCCTGATCGCCTGCCATCGGCGACCCGTCGGGGTTTAACTGTATGAGCGTGCTTTCATCAACAATTCTATATTGGCGAACGCTCGATTTATCACGAGGTGTTAAAATCACGGTACGGGTCTGATCGTCCCAGGTAAATTTTCCTTTATCAAAAAATTCCCTTGAAGAGGGTTTTGCAGGTTGGGTCACCAATAAATAATTGTCGTTCCGTTTTAAGGACAGTGTCATCTTGATGCCGCTGCAATCCACTTCCTTGCAAGGGAAGTATCCGTAATAAACGCCACGGAAATCCGGGCCTTTGCCCGCAGGATTCGCATGGCCGTCATGTTCACCGTGTTGCTGGGTCATTTCGCGCGTCCTGAGTAATCTATCTTGGATTTGCTTATCCGATTCCGCCATGGCGGGGTTAAAAACAGAAAATATGGCGCTGAAAAAAATCAAACTTAAAATTTGTGTTATTTGTATTTTTAGTGTGTGCATTTGAAGGCTTCTGTTGGTTTGTCGGTGAATTGTATGCTACGAACTTCAATTGGTTTCCCGAAAGGTTATCAGGATTATCCGTAACGTCAATATGCTGCCAATATTACGGGAATCCTTGAATACCCCATGCGGCCAAGTTATTTGCGGGAGGTAAAGCGCTCATAGTGTCTGCTGCCCGAAACCCTGATGATTAAACATGCAATGCATGGGCTATGAAGGGAATACTAAAGCATAAGGCCTTCACTATGGACGAAAATGCAGCTATGACCCAACTTTTCGTTCCAATTTAACGGCTTAGCCTATCAAGGCTAACTTAAACTTTAAACTTTAAGTTCCAACATATAAGAAAGATATTTTCGTTATCGATGTAAAAAATTGGGGAGAAGGAATAGTTACCGATTTCAACCCAAATTATCCGTCACCGCCCCCAACGAAGCCGAGCTTACCAGCTTGGCATACTTCGCCAGCACGCCACGGGTATAACGTGGTTTTGGTTGTTGCCATTGTTCCAAACGGCGGGCGATTTCGTGTTCGTTGACGTGCAGGGTTAGCTCCCGCTTTTCAGCATCGATTGTAATTTGGTCACCGTTATGGACGATAGCCAACGGGCCGCCGACATAGGCTTCGGGCGTGATATGCCCGACCACGAAACCATGTGTGCCACCCGAGAAACGGCCGTCGGTGATTAATGCAACCTCTTTGCCCAAACCTTTGCCCATGATAGCGGAAGTGGGCGACAGCATTTCCCGCATACCGGGGCCGCCTTTGGGTCCTTCGTAGCGGACGACAATAACATCGCCTTTGACGATCTCGCCGCTCAGGATAGCTTGCAGTGCCTGCTCTTCTGCATCGAAGACTTTGGCTTTTCCGGTGAACACCAGGCCTTCCTTGCCGGTAATTTTGGCGACCGCGCCTTCGGATGCAAGATTGCCGTAGAGCACGACCAAGTGGCTGTCTTTTTTGATGGGATTATCCAAGGAACGGATCATGTCTTGCCCTTCGGGATAGGGCTGGACGTCGGCCAAGTTTTCGGCTAAGGTCTTGCCGGTCACGGTCAGGCATTCGCCGTGCAATAAGCCGCGATCCAGCAATTCTTTCATGAGCGGCTGGATACCGCCGATTTCGACCAGTTCCGCCATTTGGTAACGTCCGCTGGGCTTTAAATCCGCCAGCATTGGGACATTAGCGCCGATACGGTTGAAATCGTCCAAGGTCAGGTCAATACCGCCGGCATTCGCCATCGCCAATAAATGCAATACTGCATTAGTCGAACCTCCCAGCGCGATAACGACGGTAATCGCATTTTCAAACGCCGCTTTGATCATGATGTCGCTGGGTTTGATGTTGTTTTTGATTAGCCCCATAACGGCTGCGCCGGCGCGTTCGCAGTCCAGGCGTTTATCTTCGGAAATCGCCGCCTGCGCGGAACTGTTGGGCAGGCTCATGCCCAACGCTTCGATAGCCGATGCCATCGTATTGGCGGTGTACATGCCGCCGCAGGAACCCGCTCCAGGGATGGCCTTAGCTTCGATCTCAGCCAATTCAGAATCGTCAATTTTATTGTTTGCCCGGGCACCGACGGCTTCAAATACAGAGACGACGTCGAGTTTCTTGTCTTTATGGCAACCCGGCAAAATGGTGCCGCCGTAGACGAAAATCGCAGGACGATTTAACCGGGAAATGGCGATCATACATCCGGGCATATTTTTGTCGCAGCCGCCGATGGCGACAATGCCGTCAAAGCCTTGGCAACCCACTACGGTTTCAATCGAATCGGCAATGACTTCGCGGCTTACCAGGGAATATTTCATGCCTTCGGTGCCCATAGAAATGCCGTCGGAAATCGTAATCGTGTTGAATATAACGGCCTTACCATTGGCGTTATTGACCCCGTTTGCGGCATCGTCGGCAAGTTTGTTGATGTGCATATTGCATGGCGTCACCATGCTCCAGGTGGAAGCGATGCCGATTTGCGGCTTGTTGAAGTCTTCATTGCTAAAGCCAACAGCATGGAGCATTGCACGGCTGGGCGCACGTTCCATGCCATCAACAACTAATGAAGAAAAAGTGCGGGTATTGTCTTTTGAATTTGACATTAAAGCCGGGTTCCTGGAATGATTTGATGAATGTGATGGTATTTGTGTGGGAAAAGTTTTAAATAGGTTGAGGTTCGTTTATTACACAAATATTGTTGTTTATAAGCGGTCCCAGCTATTGCTTCTTTTCCAAGCAAGTTTCGGTAAGATAAATCCCAAGATAACGCCAGCCAAGGACAACATCCCTCCATACAAGAACCAATCTTGGCTTGCACCATCTTTTAAGGCGTTATTTTCAAGTTTCAGTTGTTCTAGTTCACGTTCTACACTGACAACACGTTCCTGAAGGCTATCACGCTCGTTTTTTAGTTGGATTTGATTAGACGCAGTCCTTTTTAATTCTGTCAGCTCTCGGTCTAATCTGTCGCGGTCGGCTGCGATCGATTGTTCTAGCGGTGTGCCCGGAGAGATAGCGGCTTTGGCTTTAGCCAATTCTTCCCGTAAGTTGTCGGCTTCAGTTTGCAACGATACGATAGTTTTTGTGCTTGTTTCCAGTTTAGTATTGGTAGGCGGTTCGGGCATGGTATTTCTAGTGGCAATATAACCTTGCATTCCAGAATTTAGTTGTACATGAGAAAACCCAGATTTGCGATTCTCGCTTAATACGGTGAGGGGTGTCCCAGTTGGCAATAGGCTGATAATCCTGCTTTTAGTGCTTTCTTCACTACGGAGCGGGAGATCAAGATTATTGGTTACATAAACCGTTTTAGCGTATGCGGTGGCAAGGCTAGAAAGCAAGGAGACAAGCAGAACAAAAAATACACCACATTTTTTCACGGGAGCCTCTGTCGTAGATTTTACTTTAATTTAATAATATAGCCTATTTTGTACACAACAGAAATTCTAGGAGCGCTTTTTGTGCATGTAAACGGTTTTCCGCCTCAACGTATACGATACTTTGCGGGCCGTCAATGACTTCAGCGCTGACTTCCTCGCCCCGATGAGCCGGTAGACAATGCATGAACAGGGCATCGCTGTGCGCCGCCTCCATGATTGCAGGATCAACCTGATAAGCTTTAAATACCGAACAGCGCAGTTTTTGTTCCTCTTCCTGGCCCATACTGGCCCAGACATCCGTTGCGATTAGGTCGGCATCCTTTGATGCGGCGATAGCGGAATCAAAAAAACGGACTCGACTACCGGCGGCATCTGCAAATGCTTTGTTGGGTAGGTACCCTGTTGGAGAAGCAATATTTAATTTGAAATCAAGCACCATTGCTGCGTGAATGTAAGAGTGGCACATGTTGTTGCCGTCACCGATCCAAGCAACCGTTTTGCCTTGAATGTCCCCACGAACCTCGAAGTAAGTTTGCATGTCGGCCAATAATTGGCAGGGATGCTGTTCGTCTGTTAAGCCGTTAATTACGGGCACAGACGAATATTGGGCAAATTCCGTTACGGTTTCATGCTTAAAAGTACGCAGCATGATGCAATCGACCATGCTGGAAATCACTTTAGCGCTATCCTTTACAGGTTCCCCCCGACCTAGCTGTGTATCCCTTGGCGACAAAAAGATCGCATTGCCACCAAAATGCGTCATGCCCGATTCAAAAGAAATACGCGTCCTGGTGGATGATTTTTCAAAAATCATTGCCAGGATTTGTCCCTTCAAGGGTTGATAGGTTGGGTCACGATGATTTTTAAGTTCAATGGCGCGTCGGATCAAACCGCGAAATTCGCTGCCGTTAATGTCTAGCAAACTGATGAAATGTCTAGGTTGCATGGTTGCTTAGGGATGAAAGTTGGCTTGTGAACCTGGAAATTAACATCGCAAGTTTGTCTACCAGTTGTTTTATTTGCATGTCATCAATAATTAACGGGGGCAGGAGCCGGATCACTTTTTCTTGGGTGACATTTATCAGTAATCCTTCCTCTAAGGCCATAGCCACAAGCTCAGTACATGGGACATCGAGTTCTATGCCTATCATAAGGCCCTTATGGCGAATTTCTACGATATGGTGGTTTCCCGGTAACTGTTCGGCCAACCCTGAACAAACGGCCAGTCCTTTAGTTTCAGCAGAATCGATAAGGCTTTCCTTGTCTAAAGTTTCCAGGACAGCTAACGCCGCACTACAAGCTAAGGGATTACCGCCAAAGGTTGAGCCGTGGTTGCCGGCCTTAAGTACTGCTGCCGCCTTGCCAGATGCCAAACAGGCGCCGATAGGAACCCCATTGCCGAGTGCTTTTGCCAAGGTGCAAACGTCGGGAATAATGTTGTTATGTTGATAAGCAAGGAATTTTCCGGTACGCCCCATACCTGACTGGATTTCATCCAGCATCATCAACAAACCATGTTGGTCGCATAACTCACGTATTTTGTTTAAGTAATCGTCAGCAGGGATATTTATTCCACCTTCACCTTGGATAGGCTCTACGAGGATGGCGGCAATATTTGGATGTATCCTTATAGCGTCCGTGATTGCCTGGATATCATCATAAGGTACGCGGATAAAACCTTCGACCATAGGTTCGAAGCCTTGCTGTATTTTGGCATTGCCTGTGGCGCTTAGGGTTGCCAGCGTCCGGCCATGAAAACTTTTTTCGGTGACGATGATAGCAGGATTGTCAATGCCGCGTTCATGCCCATATTTACGGGCGAGTTTGATTGCCGCTTCATTGGCTTCAGCCCCAGAATTACAAAAGAAAACATTATCCATGCCGCTTTTTTCAATTAACCGGTCGGCCAACCGTTCTTGGATGGCTATCCGATATAGGTTGGAGGTATGCAGTAATTTTTCGCTTTGTTTGCAAATAGCGCTATGCACAGCCGGATGGGCATGGCCTAAACCGCATACGGCTATTCCAGATAAGGCATCGAGGTATTGTTTGTTATTTTCATCCCATAACCAAGCGCCATCGCCTCGTTCGAAAGTAACGGTTAACCGGCCGTAGGTGGGCATAACATGACTTGCCATAATTGACTACCCGAAAAATGCAGTGTTTGACTGCCTTTAAGAAAAACGCTCGATTATAGTTTTCAAATAACTGTGAAGCAAGTCTAAGATTGCAAGATTTCCTCTTTCCTAAGTGATAAAATTAGTGCATTTTATAGTTAAGTGGAACCTAAAATATGAGTGTAACAGAAAGAATTAAAGAACAACTTGATAACAATCCAGTTATTTTGTACATGAAAGGTACGCCAGATTTCCCGCAATGCGGATTTTCTAGCCAAACTGTGCAAGTACTGAATGCTTGTGGTGCGAAGTATAAGGCCATTAATATCTTTGAGGATCCGGAATTGCGTGAAGCGCTCAAGTCTTACTCGAATTGGCCTACTTATCCGCAACTTTATATAAAGGGCGAGTTAGTTGGCGGTTGTGACATTGTGACCGACCTTTATCAGAAAGGTGACCTGCAAAAAATGTTAAGTGCTGTTGGCGGGATAGACGCGTAAAAAAAATCCCGGGTTGGGATAGCCTCCTCACTAGGAGGCAATTGTAAGGGATTCGAGTTGTTTCCAGCGGTTGACTATTAGGCAAAAAAGTTCTGCGGTCTTCTCGGCATCGTATAAGGCGGAATGGGCTTTTTCATCGTCCCATGCCAACCCCGCTGATTGGATGATTTTCGATAACACTGTTTGCTGATAGACCAAGCCGCCGAGGGTTGCCGTGTCAAACGAACTGAAAGGATGGAAAGGGCTGCGCTTAATTTTGGTCCGCTGGATGGCGGCATTTAAGAAAGCGACATCAAAAGCGGGATTATGGCCGACCAGGATAGCGCGTTTGCAGTTATTGCGCTTGAGGGCTTTTTGTATCGGCGAGAATAATAGTTGAAGTGCTTCGTGCTCCTCAACTGCCATACGGAACGGATGATGAGGGTCTATGCCATTAAATTTAAGGGCTGCTTCGTCGAGTTCTGAGTTTTTAAATGGAATTACATGGGTTGAATGCCGTTCTGTAATGGTAAGGTCTCGATTGGCATCGAATTCTACAATTACAGCGGCGATTTCCAGCAATGCATGCTTTTTGGCGTTAAACCCGGCTGTCTCTATATCGACCACTACGGGGAGATAGCCTCTAAAACGTTTATCGAGCGGGATTTCTGGTTTGGTCATTGATACACGTAGTTTAAGGCAGGGAGACTAATTTAGTCTAAGATTAATCAGTAAAATCAATAAACAACTATGGTAAGTTAAATGTGGTTTCAACAAAACAAAAATAATAACGGGAAAGGTAGATAAGATGCGATATAGAATACAAGTGAAGCGGCTAACAATTCTAGGTTTGTCTTTAATGTTAACGAATTGTGCAACAACTCATAACCCCAATGATCCGTTGGAAGGTTGGAATAGGGGGACTCAAGCATTTAACGACAATTTCGACAAATATGCAATGAAACCCGTTGCCAAAGGCTATCAGTGGATCATGCCCGAATTTGCCGACGAAGGTGTTTCAAACTTCTTTAGTAACATTAATGATATAGCTGTAACTCTCAACGACTTGTTGCAATTTAAGCTAACGCAGACTGGCATGGATGGTTCGCGCTTCCTGGTGAACACAACCGCAGGTCTTGGTGGATTATTCGATGTTGCGTCTATGATAGACTTGCCCAAACATCATGAAGACTTTGATCAAACGTTGGGTGTTTGGGGAATACCGCCAGGACCATACTTGGTCTTGCCCTTGTTAGGCCCAAGCTCGCCCAGGGGGGTTGTCGGTTTGGTAGGGGACGCTGCCGCAAATCCGGCGACTTATGTCGGTTTCGGTGCTTTCCCAGGGCTGGATAACGCTGTTGAATCCGCCATCAGTGCCGGAACTTACGTGTTAAATGCCATCGACACACGCGCCGATAATTTGGCTACTGAAAAAGTAGTATCTGAGGCGGCATCGGTGGAACGCTATGAATTCATCAAAAATGCTTATTTTCAGCGCCGTAACTATCTTGTCAACGATGGCAACCTGCCGGAAGGCGAGGGCGATTTAGATTTCGAAAATCCAGAGGATGGCAGTTTAGCTCCACTAGACCCGCATTCGCGATAGCCTGATCCGGTATTGTATCCCCAGCCGTTAAAAGTGCTGGTAGGTGTTGTTATAAGGGGGCATTGCCCCCTTTTTCAGGTTAAACCCTTTGAAAGACTTAGTCGTTCCGGCTGAAGTACAGCAAAATACCCGCTAAACCAAGTACGAGTAAGGGGACGGCAAAATATCCGTGTTGGGGGCTTTCCGTTTCTGGCCCGCCGCTTTGCAGCACGGGATCTCTAGACTCATCATACGGCTGCCCTCGTTTTACCAAAAAGGTATTGCTGTTCAGTAAGCTTGAAAAAGCATTTACAGATTGACCGACAATGCTCCTCTCGATATTCAAGTCACTCGCCGAAGAGGGGAAACTGGATAAGGCCGTCAAAATAAAGGCCAAGCTTACTATTTTAATCAGGTTTGCTATCATTGCTTATCGCCCTTTAAATATTTGTGTTATCGGTAATTTCTTCTACATAGTAAAAATCAAGTCCGAAAGTGAATATAACAGGATTATTTTGTAAAGCGATTTTTTTCGGTTAATCGAAATTTACAAACTAAATCGTCAATAAACTTTCCAACTTATCGGCTCATTTGCCTTAAGTGGGGTGATTAAAACACCGTTAGTGTCGAAACTTGCCGGTACATCCCAACTGGTTTTTTCCAACTTAATATGCCCAGAATTCCTTGGCAAACGATAAAAATCCGCCCCGTAAAAGCTGGCAAACCTTTCCAATTTGTCTAAGGCATTTACCGATTCGAAAGCCTCTGCGTAAAGTTCCAAGGCAATAGGCGCACTAAAGCAACCCGCACAACCACAGGCATTTTCTTTTAATTCGGTTAAATGCGGCGCGCTGTCGGTGCCGAGAAAGAATTTAGGGTTGCCGCTGGTGGCTGCCTCAAGTAAGGCTTGACGGTGCTGTTCGCGCTTTAACACCGGCAGGCAATAATGATGCGGGCGGATGCCACCGACGAGCATGGCGTTACGGTTATAGAGCAAATGCTGCGGTGTTATGGTGGCTGCAACATTTTGGCTGGCGGATTCGATGAATTGCACGGCTTCATGAGTGGTGGCATGTTCTAGTACAACACGCAATCCAGGAAAGTTGCCAATAATGTGAATCAAATATTTTTCGATAAAGATGCGTTCACGGTCGAATATATCGCACTCGGCATCGGTCACTTCACCGTGGATCAGCAAAGGTATATCGTTTTTTTCCATTGCGCCGAACAAAGGGTAGGCGGCCTTAATATCGGCGACACCCGAATCGGAATGGGTAGTTGCACCCGCAGGATAGAGTTTGAAGGCATAGACATGCTTCGATTCCGCTGCTTTTTTGATTTCGTTTATCGAAGTCGATGCTGTCAAGTACAGCGTCATCAACGGCGTAAAATCAAGGCCTACCGGCAGGGCGGCGAGGATTTCATCCCGGTAATTAAGCGCCTGTTCTACCGTCGTAACCGGCGGTTTCAGGTTGGGCATGATGATGGCTCGGGCGAATTGCCTTGCGGTGTAGGGTAAAACCGCCCTCAACATGTCGCTATTACGCACATGTAAATGCATGTCATCTGGCCTAGTTATGGTTAAAGATTTCATTATTGGCAAGCTGTCTGTAAAATAGGGTCATTTTATCCCCAAGTGCCTTGAAAAAACGAATTCAATCCCTATTAGGCACTCATTGAACCTGAATTAAATGGAGATTTTTATGCCAATTTACGAATATCAATGCCAATCCTGCGGTCATGAATATGAAGCCTTGCAAAAAATCAGCGACGCACCATTAACGGATTGCCCAGCCTGTGGACAAGCCAAATTAACCAAAAAAATTTCAGCAGCCGGTTTTCGGTTGAAGGGCGGCGGATGGTACGAAACCGATTTTAAAAGCGGCGGCAAAAAGAATGTCGCGGGCGATTCCGCCCAGGCTAGCGCGGGCAGTACCCAAAACTCTAGCAAAACTACATGCTCGGGAGCATGTGATAAAACCGCTTAATATCGATCCCAATTATACCTAATAAATTTAAGGATATCTGAATGCGTACCCACAAGTGCGGAGAACTCAATAAACAACAGCTAGGCGCAACCGTAACAATCAACGGGTGGGTACACAGGCGGCGCGACCACGGTGGCGTTATTTTTATCGATCTCCGTGATCGTGCGGGCTTAGTGCAGGTCGTCGTCGATCCCGATGTTGCCGATGCTTTCGCGATTGCGGAACATGTCCGTAGCGAGTACGTGCTGGCAATTTCAGGTATCGTGCGCGACCGCCCGCAAGGTACGGTTAACCCGAATATGGTTTCGGGCGAAATCGAAATCCTGGCCAAGCACATCGAGGTGCTGAACGAATCGGAAACACCGCCGTTCCCGGTAGAAAGTGAAATCGAAGTTAACGAAGAGTTGCGCTTGAAATACCGCTACATCGACCTGCGCCGCGTAGCCATGCAGGAAAAAATGAAAGTCCGCCGCGATGTCACTCGGGTGTTACGCAACTTCCTGGACGACCACGAGTTTTTTGAAATTGAAACACCTTATTTAACCAAGGCTACGCCGGAAGGCGCCCGTGATTATATCGTCCCCAGCCGCACACACGAAAATGCTTTTTTTGCCTTGCCGCAGTCGCCGCAGTTATATAAGCAGATTCTCATGGTCGCTGGCATGGACCGCTATTATCAAGTCGTGCGTTGCTTCCGCGACGAAGACTTGCGCGCCGACCGCCAGCCCGAATTCACCCAACTCGATATAGAAACCTCGTTTATGAACGAGGACGAGATCATGACGATCATGGAAGAAATGATCCGCCAGCTATTCGCCAAAATCATCAATGTGGAGCTGGACGCCAAATTCCCGCGCATGAGCCACGAAGAAGCGATGCGCCGCTTCGGCATCGACCGTCCTGATTTACGCATACCGCTGGAACTGGTCGATATCGCCGATGACATGAAAGCTGTCGACTTTAAGGTATTCTCCGCGCCAGCCAACGACCCAAAGGGTAGGGTCGTGGCAATGCGCGTACCCAACGGCGGAGAAAAACTGAGCCGTAAGGATATCGACGACTTGACCAAATTCGTTGGCATCTACGGCGCAAAAGGTCTGGCATATATCAAGGTCAACGACTTGAATGCCGGGCTCGATGGCCTACAATCTCCCATTGTCAAGTTCGCCCCGGCGGAAGTATGGGCAAGTGTAATGCAAAAAACCGGCGCACAAAACGGCGACTTGATCTTTTTCGGCGCTGACAAGGCCAGTATCGTCAATGAAGCAATGGGGGCGCTACGGGTCAAAATAGGCCACGAGCTCAACCTACAAGAAGGCGATTGGAAACCGGTGTGGATCGTCGATTTCCCCATGTTCGACTGGGACGAAAAGACCGGGCGTTACAACGCCATCCATCACCCCTTTACCGCCCCAAGTTGCTCAGCCGAAGAGCTGGTCGCCAATCCGGGCACGGCTTTGTCACGCGCCTACGACCTGGTGCTGAACGGTACCGAAGTCGGCGGCGGCTCCATCCGTATCAACCGCCCCGCCATGCAATCGACCGTATTTGAAATTCTCGGCATCGGCGAGGAAGAAGCGCGGGAAAAATTCGGCTTCCTGCTCGACGCCCTAAAATACGGCGCACCTCCGCACGGCGGCTTGGCATTCGGCATGGACAGGTTGGTCATGCTGATGACCGGCTCGCATTCCATCCGCGACGTCATCGCCTTCCCGAAAACCCAATCGGCGGCCTGTCCGTTGGTCAGCGCTCCTGCTGTCGTTCCGGAAGCGCAGTTGAAGGAGTTGGGGATAAGGTTGATTAAGACGGCTGGAAAAGAAAAATCGTAGTGTTAAAATCTGACTGCGTATGATTAAGCGAGGTAGATATTCTTATGAACATTGAGGCCATTCGTCATGAAGCATTAGCCCTTGCGCCCCAAGAACGGGCGCAATTGGCAGAACAATTGTTGTCCAGTCTCGATACGTTAACGGAAGCAGAAATTGAACAGCTTTGGCTTCAAGAAGCGGCGCGACGTGCAGATGAAATCGATAAAGGCTTAGTGCAACTTATTCCCGCCGAAGTGGTTCATCAGGAAGCATTAGCGCTTCTGAAGTGAGCTACTTCTTTAACCCGAAAGCGCGAATTGAGCATTTAGAGCATGTGGCGTATTACGAATCCCAACACTTAGGCTTAGGAAGGCGTTACCTTGCGGCCTTTACTTTGGCGATGAACAAAATTTGCACCGCGCCACATCGTTTTAAAATTGAATTTCCGCCCGATATTCGGCGATACCGGATTGCCGGGTTTCCTTACAGCATCCTGTATCGACAAATAGGCAATGATATTGAAGTTTTGGTTGTCGCACCGCATCGTCGTCGCCCAGATTACTGGGTCGAAAGGATATAGGTTACGATTAAAAGGTGGGATTTAGGCCGTTTGGCGCGCACTACTCGTCGTATCATTCACAGAAAGGTTAAAAATGCGGTTAGAATTATTTCAGCACGACCAATGACTCGTCTAGAGCGTAACGCCTATGAACAATGAAGATACGTTAAGACCAGAATATTCGTCGGAACTTATCAAATCAGGCATGCGTGGCAAATATGCCAGCCGTTATCGGGAAGGAACAAATATCGTTTTGGTAGAGCCTGATTTGTATAAGCTATTTCCAACAACTGAAGCAGTCAATCGCGCTTTACGGAAATTTGCCGAAGAACATCATCTTTAATATACCTAATGCTTTTTCGGCATGATGGATGCGGTAACCACGAACGATGCGCCTCTTTCGTCGGCAGCATCCTACAATTAGCACAACTTACGGGTTAACGTCGAGTTTTACCTTGTAGTTAATTTCATATGCAATCAAATACATATCTTGAGAGTGGTTATCTTTTTCTTCTGGAGTCATCATCTAGGATTTCTGAAGAAATGTCTAACCAAGACATAATTCAAGGGGTGTTGAATTTTGCAATTGGTATGGAGAGAATTCTAAAAGGGATTCTTTACAACATAAATCCGACTTATATTTTAGTTGCCCCTGAGTTCCGGAATTCATTACCTATTTTATATGACACTCGAATTATAAATAGAGAAAAAAATAATAATGTTTTAAACATAAAGCTTAATAGGGATGTCATTACCTTTCGTAACTCATTGTTAAGAAGCTCATCAGTATCAAAATCCGCACAAAATAACAAAAACAAATTATTTTCTTTATCTAACTTACGTGATGTAATTGCTCACCATGAAATCGAAATTATGGATATTAATCAAGCCCGCAATATTTTACAACGAGATTTCTATTTCATAATTTTAGATTTTGTTGATGAGTTTGGGTTAAATAAATTCAATTGCTTTGGTGAATATGAAAATAATATAAATGCTTTAGCAAAAAAGCATCAGCAAGATATTAAAAACATAATTCGATTAAAAATAGAAGAACACCGTCTTAAATGGGAAAAACTAGACAAGGCAAGCGAAATAATCTCTCGAAAACATTCTATTACAAATGAGCTTTTAGAATCTGATTACCGTCATGAAACATCTTGTCCTGCTTGCAATCAACCGGCTATTTTATATACTGAAGCAGATTATGTAATAGACACTGATACAGCCGAAAAAACAATTATTGGTCAATTTGTAAGGAAAATTCGATGTGAATTTTGCGGTTTGATAATTGATGATGCGGGTGAACTCGATGAGCTTGGTTTTGGAAGCTTAATTTACCCTGATAACAGTTATTATGATTATTTTGATGACGATATCCCTTTTTAATACTAATGTTGCAGCATAAAAAATATTCTCGTTTTTAGTTTGAGAATAACTTAACCCGTAAGATGCGCAAAATGTAGGATGTGCCGAGGAACGAGGCGCATCGTTCGCGTAAGAAAAGATTAACAGAAAAGGAAGCGTGACTGAATATCAACAAGCCACTATCTAGTGCGTGAGCCGTTCTTGCTTAACACGGTAGCCAGTACACACGTCAGAACTTCATCGGCACATAAGTAAGCTTTTAAATTATATCTTTTCGGTCTTTGTCCTAAAAGGCTAAGCAACCACCCATTTGCATTGAGGTTTTCAGTATGATAAAAATCGCTTGTGGATGATTAACTTTGTCTACAATTGGTTTTTTTAAACCTTCAAAACCGCATCGAAAGACTACGGTTAAACTTTATGGTTAAGTTTAATAATCACAATAAAACTGAGGAGAGATCGTATGAAAAAACTACTTTTAGCAATGGCTGCATTGGCTTTGGTTGTCTTGATGCCTACTGTAACAACTGCTGGCGAATCGGATACGTGTAAAGGTTGTCACAACGGTTCGGTTGCGCCAAGTATTGATACGCTAAAAAGTAAATTCAAGACGGCTGACGAATTAGTCGCAGGCGCTAAAAAAGCAACAAACCCGATGATGCAAGCCATCCAAGCCGACGAAGCCAAATTGAAGGCGGCTGCCGCTGAAATCTTTAAATAATAGGGATTTGTGGTAAATTTCGGATGAATCCGGTAAGGCGCAATAACCATCGGGCATTGCGCCGGATATAGAGGATCAGGGTACGTGTGCTTGGGTAAGCGGTATCATCGGCAAAGGCGTTAACTGCCAGAATCCATAATACCCAAGCACGGTTTTTTACTCTGGTTGCAGGATTGGCTGGGGTTCGCCGTAGATGAAGTCGTCCATGACGACCGCGTCTGTCCGAAACCTTTTCACATATTTTTCGGTCGCGAAATTGTCGCCGCTAGTGATGCGGACGAGGTAGACGCTCGGCGTGTCAAAAGTAACGCCCAGGAAAGATAAGCTTTCCTTTTGCTTGCCGCCAGGACGTACATATTGGCTGTACAGCAACGTCCCGTTGGCATCCAAATATTCAATTTTGGTCGTTTTCCAATTGTCGATATCGGTAAATACAGCGCCAAAGCCTTTGACGACGGCCTGCTTTGTTGAGCCCGGCTCAAAGAACAGGACTTCGACAACGTTGCTCTTCAAGGCGGTAAATAACCGTTCTGGGCTAAAAGTGTCGAATTGTTTGACAAATTCCGGCTTGAGGTTGCCAAATTCAACTGGCGTGTTGGTCGGATTGCCCAGTTTGGCACTTACCTGGAAGCCGTACCCTGGGGTAAAAAAGACAACCCCCCGCGGCGTGTTGGCGTTGAAGAAATTGGCTGGCATTTTGTTTGGCGCCGAAAATTGGTCTGGCACCCCGTCCCAATTGATCTCGCGGCGACCGTCAGGGAACGAGCCGGGTACGTTGGCATTCAAATTGCCCAGCGAGGCGCGGTAATTGTCGACAGTGGCTTGGATATGCCCTGCAGTGGCACCCGCCGCCTCAAATACCAATGGGGCGGCATTGGCAATTGTCGACACTGAAAGCATCAAGGCTAACGCGCTTGCGGCCTTGATCCGGTTGCGGGTATGGCCAATCCAGCTATCAATTGCTACGGCAGGTTTGTTGTCATTGCATTTTTGAACTCGGTGTAAAATTTTCATTGTTAACTCCTAATAGTAATTTGTCATAAAGGTGACGGGGATTAATTGCTTTCGCCATTAATTTCCCTTATGGGAACCGATTGTCATCGGCTCTTAACCCTTATTCCCTGGCAACGCCAAAAATGTTCAAAAAATTTTTTGCCTGCTCGTGCAGGCTATGGGCTGGCAGCTTATGTATCAACAATTGTTCCTTAATCCCGATTCAGAAAACTAAGGGAAACAACAGGCAAGCTCCTGAATGTCGCAATGCGGTTCGGCCTACAGTTACAGCGACGGGTTCAATTTCATCTGCCCCGAATGTGCGTATAAAGGCTCAGGGCGATGGACTGGAAGCGAATGAAGAAGGGCTTTCTGTGAAAGACTGTAATGGCAATCCGCTTGAAGACGGCGATAGCGTGACCGTGATCAAGGATCTCAAGGTCGAAGGTTCATCCCTGGTGTCCAAAGACTGGACGAAGGTTAAAAACATCCGGTTGGTCGAGGGCGGTCACAATATCGAGTGCAAAATCGACGGCATCGGTGCGATGAAACTGAAATCTGAATTCGTAAAAACGGCGTGATTAAACCCATAAGACGCAAGGAATTTTCTGCAAAAACTTGTAGCTGCGCCATGTTTACGGATAATCCGTCTTATGTGCTGGAAACAAGCACATAATGCTGCGCCAATTGTTCAAGTTTGGGAAGGTTCTCGGGACGATATTCGGGTTCTGGGACGTTATTTTTGGAAGCCATACACTTAGCGACGGTATCGTAAAGGCTTGATTGCTTATTCGGGGTAATTTCACGCAATTTCTTGCGGTAGACCATCCCAAGACCTTCGCGCGAATTATGGAGGTAGCCGTTCGGCTCGGGTTTAATTTTACTTTCAAATCCGGGTTTGAATACCAGCCCGTGCTTAAGGGCCTTAGAAACCATCCAATCCAGGGAAATATCCGACAGGTCGTGTTCCTTGTAGCCGCCCCCGATGTCGGAATGAGCACCGGCAAACCAAATTTGTTCGATGGTTTGGCCTGGGTGTGCTACGCCTTCCCATAAGGTTGGGGAAAAATTCTTGCGCGATTCATCGATGGCAAGGGCTTGGTAGGCAAACTTAACGGAAGGGTTTAACTTGGTGTCATGAAATTTATCCAGCATCGGGTTAAGGTTGTTTAACCAGTTTACCGGAATTCCCAGGGCGCCGACTGTATCCCACACGCCGATCATGAAAACATTTCCGTTCACTGCCGAGGTGCTTTTGATCTTTTCTTGGGCTTCAAGGTTTTTATCCCGGTAATAGCCGTAGGCTTCCTTGATCTTGCCCTTAAATTCTTTACGCAGGATGCCGCAACGGTAGATAAATCCCCCTAAGCTTCGGACAGTGTAAGCTCCACGGCTGAATCCGAAGAGGAATATCGAATCGCCTTCTTCGTAATGGTCGACCAGATAAGAGTAACAGTCGATTATATTTTGTGAGATGCCCAGCCCGGTTGCTCCCCCAATAATTTTCCACATGCCTGTACCGATACCGGGGTCGTAGAATACAACCTGTTCGTTGGAATTATCCTGGCTTAAAGAATCGTAAAGCTTGGCAACGTTGGTGTTTTTCTCGCTGCCATCTTCACGTTTATTCCAGGTACCGTCTGAACATATTACAACATTCTTACCCATGGCTTATCTCGTTTTTCTATAAAATCGTTAGGTAAATAGTAACTTAGGGATTGCGGTTTGTCAGTGAAATAATAACAAGGCAATCATTATGAAAGGCATATAACTTAAAAGTGTTTGTGAAATGCCCTATGTTGCCTCCCTCAAAAGCCTTGGGATTACAATATCATTAGTTAACCTCAGTTCGGGTTAAGAGTTGGTAAAAAAGGCAAACGATCAGCGTCACGTAAAT
>CAYSYU010000024.1:0-79187 GCA_964435245.1 uncultured Methylomagnum sp.
TTACGATAGGATAATTATCTCATAATTTTGTTAACTTGTGACGACACTATCTAGGGAACAGCGACTTTTAGTTAAAAAGCGATTGCTCCAGCATAAGAAATAGGCATTTACCTAGAGTTTCAATGCCAAATTAACTTAAATGCAAATACAAAAATTAACAGGGAAAAATAACGCCTTAATTTTTTTGCAGGAAGTCTATGCGCAAGCTTGGCGCCTAGTGGCGCCGTAAAAATGCTCCCTATCCCTACGCCGAGGAAAGCGGGCAAATAGACATAACCGAAGCTCCAATTTGGCAATTTCGGGGCATCAACGCCAAGAAATATATAGCCGACGCTGCCTGCGATGGCGATTGGCAAGCCGCAGGCGCTGGCGATAGCGACTGCATTTCGAATCGTTATATTGCTATTGGTTAAGTAAGGGACGGTTAACGTACCTCCGCCGATACCAACCAAGGAGGACAGTAAACCGATGAAGCCGGCAACCCAGAAATCGACAGATTTTCGGCGATTTGCCGCATTAGGTTTAGGCTTGATTTCTAACGCCATTTGTGTCCCCACAAACAACAGGAAGGCTATAAAAATTATTCGTAAATACTCACTCCGAATATAATCGGCTACCAATGTCCCAAGGATTGACCCTGACATTATTCCAGGCATCAGCCGAAATACCTTGTCCCATAAAACCGAACCCAGCCGATGATGTGCGATCACGGAAGATATGGAGGTAAGGACAATGGCGGCAAGTGAAGTCGCAGTTGCCATAATCATAATTAGGTCATTTGCTAAGCCGTATGACGAAAACAGAAAAACAAGTATTGGCACAATAACTATGCCTCCGCCAATTCCAAAAAGACCGGCTAAGAAACCTGAAAACATGCCTGTCAACAAGCTTGCCGAGAAAATGTCTGGCAAATTAATCCTCCTTAATTTGATGGGGTTCCGGCAACCTTGTATTAGTTACCCTTATGGGGATTCAAAAGTTGTTTATGCTATCATGGTAACAGTCCAAACGCATTGTTAGTGTATGTCTTTTAGGTAGTCGTAATGCAGGGCTATGATGAAAATAAGGACGGATCCATGTGGAAAGCGGCATTAATTACGGCGTGCCGTGCATTACTTGAAACTATCTCTGGAAATCTAGGGCGAAGCGTTCTTGGCATCCAAAAAATGTTTTTAATTCAATGAATAAATATCTCGTCGGCGGCGCTGTCCGCGACCAACTCTTGGGCTTTCCTGTAAAAGAGCGTGATTGGGTCGTTGTTGGGGAAACCCCGGAATCCATGGTTAAGCGGGGTTTTCGTGCAGTCGGCAAAGATTTCCCGGTTTTCCTGCATCCAGAAAGCCGTGAGGAATATGCGCTTGCCAGGACTGAACGGAAAACGGCTCCGGGTTACAAGGGGTTTATCATGCATGCTGATGTTGATGTTACCCTGGGACAAGATTTGCAACGCCGTGACTTAACGATCAATGCCATTGCCATGACTCCCGAAGGCAAGATTATCGACCCTTACGGCGGTTGTGATGATTTGCAAAATCGGGTTTTCCGGCACGTCTCGCCCGCCTTTGCGGAAGATCCTGTCCGAATACTCCGGGTTGCCCGGTTTGCGGCGCGCTATCATCATTTAGGGTTTAAGCTCGCAACAGAAACCCAAGACATGATGCGGGCTATGGTCAATGCGGGCGAAGTCAATCATTTGGTGCCGGAACGGGTCTGGGCGGAACTGCTTAAGGCCTTAAGCGAACCTTCACCCTCGGCATTTTTTTATACCTTAAAGGACTGCGGGGCGCTAGCGGTTATATTCCCGGAAATCTACAACCTTTTTGGGGTGCCGCAACCTGAGAAATACCACCCGGAAATTGACACCGGCGTACATGTGATGATGTGTTTGGAGCAAGCCGTGTTGTTGTCATCCCAACCCGAAGTTAGGTTTGCGGCGCTGATGCATGATTTGGGCAAGGCTCTGTCCCCCAAAGATCAGTTGCCGCACCATCGCGGGCATGAAACTAAAGGCTTGCCTGTGTTGGAAGCCTTATGCATCCGTTTTCGTGTCCCTAATTCTTTCAAGGTCTTAGCGAGGAATGTCATGGAATACCATACACATTGCCATAAAGCGATGGAGTTGAAGCCTTCGACACTGGTTGATTTGTTAGCGGCCTTAGGTGCGTTTAAGCAGCACAATCAATTGCAGGAGTTTTTGCTTGCTTGTGAAGCGGACGCCAAAGGTAGGACTGGGCTTGAAAATAGGCCTTATCCGCAAGCGGATTTTTTGCTAACGATGGCAAAAGCCGCAGGGTCGGTAGATACGGCAAAGCTGACTAACGGTAGCCTGCAAGGTGCTGAAATCGGCGATGCTATCCGCCGCTTACGCATCCAGGCTGTTGCCGATATGAAAACCGCCAAAAAATTTGTCAATCAGTGGTGATAAGACGGAAGCCCCTTATTATTACATCCATCCAAGTAAGGCAAGCATAACGCCGGAGATATCTTATTCCTTGTCCTATAAAAATGCCTGCCAACGTGCGAGCTAACGCATTTTAATGGAGACGGCCAATTTCCAAAGGGCTAACGGTCTACCTCTGTTATCACCGGTTTCATGCCGTTTTTTTGCAACCTGTCCATGATAGTGTTTACGCTGCCCATTTGGCTGTAAGGGCCGATTTTGACCCGATACCATATGACGCTCTCGACTTTGGCTTTCTGGATTTTGGATTCTATCCCCATTAACGCGAGCTTTGCTTTTAATCGGTCGGCATCTTTATAGTCCTTGGATGAGCCTGCCTGAATAACGTAACTGGCATTTTTGTTTTTCCCGACTTGTTCCTCGCGGGTTCGGGTTTTGATTTCGTGTTCCGGTAACACCACTTCCTTTTTCGGCAAGATAGTGTAAAAATCGAACTGCGGCGATTTCGGTTTTTGTTCCCCGGCTTTCTCGTCAGTACTTGGCTTACTGTTGGCGCCGGGTTTCTCAGGTTTGGTTTGTGTTTGCTGGGCTTGGGCGAGCGGTGTGGATTGTTTTAATTGGGGGCTTTTTAGGTAAACCAAAAAAACCACGAAACCGATAATCAATGCTGTAATCAGCATCCATTTAAATAAGCCTACGCTACCGGATTCCGGGCTATTTCGCCTACGGTTATAGGTGTCCCTGCTTTGAGCGCGGTGTTTGTAGTCTCTGGCCATTACATTGATTCAGGCGTATTGATATTCAATAATTTTAGACCATTTGCAAGAACCTGTTTGACGGCGCAGATTAGGTTCAACCTGGCATTACGAATCCTTTCGTCCTCGACAAGGAATTGGTGGGCATTATAGTAGGTATGGAAATCGTTGGCCAATTCGCGCAAATAGATTATCAACTGATGCGGTTCATGGGTTAAGGCGGCTCGTTCCAACATTTCAGGGTAGCGTTCAAGCGTACTTAGTAAGCTAAGTTCATGTTCCTCAATCAATTTATCCAAATTATCCATACCGGAGATTATGTCCCTAGGCCAGCCTTTTTCTACCAATTGGCGCAATACGCTGCACACCCTGGCGTGGGCGTATTGTACGTAATAAACGGGGTTCTCATTAGTCTTTGAGGTAGCCAATTGCAAGTCGAAATCCATATGTTGTTCGGAACGGCGCATCACATAAAAAAACCGCGCCGCGTCCTTGCCGACTTCATCCCTCAGTTGCCGTAACGTCACAAACTCACCGGAACGGGTGGACATCTGCACTTTTTCCTCGCCGCGATAAAGCGTGGCAAATTGTACCAACAACACTTTCAGCTTATCGGCATCAGCGCCCAAAGCTTGGATTGCCGCTTTTACCCGAGGGATATAACCATGATGATCCGCGCCCCAAATATCAATTATTTGGTCGAAGTCCCTGTCCAACTTGTTCATGTGATAGGCGATATCGGAGGCAAAGTAAGTGTACTGGCCGTTTTCCCGCCGTACAACCCGATCTTTTTCGTCCCCTAAAGTACTGGAAGCAAACCAAGTCGCACCGTCCTTTTCGTAAAGGTGGCCGGAAGCTTGCAAGCGTCCCAAAGCTATATCTACGGAACCGTCATCCATCAATTGCCGTTCTGAAAACCATTCTTGATAGTCAACGCCGAATTCCAACAGGTCGTTCCTGATGTCATTAAGGATATTGTCCAAACCGGCTTGAAAAATATCTTGGTAATCCTTAACGCCTAACAAGGCTTTAGCCCTGGCGACCAAAGCATCAATATGGGCTTCCTTGTCGCCGCCTTGCGCTTCGTCTTTGGGGATATCTTCTGCCACCAAGTCGAAGGGGCGTCGGTATTCATTATTGGAGTTCCTAACGATGTCCTGGGCAATTTCGCTGACATAAGCACCGCGATAGCCATTATCGGGGAAGCGCACCGGTTCGCCGCATTCTTCCAGGTATCTCAGCCAAATGCTGGTGGCGAGAATATCCATTTGCCGTCCGGCATCGTTGACATAGTATTCCCGATGGACGGTAAAGCCAACGGCTTCCAGCAAGTCAGCCACCGCCGAGCCATATGCCGCCCCCCTGCCATGGCCGACGTGCAAGGGGCCGGTTGGATTGGCCGAAACAAACTCCACCTGGACTTTCTTGCCACTACCGGCTTGGCTGCGGCCAAAATTAGGGCCTAACTCATGGATTTGTTTCACAATGTCGAATTGCGCACTGGAGTCCATAAAAAAATTAATGAACCCGGGGCCGGCAATTTCCACTTTGGTAACGGCGCTGTCCTTCGGCAAAGCCGCAACCAATTTTTCCGCCAACTGGCGAGGGTTCGTTTTCGTTGGCTTGGCTAACAGCATGGCCAGGTTGGTCGCGTAATCACCATGTTGCGGGTCGCGAGTGCGTTCTAGAACGATATTGACGGAAATGCCATCGGCAATAAAGCCCTCGTTTTTCAAGGTGTTTAACGAGTGTTGGATAAGGTTCTCTAATTTTTTTTTCATTAATTTACTGCGCGGATAAATTCAAATAACAACAACCCATTATCCCTGATAACGGAAGGTTTAGCCATTCCAACAAAACAGCAAAGTAATTTTGGCGATCCCTAAATAGATGAAAATCGGGCGGTTTGGATAATCGGGTGGGTTATTCCGGTGATAATTTTTAAAAGAAATTATCTTAAGGTGTCAGTGTAAAACCTGTAATTGCATTTTAGGCTTAAGGGAGTCATCAACCAATAACTGTTCAAAATCCTTAGCGGGGATGGGGCGGCTGAACAAAAAACCCTGGAAAATGCTGCATTGGTGGTCTTTAAGGAATGTTAATTGGGCTTCGGTTTCAACGCCTTCGGATACAATTTCCTTATTTAAGCCATTGGCGAGCGCCATGATAGCCACGACGATGGCTTGGCTGCTAACATCCGATTCGAGATGGCGCACAAAGGATTGGTCGACTTTTAGGACATCGAGGGGCAGGTCTTTGAGGTAAGCTAAGGACGAATAGCCTGTCCCGAAGTCGTCCATTGACAGGGTAATCCCGAGTTCTTTAAGCCTGTTCATTTTCTCAATACAAGTCGTGGTATTCCCGAAAGCCACGGACTCTGTGAGTTCCAGCTCGATGAAGTTCCTATCCACACCGGTTTTGGTAAGGGTTTCCGCAATCCTTTCCACTAGGCCGGGATGACGGAACTCGATTGCCGAAAGGTTAACGGAAACACGGAAAGGCGCTAATCCCTTTGCTCGGCACGAATTTACCCATAAGCATGTTTGTTCAAATACCCAGTTTCCGATGTCGACGATGAGCCCGGTTTGTTCCGCGATGGGTATGAATTTTGCGGGCGAGATCATCCCCAATTCGGTATGCTGCCAGCGGATCAAAGCTTCGGCGCCGACGATACTGCCTTCCAGGCAAACCTTGGGTTGGTAATAGACAACCAGTTCATTTTTCGCAATCGCACCGCGAAGCTCCTGTTCCAATTTGATATTCTCCAGTGCGGCCGCATTCAGGCCGGGAGAATAAAACCGGAAATTGGCGCGCCCTTCATTCTTTGCATGGTACATGGCCGCGTCCGCGTTCTTAAGCAAATCCTGGATATTGTCCGCATCGTCAGGGAACATGGCGATCCCAAGGCTTGCCGTAAAAGTCATTTGATGCCCAGCAACCGTCAAGGTTTGCTTAAGGGCGCCCAGGATTTTTTCGGCGATGTTGCTGAGTAGGGACATCGGGTTTTGGCTGTTATGTAGGTCGGAGATTACAATGACAAATTCGTCCCCGCCCAGTCTGACTACCAAGTCGGTTGCCCTGACGCAATTGACGAAAATCCGGGCAACCTTGGATAACAGTTCGTCGCCTGCCGAGTGGCCTAAAGAGTCGTTGACGTTCTTGAAGCGGTCCAGGTCTATCACGATGAGCGCAAGCAAAGTGCCATCGCGCTTTGCCCTGGCAAGTTCCTGGGTCAAGCGGTCATTTAACACCAGGCGGTTGGGTAGGCCGGTTAGCGGGTCGTAGTGCGCCTGTTGGTAAAGCTTCTCCTCCCACGCGGCGTTGGAAAGGGCGACGGCGATACGGTCGCCAAAGTTTCTTGCCGCACTGCGCGATTCCGGTGGGATAGTGTTCGATGCCTGATAGCCTAGGCAAATGACAGAAGACAATGTTCCGTTAACGACAACCGGCACAATTAAGTACCGCCAACTCGCCTTAGCCTCGAGGGCTTGAAGGTAGGCCGAAAACTTGCCGTTAGGGACGGTTTCGATCACCTTGTCCCGCATTTCCAGCAAGATCTTTACATCTCTCGGGCTAAGTGCGATTGGCCCGGAGATGATTTTAGTCTCCTGGTTGATACGTCGGGTATGGATGTCGCTCAGGTCAAATGTGCCGGGATCAACCTTGGCGATGGAGATCAAATCGCAAAACAAAATGCTGGGCAGGCGATCTAACGTAGTTTCGATGATATCCTCGGCGTCGAGGGAAGACAAAATATGGCGGTCGATTTCCGCCATGGTGGACATGATATTGAACTGGCTGCTCAAGCGGCGGGTCATTTCGTTAAAGGAGTCGGCTAACTCTTCGAATTCATCATGGCTTTCGATATCCACGCGGGAATTGAAATCGCCGTCAGCAATCTTGACAGTTGCCGCTTTTAATTGCTCAAGCGGGGAAAGATATTTAATGATTAATCGGGTAATTAGGAAAGCGACGACCAGGACTGCAAGCGCAATGGTGGGTGGGTAAATTGCGCTAAATTGCTGGATAGTTGCAAAAGCGATGGATTCGGGTTGGGCCAATATAAAAACCAGCGCAGGAGAAGCATACAATGATTTCATGGGATGTTTCCTATAAACGCCTACATAAGGGTCTCCTTTATTTTCCCAAGTGAATTTGCCACTATTGTCTTGCAAGAATCGAACGTTCGCAAAGGAAGGAAGGTCGAAATCTTGCTCTGAAGCAAACAATAATTGGTTGGTTTCGTCCAATACCCACAGTTCGTTAGGCTCAAGACTATCGGCATCCCATACGGTTCCGTGGTCCAATTCGCCTATTAAGATTCCGGATTCGGGATGGCCTTCGACGAGATTGACTGCCATCCATAGTTGGCTATGACCTAGTTGCTTACCGTAAACAGGTTTGATTAAAGTCTTGCCAGAACTGATATCCTTAACCTCTTGAGCCGTAAGTTCCGGAACAAGATCGGCTTTACTGCGTAAAGATAATGTTTCACCATCCGGCTTAATTACCGTCAGATTGACGAATTGGGTAACAAAGCTTTTTTCACCCTCAAAGTTGACGAAGCGTACCGCATTACCGGACTTCTGGGCTTTGAGTGCTATTAGGTGCAAGGCATTTTCAAATAGGCCCAAACGGTCTAGAAACCTTGTTGAGTAGTCCTTACAGCTTCTATGGAGAGCCTTGGCTGTCTGGTCACGAAGTTGTTCCCCGACCTCATGGTATGAGAGGTAACCTAAAATCCCTATAGGAATTAATGCCAACAGGATAAATGAAACTGAGATACGGCGGGCTACCTTATTGTCGACCAGCGATAGTCTCAGTGCCATTGGGAGGTTTGCTCAATAATCCGAGGCGAGTCCGACGAAACCGCCGTCACGTGCCAATACGATGTCGTCTACGCTTTCTTTATTGTCGAGTTGGGATTTCGATTCGCCATCCTTGCCCTTGCTGTACAGATCGTATAATGTGTTGATTGGGTTATCTTTTTTGTCCCTTCGTTTTTTGTCGTCACCTTTGTCATCGCCTTTGGGTTTGTCCTTACCAGTAAGCTTGACTTCTTCAATAAGATTTAGATAAACATACGGTTTTCCCCAGGGATCAAGGCCGTTGTTTGGAAGGCTATCTGAAATGACGTCCAAATCTGGCGGGTATTCGAAGGTCGTAGTGTGATAACGTTCAATAACGGAGACAATTTGATAAATGTCGTTGATAGCCTTATCAATCTTCATTTTGTCGATATGTGCGTTATAAAATGGAATGGCAATCGCCGTCAAAACACCAATCACCGCCACGGCCCACAGAAGTTCCAGCAGGGTAAATCCATGTCCGCTACAATTTTTTCTAGGCATAGCATGAGCATTTATTGGCAAACGGCATTGCACGGGGGGGGGGGTGAAATTGTAATTGTTACAGCCAGTTTTTGGGAGACAATTAAGCGCATGGGACCCATCCGCACGATGAGGCAATTTTCCAATATAGCCATGATAATTTAAGCTGCGCATATTGCCCAAACCTTCGATAAATATTAAGACGTTATTTCAAAACAACAAAAAAAGGATCGGTTCCCTCGCGATAATCCCGATAATCAAAATCACAGTGAATTCTTTGTTGCACACTGCATTGTAAAGTAATTCAACTGCCTAAAACATTAAGCCAAGCTTACAATTAAAAATTGTGGATGTTAAAAGTTTTAACCTTAAAATTGTGGTTGCTACTTAAATTGCAACCACGCTCAAAATTGTCCATTTGCGGGGGTAATGACAATCCTGATGGATTACAGAACTCCGCAAAGCCAAATACTGTTTTGACTTTAACGCTTTAATTGTTTGCCTTATAACGCGATAAAGTCGTATTCTACTTTTCAGGTTAGCAGCCTTTGGCCGGTAAAACTGAGAAACGCGTCCCAATTATTAATAGTTTGATAAGTTCCTGCATCTTTTCATGCCTAAAGCACTAATAATACATGCACCTTATATGCGACAACTTATGAAAATATTGATATATTAATCAGGTAATTCGATTTTAGGATACAGATATTTTGCTCCCTAGGCTGCGAAATAATTCACTACATTTCGCTAGGGTCGATTAAGTATTATTGCTGCGGGACTTTTTCAAACCATCTTTGGTTTTTGGGTTACAGCAAGATTTTACGTATCTACAGCATTTCCGCCACCTTGGCAGTCGTCCGTGCCGGAATGGCGCTATTTCCTTGCTGCGAAGTATTTGGGATAAATAGACGTTATTGTTGTTTTTAATAAGTCGGCGCGAAGCCGTTTGTTGGAGTCATTTGGGGTTCACTTACTTTTTAAGCATCTCCAAAGCCAGCATGGCCATATTTTTGGAGCCGCCGCCTTCCCCGAGTTTCTGCTTTACTTGGCGTAAATCTTCGCAGATTTGGCCAGCATAAGCCTCGTCGCTTAGTATTTTGATGATTTCCGTCGCCAAATTTATTGCGCTGGCATCGCTTTGGATCAATTCCTGGATGGCGCGTTTGCCTAGGATTATATTGGGTAGGCCAATATAGGGCGTTTTAACCAGATGCCTGCCCAGCCAATAGGTCAATGGCGAGAGTTTATAGGCGATGACCATGGGTACGCCCAATAAGGCAATTTCAAGGCTTGCTGTCCCCGAAGTGGTCATGATGGCATCGCAGCATTCGATGACATCGTACGGTTTCTTTTTAATGACGGTAATCATTAGGTGCGCCGATTTTACCTGTTCGGCTATCAGGACATCCGGGATAGAGTCGGCTTGCGGCAATAAGAATTGGATGCCGGGTATGCTTTCTTGTAGTTTATGGGCGGCGGCAAGCATTACCGGCAACATACGTTCAATTTCATTGCGGCGGCTGCCCGGTAAAATGCCGACAATAGGGTTTGTGTGATCCAAGCCCATAATCCGAAAATTGTCCAGTTTGCTCCGCAGCGGACGGACCTTGTCCACGGAAGGGTGGCCGACATAACGCACCGGCACTCGTTCAGCCTCGTAATACGGCACTTCAAATGGAAAGATTACCGCCATCATATCAATGGCCGCGCCGTATTTCTTGACCCGTCCTGCACGCCATGCCCAAACTTGGGGGCTGACATAGAACAAGACCTTGATGCCTTTTTTCTTGGCAAAGCGGGCCAGTTTGAAGTTGAACTCCTTGTAGTCGACGCAGACCAGCAAGTCCGGCCGTTCATTAAGCAACAATCGCTTCATGGCCTTGAAGGCACGGTGGATTTCCGCATAATGCTTGATCACTTCGATCACACCGATTACCGAAATTGCAGACGAATCGTATCGGATGTCGATACCTGCCTGGAGCATTTGCGGCCCTCCCATGCCGATACCCCTGATGTTGGGTTGCTGGTTTTTAATTTCTGCAAACATCTCGGCGGCATGTTTGTCGCCGGATGCTTCACCGGCGCTGAAAGCTATCGTTATCGGTTTGGGTTGGGCCATATTGATATAAACATTGTTGGGCAAATAGGTTGCCCGGCCATCCCATAAATTGATGGCGCTGGGAATTTGACGGAAGTGGGGCGATAGTTAGCCGTTTTGTTTAACGCGGGTATCGCTTTCTTATAGTGGTGGTTATTCGCCAATTTTGAAAAGGTTACTGTCAAAGGGTATTTTTTCACAGGTGTTGGTATCTAAGTGAGTGGCCATTACCGAGTACTTTATTTTTAATTCTAAATTGGCTTCATTATACAAAAAGCCGTAAACCTTAGCATATAAGTTCGGGAATTAACTTGTACCCAAGGATTTGCCAATACGTTATCCTATGGGCACCACGAGAATGATAGATAAGGAGATAGCATATGATTACTATTAAACCTATAAAAATGTTAGCCCCGTTTTTTGTGCTCTTTATTTGCCTTGTTAACATACCTAATGCGGCCGCAATTGACAGTAAAAATTTTGCGGGCATTACTTTTATTTTTATTCAATCCGGCTGTTTTACGATGGGCAGCCCCAAGCCTCCCTCAGAACGGACTGTTGGCGAGACACCTAACCATCGGGTGTGTATCGACAAACCATTCTACCTGGGCGAAACCGAGGTTACGCAAAGGCAATGGCAAGAAGTCATGGGCAACAATCCCAGCAAAAACAAAGTCGAAGACAAGCCAGTGGACAGGGTAAGTTGGAATGATGTCCAGGAATTTATCCAAAAGTTGAACGCCAAGGAAGGCGGCGCATTTTTCCGGTTGCCGACGGAAGCGGAATGGGAGTATGCGGCGAGGGCGGGAAGCGAAACCGATTATTGTTATGGCCACAACCCAAGTTCATTGGCAACCTACGCCTGGTTTGGCAATTTAGGCTATAACGGCACTCCCCATGAAGTCGCGCAAAAAAAACCTAACGATTGGGGCTTGTACGATATGCACGGCAATGTTTGGGAATGGGTGCAAGATTGGTACGGCCTTTACACTGATGACCAGCAGAATAATCCAAAAGGGCCGGAAACGGGCAAATACCGGGTTTATCGCGGTGGAAGTTATGTCGGTAAAGCCAGCGAAGTGCGGTCTTCCGTCCGTTATAGCGCCATGCCGACGACCCGTACCCATGATTTGGGTTTTCGTCTGGCGCGGCAGGTCGAAATTGAATAATAGGCAATTTTAGGAAGGCAAACCAAGGTTTTATACTGGCAAACGTAAATAGTTCCCCCATAAACGGGAAGGCCAGAAGGTTAAAACCTGAATTTGCGGTTGAGTAAAAAAGAAAAAGTCGGCCTATAAGCCGGGTTCTGTCGTGGACAGCCATTCATCTAGGCTACAAGTCACCTTGCAGCTCAAGCAATCTACCCAGGAACCGCGCGGGCCACGCGTCTGTTCCCCTATTTGATCTTGCTCCGGGTGGGGTTTACCCTGCCGCCCCTGTTGCCAGTGGCGCGGTGCGCCCTTACCGCACCTTTTCACCCTTACCCCGCCACTTTTAAAAGTGGCGGGGCGGTATATTTTCTGTGGCACTTTCCGTAGGTTCGCACCTCCCAGGCGTTACCTGGCACCCTGCCCATTGGAGCCCGGACTTTCCTCTATTTTATCTTGCGATAAAACAGCGGCTGCCCAGCCGACTTTTTCACGGCAAATTATACCGTAATGCACTAATCGGCGTTGAAATTGTATTACTCTACCAATTTGTAAATGGCAGTCTTGTGTAAAAGGGAAATACGGTTTTTTCTGGGGTTTTTGGGAGGCTGAACAAAAAATGGAGGTTATTTTTTTGAATTCATGCTGTCTAAATATTTTTTAACGCCCTGTGTTACATTAAGGAATTCTTTGTTATAACCCGCTTGCCTTAAGCCGGAAATATCTGCCTGGGTGTAACTTTGGTATGAACCCTGTAAATGGGCAGGGAAAGGAATGTACTCAATGCCCCCCTCCCCATGCCAAGTAATGACAGCTTGCGCCATGGTATTAAAGCTTTCAGCCTTGCCGGTCCCGACGTTGAAAATACCGCGTTGCATGGGATTATCCATAAACCACAAATTAACATCGACCACATCCTCAACATAAACGAAATCCCTTTTTTGTTCGCCATTGGCGAAACCGTCGCAACCTTCAAATAGCCTGGCCTTTTTCTGCTCGATGACTTGCTGGTTAAAATGGAAAGCCGTGCTGCTCATGGAACCTTTATGTTGTTCGCCGGGGCCATAGACATTAAAGTAACGTAACCCTACAACCTGGCTTGATGTTTCCGGCAATATCTGCCTGACATATTGGTCAAACTGAAACTTTGAATAGGCATACATATTGATGGGGTGTTCGCAACTTCGGTCAACCCGAAATCCTTGTTTGCCGATGCCGTACACCGATGCGGAAGATGCATAAATAAAGGCGATATTATGTTCGATGCAGCTGTGCAACAGGTGCTTGGAGTAATCATAATTGTTGATCATGACGTAACGGCCGTCCCATTCGGTGGTTGCGGAACAGGCGCCTTGATGAAAAATCGCCCGGACATCGGCCAAAAAGCCCGGCGAATCAATTTTTTGTAGAAATTCTTCCTTGCCTATGTAATCGGCTATGTCGAGGTTGGCGATATTATGCATTTTCCGGCCGTTAAGGAGATTGTCCACCAATAATATGTCCTGTTCGCCACGGGCATTCAATGCACGTACCAAGTTGCTGCCAATAAAGCCTGCGCCGCCAGTCACTATAATCATTCCGTTGTCCTCGCTTTATTAATCATTGCTGTTGTCGACAGTCCGTCCACAAACTGTAGTATTTTTACCTCGCCGCCCGCTTGGATGACACAATCGCCGCCAGCAACTTGCCCGGCGTTGTAGTCACCCCCTTTGACGATAACATCCGGCAATAACCTGCAATATAGTCGCTCGGGCGTTTCTTCTTCAAAAGGCACTACCCAATCCACGCAAGCCAAGGCCGACAATACCGCCATGCGTTCCTGTAAACCGTTAATCGGCCGGGACTCCCCTTTAAGTTGCCTAACGGATGCATCCGAATTCACAGCTATTACCAAACGGTCGCCCAAGGATTTCGCCTGTTGTAGATAGGCGATATGCCCGGCATGGAGCAAATCAAAACAACCGTTAGTCATGATGATGCGTTCGCCATTGGCTTTTGCCGTCTTCATGAGCTGCGCCAATTCGTCTTCGGAAACGATACCGTATTGCGATCCTCTTTCCCCGTGAATGGCTCGTGCCAGTTCCAGCAGGGATAGCGTCGCCGTCCCCAGCTTCCCGACCACTATGCCGCCAGCTAGGTTTGCCAAGTACATGGCTTCTGGCAATGGTGTGTCTATTGCAACCGCTAAAGCCATGACAGCGATAACAGTATCTCCGGCTCCCGTCACATCAAAAACATCCTTGGCTTGGGCGGGTAATGAATGCACTTTACCCGGTTCGATTAAAGTCATGCCGTCTTCACCACGGGTCAGCAACAATGCGGTAATTTTATGGCCTGTTAAAAGCTCGCATCCTTTTTCGACTATATCCGTTTCATTGTTGCAAGCACCGACCACGGCTTGAAATTCTACCAAATTTGGCGTGATGATATCCGCGCCATCGTAGCGGTTGTAAGCTGTGCCTTTGGGGTCAATCAAGACCTTAAGCCCTGCTTGTTTAGCGTCATGAATATGCTTTTCGACATTCGATAACGTGCCTTTCCCATAATCCGAACACACCAGGATCTTGTGTTCGGGTAAGTGCCTTTGCAAACAGGCAGAAAGTGCATCTTGATCAAATTGCAGCGGCGATTCTTCAAAATCCACCCTTATCAATTGCTGGTGCTGCGCCATGACCCGTAGTTTACAGATACTGTGCATCTCCTTTTCAACCACAAAATCACAGGTTACTCCTTGTCCTTCCAGTATCCGTTTGAGGGTTTGGCCTTCAACATCATCGCCGATAACACCCAGTAAGGTAACCTTACCGCCCAGTTTGGCAATATTGAGTGCGACATTGCCGGCTCCGCCAACACGTTCCTCGATGGCCTTTACGTGGACGACCGGCACGGGCGCCTCGGGGGAGATGCGCGCTACCTTGCCAGACCAGTATCGGTCAAGCATGACATCGCCTACAACCAATATCCGGGCTTTGGAAAAATCAGGCGTTTTCCTAAGCATCAACTGGGCTCCCGGCTAAATGCGTCTTCTACCTTAGCGCACCACCAATGGCCAATGACGATGTGGGCCTCCTGTATCCTGGCGGTGATATTCGAGGGAACCTTGATGGTCGTGGATGCCAATCGGCTGATTTCACTCTCTTCGCAACCTGTTAGGCCAATGACAGCCATGCCTTTGGATAAGGCTGCCTTTACGGCGGCAACAACATTGCCGCTACGGCCGGATGTGGAAATCGCAATCAAACAATCGTTGGAATTGCCCAGCGCTTCCACCTGGCGCGCAAAAACCGAGTCAAAATTAAAATCGTTGGCGGAGGCGGTTAGGATTGAAGTGTCTGTCGTTAAGGCAATGGCAGGTAAGGCGCGGCGCGTTTTTTCATAACGGACGACAAATTCCGCCGCAATATGTTGGCAATCCGCCGCACTGCCACCATTTCCGCAGAGCAAAATCTTTCCGCCTTGCTTTAGAGTGTCGACCAATAACTTGCCTACAGCTTCGATCTCATCGCTGTTATTGGCTAGTTGTTCCATCACCGCCTGATGCTGGGAAAGTATGGACAAAAATGTCTTCACGCTGTGTTCCTTATCTTCCTTATGTCAATGGGGTTTTAAACTTCCACCGTGCTAATCATTGGGCCTTGGATATGCTCGTCTTCTTTCTCGAATTGCATATGATGCAAACGGGCGTAAGCCCCGTTTTGTTCAATCAAGTCTTTATGTTTACCCCTTTCGACAATACGGCCATGATCCATCACCAAAATAAGGTCGGCTTTCTCTATGGTTGATAATCGATGGGCTATCACTAGGGTTGTCCTGTTGCTCATCACTTTTTGCAGGGCTTTTTGGATATAACGCTCCGAAGCAGTGTCCAATGCCGAGGTCGCCTCATCCAGGATAAGGATGGGGGCATCTTTCAGCAAGGCCCTTGCTATGGTCAGGCGTTGTCGCTGGCCGCCCGACAGTTTTACGCCATTTTCCCCTATTTCAGTGTCTAATCCATGCTCCAGCTTGTCGATAAATTCCATGGCGAAGGCATCGGTTGCCGCAGCGGTTATTTGCTCGCGACTGGCCTTAGCTAAAGCGCCATAGGCGATATTATTGGCAATCGTATCATTAAACAAGGTTACGTGTTGCGTAACCAGCGCGATATGTTTCCGTAAATTTGCCAAATGGTAGGCATTAACCTCAACACCGTCGAGTAATATTTCACCCAGTTCATGGGGGTAAAAACGGGGAACCAAGCTCACCAGGGTGCTTTTCCCACCGCCCGTAGCGCCAACCAGCGCGATAATTTGTCCGGGCTCGGCCTTGAAGCTGATATCTGCCAGGGTAGGCTCTTTCATGCCAGGGTAATAAAAAGTCAGGGCCTTGAATTCCAGCGCGCCTTTCGCACGTTTGGCTTGGAAAACGCCTTTGTCGGGTTCCCCAGGTTCGTCCAAAATCTCAAAGATTGTTTGTGCGGCGGCAATCCCTTTTTGGATGTCGCTGTTGGCATCGCTTAATTGCCGGATAGGCCTTTGGATTAAAATCGCCGCCATCAGGTAGGCAATAAATTCGCCGACGCTGGCTTGTTTCATAAATATCAACGCCATGTACATCAGGAATGACAACGCGATCGCAATTATAAATTGCATGACCGGATTGTGTATGGCTACCGTAGTGGCAAGTTTGAGCGATTGTCCCCGGTTGTAATAACTGCTTTCCAGGAAGCGCCGACGTTCGTATTCTTCCCCGCCATAACCGCGTACGACCCGGTGCCCGGTGACCACTTCCGAGGTAATGTGGGTGATGTCGCCGATAGATTGTTGGATCTTGCGGCTCAGCATCCTCAAGCGTTTGCTGACGTATTTGACCAGCATGACAATAAGCGGGGTAATGCCTACGAATACCAATGACAGCATCCAGTTTGAATAGAAAAGGTAAATCAACAGGCCGATGACGGTCAATCCTTCCCGGGTAAAGGTACGGACGGCGTCTGTGCTCGCCTTGGTGACTTCGCCAACATTATTGGTGATCCTGGAGATCAAATGGCCGCTGTTGTTGGAATCGAAGAATGCGGTTGGCAGTTCTGTATATTTGTTGAAGATTTCGCACCTTAACGCATGGACGACGCTGGTCGAGACTTTCGCCAGGAAATAATTGCCCAAATAAGTGCCTATCCCTTGCAGGACGAAGAGGCAGCTAAAAAATAACGGCAAATAAAACATGCCTTCCCGAGTTTCGGTCTGCAAGGTATTGACGATTTCTTTGGTTAGCGTCACTAACAGAAATTGGCCGGCGGAGTAGATTAAAAACCCGAAAATACTGATGGCGAAAAGCCCGCGATAGGGCTTAACGTAAACCAATAGGCGCTTATAAATTTGAATGCTAGATTTTGCAGGTTTTTGCATGGTTTTTTAAGGCTTCCATAAGCGCAAACAGCAATTCAGCTTTGCTGCGTTTAAGTCTATCCAAGATAACTTGAAATCCCTTTTTTTGCGAGAACAAAATCCGGTTGGGCTAAACGTTCTTGTAAGCGCAGGTAATTCTGGTCGTGCTGGCTCCGGTCATTCTGAGGATGCCACAAATGCAATACAGTCGCAGCAAAGCGGCCTTCTTTACGTTTGATGCCCGCATGTATAAGGCGGATGATCAGGTCGGAATCCTCGTACCCCCAGCCTTCAAATTGTTCATCAAAGCCATTTACGGCGATAAAGTCATGCTTCCATACGCCTAGGTTGCAGGTCATGGCGTTTTGCCATTTTTTAGGCTGTAATGTCCTCAAACCCCCTAAAGGTAATTGCAAAAATGATGACACGCGGTTAATTTTTTTTTGTAACCGAAGCATTAGGAAATAATGCCAAGGTTTGTTGTGTAAAAATTGTTGTTGTTCAATGACTTCATGGGTAAATGTTTGGCTTAGTAACACACGGTTCCCTGGTACAAAAAAACCAGCAGCGGCTAACCTTCGATGCTTGGCGATAAAGTCTAGGGGTAAAATACAATCCCCATCGATAAACAGTAAATACTTACCTTTGCTTAAGGCAACGGCCTTATTCCTGATGGTTCCAGCCCTAAAGCCTGAGTCTTCATGATAGGCATATTGGACATCGATAGGGCTATTTGCACAATGGGCTTTGTTCAACGCCAAATTGGCCGCGTTAGAACCATCGTCAGCAATAATAATTTCAAAATTGCTGTCGTTCTGGACAAACAAGCTTTCTAAACAAAGTTTCAGGGCTGCAGGCCAATTATAAGTGGTTACGATGACAGAGATTAGGCCCATCCTTACGGTTTTTTGTCCAAGTTAAAGAATTTTAACCAAGCCTTTATCGGACCAAGCCAGGATGTTAGCCCTTTCTTCATTCCACGCGTGGGCATTTGAACCGGAAAAGGTGAATCCGAAAATAATGATTTCATACGAATCGGTCGGATAATGTTCGATAATATATTTGATGGCTAAATAGCCGGAACTCGGCTCCAAGTTGCTTGATTCGGTTATATTTAAATCTTTACAGGCGCTTACATAATGCGACCTGCCGAAATGCACTACATTTTTATCTGTTAAGTCATTTCTTGCTAAAATCCAGTTGCAGTAATTGGTGTTTTTGAACCTTGCCCTGCTTATGGGTTTTATCCAAAACTGTGCAGGTTTAAGTTCTGAAAAATGGGGAAACCAGATAGCTTTTACCTGATTAATAAACGCTAATTTTTTTATGGTCTTATATTTGGCGACCTTCCTGCCTGGATGTTCCATATTGGCAATGCATAAAATATCCGTTTTGCTGCCCGCCAGGCCTGTGCCGTAGTATCTGGCGTCGTTAAAACGGACAACCATATCTGCTTCGTCCACTAACGCGGAGTAATCCTCTGTAAGTTTTGCATTACCTACAACCACAATGCGTTTCATTTTATCTGCCATTGCCTATTTTTCACAATATATCCAACCAGACTAAGGTCACGAAAACTTACTGTCCGAAATATTGGGGGTAATGCAAAGGGCAATCATGACAGCAAACCAATGCCCTTCCGTGTGATCCAGGAAGGGGCTGTTAAATAGGCTGGTAATGATTAAAGTCAGCAAAAGTCCCTGGGCTAGCCGTTTCTCCGCATCAGGCAATGTCCTGGAACAGTAATATTGGCTTAAAAGAAATCCAGAATAGGTAAATATACCCAACAAGCCTAACTGGACGGCTATCAACAAAAACTCGTTATGCGGGTTTTTTCTATTGTCGGGGTGAGTATTCGTTACCCGCTTATATTCATTTGCGAAACTGCCAGTGCCGTGGCCGAACCAAGGTTTTTCCGCAACCAGTTTCAGTGAGTTTTCCCAAAACTTGTACCTTACGCCCATAGACGTTGGCTTTTTTTCAGGTTGATGGTTTAAATAGGAACGGGTGTTATCCACACCTTCATAAATTCGATTTGCTTTGTCAGAAAAATTTACAAAGAGCGATACGGCCAGGATAAGGATGGCCGCGGTAAGCAACCGCCCTTTACTGCCAAGTCGCTGCAAGGTGAATAATATAATCAGTGCAATGATAATTAACTGCCCGGTGCGACCCTGCACCACAAAAAAAAGGTCGCCCAGGCTTAGGCAAAACAAGGCGATAAAAGCCCATCTGTAACGCACGTCATCCAGTATTTTATGGAGACAAAAAAAAGCAAAAAAGGCTACAAAAATGCTGTGCGTAATCCGGCTCTTAAAGGATGGATCCATCTGCTTTTCAGCCCCAAAAATGCCTATTTCCATGACATAAGAACCGATAAGTGTAAGAACCGACGCAAGGATAAATGTCTTCCATAGCCAATCCCGATAGTGTTCCCGCCTTAAAAAAGGGATTAAAAGCGGTATAAAAATCAGCTCCCGATATTTTTTTGCCATAGACAGCGCATCATTCTGTTGTGCCGAGCTATAGCTTGTGCCAACAATAAAACATACAAATAATGCAAACGACCATGCTGCGACAGGATACTGCTGTAATACCTTAGGCAAACCCTTGAATTGGGTGGAAAACAACCATAACAACCCGATTATTATCGACATTATGGTAGATAAGCTCGTCGAAAAATAGGTGGTCGCCAGCAATAATGCGGTGAAAAATCCGCCATAGCCTGTAAGCCTTTCCAGCCACGGTCCTTTGGTCTCAAGTTTCAAATTCATGGCGCTGCTGATAGGTTTTTCGTCTGCTTTGCTGCAAACGGCTTATGTGATGGCATTATTGGGTAGACAAAACTTGCGTCGCCGCTTTCTTGATGGTTTCAGCCGAGAGGTTATCAAGGCATAGGCTGTGGCTGCCGCGATGCCGGTCGCAACCTTCTTGATGGCAAGGCACACATTCGCCGCTCCCCTGGATTAACAACACATTGTTTATATGTTGCGAGCCTTTGTTCTCAAAGGGGTTTTGCTTCTCCTGGTAAGCGTTAGGCCAAGGCGCCCATTTTACTGGGTTGGACGGCCCAAATAGGGTGATAACAGGGATTCCGGTTGCTGTTGCCAAATGTGTTGTCCCTGTATCCGGCCCTATGAATAATTTTGCCTGTGCGATAATGTGCGTAAGTTCTGCAATGCTAACTTGGCCAGCCAGGCTGACAGCGCCATCCGGTAACTTGCTTGAAATATTGGCCACGTAGTCGATTTCTTCTTGTGCAGGCCCGCCCGACAGCACTAACGTGTAGCCCAAGTCATGTAAATAACTTCCAATTTCCACCCAACCTTCTGTAGTCCAGCGTTTGTATGAAAATTGCGGCAGGGGATGGAGCACAACATAGGGCTTAGGGCTAGCTAAAAAAGCAAAGCGTTGTTTAAGCAGTTCGCTGTTATCAGAACGTGGCGGGGTAACTGAAAAATGACTTGGCACGCCAATTAAATCCAGTAGCTTTAAATTTTGTAGGACAGTGTGGGTTTTTACGTTATCAAACTCTGTACAATACCGTAAAAAATAGCGTTTCCACCAGCCTGTGGAATATTTTTTTTGAACGACGGCGGCACGGGTTGGCGCCGCCAATAAGGTATAAAAAAAAGGGCGGTCTCCAGTTTGGATAGCCAGTGCCAAATCATAACGCCTGAAGATTTGTCGCAATAACGACCAATAATCAGCTAGCTTAGGCCTGTTGGGCGTGCTGATGATGTTGTCAATGTCCGGGTTTCCCTCAAGCATGATGGAGGTGCACCCATACACCAAAACATCCAATTGGGCGGTCGGATATGCCTTCCGTAAGGAGCTGATCATGGGGGTTGTTAATAGTACGTCGCCCAGGTAACGCAAGACGATCAATAAAATCTTTTTTGGGGCTGGCGAGAGGGGTTTGTCACTATCCATTAATAGTTATTTGCGCTTCGGGTATACGCTAAGGGTGCTGGTATGTTTGACTATTCGGCTTGTTTATAAGGGATATTAGATAGTCGCTGAATTTAGCCATAGGTCATGTTTATTGCACATACTTAGCGCATGAATAGTCCCGCTGTAATTATCCAAGGTAAATGTCGATATCGGGGCTTTGTCTTTGTCCGGGTTGAATAGGTGTTCGTCGATAAACTTGTAGTTTTCGTCCAATAACACATGCTTGACGATGTAGTGCTCGTATCCTTTCATTTCATGGGATGTAACAACCTTGACGGTAATTTTATTGCCGGATTTTTCGATTCCGATACTGGGCAAATGCCCGGCAACCTTGTCCTTCCAGCGCCCAGGGGATTCTTTGGTGTAATAAATGTCGCTGATAGGCGAACTTGGGCTTGCGGTTTTTGCCAAAATCGCTGTAGGGGTAACAAGTGTTGCACTGAGTCCTGTGATACCCCATCTGATAAAATCACGACGTTCCATAAGCATTTCCTCGTATTTGGTTATTTGGTTTCAATTTATGGCAGTGATTGTTTGCCTGTTAATGCGCTTACACACCTGTTCCCTAAGCCCGATTCGGGATCCATGCCCTAAGTTTAAATGGCAGGGCACTGAATGGGGCAAAAAATGTAAAGCTAAAGCTTCATTCGCTTCCCGCGCCTTGATAAACACTTTTTCGGGCTTTAATTGTTTTTATCCATACATGGATATTTTTCAATCCATTCATGACCGGGGTGGCTCCCCCTAAGGCAACGGAATCGACCAAGCAGTACCAAGCGGCCACCCCGCTGGGAGGATTGCCTTGCGTCCAGCCAAACACGGGTTCAATCTCCGACCATTTCCAAGTCCCAACGGCAGTCCCGATCAGTTCCAGCCAAGTGGTAATAAAGAAGGCGGCGAGGTATACCATCGGCGACCGGCCTTTAAACAAATAAACCAAGAAAATACAATATAAAACGGCTCCCAACGTGTCACCATGTTCCGGTATCCCACTGATTCCCCATAATGACCAAACCCCGCAGGTAAGCACGACGAATTTTGTAATTTCCCTTGCGTAACTTTGGAAGAAGCCCGACCGTGCTAGCGCAACGGCGGTCAAATACACCATGCCGTGGCCGGGCGGCACATAGGCAGGGACATTATGAAAACGGTAAATATAGCCTCCCATATAAAGGGAAGCGAAATTCTCGCCGATGGTAGCAAAAATGACGGCTATGCCGATCTGTACCCTGACTTCAAGGCTTTCCCCCAAAAGCAAGCCGAGCAAAAACACCCATCCACAAACCGCCAAGGCATTTTGTTTTTCTATTGTTGCATGGGCGTCGCTCAGCAAACAGAACGCGACACAAAAAAAAGTGAACGCGGCGATGAAATAATCCCTTTTATTATGGGGGTAAGAAACGTTTGCTTGTGGAAAATGGCGAAACACTGTGGCCTCTAGCTAAGGGCAATCTAATTATTATACCGTTAAGTTGGGTTTTTTGTTTATGCAAAGAGCCAAGCAATGGCTACATACCGGCAAAATTTACCCGCCAGGATAACAAAAAAGGCCGAAAATAAAGGCAATTTTAGCCAGCCTCCCGCAAAGCACAATGCATCCCCGACAACAGGTAACCATGAAAAAAAGAGCGCCCAAAGTCCCTTGGCTTTAACGGTAACCAAGGCTTTTTGTTTTTCAGTGGATAAAAGTGAGGCTAGCGGATATTTTTTTGCCGCCAATGCGCCTAATCCCCAAGTGGTCATGGCGCCCAGGGTGTTGCCGAAGGTTGCAACAGTGATTAGGTTTTCGATGCGATAACTGCCGGTCGATACCATGTAAGCAAGGACGGCTTCAGAACCGCCCGGCGCGATGGTGGAGGAAATGAAGGCGCTTATAAACAGCCCCCAGAGACCCTCAACTGTTTGTTGCAACTGAATTCCAATTAGAAAATGATTTCATAAAAGCCCCAAAACATGTTTACGGGGCTTTTATTTCTTATTTGCTCGGCAAGGTTTTGTTTTTTGATGAAAATATGAGGTCAATCAATTTTGAAATCAAGGCCTTGATTAAGTCGATCAATTTTCCCAATAAATCAAAACAGTAGGTTGCAATTTCTGCAGCGCTTTTGCCCTGAAACTTCCTGCCAAGTACGGCTGAAAGGATTAATCCAAGTGCTAAACCGATCACCGTGGTGCCGGACACGAAAGAATCTGTTTGTGCGGCGGCATTCTTATTCGCCTTTTTAGTGGCTTCCGCTAATGCCAAGGCTTCATTAGCCGCCACTATTTCGGCTTCTGTCACTTTGGCGGCGGCGAAAATTTCCGCAGGGCCGGCATTGTAATCATCCGGGTTAACAAAAGCAGTGACCCCCGGAATGCTGGGTAAATCGCCATCCCCGTCGCCTACCTTTAACTGCGCTTTCATGCCTTTTTCCATATGTTGGGCAATGTCGCAATGGACTAGGTAGGTCTTGTCGCCAGGTGGCAGTATTAGCGTCCCTGAAATCATCGCGGGGCCGGATACTTCCAGGTGGAACATGCCTTTGGGATAAAGGTATTTCGGCAATCCATGCATCATCCACTGATGGCGGATTTTATCTTCATTGATGAAATGTATGGTCAGTTTGGTACAGGGCTTGAAATTGAATTCCTGTGTATCGAACGCGTACATTCGGCCGGGAAATTTTTCAGCAAATTTATGCCCTGCACGGACAGTGATTTCCTTGGTTTCGGAAATACTGTCGCAACCGCCAGGTAATTTATCGGTATTTTGGCCCATGACCATACCGCCGGACATTTCCATCAAATGCCCGTCGCCATGGTCCATAAGCATTTTGGTATGGTCTTCTATTTCTTCCGCTACGGTTGGCGCAGAAAAGAAAATAACCGTTAACCCTACCAATAACAACTTCACCATTTTTGTAACCCCTGCCAATCTTTGTTCGGTTTGGCTCGGCCGCAGTTAATTGATTAACCGCGTGCCGGCCAAATCGCAAACAAAATTATTCTTTAACTTTACCCATTAAGCCGTCAACTATGCCCCGGACCTTTGAACTGTTCAAGTACAGAACATACAAACCTCCAGCTATCAGTATCAGGTAGATGACCATTTGGCTGTTCGAAGCCCCCTTGCCACCGCCTGCCTTGAAAGCCATGTGAACGTCTTTGCGCTCGCCTTGGTCTGGCACCAAGGTAATGTGGATTAAGTAATTGCCCGCTTCGGGAACGCCATTTGGCAGTTTCAATTCAACTGTGCCTTTTTTGTGTTTGGCGCCTTCAAGAAAAAACACACGTGTGCCTTCAGGTTCCTTCGTCACTTCGAATTCTACGGTGTTGTCTTTATATTTTTGGTCTTGGTAATCGAATACCAGGATGATTGCCTCGTTTGCCTTAGGAATGTTGGCACAAAATTCTTCCGCAGGAAAGGCGTTAGGTTGATATGCAGTGTAGTGTATCCAATGGTCTGGCTCTAGTTCGAACTTACATTGGTCGGTGTCCGTTCCTTTTGCGCCGCCGTGCGCCCATACCGATGCAGAGAAAAGCAGCGCAAAAGCTGCCAGCAAAATCTTTTTTGTTAATTGTGACGTGTTCATAATACCTCGCACCTTCCAGTCTTTATTATAATTGAGTGTGTTTTTTAAAACGCCTGCCTTTGTGCAAACAACAAGTCTGCATTTCACAAAATAACTGACATTTACTGTTCGTCAATAGCAAGTTAGCACTCTAGCACATCAAACCGGACAAATAAAGAACCCTAATTCAAAGTATTGATGCCTACTTGATCCATATCAATATTCCCCTGCTTGTCTTGCTATCCTTCCGGCCTTTTCGTAGACTTATTGCCAAGACCATAATGGAGCTACAAAAAACATGCCATCACTGACGACTTCAAGAGCCTGGATCGCGTTACAGGAACATTATCAGCAGGTCAAAGCTATTTCGATGCGTGATGCTTTTGCCCAAGATAAAGATCGTTTCGATAAATTTTCGCTGCAATTTAACGATATTCTCTTCGACTATTCAAAAAACAGGATAACCGAGCAGACCCTCCCTTTGCTTATCGACCTTACCCAATATGCCCGGCTCCCTGAAAAAATCGAAGCAATGTTTTCCGGCGCGGAAATCAACACGACAGAACGCCGGGCAGTGTTGCATGTGGCATTAAGGAACCGCAACAATCGACCCATTTATGTGGACGGCAAGGACGTCATGCCGGACATCAATAAGGTGCTTTCGAAGATGCGTTCTTTTTCCGATCGGGTGCGTTCGGGCGAATGGAAGGGTTATACCGGGAAGGCCATCACCGATATCGTCAATATCGGCATAGGCGGGTCGAGCCTCGGCCCCAAGATGGTTTCTTCCGCGCTTACCCCTTACAGTTCCCCTTCGTTGAATGTCCATTATGTGTCCAATATCGATGCCGCCGACCTGGCAAACACTTTGAAGCCGTTATCGGCGGACACCACGCTTTTTATTATTGCCTCAAAGTCTTTTGGCACCCAAGAAGCGATGACCAATGCAAAATCGGCAAGGAGTTGGTTTCTCGGCCAAAGCAATAACGACAGGTCAGCCATAGCCAAACACTTTGTGGCTATCTCTACCCATACGGAACGGGTCAAGGACTTCGGTATCGATACCGACAACATGTTTGAACTCTGGGATTGGGTGGGTGGTCGTTATTCGCTGTGGTCTGCGGTCGGCTTATCAATTGTCCTCCATGTGGGCATGGATAATTTTGAAGGGCTCCTGCAGGGGGCTTTTGAGGCCGATGAGCATTTTCGCAATACGCCGTTTGACCGGAATATCCCGGTCATCATGGCCTTATTGGGGATATGGTATAACAATTTTTTCGGCGCCCAATCCTATGCGCTGCTGCCCTATGATTACTCAATGCGTTATTTGGCCGATTATTTGCAACAAGGGGATATGGAGAGCAATGGAAAAAGTGTCGATTTGAATGGGGAAAAAGTCGACTACGAAACGGGGCAGATCATCTGGGGGCAGCAAGGCACCAACGGCCAACATGCCTTTTACCAATTGATGCACCAAGGCACCAAACTGATTCCTTGCGATTTTCATGCGGCGGCGAACAGCTTCTATCATCTCCCAGAACATCATGAGATCTTAGTGTCCAACTTTTTGGCCCAAACCGAAGCCTTGATGCGTGGCAAAACGGAAGCGGAAGTCATCAGTGAACTTTCGCCGGAGCAACGCAGGGATCCCGTGTTGGTTGCATCTAAGGTATTTGAAGGCAATAAGCCATCCAACTCTTTCTTATATAAGCAATTAACGCCGAAAACATTAGGGTCATTGCTCGCATTTTACGAACACAAGATTTTCGTCCAAGGCGTCATCTGGAACGTTAATTCCTTCGACCAATGGGGGGTCGAACTCGGCAAAGTGCTGGCCAAGGTGATCCTGCCGGAACTGAATAATGATAAAGTGGCCGAAAATCATGACTGTTCAACCAACGGCCTCATTAATAACTATAAAAAATTACGGCAAACTTGACGCGAAACCGCCAAATAATTTTTGGATGTATCCAACGTCGGTACCGGACGCCTTGAAGACGCGCGGTTACTACGACCTGCTGGTTTTCCTAACAAAAGAAAACCAGATCAAAAAGAATGCGATGGAAACGGAAACATTAGTGGAAGAAAGCCAGACGATAGGGGTTGAAGTTATGCCAACGCCCTTATGTTGATTGGGAAATTGCCACCCGATTAAGGCTTAACGCCTTAACTTAAAAAAAACCTTCAACATCTCAGAACAGTCCGCTTCCAAAATGCCGCCCTGCCAACTGACGGTATGGTTTAAAAAATCGGCATCGGCAAGGCTTAGGGCATTACAAACTGCGCCGCGCTTGGGGTCGTAGGCACCGAATACCAGCCGTTTTACGCGCGCATGCGCTATTGCCCCCATGCACATGACGCAAGGTTCCAGGGTGACGTAAAGCGTGGTGTCGACCAGCCGGTAATTGCCAATAAGCCTACCGGCTTCGCGCAACACGTTGATTTCAGCATGTGCGGATGGGTCGTTGCTGGCGATAGGGGAGTTCCAGCCTTCGGCAATGCATTTATTATCCTTAACCAGCACCGCGCCGACAGGCACTTCGCCCAGCCCTTCAGCCCGACCTGCCAGCCTTAAGGCGTGGCGCATCCAGGCTTCATCCTGTTCGGTTATTCCCATTCAATCGTGGCGGGCGGTTTTCCGGAAATGTCGTAGGTTACGCGGCTTATGCCTGTGACTTCGTTGATTATGCGCCGCGACACAAGATCGAGAAAGTCGTAAGGCAGGTGCGCCCAGCGGGCGGTCATGAAATCGATGGTTTCGACGGCGCGCAGGGCGATGACGTAATCGTAGCGGCGGCCATCGCCCATGACGCCAACCGATTTCACCGGCAAAAACACGGCAAAGGCTTGGCTGACTTGGTTATACAGGTCGTGCTTGTATAATTCTTCGATAAAAATGGCATCGGCGAGCCGAAGCAAATCGGCATAGTCTTTTTTGACTTCTCCCAGAATCCGGACGCCCAAGCCGGGACCGGGAAAAGGATGGCGAAACACCATATCGGAAGGCAAGCCTAATTCCAGGCCGATGTTCCTCACTTCATCCTTGAACAGTTCCCGCAAGGGTTCGACCAGTTTTAATTTCATGTTCTCGGGCAAGCCGCCCACATTATGGTGCGATTTGATCAGGTGCGCCTTGCCGCTTTTGGAACCCGCCGATTCAATCACATCCGGATAAATGGTGCCTTGCGCCAGCCAGCGGGCGTCGACCAGCTTGTTGGCTTCCTCGTCAAAGATTTCAACAAAGAGGTTGCCGATGGTTTTGCGTTTATGCTCAGGATCGGCAACGCCTTTTAATGCATCCAAATAACGTTGTTCGGCATTGACCCGGATTACCTTAACGCCCATGTGCTCGGCAAAGGTCGCCATGACTTGGTCGCCTTCATGAAGCCGCAGCAAGCCGGTATCGACGAATACGCAGGTCAGTTGCTCGCCGATTGCCTTGTGCATCAAGGCGGCTACGACCGATGAATCGACGCCGCCAGACAATCCCAAAATAACATGATCATTGCCAACCTTGGCGCGAACGGCGTGGATGCTGTCTTCTATAATGCTGCTTGCCGTCCATAAGGATTCGCAGCCGCAAATTTCGAGCACGAAGCGACTCAGGATGCGTTTGCCCTGTTTGGTGTGGGTCACTTCCGGATGGAATTGCAAGGCATAAAAGGCGCGCGTTTCATCGGCAATTCCCGCAATCGGCGCGCCTTCGGAACTGGCGATCAGCTTGAAGCCTTCCGGCAAATCCACAACCCGGTCGCCGTGGCTCATCCACACGTCCAATAAGCCGTAGCCTTCCGGCGACAAGTGATCCTCGATGCCTTGCAATAACTTGGAATGACCGCGTGCACGGATTTGGGCGTAACCGAACTCACGATGGCTGGACGATTCCACCTTCCCGCCGAGCTGTTCCGCCATCGTCTGCATGCCGTAACAGATGCCTAGTACCGGTATGTTTAAGTTAAAAATACATTGCGGCGCACGCGGGGTATCGGTGTTGGTCACTGTTTCGGGGCCCCCGGACAGCACGATGCCATTCGGTGCGAACTGTTTGATTTCGTCTTCCGAACATTCGCAGGAGTAAATCTCGCAATACACGCCGATTTCGCGGATGCGGCGGGCGATTAATTGCGTGTACTGGGAACCGAAGTCCAGTATGAGGATTTTGTGGTGGTGGATGTTGGATATTGGTTTTTGCACTTTTTGGTGTTTAATAAAATTAATTTCCGTTCGTCCTGAGCATGTCGAAGGGCGGATTGATATGTCGCTAACGCGACGGTTATTTAAAAACCGGTTCTCGCACCGGCAGGCGAGATACTTTCTTTTGCCCCGCGAAAAGAAAGTATCCAAAGAAAAGGCGACCCGGATGCCGCTTGCTTCCTGCGTTCCTCAGTTTTGACGGGGGTTGCCGGAAGGGACTTCCAGTCCCTCCGGCAATGTACGGCATCCCTGCCGCACCCCTCCCCCTCTCACGGGCTATTCCCGCCAAAACCTCCGGTACTCGGCACGGCATACGGGGAATATCTATGTTTAGCGATGCAGCATGTACGTAGCAAAGCAAAATACGGGAACGCAAACCCCTGAATTCCATTACGTTTCATCTAGACAACCTCGTTCACTCCTTTCAGCTATTTATTACGAGTCATGACCGGAATTTCCAATATTTGGCTCTCCCATTTTTCAACTCCAGTAAGTTTCGGCCTCCTGGACCAGGAGGCAAGTGCTGATTTATCACTAGAGCTAAGTCATTTATTACTATGGGGTTATCGAAATTATAAGAATGTCCCGTAAAGTCAGTATCTACCTCCGAAGCATCAATCGTTTCCATACCATTAAATAGTATTAATTCTTGCCCTAAATCACCGGCTCGTGAATACTCGTGAACCTTCTTTGATTCTTTCAATGCTTTGTCATTGGAAGAAGCGTATAGTGTTATTCTCCTTTTTTTATCTACAATTTTAGGAAGAATATCTCGTTTGAAAATTTCGGCATCAATATCTGGTGCAGCAAGAACTATTTCTTTGAATAAAGGGCTTAATTTACTTTCATTCGCAAATTTACGTAAAACTTTAGTAAGCGCCCTATTTCCCATGCTATGGGCAATTAAATGAATCATTTTGGCTTTTGTTTTAGTAGAAATTTTTAATAGAAATTCCTCCAGATTTGTTTCACTCCATTCATTATTACCTTCATCAATAGTATATGGCTTAAATAAACGGAATTCTGGTGTTATAGGTTTTCCTTGAGATGGCCAACTGTAAAAAATTGGAGCACCAACACGGGCATCATTGAACCCCATATCATATGCTATTTGAGCAGTACGGCGCGCAGCATCCTCAAAAGTTACGTTGTAGCCATGAATAAATACAAAAGCTTGTTTTTTTGGGGATTTATTAATTCGATCAGATAAATTCTTAAAATAAATATTTTCAGTTATTGGGTTTACTTCTTTAAGCACCACATGTTTCTTGTCATCAAAATCCCCAATTCTAATTGAGATAAACTCAAAAGGTCCTTCTAACTCACCTTGTTCATGTATACGAGGTATACTGACTTCGCAAACACCATATTCAAGTGTGCCTCGTTTGCTTCCATAAAACTTGCTAGGTTGTTTAATATCTTCCCGCCTACGATCCGTTCCGTAGAACACTTCAACCAAGGTAAAGGACGGTGATTTTTCATATTGCTTTTTTCCACGTGTTGTTGTTTTAATCAAGCTTTTTGGTTTACTCGCAGCAGTACGCACTTTGATGTTTGTTTTTGGGTATTCAGCATCATCCTTTAATTCTTCCCACGCTTCTTCGGTAGCATCGGTCAGTTCGTTAAATTTGCCTTCCCCTTCGGAAAACTTGACTTTAAGGTTTGCAATCTGCTCTTCCAACTCCACTTTCAGGTCGGCTGAGGCATCTTCCGCTTTTGCCTGGAGTTGATCGACTTCGGATTGCCAATTGTCGAGTTGAATTTTTAGTTTCTCTAAATATTGTTCTTTTTCAAGCGTTGTTGTCGTTTTTGGTATGTATTTTGATGTACCAGCGGTATGCACCACGATGTTTGTTTTTGAGTCTTCGATATAATGTCCTGTATAATTTTTTTGCCAGCCTAATATCTCTAGATTTTCTTGCAAACTGACTTCTGAAACAGAAATTAAGAGAATTAATGCAAGTCCTATGGACAAAAAATGGAATAAAAGCCACAAATTCATATGGCTAATAGTAAGAAAAAGAACAAAAAAAATGTAAGTTATAAACAACCGCTTAAATTTTGTTACTTTGTTCTTTATTATTACCAGTAACCCTTCTAATTTCTCAGTACCGAATGAGTACACACAACTAGACACAACCGATACCATGGTGACAAATATTACAAAACCAATCGGGGGTATATTATCAATTAAGATTTTAAATGCAGTTTGCATAACTATCCTGAGCGTAAAATAAAAGTTAGGTAGGTTAGGTTGAGGTGCTACCCCCCAAAATATCCGTTAGTTTAGCAAATGTTGGGGTTCATAAGTTCACCCCAACGATACAGTAACCCATATCTCCCTTATGCCGCGCCAAAACCGAGGGCGGAGGAAACAAGCAGCATAGGGCGGACTTTCTTTTGGATACTTTTCTTTGTCCGCGCAAAGAAAAGTATCTCGTCTGTGGGTACGAGAACCCATATTCAAACAATCGTCGCGTTAGCGACACATTATTTCCTTTATCTACAATTGCTGCTTAAATCAACATAAAAATTGAACAAAATCAAACATCGTGATTAGGAGTCAACTCTAACCGACGTTCAATTCGCTCGATTCGGGCAACGATTTTGTCGATTGAAACTTGTTGTCTCGCATCGGTTTCTTGCGAAAAAGAAAATTCCCGCGTGACTAAAGCCATTCCAGATTCAACACCGGATAAACGGTTTTTAATATCTGCCATATCGTCAGTGACTTGTTGCCGGAAATTAGTAATATCATTTCGTAATTGACGCAAGTGTTCTAAGATAAGGTTATCGGTTTCGCTTGTCATAGTCTTGGCCTATCGATGATAAATTGATTGAGAATAGCAATTTTCAACATAATGCCGAAAATGGTTTTCAACGGCAAGCTTTTAGCTATAGATTCGGCCTTGTGAAGTATTAAGTTTCCGTTTGCTTTGAGCCTGTCGAAAGGCGGTATGTACTTCGACAAGCTCAGCACGAACGGTTCAGACATTAAAAGGCCGAATCTATAGTTAAGATCAGCCGCATCACTCCGTCCTATAATTCGGCGCTTCTTTAGTAATCGTTACGTCATGCACATGGCTTTCACGGATTCCTGCACTGGTTACGCGTACGAACTGCGCTTTTTCATGCAAGGTTTTGATTGAATGTGCGCCGGTATATCCCATGCTGGAACGGACTCCGCCTAACAATTGATGGATGACGGCTATTAAACTGCCCTTGTATGGCACACGGCCTTCAATGCCTTCCGGAACAAGCTTTTCAACGGAATCGGTTTCGTCTTGGAAGTAACGGTCGCTGGAGCCTTGTACTTGCGACATTGCGCCTAACGAACCCATGCCTCGGTACGATTTATAAGACCGCCCTTGGAATAATTCGACTTCACCCGGCGCTTCCTCCGTACCAGCGAACAACCCGCCTAGCATGACGGCATGGGCTCCGGCCGCCAAGGCTTTGGCAACATCACCCGAATAACGGATGCCGCCATCGGCAATCAACGGTACGCCGGTGCCTTTCAAGGCATCGGCGACATTGCTGACGGCGGTAATTTGGGGTACGCCAACTCCGGCAACAATTCTTGTGGTGCAGATAGAGCCGGGGCCGATGCCGACTTTTACGCCGTCTGCACCTGCTTCAACCAGGGCAAGGGCAGCCTCGGCAGTCGCAATATTGCCGCCAATCACTTGGACGCCCGAATAATAGCGTTTGATCCAGCGAACCTTGTCCAGGACGCCTTGGGAATGCCCGTGCGCCGTATCGACGATAATGACATCCACACCTGCCGCAATCAGCGCATCGACCCGTTCTTCAGTGCCAAAACCTGTGCCAACCGCCGCGCCTACCCGTAAACGTTCCTGTTCGTCCTTACAGGCTAGCGGGTAATCTTTTGCTTTTTGTATATCCTTAACCGTAATCAAGCCCCGTAAGTGAAAATTTTCGTTCACTACCAACACTTTTTCAATGCGGTGCTTATGCAATAAGGCGATGGCTTCGTCTTGGCCGGCATTTTCTTTTACCGTCACCAGCCGTTCTTTAGGGGTCATCACTTTAGTGACCGGCTCGTCGAAACGCGTTTCAAAGCGCAAGTCACGGCTGGTTACAATACCTACCAATTCATCGCCATCGACAACAGGGACGCCGGAAATATTTTTCGCACGGGTCAACCTGAGCACATCCCGGATGCTAATATCGGGTGAAACCGTAATCGGGTCTTTGATCACGCCGCTTTCGAATTTCTTGACGCTTTGCACTTCCCGCGCCTGCTGTTCAGCGGTCATGTTCTTATGGATGATACCAATACCGCCTTCCTGCGCCATTGCAATGGCTAACCGGGCCTCGGTCACGGTATCCATGGCAGCGGAAACCAACGGGATATTGAGCGCTATGCTGCGGGTCAACTGGGTTTTGATTTCAACTTCGCGGGGCAGCACCGTTGAGTGCGCGGGTACCAACAAAACGTCATCAAATGTGAGCGCTTCCTGGATGATTTGCATGATTTACACCTTACTACCTGTGAAATAACAGCACATTATAAGGTTAACTGGGGTGTTTTCTGTAGAATTAAAATGGCTATTTACATTTGAAGAAAAAATAGGATATTTGTAGGCTAATAAGCACTAACACTAACATTTAATGGCCCAAAATTTTTGGAAGTGAATATATAGTTTAAGCTAGAATTGTTGCTCGCAGGGTTCACCATCACGATCACCATCCATTTCAGTTCCAGGACAATTGTCCAAATAAAATTTCGCTTCTTCATAGGAACCCATCTGAGAGCAGTGAGTTTTACCTTCGCATTTGAATTCAACTATTGGTATTGGATCTTGTATTTCGGACATTAGTGTATTTTCAGGAAGTACTACCTTACGTTTATTCGTACACCAGCTAAAAATAATAATCATGACTGCAATAGCTAACACCGGGATAAGGCTAAAGGCATTTTTAGGTTTGCTAACTTTAGTCTTATAAATTCTTCGTGTTTTTTCTTGTATTGTAGAAGGGGTTGGTTTACTTTGTTTATCGAGAGGGGTTAAAGTTAGGTTTTGACTGACACCTTCAATTAAGGCATTGATGGCGCGAAGTTTACCGTTAGTGTCAACATTGATTTCAAAAAGAATAATATCGCCAATAACAGGTTTACGGCTCATGTTTTTTAACGCCGAAATATGGATAAAAATGTCATTTTTCCCATTTTCAGTCTTTATGAAACCAAATCCCTTTTCATCGATCCAGCGTACTAACTTGCCTTTCTCAATCGCCATACTTTAATTTTGTCACAAATCCGAAGAATCTTCTGGGCTGGCAGGGGATGATAAGGCAGGAAATTCATCCTGCTTGGATTTCTTCACTTCCTGCACCAATTCGCCGCGGTGTTTTTCCAGGATCAACAGCTCGATATCTCGACGCAAGTAATTGTCGAGTTGTTGGGTGGCGGTGAAGCGTTTTTCGTGTTCCTGGATTTGCATTTCCAGTTCCATGTCCTTCAAGCGGGCTTCGTGCATCAGTTTTTCCCTGAGCAAGCGTTCTTGCAGTTTTTGTTCTTCATTTTGCGTACTATCCAGAACCGCCAGTTTCGCTTCGTTTTCCAGTTGTCTTAGGCGTTTTTCCTGCTCGATTTTTTCTATCCTTAACCGTTCATTGATGGCATTCCAGGCTTCCTGGTTTTTTTCGAATTCGGCAATTTCGGCGCTAAGTTGTGCTTCCTTAAGTTGCTGTTGATGGAGCAGGCGTTCCTGTTGTAATTGCTGCTCAATTTCCATCTGTTTAGCCTGGATTTCTTGTTGGGTAAGCGCGACGGCTTCTTGCTCCATGCGTTTCAGGTTCTGCTCGTGGTATACCTGTTCCCTATGGACACGCTCTTCGATAAGGAATTGTTCGCTCAATTGCCGTTCCTGTTCTTCCAGGCGACGCTTAAGGTTTAGCGCTGCTTGCTCCTGCTCAATGCGGTGCAGGGCTTGTTCCTGGTTATATTTTTCGATTAGGCGTTGTTGCCGATCCAGGCGTTGTTGTTCCAAGACCAGTTCCTGGCGTAAGCGTTCTTTGTTTTGTTGCTCCTGGGTTTCAAAATTTTTCCTGAGAATTTTTAGATAGATATCGTCATGGGCGAAGCGGCTGTCCAATTTGTTGGGGTCAGGGGTATCGGAAAAAGTGGTGAGCATTTCACATAAGGCGCGGCATTGGACGTTTTGCAGGATCATGGTTTCATTGATCTGCATTTCAATATGCCGCTCCACGTTAGATAAACCTTGGTCTACCCAATTGCCATTGGCTAATTGATGGAGCTCTTGATCCACAGCATCCCTGAGCAGTCCTTCGCAACTGACTTTAATATGTTGGTTGATGTTGGCCAAGGCTTCAATATTGGTTTGGGCATACTTAATGGTCGCCTGGAACCGGATTGTAATCATGGCGTCAATCGTGCAAAAATCACCGTAGAGCTTAATCTGGATGTTAAACCGCCATTCCTCGACAGGCAGGGGGAATATTTGATGATAAAAGCGCGGGGTAAACTGCTGCGGCCGCTGGAAGGTCTTTTGGAACGGGCCGAGTTTCGCAATCACGATTTGTCGGCCGCCTTCAAAGCCTGGATCCCACATATCGCTAAGGCTATTGGCTTCAGAGCTGATTTCCGCCAGCCATTGTTCCAGCGGGGATTTTTCCGGGGCTGACTGTTCGGTGTTCATGCCTTAACTGTTACGCGCATTATGTTGGGCGAGCGCCTGGGCCCTTTTGATTTTTTGTAATTTATCCCCCATTTTTTCGGCGATAAGCGGGTAAAGGTTAGGGGCGAATTCTACGCGCCTTTCGTCGACCTTACGCAAAAAACCCCGGCTTAGCAACAGCCCGACCGCAAACATTCGCGGCCAATCCACGTAGTGGCGGGCGCGTTCAATGTCGGTTTTTTCAATGATGATCTCTACGGCGTCATTTTCATTGATGCGGAATTCGCTGAATTGCTTAAGGCATTCGAAGACCAATTCCTCCTCTTGTTCGGTCAATGGGCCGGGTGCCGAAAATTCCAGCCGGTAAGACAGCAAGACGGTAAAAAAATCCACCATCCCGGCAATAATCAGCGGAAACAAGGTAAATTTAGGCAGGTTATTGACCGAAGGCTTAACGGTTTCAATGAATTGCGAATACGTCATCAAGATCGGTGCGGACGGCAAATCGGTGCGGTATTTGGCGGTAAGCTGGTTAAATTCGAGTTGTACCTTGTGTAAGCCTTGGGAAACTTCCTGGTAGGCTTGTTCGCTATGGGTTAGGTTGCTGTCCAACTTGTTTAGGCCAATTTGGAGCGTGGCTATGGACTCGTCCACCATTTTGAATTGTTCTTCAAGTTGCGATAACTGCCCCTTTTTTTCCTGATAAATCGAGTTGACATGCTTCCAGGTAGGGCCTTCGCCGACTTGGTCGCGATATTGGGGAGGAATGTCCGGGTGTGTGCCGAAATAGGCTTGGGAAACTTCTTTCGCCAAGTTTTCCAACTCAATTTTTTGTTGCCCAAGTACGCTGCTCTTGACTGCGACCAGTTTTTTTAAGTAATCGTCGACCTGGTTTCCGACTTCGTTTATGCGTTCGATACGGATCGTATCATGCTCGGATATTTCGTAGAACTTGAAATAAGAGAACGCCATGGACGCCACAAAAGCAATAATTAAGGAAACCAACACACTGAAATATCGAAGCCGGTTAGCCTTGCAATGGATTCCCGCCAGTTCGAACGAGCAGATGACAATGATCGATTGGATCGCAATCGTAATAACCAATGCAATCCAGGGTGTAATAAAGTATGACATACCATAGTACGTGGTAAATCCGGATGCCAAGCTGAGTAACAGCACAATCGGGATCGACCATATCCTGAGCAAACTGACGAACAGGGTCTGGATGATATTGATTAACCGGCCGATACCGCCGCTTTTTAGCTTTGAAAGGAGTCGATTTTCCATCGCGTCTTTTTATAATTGTTATTTAAGCGATCTTATAAATCAGTGGCTTGTGTCATAACAGGTTTGGAATGACGTTCAAAAACAGACCCGAAGTTTAGGCGATACATGGGGCAAATGCAAACACCTTGAAAGCGATGTTAAAAATATATTGAACAATAAGTTACTTAATAACGCATTAAAAGGCTAGGGGATAGGGGTTTTGTATAACGAATTCAGTTGTTTTGGCGGATAAGGCGCTTTCAAAACACGATGTTTAGCCATTGAAAAGGCCATTTTCAAGAAGGTTTCAATCCTGTTTTAGGATAAATGAGGCGAATAAATTCCCTCTGTGTAATTTTTGGCTCACCCCTTATCTCTCGTTATCTTGTTTGCGCTTTTTATTATGCTGGCCGTTCCCATTTTGTCCTGATGACTGCATTATCCGATTTTGTATTCGGTCATAAGTCGCTTCGAACTTACGGTTTCTGGCTTCATTGTTGATTTGGGGAGGTTCCTGCTGAGGCTGCCGCGGGTTGTTTTGGTTTTGCCAACCGCCTCGGTTTTCCTGGCGGTTGGAGTTGTTTTCCTGTTTGTTGCCATGCCACCCACCATTTCCTTGCCACTTCCTGTTTTCCTGAGGGTAACGCCTCGCATCTGGAGGATTCGCTATCGGTTGTTGCCTGATTTGCCGTTGGTTATTGCGCTCTTGCCAGCCGCCCCGGTTTCTTTCACGGTTGTCGTTATCCCTTTGCCAGCCGCCGTTTGCTTGGTTCTCGCGTCTTTCTGGAGAAAAATTCCTATGGTCATGATGTTCATAAGCAGGTTGCGGCTGTCTGGGCTGGGCTTGGTTGTAACGTCCTTGCCAGCCGCCCCAATTGGGAGGACGGTTACCGTAATCCCTGGGTTGGGTATACGGCCTATTGCCTTGGTAGCCGTATCCGGACGGCGGATATTTTTGGTAATGGGGACGGTTGTAATAATTATTGTTTTCATAGTAATAATTATTGGATTGATACCCGCCATAAGGTCGGCTATTCCCTCCCCAGTATCCTGTAGCGGGTTGCGTCGGGTAATAATATTGGTCGTCTTGATAAGGGCCGTAGCTGGAGCCGGAGTAATAAGGCTCGTTACCGGCACCAGGGTTGTAACGGTTTGGGTACTGGGCACAAGCGGACAACAACATTACCAAACTCGACAAAGCGATCTTTTTGGTAAGTGTGTTCATGTTTTTCTCCTGCGGGGTTTAATTTGATCAAATCATATCAACAGATGGCTGAATGCTGAATGAACCGGAAATTATTTTAGAAATAACGTCCATTCAAAAAGAAATGCGCTGCAATGCTCGCAAAGTAACCCAATATGATGGCAGGAGTCCATTTTAAGTGGCTTGTAAAGGTGTAAATACCTTTCGCCTGACCCATTAAACCTACGCCCGCAGCAGAACCGATCGCCAACATGCTTCCGCCTACACCCGCAGTCAATGTGACCAACAACCATTGCCCCTGTGATATATCCGGCGCCATTGTCAATACTGCCAGCATGATGGTGCCGTTATCAACAAACGCTGAAGCTATGCCAACCAAGACATTAGCCACAGTGGGATCAAGCCCTACGTACAAAACTTGGGATGCCAAGCCCAGATAGCCGATAAAACTCAAACCACCAACAGCTAACATTACGCCGTAGAAGAAGAGCAGGGTATCCCATTCCAGGTTGGCAACTTTATTAAATACATCAAAGGGTTGGTCAATCATTTCCGCTTCGTAGCGCTTTTTGTTCATCACTTTCATAGGGGCGAAATAATCGATATAAATGGCTTTTTCGCGGGGCGCGTTCTTGTTTTCCGATTCCCTTAATTTATTTTTTTTGTTTGCGGATAACGCTTCTGAATTACTCTCTTCCTGTTCGTTATCACCATGATATGCCGGAAATTTTTGTAGATAATAGCTAAAAAACTTAAGGTAAGTCAGGCCTAACATCATGCCCGCTGCCGGCGGCAGGCTGAGGAAATTCTCAAAACAAGCGGAAGTAATAATGGTCAAGGCAAACAACCCGATGATAACCCAGCCGCCTCGCTTCATCGGTTGCGATTCGAGTACCGCTTCCGGCCTTTTTTTAGGCATGAAGTGATGCATGATGAAAGCCGGGACGACCATGTTAATAAGTGCGGGAACCAACAAAGAGAAGAAATCGGCGAAGGGGACTACACCTTTTTGCCAAACCAATAACGTGGTGATGTCGCCAAAAGGGCTGAACGATCCGCCAGCATTGGTGGCCACAACGACATTGATACAGGATAAAGTAACAAAACGTGGGCTATCCTTGCCCAAAGCCACAATTACTGAGCCCATCAATAATGCGGTCGTTAAGTTGTTGCATGCCGATGAAATAAAGAATGCCTGGAATCCGGTAATCCAGAACAATTGCCGATAGCTGAAATTTTTGCTCAATAGCCAAACCCTTAGCCGTTCAAACACGCTGCGGTCTTCCATGGCGTTGAGGTAAGTCATAGAAACCATGATAAATAAAAACAGTTCGGCGTAACCAATCAAGAAAGAGCGAAAAGCCGTTCCCGCTTGCTCGCTTAGGTTGTCATGGGCGTATAGGGCGGCGATAAATACCCAGATCATGCTTGCCGCGAAAACCATGGGTTTTGATTTGCGGAGATCAGTAATTTCCTCTGTCATCGCCAGAATATAGGCGACGGAAAACAAAACCAAAGCCAAGTAACCGACCCAGTTTCGGGTCAAGTCTAGGGGTTGTGTGTTTGTCGTTTCGCCTGCGAAGGACAAAGAAGGCAACAGCAGGGTGAACAATATCAGAGAGGCTTTTTGGCAGGGCAGTTTATCTTGTAACTTGAGCAATATATCGGTCATAAGAAGTAAATTCTGTCTGTATCTTAAATTTAGGATCTTTGGTTTCCAGTTTATCTTATCAATCTGGCATCATTTCCCCAACAAGCTGTAGAATTTTTTCCAGTCGAATGAATCGCCCGGATCGGTCTTTCGTCCTGGGGCGATATCGCTGTGTCCGGTAATCCGTCCGCTCGACAATCCAGGATAAGTATCCAGCAAAGCCCTAACCACTTCAGCAAGTTGACGGTATTGTATTTCCGCGTAAGGCATAACTTCAGTGCCTTCGAGTTCTATCCCTATCGAAAAATCATTGCAACGTCCGCGGCCTTCATAGCAGGACTGCCCCGCGTGCCATGCCCGTTTGTCAAACGGTACATATTGCACTATATCACCCATCCGCTTAATGACCAGATGCGAAGACACCTTAAGTTGGTAAATGTCCTTGAAATAAGGGTGCATGTCAGGGTTAAGGCGGTTACTGAACAACCGGTCTATACAGTCATTGTCAAATTCGCCTGGAGGAAGGCTGATGCAATGGATAACCAGCAAGGAAATATCGCGCGCGTCGGGACGGTCGTCGAAGTTTGGCGAGTGGATATGTTTGGCTTGATTTAGCCAGTGCCGGTCAATGTGCATGGGCGTAAGGTCAATGGAAATAGAGCTATTTTAGCCGTTAGCATTAATAATTTATGAGTAGTATGTTTTCAATATAGAAATTGACAATTAACGCGCATGGTTTTTTCGTCCGTTAGCGCCAGTTTTCCTTAAATGAAGTCTCCCTAATGTGGTAGCATACAGGCCAGAGTCGGTGAGCATTTTATACAAGCAACGTGAAAAACATAAACCTGAACGAACGAATAATTTTTGCCCTTGACGTCCCTAACCCTAGCGATGCAAAACAATGGGTGGCCAAGTTGGACGGCGACATTAAATTTTTTAAGGTCGGCCTGGAATTGTTTTTGGCGGGATGGTGGGATATTGTCGATTTTATTATCGACCGTGGCAACCAAGTCATGCTGGACCTGAAATTTTTTGATATTCCGGAAACCGTCCATCTTGCCATCCAGCAAGTTAAAGACCGGGGGGTAACGTTTGCCACCATCCACGGTAATGACGCCATCATCAAAGCCGCCATTTCTGACCGCGGCAAAGTGAAAGTGCTGGCCGTTACGGTACTGACGAGTTTCGATGAGTCCGACATGCGGCAAATGGGCTTGACGGGTTCGGTAGAGGACTTGGTGCTCATACGTTCGAGGAAAGCTTTTGCATTGGGCTGCGATGGCGTAGTGGCTTCCGCGCTTGAAGCCAAGCCGTTGCGCGATGAACTTGGCGGCAATTTTTTGGTGGTCACTCCGGGGATTCGTCCCGAATCGAGTGTCCCGGGCGAAGACGACCAAAAGCGGATAGCGACCGCACGTAACGCCATAATCAACGGCGCCGACCACGTTGTAATCGGCCGCCCTATACGGACGTCCGCCGACCCGATAGGGACTATCAAAAAGCTTCAGGATGAGATAGCCGAAGGCTTGGCTGTTGGGGTAAAAGGATTTTAAATTTGGGGTTTTTTAGTTTGCCAGAAACGGTATATTGAGGGAAAATTTACCCCAATCCTTTTGGGAAATTAAAGTTGGCGCCAGTAAATGCACCGTTTTTTTATTGTTGTTTGAACGTCTTTATTGGCTTCGCGCTGGAGGGTGGACTTATGAAAAATTCAACAAATAAACACCTATTCAAAATCTTATTGGCGCTATTATTGTCTGGGTGTTCAAGCAGCCCGCCCAAAGATTACAGTTGGGACACCGCTGCAAACGACCAGCCCAAAGCCGCTTTGCCTATCCAACCCCAACCGGTGCCCGTACCTGTACAGCCCTACAATCCTTATAAACCCCAAGCGCCGTCATACAATTCTTACGACCCCTATAGCCAGTCTTCTGGAGATTACTACGGCAGCCCTGGTAATTATGCCAATTCCTATCCGGTAAGAAATTTCATTAGGCACATGGTTGAAGAACATGGCTTTTCCGAGAGCTATCTGCTTAACTTATTTGCGCAAGCCCAGCGGTTGGATTCAGTTATCCGTTTGGAAGGCCCTTCATCCAGTAATTCCGGCCCGACCAGACCCGGGAGTTGGTCGCGTTATCGGGGTAAGTTCCTTACCGAGCAGCACATCAGCAATGGGGTGGAATTCTGGCGCACGAATGCCGACGCCATCAGTAAAGCCAGCACCGCTTACGGCGTCGACCCTGAATACATTGTCGGTATCATCGGCGTAGAGACTTATTTCGGCAAAAATATCGGCAAAACCTGCGTTTTCGATGCTTTGACCACTTTATCGTTCGATACCTATCGGCGGTCGAAATATTTTCAATCGGAATTGGAAAACTTCCTGTTGATGGCCCGTGAAGAAGGCTATAACCCTCGTCAACCTGTCGGTTCCTGGGCGGGAGCGATGGGCTTGGGGCAATTCATGCCCAGCAGTTTCCGTAAGTTGGCGGTCGATTTCGACCATAACGGGCAACGCGACCTATGGCATCCAAACGATGCTATTGGCAGTGTCGCCCATTATTTTTCCCGTAACGGCTGGGACTATAGGAGTCCGGTAGCCCAACCGGCAAAAGCTTCCTACGGCCTTTCCGTTATTGAACTAAGTACCTACGAAGGCAATGAATACTGGCAAGTCCACCCGAATTTCAAGGTGATCAAACGCTATAACAACAGCAATAAGTATGCGATGGCTGTGCATCAATTGGCGCAGGCGATTAAGAACCGTTATCAATATTCGCAGGTAAGCTCGAGGTAGCGGTAAATCATATTATCGATTCGGCCTTTTAATGTCTGAACCGTTCGTGCTGAGCTTGTCGAAGCACACACCGCCTTTCGACAGGCTCAATACCCAATGGGCACAAGGGCGAACGGAAGCTTAATACTTCCAAGGCCGAATCTATAGCACATTCCAGCGTTAGCTGTTGTGCGGCGTGTGGCGGAATATCGAAGGCTTGAATGATAAACGTCTTTGGCTTCCAACAAGTTAGGTTGATTCAGCTATAACCTGGTATCTTACAGATAAATTTTTCAAATACTTTAGGGAAACCTCGTGCCAACAAAATATACAGCTTTAAAAGACCACGAAACACCGATCAAGGTGTTATTTACCGGATACCTTATCACTGTCGGTATCGGTTATATGTTTGCGCTCATCCAGATATTGCTGACCCATGGGATGGCCGATGGTAAGTTCGGCTTGTCGGTCGACGATATTGTCTACAGTTATTACGGAAACCGATCCGGTACCGTTCTGGAGCTAAAACTTAACGGTTCGATGAAGGACAATGCCACGGAGGAGCAACGTTTCGACATCATCCAGTGGGTAAGGGATGGGGCCGATGTAGATGCTTACAAGGATGACGGTATTGACAAGATCATCCAGGAGCGTTGTGTGATGTGCCACAACAAAGAGGCGTCGGGCATACCCAATTTCAATGATTTCGAGCAATTGAAAAAGTTAACGACCCAGGATGAGGGCGCCACGCTAGCGTCGCTGACGCGCGGGTCGCATATCCACATGTTCGGGATCAGCTTTATCTTCATGTTTGTCGGGATAATTTTCAGTTTTTCGGAAACGACGAAAATTGAATATAAATGCATTGCCATCGGGATGCCTTATGCGTTCCTCATCGCCGACATCTTGTCGTGGTGGCTGACCAAGTTCGTCCCCTTGTTTGCCTGGCTGGTGATTTTTGCGGGTATGGGCATGGCGGTTTCGTTCATGTACATGTGGGTCACATCGATTTTGGAAATGTGGCTGTTCAAACCCGTTTTTATCGATGGGCTTGAATATCACTACAAACGTTTGAAAGCCGATTTCGATTCCAGTAGTTATGAAGATAAGTTTACGAGAATTAAGGAAATCATTGGCAAGGTCCTGGGGCAGGCTAATCATGTTGCGGTCATGCTCGTAGAAAAAATTCAAAAGCATAGCAACAAATAATGACAGCTCCCCATGCCGCGAACGGTCCCTTAATGGCTGAAGTCGATGCTTACCTTAAAGAGGATGTTGGCGCTGGGGATATCACTGCGGAATTAATACCGAAGCAAGTACAAGCCGAGGCTGTCGTCATTACCCGGGAGCCGATGGTGGTTTGCGGTATAGCTTGGTTTGATGCGGTTTTCATGGCTTTAAGCCCCGATGTCAGCATCCATTGGTTGGTGACAGAAGGGGAAGCCGTGGATGCAAATACCATGCTATGCGACCTCAAGGGTTCAGCCAGGGCGCTATTGACCGGTGAACGGACCGCCTTAAACCTGTTGCAGATGCTATCGGCCACGGCTACCGTCTCCAGGCAATATGCCGATGCCGTTGCCGGGACGCAATGTAAGGTTTTGGATACCCGTAAGACAATACCCGGCTTAAGGAAAGCGCAAAAATATGCCGTCCTATGCGGCGGTTGCCATAACCACAGGTTAGGCCTGTATGATCGTGTGTTAATCAAGGAAAACCATATCATTGCAGCGGGCTCCATCACGAAAGCCGTGCAGTTGGCGCGTAAACAATCATCCACCCCAGTGGAAGTGGAAGTGGAAGTGGAATCGCTCGTGGAGTTTCAGGAGGCATTGGACGCAAAACCAGACCGGATTATGCTCGATAATTTCACCTTGGATGACATGCGGTTTGCAGTCGCCTTAAATAATAAGGGGATAGAACTGGAAGCCTCGGGCAACATCAACCTGGAAAACATCCGCACCGTTGCCGAAACAGGGGTTGATTTCATATCCATCGGCGCGTTAACAAAAAACATCAGGGCAATCGATTTGTCCATGCGGATAGACTTAGTGTCCATTTAATTTAACATGACGGAAAAACCCAAGCTGCTTCAACAATATATTACCCACGGCGTTTATGTCATTTCGGTCGCCAAGGATTCGGAACAGAATGCGTTTACCGCAGCCTGGGTCATGCAGGTGTCATTTGTCCCCCCCATGGTTGCTTTCAGTATCAATCCAGGGCATTACTCCTACAGGTTATTAAAGGAAAGTGGCGTGTGTACCATCAATGTCTTAGGGCAAGATCAGCTTGCAATGGCGGCGCATTTCGGTAGCCCGGGCGTTAAGGATAAAATGACAAAATTCCGTTGGCAAACCAGGAAAACGTCAGCCCCTATCTTGTCGGACACTCTGGCTTATTTCGATTGCAAACTAAGCCACACGGCCGATGCGGGCGACCATAAAATTGCGGTTTGTGAAGTGGTAGCTGCCGCTGAACTCAATACAGGATGGCCGTTGCTTTATAGCCAAACCGGGAATATGGACGGCAGTAGCGAGCTTTATAGGCGTTAGGTTAGCCCATCCCATCAAATAGTTGGTAGTCGATCAAATCGCACAAACAATGGGTAATAAGCACATGCACTTCGTGGGTGCGGATTGCCGAGTTCGAAGGCACCCGAATTTCGAGATCCCGTTCAGTCAATAGGGAAGCTATGGCTTCGCTCCTTTCCCCGGTCAAGGCAATAATCGAGACTTCTTTGGAATGCGCTACGGAAATGGCCTTGGCGATATTCTCGGAGTGGCTGCCGTCAACGTAAGCCAATAAAACATCCCCGCTTTGGGCAAGCGACCTGATGGGTTTAGAAAATACTTCCAGGTAACTATTGTCGTTAGCGATGGCGGTTAGGGTTGTGGTGTCCATTGTTAGCGCAATGGCCGGCAATGAAGGCCGGTCGCGTTCGAACTGGTCCACCAAGGCCGATACCAATAAATGGGCGCAGCCAGCGGAACGGCCGTTACCGCAAGATAAGATTTTTCGGTCGTTCAACAGCGCTTCCACTATGCGTTGGGAAGCCAGTCCGATGAGTTCGCACAGCTCAGCCAATGCGTCCTGCTTAGCCTGTATGCTGTCGGTAAAATGGTTGACAATACGGTTTTGTAATAGCATGGATTTAGTGAAGGTTAAAATGCATTTTTTATCCAGTTAATCTCGCCGTTCCCAGAAATGGCGATGACATCAAACCTCAGGGGGCAATCACCTTTCTGGGTATTAAGGTAGTGTTGGGTCGCGTTTAAGATCCGGCCTTGCTTGCTGGCAGTGATACTCTCAAGGGCGCTGCCATAGGTATCTGATTTACGGTAACGGACTTCAACAATGACCAAGGTTTGTTGGTCGCGCATCACCAAGTCCAATTCCCCTTGTTTACAACGATAATTCCTACAGACTGCCTTAAGCCCTTGGTTACACAAAAAATCATGGGCTTGGTCTTCTGCGCTTTTGCCACGCAACAAATGCGCTGCTTTTGTTTTAAATGAGCCCAACATGTTTATGGGTGGTTGGCGGGCGTCACAATTTTCGGTTTGTCGCCTACATGGGCGCTCCCTGATTGGCTGTTACTAAAGCCGATCAACTCAGGACGCCCTTGTATAAACCTGGCGCAAACCAGGCTTCGCTTAATGCGGTTACCGCTGGCAAGCGACAGCTTTCCCGTTGCCCCCGCATAAACAGTAGTGCTGAGTGTGGGCAACCTTAATGCAAGATGGTAAGCATCAATCCCCATTGCTACCAGCCGTATATAGGAGCTTGGAAATTGGCGCCAAATATCGCTTAGGGACAGCATGCTCAGTTCGCCACCATATGCGCCGTTAAACAGCCAAGGGATGTCGCAAAAAATTATCCCGTTCAATGGGTTATCAGTTATTGGGTCGGGAAGCCCTGAATAAACGGAGGGTAATGCATAAATGGGAAGTTTGCCCAGCAGGTTGATTTGGGAGCTAATCAATCGACCCTCCCTATGATAAGCGCTCAAGAAAAGTACATCGGCATCTTCTGACTTATGGGTGGTAGGTTGTTTGCTTGGGTTTTGGTAACGGCCATTGCTTTCCTTGATGCCAATCAGGCTTTTGATAGTTGCTGAGAAATCATTGGCATCCGGGTCGTAAGTTTGCCTTTTCAGGATAGTGCCGTTCTGTTCTTGCCAGTATTCGCTAAAAAGGCTAGAAGCCCGTTTTCCTGCTTCGTTATCAGGCACCAATAACATCGATTTTTTATGGCCGTCCAATGCCGCCTTTTGGGTGATTTCGGCCGCATCGTCCATAGGGCTGAGCGCAAACTGGTACAAATTTTGTTTCCTTAGGCCGGGGACATGGTTTAAGGCCAAAACCGGGACACTCAAAGTTGTTGATTTGGCGAGGACTTGTATGTTTTCTTTGTTCAAGGGGCCAACGACCAAGGTCGCGCCTTCCGTGACTGCTTTTTGGTATAACTCAGCGAGTTTCGACTTTTCGGTATTGTAAAAATGTAATTGGGGTTTGCTCCCGCCGCTATTGTCGCGGCTGTGCGCCGCCAAGAATCCGGCTTTAATGGCTTTTGCGGCATCCAAGAAAGGGCCGCTTTCAGGCAATAGGATAGCTATTGATTTTGGCCTATCCCCAGGATCTTCCGGCATGTTAGCTACACCCGCCATGTAAATATTGGCTGGATGTTGCGGATTTGCCGCCCGCCACCCGGCAAGCGAAGAATTAAATTTAGCCGGATCCTGGTTTCTTGTTGCCAGGATTTTGGCTATGCTCAGCCATTCGGTCAGGCCAGTCGCTTTGTTTTCCTGGTTTTGTACTATGGGATCGGGCAATAAGCCGAGTGCCTCGAGGATTACGGCTTGATTTTTCTTCCGTTCAGCCACGGTGGTCAATAAGGCGTCCAATGCTATTCTGGCCTTGGCCTGTTCCAGGAGATTGCCCGTCAAGGAATAGGCAAATGCTTGGGACTGGTAAAATTTGACCTTATCGTTGATAACCAATTGGCCTGCATCTGTAGTTGCCAATTTGCTTACCGCTTGTTCCGCCTCGCCGAAGCTCAGCAAAATTTGTGCGTAGAGTAAATTGAATTGCGCCAACTGTTGGGGAGTCAACGCTGATGTGATAACTCGGTCGGCTTCTTGCTTTGCCGCATAGCCGTCGCCGGTCTGGATTAATTTGCTGACGTTTTGCAAAAGGCTATTATTTTGTTCTACTACCCAAGGCGCTGGCGGTTCTTGGTACAATCCATAGTCGTCCGGCAGATAGGCGCAATCCGATAACAACAACGCGCAGAATAAAGGGATGTAGCAGTAAAAACGGCTCATAGGGTTTTACCTTTTATGGCACTTAAACAGTTATAGTTGAGATTCATGACAAACCAATACGGCAAATTATACGTTGTTGCAACACCAATAGGTAATTTAGCGGACATCAGCTTCAGGGCAGTAGATACGTTAAAACAGGTTGACCTTATCGCCGCCGAGGATACCCGGCATGTCAAATTATTGCTGCAACATTACGGTATAAATAATAAAGTCATTTCATTTCATCAGCATAATGAAGAAAAAGTAGCCGAAAGCCTACTGGAAAAATTACGCAATGGGTTGTCTGTCGCCCTGGTGTCCGATGCCGGGACACCGTTGTTGAGCGATCCCGGAATGCCATTGGTGCGGAAGGCCAAAGACGCAGGGTTGGCTGTAGTGCCTATCCCTGGGGCCTGCGCATTAATTGCGGCCCTTTCAGCGGCTGGTTTGCCGTTAACGCAATTTTCCTTTGAAGGATTTCTGCCCCGAACCTCCTCCGCCCGTAAAGCATTTTTTACCGAAAAGCTGATCGCGCCAACGACCTGGGCATTCTATGAATCCAGCCACAGGATCCTGGCCGCCTTACAGGATATGGCGACAATTTTGCCGCCTACGCGCCAGATTGTAATCGCCAGGGAATTGACCAAGTTGCATGAAACCATTGTAAAAACTACCCTATCCTACGCTGTCGATTTGGTGGCCGAGGACGACAATATGCGCAAAGGTGAATTTGTGGTGGTCGTTGAAGGTGCTGAAAAGGTCAGTAAAAAGGAGGATGGGCTTAGCTCTGGGCAACTGGATATCCTAGCCAAATTGATGGGTAAATGTTCAACTAAAACTGCTGTTGAGCTGGCCGCAGAGATTACAGGAGCCAGGAAAAAGCTGTTTTATCAAGCCGCTTTGGACTTGGAAAAAACAGGATAGCTATGTTTTCCTTGTCCTGGTTTTGGTTGGCTTGAAAAAGGTATTAGGCGGCATTTTGTTTAAGGTAACGGTTAAATCACGCATAGGAGGATCCTTAATGCTGGCCAAAGCTTAAGGAATCAAGCGCGTTGGTATCGAATGCGAATACCATAGTCAACGGAGAGCCGGATTTCTTCTGCATAGACCTCTTTAGGGAAGTAACAGCCCGAAATTTGCGCCTCACAAAAACTAGCCCCTTCAATATTCGCGTTCCGAAAATCGATTCCGCGTAGGTCGGCGCTGCGAAAATAAGCATCGCGAAGGTCAAGCCCATCCGCATCAAGGTTGCGCAAGTCAACACCGCGAAAATCACCGCCGCACAATACTCCTTTCGTGGGTTCACCGGACGCTTTAAGTTTATTGAATTCGTCGATTTGCTCATTGCGCAATAAATCATATAGGCGATTCTGAAAAATCATTGGCTTAGCCATATCATCTTATCTCCTCTCTAAACGCTAAGGCGCAATAGGGTAAACTGCACCAGTTTTAAAGTGAATATAGACCAAGCTAGGGTTTTTTGTTAATTGTTTACAAATGGTAAACCCATTGTTTTGGCAAATTTTAAGGTCGTATAATTCACTCCAACTTTGGTTGGTTGCTATCCAATTCGGGGCAAAACGGCATTAACGGAATTTCCCCCCAATTCCCATCTTGTTACAAAATAGATAGTTACGCGAGAAGTTTTCTGTCCCATTTTGTAATTCAAGTTTCTAGAATTCTTTCATATGCAGCCAGTCTGGTTTCATGCAAAAATATGCGACTTTTATCCGGCCTGGTTTGGTAGCAGTTAATGAAGATCGCCATTTTGTCCCGCAATGCTAAGTTATATTCTACCTCCAGGTTGGTCGAAGCCGCTGAAGCGCGCGGGCATAAGGTCAGGGTGCTGGATGTTTTAAGGTGTTATATGAACATTACTTCACATAACCCTTCCATACATTACCGCGGCGAGTCTTTGACCGGTTTTGATGCAGTCATACCGAGGATCGGCGCGTCGGTGACTTTTTACGGTACGGCGGTGTTACGCCAGTTCGAAATGATGAACGTCATGCCCTTGAATGAGTCGGTGGCGATTTCCCGCGCCCGTGACAAATTGCGTTCCATGCAGTTGCTTGCCAGGAAAGGTATCGGCTTGCCGGTAACCGGATTTGCCAGTAATCCTGACGACATCGCCGACCTTATTGCGCAGGTCGGCGGAGCGCCGCTCGTCATTAAGCTCTTGCAAGGCACTCAAGGCATCGGGGTGGTGTTGGCTGAGACCCATAATGCCGCGGAAAGTGTTATCCAGGCTTTTATGGGGCTGAAGGCTAATATTATGGTGCAGGAATTTATCAAGGAAGCGAAGGGCAGTGACATCCGTTGTTTTGTGATTGGCGACAAGGTGGTTGCGGCGATGAAACGTCAAGGGGAAGAAGGCGAATTCCGGTCGAATTTGCATCGCGGGGGGTCGGCCGCATTGGTGCGGCTAACGCCTGAAGAACGCTCAACCGCCGTGAGGGCGGCAAAAATTATGGGCTTGGATGTTTGCGGTGTTGATATGCTGCGTTCAAACCACGGTTCCGTAATCATGGAAGTCAATTCCTCGCCCGGCCTGCAAGGGATTGAGGAAGTCAGCGGTAAAGATATCGCGGGCTTGATGATTGAGTTTATCGAAAAGCGTTTTGAAGTCTTACAAACGGCGATGCCGAAATCCCCTGTAAGGACACGGACGCGGGGTAAAGGTTAGGTTTTCTTTTTTTAATTTCCCAGATGACATGGGGCCTTCAATTCAAAAGCCAAACTCAGAATCGTCAAAATCTTCAAACTGTTCTTTCAAGCGCCTCTTTTCCCAATAAATTTCAATTTTCCTGCGTGCGTCCCTCCTGATGGTTTCCTTGTCAGTTTCATCGGTTAAGGGCAAAAACTCAGCTTCTTCAAAAATATCGTCCGCATCGCTTTCGATTTCTGTCGTGTTTGGCGTATCTGATTTTACAGTCGGTTTAGAAGTTTCGTTCGTCATTCTTGATAACCTCACATTAAATTTCTCTCATTAAATCACAACAAATTGCTCTTAAACGAAAGGGTATCTTTACAATAATAGTAGCGGATTTTTAGGATAAATAAAAAAACTGTCTTGCATCAATCCATAGGCATAAAGACCAAGCTTGATTGACATTGTTCCAATATATTGTTGGCAAACAATGGGGGTGTTCTTTGGGTTTTCAAGCCCGGCAAGAATGGATGTTTTGCCAATTTTTTTAAGGTATTGATTTAGCTTGAAAAGAATAATTAATGTTGCAGCGTTTGGTTTCTATTTTGATTTATTAGCTGCAAAGTAATTTCGGGCAGTTTACCGGGCAATGTCCCTGTGCGGTAAAGTCTGGCTTCCTCATGGACAGTCGACATGAATTCAATTAACTGGGTTTCCAGCCTTATTTTTTCCTGTAGGTTTTCAGTTTCCCACATGGCGTTCAATAGCGATTTTGCATGGTGGTGGATGGTAAGCGTGACAGCGTCAGGGAGGTGGGCAAAGCTTGCCTTTATTGTCAGTTTAAGTTGGTGTAATGACTCCAAGTATTCTTGGTAGTCTTTTATGTCTTCTTTGCAACGGGTTTTCAACATGGCAAGTTCGGCCTGTTGGCGGGTTTTCAGTAAATCTACCTCATGGGCTAGTTGAGCATTTCGTTTGGCTAATGTTGCTTTTAGGTTTTCCTCTGCAAGGATCTTGTTATGGGACAGTTTTATTTTTTGATCCTGGTTTTCGGATAACCATTCCAAATTTTTAGTTTTGATCGAATGTATCAGGCTTATGAATTGTTGGATCCGCGCTGTTAAAGTTTTCATGACGAAATAGCTTTCCAATCAACTTTTTTGAGTAGCCGCTTACGCTGTTGCTGGTTCATATACAGCAAACGGGCCTTTTTGAAATGGAAAAGCCGGGTCAGGCGGTTGTATTTGCTTATATGAAACAATAGATTGCGTTCCATGCGCCGGGTAGGGGAAAAATAGCCGTAAAAAGTAATAATGGCTAGTTTGCTTAGGTGCGCTAAGCCGGTACATAAGAACAGGAAAAAGGCGGATAACAAGACTATTGACCCCAGTTGCGACACTTGGGTGGCAAGTGCCGTCATCGAAAATTGTTCCAGTACGATAGCCAACAAAAAATTAGCAATCGCGGTTGGGATCAGGAGTAAAGTCAATCGAATAACCAAAATAGCCACCAAATTTTAACGAAACCCTATGGCAAACCAGGCACGCCCAGTCGTTGGATCAGCATGGCGTTATTGCCTTCTTCGTAAGCGAGAAGTTTACCTTGTTTTTGCCGAAGTCGGAATGCCAGCGCATAAGATAACACGCGGATGGGGTAGTCCCTAGGCAATAACTGTAAGTAAGGTTGGATGGTAACGAAATCAGTCACGCCGTATTTTTTCATGATAAAGCGTAGCCCGCCATTCGCCGGGCCTATGTTGTAGGCAAGCAGCCCTAGGTACACGTCATTCTTCATTTCTGCCAGATAATGCTTGAAAGTGGCGGCAGCGATAAAGGCGTTATGCCTATGGTCGTATAAGGATAGCTTGTCGGTGTCCAAACGCCCTTTAGCGTCTTCCAGGATTTTAGCGGGCACTGCGGTGATCTGGAATAAGCCGTGACCGCCGTCATTGCTGTCCCTGGGCTTGAAAGAGGACTCTGTTGCCGCGATGCCTTGCAACAGGTTTTCGTCTACGTCGAACACACTCGCGGCTTCCTCGATAGCCGATTTATAAGCTTCCGACCTTTGGATCATTTTGTTCAGGTTAGCCGAATTGTATCGGCGGTAAGCGGCGAAGACTTGATGATTAAGCGTAACCCGGCTGGCTTCTTCCTTTCCCCCGACCAAGGTACGGAATTGGCCAAATGATTGGCTGGATAAGTCTTGCCCAATAACTATTACGGACAGCAGCAAAAGCCCCATTGCCATAAACGGGACCAAAGAATCAGAATGGGCTTTTAAATAGCCGCGTAGTTTCCACCAAGAAACCAGGAAAACGGTTGAAGCCAAAATCAACGCCATAACACCTGCCGCAAAAGGGAGTAGGCTCCACCAAACACTGGTGCCGGAAAACCAGTTTGCCGCATTTCCCAAGACAACAATAATCGCATAAATGGCAATGGCGCTAAGGGCTGCTATTTCAATTGCAATGAACAGGAGTTGTTGGCGGAAATCGAGTGTTGGGGCAGCAACAATTTGTTTCCCTACCTGTTTTCGTGACGACCGCTTGCGCGGCGGGCGCTTGGCTGGCAGGTCTGCGTTATTTCGTGTTTTTGTAATGGGCGTTGCAGGCTTGTTCATTATTAATGCTGGAAAAACATTGGTATCGAATTCATTAAGATTGTAGCCTTAATGCCAATAAATGTAGCGGAAAAATACTTTTGCGATATGGGGCTACAATAAATGCAAATTTAACCAAGAAATGTCGATAAACATTCTTGTAACAAAAGTAATGGCAACCTTTTGCTTCTGGGGACGGACATATGAGCTTGGAAGATTTAACCAAAAAACCAGGAAAATCCTGGATCGCGTTTTAATCTGCTGAATTTATTAGGCTTTATTTGAACTATGACGAAGGTGATGGGGAATACAAATGTCTGGTAATGAGCGCCAACGGCGCTTTAGCCGCCAAGCTCGAAGCTTGGCAAGCCGTTCATATGCGCTCTTTCCATTTTATAAGGGCGGCCAGTATTGGCATAGGCAGTCAATCCGCCTGCCATTAATCGTTTTTTGGTTTAAAACTAAAATTCACTTGATGGGGGGCAACGGATGCCTATCCTGCTAGGATCATTACCAAAAATGAAGTTCACCTGCTACCCCGCCGTGGTCTGAAGGCCACAACCTTGGGGCTGGCGGGAATGTTTTATCCGATTTCCGGTCGCCGACAACATCTATATCTTCGACCCAGGCAGGTTCTTGTAAAGACAGGACTAAATCTATCCGCTCGTACAAATTGGACTTAAGGTTTAAAAGGTTTTCATCCTGGCAACAGGTGAAGCCGGGTGAATAATGCCGACGCAGCATCCAGTTATCCGTGTAACCCGCATTGGTGAATTGGATATAGGGAGGCACGATGCCATTGTCAAAAGGAGCGGGCAAGGGTAGGGGACCTGGAGTTTCCACATCATCCGGTGAAGAGTTCATATCCCCTAACAATAGTAAAGATTTGTCCTTCGGTGTTGTCAATTGTAGTGTTTGGATAAGTTCCGCGGCTTGGGCGGCCTGAAAAAATCGTGTCACAGCATTTCCAGGTTGGGGTTCGCGTACTTCTAAATGTGTTGTTACTATCCGATAGTTTTTGTGGCCTATCCTGGCATCGGCGGCGACAAAACCCCGCTGTATCGGAAGCTCCCCAACCGGGGTAAGGGCATTTACAACAGCTTGGAAGTTACACCCATCGAGCGAGATTCGGCTAGGGCATACATTGGTAAAATCGACCGCTTTTGCACGGACATCTTTTCTGGCCAGCAACACGTCACGGTCGATAGTGTTCAATAGCGCCATTGACCCGTTAATGTTAAAAGGGATGCCCGCCGGTAGCCCTGGAATATGGACTGAAGAGACATCCAGGTTTTTTACTTTGGCAACTACCTTATACCTTGCTCCCTGGGCTTTAAGCGCACCTAGCGTTTCCTCCAGTTGGTCGACAAAAGCGCCTGCGACCATTGGATCGTTGCAGCCTTTTCCGGTCATCGGTGGTTCCAGATCCTGGCATTCAAAACGCCACACTTCCTGTAGCGCCACAACATGGGGGCGTTCCTTTGCGATTTGGGAAGCTTGTCTTTTTGCGCGGTCGGTAAAACGGCTTGAGGCAATCTTCTGGAGCACCGAAACCAATGCCGCGTTAAATTCTTCCGGGGATGGTGCGGCTAATAGCGGGGCGAGGTCGGCGCCGAGATATTGGTTTTGCGTCATGACCTTGATTTTGCCGTTATCCTCCCAAGCAAAGGCGGCCGTGCAGAAAAGCAGTATAGAAGAAATTGTAAGTAGCTTAATTATTCTGTTCGTTTTCATAGTCGTCTTCCTGAAATTTTAAATCGGGTTACAGGGGCAAAGGTTGCCTAACCCTTAGGGAGTTATCATGACCGTCGGTTAAGTTTGTTTTTACTGGGCTTGGCTTGCAAAAGGGGGATACATAGAAAAACTCGCGCCCCCTGTGAGACCGAATTTCATTGGCGAAAAGCAACCCCTCCAAAGCTAAGGAGATTAGGCTAACATACGCAAAATTTTAAATTTTGATTTATGTCAATTTTGATTGGATTAGGGCTAATGGTTTACTGATGAAGGTAAGCCAATATCCATGGCAATAGCTTGGTACCTATGCGTCCCATTTCTGGGGGCGCTATTTTTAGGCTTTAGGGGGATTTTACTTGGGCTTTGCCAATAAATGGTTATAAACAACCAAAGGTATAGTACATTATCCTATTTTAAATCTGTGTTTACGGCGCACAATGCAAGTTCGGGAAACTGGAACCGATCATCCTACTGATATTGACCAAATCAATGCCATCCTGCCGCAGACCCAATGCGGCCAGTGTGGTTATAAAGGGTGCAAACCTTATGCGGAGGCGATTGCATTAGGATTGGCTGACATCAACCAATGCCCGCCTGGAGGGGACGAGGGGATCAAGGAATTGGCTGCCTTATTGGGGCTAGAGGCCAAGCCTTTGAACCTGCAATTTGGTATGCACAAACCTAAGCAGGTTGCGTTCATTGTTGAAGAAGACTGTATCGGTTGTGTTAAATGCATCGCTTCGTGCCCTGTGGACGCCATTTTGGGTGCCGCGAAGCTGATGCATACAGTGATCGCGGCCGAATGTACGGGATGCGAATTATGCATTGCCCCTTGTCCTGTCGATTGCATTGTTATGAAGCCGCTGTCTGTAACGCTTACCCCAGAACAAAAAACAACGCAAAAATTAACGGCCATGCGCCGTTATGAGGACCGTAACAAACGTAAGGAAATCGAAGCGCAGGAAAAGGCTGAAAAAGTAAGGAAACAGAAAGAAGCCTTATTAAAAATGCGCTCAGGTATCGGCTTTGACGGGACATTTGTTTAATGGACTTAGGATGAACCAGCAAAAACGACAGGCTATATTCGACCGTCTTGCAGGGGCGATGCCCGAGCCGACTACCGAGTTGGATTATTCGACGCCGTTCGAACTCTTAGTTGCCGTAGTGCTTTCCGCGCAAGCAACAGACAAAGGCGTTAACAAGGCGACAGCAAAATTATTTCCTGTAGCCAATACTCCGGAAACTATTTTGGCCTTAGGCCTGGATGAGTTAAAAAGCTACATAAAAACCATTGGCTTATTTAATGCCAAGGGCACCAACATTATCACCCTTTGCCGACAGTTATTGGACAAACACCACGGCCAAGTGCCGCAAACACGGGAAGAACTTGAAGCGCTGGCGGGCGTAGGCAGGAAAACCGCCAATGTGATATTAAATACCGCTTTTGGGCAGCATACGATTGCGGTGGATACGCACATCTTCCGGGTGTCGAACCGCACCAAAATCGCCCCGGGAAAAAATGTGTCTGAAGTTGAACATAAATTAAATAAATGGGTGCCGAAAAACCATAAAAAAGATGCCCATCATTTACTAATTTTGCACGGCAGGTATACTTGCACTGCAAGAAAACCGAAGTGCGGTAAGTGCATTATTGTTGACTTGTGCGAATACGACAACAAAAACGATGCAACATAAAATTTGCTAATTTGCTGGAACAATTTATGGTTGCCTTTATGGCTTAAGTGACAGTAATTTTTGACGTTGGCTGGGTTATTCATCCTTAGTTCAGTTCAGGGTGTGTATAGTAGCTCGTCTTTAGTGTAATTAGACATCGATACTTTTTTATCAACCTTGGAGTTAACGCGATGAAAAAATTGAAGAATACCCCTTTGGCGGCAGCAGTGGGCGCAGCCCTCGTCTCATCTTTCGCCGCGACAGCCGCGAATGCCGAAGCCAATCCCTTTGCAGTGACGGAACTGTCTTCAGGTTATATGCAATTAGCCGAAATGAAATGTGGCGAGTCGATGGGTATGCCAAAAGAGAAACACACAACCGAAGGCGCTTGTGCAGGCGCTAAAGCCGCCCCTGCCGCCGAGACCGCGAAAAAAACGGATGGCGCCTGCGGCGAGGGTAAATGCGGGAATATGATGAAAGACGGAAAAATGAAAGAAGGCATGGAAAAAGTCTGCGGCGCCATGATGAAAGGCAAGGAAGGCGCTTGCGGCGACAAAATGAAATCGGCTGCACCCGCAGCGGCTCCTGCCGCACCAGCAAAATAAGCTTTGTAGTTTTATAGCTTAATACCGGTTAAAGGAGGGCTTGGTGAGCGCCCTCCTGTTTCCCAAGCAGAAAGTCGTTCCTATGGACACAAACCCTTATCTCTTCCGCGATGCGGGTTTAGGCCTGCGTCGGCCATTATTAAGTCAACTGGTCGAATCGCCACCGGCCAATGTCGGTTTTTACGAAGTAGCGCCGGAAAATTGGATCAATATCGGCGGAAAGTCAGGTCGGCAATTCCGTGAGATGACCGAACGTTTCGATTTTATCGGTCATGGGCTGTCTTTGTCTATCGGTAGCACCGATCCCCTGGATGAACCTTTGGTTTTTGAAATCAAAAAATTTTTGCGCGCGCATGACATTAAGCTCTACAGCGAGCACTTAAGCTATTGCAGCAAAGGCGGGCATTTGTACGACCTGATGCCGATCCCGTTTACGGAGGCCGCCGTCGCCCATGTGGTGTCCCGGATCAAACGCGTACAGGATATCCTGGAACAGCGTATCGCGATAGAAAACGTATCTTATTATGCCGCCCCAGGCCAAGAGATGGACGAGATCGAATTTTTCAATGCCGTCGTCGAGGGGGCGGATTGTAACGTCTTGTTGGATATTAACAATATCTATGTGAACAGTGTCAATCACGGCTACGACGCTGAAACTTTCCTGAAAGCCATGCCGGGCTATCGCATTGCCTATGCGCATATTGCCGGGCATTATGTAGAGGCTGAAGATTTCCTGGTCGACACCCATGGGGCCGATGTGATTGACCCAGTGTGGAAATTGCTGGGGAAAGCTTATGAGCTTTTTGGCGTGTTTCCGACCTTATTGGAACGGGATTTTAACCTCCCGCCGTTAGAAGCATTGTTGAAAGAAGTCGATACCATCAAAACCATACAAAACAATTGGCGTTTACTACACGAAAAAAAGACAGCCTGAAAATATGCCCGTCAATTTTAATGACAAACAGCTCGAATTCACCCGTTATATAAGGAATCCGGCACTTTATCCCGTCCCTGAAGATGTCAAACCGGAACGGATGGCGATGTACCGGGAATTGGTTTTCAACAACCTGGACGGATTTTTAGGCAGCAATTTTCCGGTAATCCGAAAAATTTTGGACGACCGACAATGGCTTAGCCTAGTGCAAGATTTTTTTTCAAGCCACGCCTGCAAAACGCCTTATTTCTCCGAAATTGCTGGAGAATTCCTCGATTACTTGGAGAATGAACGGGCTAATGCCGACGATTTCCCTTTTCTGCTGGAACTTGCCCACTATGAATGGGTTGAGATGGCTTTGTACATTGCCAACGAGGAAACAACATTTACCCCGATACCGCCGTTGGAGGGTTTGCTGCATAGCAAGATAAAACTCTCCCCCTTGGCTTGGCCGTTGGCGTACCGATATCCGGTTCAGCTCATTTCCCCGGATTTTTTGCCATTAACGCCCCAAGAACAACCGACATTCCTCATCGCTTACCGGGATATGGAAGATGCGGTTAAATTCCTTGAAATCACCCCCATGACTTACCGGTTATTGGAGATTATCCAAGAACATGGGACTATGACCGTTCATGATTGCCTCAACCAACTTGCCCAAGAGGCACAGCATCCCAATCTCGAAGCCTTCACCGCTGGAGGGTTGACGATCCTTAACGATTTGGCTGAAAAAACCGTGATTTCAATTGTGCTGTAACTTCCTAGGCTGGGTTTTCGATTAACCGTCTCAACTCGCCTTTCAATCCAGCAAACCGGAGTCTGTCCGAAAAGGCTTCAACGCCCAGTTTTCCAAGTATTTTGTCCAAGCGGCTATTGTCGAATTAACGGATATTGGCTTTGTGCAAAACAAGGTTGGAAATTACCAAATTATAATTCCCGAGTACCTGTCATATAAAATAGGCTAAGATGGAATTATCAATATTAAGAAGGGCAGGATTTAGGTTGCCCAGGTTGGAATCTTGCTTTCGAACGACCGACGCACAAACCCATATCAAGGTCAAAGAAGGTGTCTTAGCGGACGCTGCGCTAACTTTTTTAACAGAAGGAAAAATTAATTATCGATCAGAAGCTGACGAACATGATGAGACACAAAAGCCACGCAAACATACCGCCTAACGGTTTTGTTTGGCATTTCGGCACGACGCTTGTGCCTTTTGGCTATAATCCGCCATACGCTGTTTAAAAAATAAAGCAATCGATTTTTTGCCAACAAAATGTGAAAAATTACCTTTATTTTTGAAAATAAAGTTTTACCTTACCACTTAAGATAATTCTTCAAACACTACAAGGGCGAGCATTCTAAATGCTCGATAAGTTTAATTTTATTTCGGTAATCGCATCAACCTGTTCCAGTGGAGCAAGTTGAATGTTCCATACTTCTAAAGCATAAGGCCACACATTTACCGGTAAGGGGTAGATAATACTAATTCGCGAGTTTTTTTGGAGTCTTACCATGAAAACATTTAAACCGCATTACACTTTATTAATACAAATAGCTGTTCTAATGATTGGCTTAATAAGCTTGGCATCAGCAGATTCATTTACTGATAAATTAGAACAGGATACTGATCGCATGGGCATGGATTATCGCCGTATTGAGTTGACCGTTTCAGATCCTCTGCTTTGTCAATCCGCTTGTATGGCGGAAAGCGGTTGCCAATCGTTTACTTATGTAAAGCCTGGTTTGCACGCAGCCAATGCTGTTTGCTATTTGAAAAATGGAACGCCTAATCCCGCTCCCAATTCATGTTGTATTTCTGGTTTAAGAGCAAGTGTTACTCCGGAAACAGAGAATTCAACATTATTTCGAGAATATCAAAATTTTCTTCGAAGACCTTCTATTCGCAGAAGCGTTACTGGCCAACACGATACCTTGAAGGAATACACCGAGAAATGCAATGCGGCAACCGGCATTCAAATTCCTTCATTCAATTGTGATGACGGAGTAGAACCTCATGGACAAGGCAATGGAACCACATGCGACAAACCAAATGTTTTAAATGGAGTATGCGATCCAGGCAGCCGGTTTCAGGTCTTGCCAGGCAGAATAAATGATGCCGTGGCTGTGGCTCATTGTCGAAAACAAAACAATGGCTCTGGGTTTTATGGGGACATTGCCATTATTCAACATAACAAAGCAAATGGCGCAACCTGTTTTTATCAAGCTTTGGGTCATTTGCCAGGCGCCCAAATTCCTTCTCCTCTTACCGAGCCAGCTCGTTGGCAGGACGGAACAAATCATTGGATAAATCCAGAAGGAACGGAAAGGATTGGCTGTACGGCTTGCCATGACAATGGTGCTTTTATCCGTTCGCCATATTTGGCGCAACTCACTACTCCTCCGCACGCCTTGCCCTCTACATCAGAAGGCTACAGTAATTTATCGGCACCGCTCAAGTATGTCGGTCTCGATTACGCATCCAATCGCAGTTGGAGTATTACTACCGCCAACGCGCCTGGAGATTCAGGGACTTTATGCACCGCCTGTCATCGCTTAGCGGTGAATAACCACGAACATGATGGAAACGGTACGGCTTTAAGATTCGCTAATGTCGCTACAGCCAGCGCCCAAAGATCGAAAAACCCGCATAGCGTCAGCTCGCCAATTTGGATGCGACCTGGACAAATATTTTATGATGCAAATGCCGAAGCATCGGCTTCTCGCATACGAGATTGTGCGCGGCGTTTTCGTGACTCAGGCTTTACCTCCGCTACAGATTGTACGGCTACCCCATTAGCGACTGCCTGGGAAGTCTCGCCTCCACCACACGACAAACCAGTAGCTTGCACTGTATTTGACGATGGGGCTGCCAATGAATCAACCTTGTCCGAAGCAATCTATTTTGCCGATGCCCAAACTGCGTGTATCCCTGATGGTACATCCCGTGGTTTATGCCGGCGCTGGTTCGGCAATTGTATTTCGACAACCGACCAGGTTAAAGTTGCCTTCAAGGTATTCAATGATGGCGCTGCCAATCCGACGCCGTTATCGCGCGCCATCTACAACCGTGCGCCTAGTAGCGTCTGCATACCCGACAACACTGCAACCGGAAATTGCCGCCGTTGGCTGGGGGAGGCCGTCACAGAGAACAATTTGAAAGTAGAGTGTTATTTGTTTAACGACGGGTTATCCGATTGGATAGGCCCTACCAGCGCGATCTATTATCGTCAACCAGGGCAAGTGTGTATGCCCGATGGCACGGCTACAGGCGCATGCCGCAAATGGTTTGGTAATTGTCAAGTCACCAGCCAACCATCAGACCCGCGTTTATTGTCGGTGTCGGTAGCGCCAAACACTGTGATTGCCAACCAGCCGCAGACCTTTACGGTAAGCGCAACAGATGCTGTTTTTGGTAATCAGGTTAACACCGGCGATGTACTTCTCAACTCAAATGCTATCGGTCAATTTGGGCAAGCTATCACAACCACATTTCCCGCGCACTTAATTCCACGCAGATGTCATATGGTACCAGGCGAATGCGAAGACACCATACCGCGCCATTGTACTAGGCCGCATCGGGAGTGTGATCCGCCTGAATGGCTTGTCGATAATTTTGACCTTAAAGCCAGGGCGGCGGGTTATCATGATGCTATTGTTCCTTTAAATGTGAATCCTCCGCCGTAGCGAGGTCGGTCGGCACGCATGACGGGGTTGCAGCCCCGTCCTTAATTCAGGCAGATGTATATATTCTTCGTATTAAGGTCAATTTCGCGGTAATAATGATGCTTTTTCGTATAGAATTTCATGGTAGTCTTCCGCGGATATGGTTTTTACAGCAACCCCATTCTGGGGCTAGTTGGGAAGAGGCTTAATAAGTATCAAACCATTCAAGGGGACGCGCTAAAGCGCGCCCTAAATTCAAACGTTATCAAGATTACCTCTTTCTGAGTGTCTGGTTTAGATCAATTGTGCAATTTAGTTATACAAGCTGACCGCTGATTCTGACCGTCCGCTACCGTTTCATTAAAGACACACAGACCAAGAAAAACGGTTTCTAAAATATCAAGTTTTAGCGATTATTACTCCCAGGTTTTGCACAAATCAGGGTTAACAAAGACTGTGATACCCAACCATGTATTGCACAAAGCGGTTTGAATGTTTTTCTAATACTCAAACTAAGTCTCCAACCTCAGGATGCAAATAGCCAGGACATTAATCTGATCCTGTGCATGAAAAGCGTGATTAAGCGTATTTGGATAAAAGTGGTGCTTAGAAGCTGAAGAAATACGGCACCTTTTACTCAATCTTGCCATCGACAATCCGAATCCGCCTGGGCGCACGGTTTCCCAAGGCTTGGTCATGGGTAATCATTACTAAGGTCACCCCTTGCCCGTTAAGGTTTTCCAGCAATTCCATAATTTCCAATCCGGATTTGCTGTCGAGATTACCGGTGGGCTCGTCCGCCAACACCACTTCCGGGCGCATAATCATCGCCCTGGCAATGGCCACCCTTTGCAGTTGTCCGCCGGACAGTTGGCTAGGCTTATGGTGGGTACGGTCCTGCAAACCGACAGAAGCAAGCGCGTCTTGCACCCGTTGTTGGCGTTCCTTACTGCCAATGCCTGCCAATATCATCGGCATTTCCACGTTTTCGGCGGCGGTCAGGCGGGGGATTACATGAAAAAACTGGAACACAAAACCGATATAAGCCCGACGTAATTGCGCCAATTCATCATCGCTACGTTTAATTACGTCCAGGTCGTTCAATACGTAGCGCCCCGAAGAAGGCCTGTCGAGCAGGGCAATGATGTTCAGTAAGGTAGATTTACCGGAACCCGACGGCCCCATCACCGAGACGTATTCGCCCTTATCGATGGTTAGGTTTATGTCGTTCAAGGCGTGGACAGTGTGTTCGCCGACCTGAAAAGACCGGTGGATATGTTCCAGTCGGATCACTGCTTTTCCTTAACATAAGCACCTGCAACTACACCATCCTGGCCTATCGATTTGACGATTTTGTCGCCCACATTCAGGCCGGACAGCACTTCCACCGTACTCCAATTGGTTAGGCCGGGTTTAAAGTTGCGTCCTTCCAACTTACCGTCTTCCTTAACCAGCAACACCTGGTTGTTTTCCATGACCGCTTCCGCCGGAATCCGGATCGCTTGCGGTTTGCTGCTCAACAAGACTTCGATATCGGCGCTGTAACCGGGCAGGAGTTCCTTAAGGTCTTTGGGGTCGGTCAGTTTAACCTCGACCTCGACGGTGCGCGCCTGCTTTTCTTTTTCCAGCACATACGGGGCAATCCGGGATACAGTCCCGGAACAACGCTTTTCTGTAAAGGCATCCAGGGAAACGCAAGCGGTCATGCCGGTTTTTATCTGCGGCGCATCGACTTCGTCAATGGGTGCGGAGACATACAGGCAACTGATGTCCATAAGGTCAATCGCCGGCAGTGTCGGGATGCCCGGCGGCGAAGGCGTTACGTATTCGCCGAGTTCCGCATTAATTTCCGCCACGGTGCCGTCGAATGGCGCCATCAGCAATGTGCGCTCGACTGCGGCTTGTGCGGCGGCCAAGCTGCGTTCGCTGACGATAATCTTGTCCTTGGCCGCTTTACAGGCGGCCTGCTGCGCTTTCGCGCCCGATACTTTTTCATCGAGCATTTCCTCGGAAACAAAATGCTTATTTTTATACAATTGGCTGACCCGGTTTGCATCCCGCTGCGCATTGGCGCCCAATTGACAGGTTTGTTCGGCTACAGCCCGGTTGGCGCTGATTTCCGCCTGTTTTAAGCTGGCCTGTTGTTTCAGGTCGTCGTTCCAAACCTCCAGCAGCATCTGCCCTTGCTTAACTTGGTCGCCTTCTTTAACATGCAGCTTAGCCACTTGTCCGCCTGTCGCAGGGGCAAGATAAGCCCGGCGGCAGGCTTTAACGGTGCCTACCCGGGTATTGGAAACGGTCGCTTTGACTTCGCCCTGTTCAACGGCATAAACCTCAACTTCGATGGGTTTCGGCTGTTTCTTATAGAAATAACCCGCCGCCAATAGGGCAATGGTCAAGCCAATGACAAGATAACGTTTTTTCATTCGTATTAATTTCAGTTAGCAAGCACCGATGATTATAATGGGTATAATTTTTAACGATGACTTAAATTAAGCGCCTAAGCCGGATATTCATGCATTATTCCCAAGATTTTAAAACCGCCGCCATTGCCTTGTGCAATGCCGGACGGTTTATTGACAGTAAAGGCTGGGTGCCTGCCACTAGCGGTAATTTTTCCGCGCGTTTACCGGACGGCACGATTGCCATTACCACCTCCGGGAAACACAAAGGCCATTTGCAAATTGAGGATATCATGCTGATTGATGCGGAGGCCAATTCGTTGGACGGCAAAATACCTTCCGCGGAAACGGTGTTGCATACCACCTTATATAAGCGCTTTCCGGAAATCCACGCCGTTTTGCATCCGCATCCGATCAATGCCGTATTGGTTTCGAGGCTATTCGGCGATGAAATTGTGCTGGAAAATTACGAGTTATTAAAAGCGTTCCACGGTATTGCTACCCATGAATCCCGGATTGAAATCCCCATTTTTGCCAACGACCAGGACATCCCAAGGTTGGCCGTCGTTATCGACCGTTACCTGGACAAAGCCAGCCGGTTTTACGGTTATGTCATCGCCGGGCACGGGCTGTATACCTGGGGCGAATCCATCCCCGAAGCCTTGCGCCATCTCGAAGCGCTGGATTACTTATTCGATTGCGAAATCCGACTGCACGGAGTTAAACAACCATGAGCCTGTTAACTATTTATCCCGACAACCAACCGAAACAAGGCGTTCGGTACTCCGAATTTGCCGATATAGAACGCAAGCTTGCGGCTATCGATGTGAAATTCGAACGTTGGACGGCCAACCGCGAATTATCCGCTGATGACGACCAGGCAACCATTATTGCCGCTTATCAGGAACCTATCGACAAACTGAAACAGCAATACGGGTTTCAATCGGTGGACGTGATTAACTTAAGCCCCGATCATCCCCAAAAAACTGAGTTTAGGCAAAAATTCCTGGCAGAGCACACCCACGACGATTTTGAAGTGCGGTTTTTTATCGATGGTTGCGGGCTGTTTTACCTGCATGTCGGCGATAAGGTTTATGCGGCCTTATGCGAAAAAGGCGACCTGATCAGCGTGCCCGCCAATACCACGCATTGGTTCGATATGGGGGAGAATCCCAGCTTTAAGGTGATACGGTTGTTTACCACGCCGGAAGGCTGGGTAGCCAAATTTACTGGCAGCGAAATTGCCAAAGCCTTTCCCACATTCGATGAAACAGTGGCGGAACTGCAATGATTAAAGCCATCCTCACCGATATTGAAGGCACGACTTCATCGTTGTCTTTTGTAAAGGATGTCCTGTTCCCTTATGCCCGTGCGCATTTGCCCGATTATGTCCGGCAACATCAAAGCGAGCCGCGAATCAAACAACTGCTTGCCGATATTTGCAATGAAGCGGGGATGGAACTCGATACCGAAGGCGTTATAGCGCAGCTTATCCAGTGGATAGACCAGGACAAGAAAATCACCCCGCTGAAAGCGTTGCAAGGTTTAATTTGGGAAGCGGGTTACAATCAAGGCGACTTTAAAGGCCACTTGTATCAAGATGCGATAACTAACCTGAAGGCGTGGAAAAATAAAGGTGTTTCATTGTATGTTTATTCTTCCGGATCGGTATTGGCGCAAAAACTCCTTTTTGGGCATACGGAAGCTGGCGACTTAACGTCGTTATTTTCCGGTTTTTTCGACACCAACATCGGCGGCAAGAAAGAAATCGAATCTTACCGAAAAATTGCCGAGGAAATCGACGCACCGCCTGGGATGATATTGTTTTTGTCGGATATCAAAGAAGAATTGGACGCGGCAAAATCGGCGGGTTTCCATACCCTTCGGCTTGCCCGCGGCTATGAACCCGATGTCCATGCCGAACATCGGCAGGTCGGCAATTTTGATGAGATTGAATTAGAAACTACTCTTTGAATCAATCGCTTTCTAACAACAACTGATTTTTGCAAGGGCTTGGCAAATAGTGATATAAGTACCTCACTCAAGTGTAAATTTTGAGTATTATTGGGCGTATACCGACGCAATGGACTATTCGCCCAATGAAAATAAGGTTAATTTTTATTTTGAGGAGTACACATCATGACGATCGCAAAAGTCAGTGAAATAACATCCAGTTCAAGTAAAAGTTTTGAAGATGCAATTGAAAAAGGCATAAAGCGCGCCAGCAAAACCATCAGGGGTATCCAAGGCGCTTGGGTCCAAGAGCAGAAAGTCGTTATTAATGAAGGTAAGATTGTCGAATATCGCGTCAATATGAAGATCAGTTTTGTTTTGGATTGAACCGTCCATCATGGAGCAATGGCATGCCGTCTTCCGGCTCAAAACCAAAGGGGAAGGCGGCATCCACGGAGAAAAATTACGCCGAAAGGGTTTCAATCATTTTCGCCGTTTGGATACGGCTTCCCCAGAGGCCTGAAATCACGCCGTCGGCAATGCCGTTTTCGGCACTGCTATAAAATTTTACCGCCCCCATCCTTTGCCCTTCGGACAACAACCCATGATGGTGTAGCAATGAATTCAAGCGTTTTGCGATAGCCGTTCCCGAATCGATGACTTTTACGTTTGCCCCGGAAACCTGCTGGATGACCGGTTTCAAAAATGGGTAGTGGGTGCAACCGAGCACTAAAATGTCGACATTTTGCACGATTAACGGTTGCAGGTATTGGCTAACTAGGGCGTTCGTCTCCGGCCCATTGAGGTCACCTTTTTCGACCTGGTCGACCAGTCCCGGGCAGGCTTGCGGGATTATTTTCGCTTGGTCGGCAAAGCGGGCGAACAAGATTTGGAAGTTATTACTATTGATCGTCCGGCTGGTCGCCAGTACACCGATAACGCCGGTTTTGGTCAGTTCGGCTGCGGGCTTGACCGCTGGTTCCATTGCCACCATCGGCAAATGATAAATGCCGCGCAATTCTTTAACGGCGGCAGCGGTTGCGGTGTTGCAAGCCACCACAATCGCCTTGACCTTATGGCTTAAAAAAAATTCGACGATTGCGGTCGACCGTTCTAGGATGAATTCCTTGGGCTTATCCCCATACGGCGCGTGCGCTGAGTCGGCGACATAAATTAAATCTTCATGGGGCAGCAGTTGATGGATTTCCCGCAACACGGAAAGCCCGCCAACACCGGAATCAAAAACCCCAATCGGATATTCAGAATGCATGAAAAGGTGAAATTTTAATGTTTATCGGCTTTAACAAATCGATTTCAAATAGTTGATGCTCTTACAAGGCAAACAATTCGCGCATTTTTTGTCCTGGGCTAGGCGCGCGCATAAACGATTCACCCACCAAAAAAGCGTAAATATCGTTATCCAGCATCAGTTGCACGTCGGCTTGGGAATGGATGCCGCTTTCGGTAATGACGATCCTGTCGTCAGGTACCATTGCTTTCAAGCTTAACGTCGTTTGCAATGAAGTTTTAAACGTCCGCAAGTCCCGGTTATTGATGCCTATTAGTTTAGTATCTAATGTGAGGGCGCGTTCTAATTCTTCCGCATCATGGGATTCCACCAACACATCCATGCCCAATTTTGTTGCGGTTTCGGCCAGTTCCTGCATTTGGCTGTCGCCTAAAGCGGCGACAATCAACAAGATGCAATCCGCCCCCAAGGCATGGGATTCATAAATTTGGTAGGGGTCGATCATGAAATCCTTCCTTATGACAGGCAGCGGACAACGCTGGCGCACCATCTCCAAGTAAGCCTCCGCGCCTTGAAAAAACTCCTTATCCGTCAACACAGACAAGCAAGTCGCACCGTTCATGGCATAATCAAGGCTGATCGTAATAGGCTCGAAATTTTCCCGGATCACGCCTTGGCTGGGCGAGGCTTTTTTGATTTCGGCGATAATCGCAGGCTTTTTGGCGCTGGCCTTGTCGTGCAAAGCCTTATAGAAGCCTCTCGGTTTTTCAACACCTTGGGCAATCTCTTCCAAATCAGAAATGCCCATCCGCTGCTTACGTTTGGCAACCTCTTCGGTTTTTTTGTCGAGGATAAGTTTTAAAATGTCGGGGGTATCGGCCATTGTAATTATTGTTGCGTCAATTTTTTAGAATATTGTATCAAGGCATCGAGTTTGGCTCTAGCCGCTCCATCGGCAATTACCTGACGGGCTAAGTCTATGCCGTCTGCCAAAGAATTGGAAATATTTGCCGCATAAATCGCAGCGCCTGCATTCAACAACACAATGTCCAGTGCCGCTCCGGGTCGGTTATCCAAAACCGATTTTATCATTTCCAAACTGCTAGCGGCGTTAGTTACCGTTAGCTCCGCTAAACTTGCCCGCTGCAAACCGAATTGTTCCGGTGTTAAAGTGTAGACGGAAACCGTGCCGTCTTTCAATTCGGCAACCTGTGTAGCGGAAGCTATGCTGATTTCATCAAGCCCATCCTCGGCGCTAACCACCAAGACATGTCGGCTGCCGAGCTTAAGCAGCACATGCGCCAACGGTTCTACCCAGTCTTTGGAAAAAACACCAATAAGCTGATTAGGCGCCGCAGCGGGATTCGATAAGGGGCCGAGCAGGTTAAACAGCGTCCGTACACCCATTTCCTTACGTACATTTATGGTATGTTTCATCGCGCCATGATGTTTGGGCGCAAATAAAAACCCCACGCCGATGTCATGCACGCATTGTGCTACCTGTTCAGCCGACAAATCCAGGTTAACTCCTGCCGCTTCCAGCACGTCGGCACTACCGCAACTGCTGGATACAGAACGATTGCCGTGTTTGGCGACTTTTCCTCCCGCGGCGGCAACCACAAAAGCGCAGGCTGTTGAGATATTAAACGTATTTGCGCCATCACCGCCTGTGCCGCAAGTGTCGACGATGTGGTCGCCCGTTACCGGAACTTTGCTCGCCAATTCGCGCATGACTTCCACGGCGGCGGCAATTTCGTCAACCGTTTCACCCTTACAACGCAGGGCGACCAAAAATCCGGCAAGCTGCGCGTCGGTCGCTTCGCCGTTCATGATGAGCCGCATCACTTCGTGCATTTCTTCAGTGGCAAGGTCTTGTCTATGCAGTAATTTCTGTAGGGCTTGTTGGATTTGCATCTTTCCAAATTCTAATTTCAAACAGCGAGAATGTCATTCCAATTAGTTGTGTAACCTGGGCTTTTAGCAGCTTGTTTCATTAGCCACGGCTGTCGGAAGCCTTCGCTGGCAAGTTTCAAGGTCCCTTTTCCCATTTGATCGTTCACTGAATCTAAAACCTCCATCAATCTGGTGGATTTTTCAGTCTTGTTGCACTGCGTAAATAAATCCGCTTGCATAAATTGGACAGGTACGATTTCGCCTAAGATAACGCCAGCTTTAACATAGCGATAATTAGGCCGGTAGAGTTGCCGTAATCCGCTCAATGCCGCACGAACAAGCGTTAAGGTATTGTCGGTCGGGGAAGGCAAAGATACTGTTGTTCCATTGCTATAGAAGTTCTCTTTCTTAAAAGGGCTCGTCCTAATAAAGATATGCACCAAGCCTGCGCAAGAGTTTTGCGCCCTCAATTTTTCCGCTGCCCGGCTGGCATACAAAGCCACAGATTCGCTGAGGCTGGAAAAATCATTGACAGGGACGCCAAAGCTGCGCGAACTCATGATTTGTTGCCTAGGGAAACCGATTTCTTCCAACTCAATACAAACCACACTATTTAGTTCACGGATAGTTTTTTCCATCATTACACTGAATTGTTTACGGAGCATTTTCGCATCCGCCCGTTTCAAATCGTATGCTGTGTGTAAGTTTAGGGCTCTCAGTTTTTTATCCAGCCTTCTGCCTATCCCCCAAACTTCACCTACAGGAACCTGTTTCAATAAGTGATCCTCGTCAGCCAATTGATTAAAATTACAAACACCTTCAAATTGCGGCAGTTTTTTGGCGCAGTAGTTGGCCAGTTTCGCTAATGTTTTGGTGCTGCCGATGCCAACACTAACGGGTAATCCCGTCCATTGAAGGATACGGTTTTTTATCGCCCCGCCATAGGTAGTAAGGTCGTGCGCTGGTAATTGACTAAAATCCAAGAACGATTCATCAATCGAATAAATCTCTTGGTTAGGGCTAAATTGCCGGAGTATGTTCATGGTGCGGTTGCTCATATCGGCATAGAGCGCATAATTCGACGAATAGGCAATAATATTATGCCGGTTAACGAGCGGCTTGACTTTAAACCAGGGCACACCCATTCCGACGCCTAATGCTTTCGCCTCGTTGCTACGAGCTACGACGCAACCATCATTGTTGCTCAGGACAACTAAAGGCTTATTTTTTAATTTGGGATTAAATACCCGTTCGCAACTGACATAAAAATTATTAACGTCAATTAGGGCAATGCTACGCACAATATTATTTAAACCGGCGGAATGAACCTGTCACTACACCCCAGACCTCGAATTCCATACCCTCCTTGATTTCTATAATGCTATAGTCAGGATTGGCAGGAATAAGGCACGGATTGCCTGTAGCGGTTTTGCCTAAGGTTTTAATCGTAAATTCACCGTCAACTACAGCCACGACGATATTGCCGAGTGTTGCTTGTTTAGACCGGTCAACCACAACAATATCGCCTTTCAACAAGCCCGCATCGCGCATGGAATCGCCGTTGACGCGGGTAAAAAAAGTGGCTTCCTCCTGGTCAATTAAGTAGTCCGCCACATCAAGCCGTTTCTCTACATGGTCATCGGCTGGCGATGGGAAGCCGGCCGAGATTTTGCTGGTAAAAAGCGGGATTGGGCTAGGCTTGGCTGGGGTACTTGGCCTGTACCATTGGTTCGGAGTGAATTTATTCCGGTTGCTGTCGACCTGTTGAATGTTGTTTAGGGCCATGGCAATTACCTCTCTAGAAAATTCCTAAGCAAATCATGCCCATGTTCGGTCAGGATCGATTCGGGATGAAATTGTACGCCTTCTATGTCCAGGTCTTTGTGCCTTACGCCCATGATTTCGTCGATGCCGCCTTCTTCATCTTGCGTCCAGGCCGTAATTTCCAGGCAATCCGGTAAGGTAGCCTGTTCGATAACCAGGGAATGGTAGCGGGTGGCGGTAAACGGGTTCGTCAAACCTTTGAACACGCCTTCATTCCGGTGATAAACCGGCGAGGTTTTGCCGTGCATGATGCTTTTGGCATGGATAATATTGCCGCCGAAAGCATAACCGATGCTTTGGTGCCCGAGGCAGACGCCTAAAATCGGGTAACGCCCGGCAAACTTTAGGATAGCATCAACGGAAACGCCCGCTTCCTTGGGTGTGCAAGGGCCTGGGGAAATAACGATTTTATCCGGGTTTAAGCCGGCGATTTCATCGACCGTAACCTGGTCGTTACGCACGACAGTCACGTCCGCGCCCAACTCGCCGAAATACTGCACCAAATTATAGGTAAATGAATCGTAGTTATCGATCATAACAACTTTGACGCCGCTCATGGTTTACCTCCCGTCGATTCGGCATCCAACCCGGCTTCCGCCATGCTTACGGCACGGAACACGGCGCGGCCTTTATTCAGGGTTTCTTCCCATTCGTTGCGGGGAATCGAATCGTAAACGATGCCCGCGCCCGCTTGTATATGAAGCATATTGTCCTTGATGATGGCTGTCCTGATCGCAATCGCGGTATCGAGGTTACCGGACCAGGCGATGTAACCGACCGCACCGGAATAGATACCGCGTTTGACAGGTTCCAGCTCGTTGATAATTTCCATGGCGCGAATTTTAGGGGCGCCGCTGACGGTCCCTGCAGGAAAGGTCGCAGCCAGGACATCGAAGGCGTTGTTGCCCGATTTTAATTGCCCGGTCACATTGGAGACGATGTGCATGACATGCGAATAGCGCTCGACAATCATTTTGTCGGTCAACTCCACGGTGCCGATTTCCGCGACCCGCCCGGTATCGTTGCGGCCAAGGTCTATCAGCATAAGGTGTTCGGCGATTTCCTTGGGGTCGGCCAGTAATTCCGCTTCCAACTCCAGGTCGTGTTCGGGCGTTTTTCCGCGTCGCCGGGTACCGGCAATCGGCCGTACCGTGATAAGGTCGTCTTCCAGACGGACTAGGATCTCCGGCGATGAACCAACGATATGGAAACCATCGAGATTCAGGTAATACATGTAGGGAGATGGGTTCAAGCACCGCAAGGCGCGGTATAAATCCAGCGGCGGCGCGCTGTAAGGAATGGACATCCGCTGCGACAAAACAACCTGCATAATATCGCCGTCGGTAATGTATTCCTTGGCTTTACATACCGCATTCTCAAAACCTTCCTGGGTGAAACCGGAGACGAAATCGGATTCATGCACATTAACCCGATTGGCATGGACTTGGGGCTGGGCTTTGAGTTCGCGAAGTTTGCGGGCAAGGCCGTTCAAACGGGTAACCGCCAGATCGTAAGCATCGCTTTCTTCGGGATTGGCATGGGTTAGCAGCAGCATTTTGCCGGACAGGTTATCGAAAACTAGGATTTCTTCCGATACCATCAACAAGATATCCGGGCAGCCCAAAGGATCTGGCTTATCGTCTGCACGTAAGCGTGGCTCTATATAAGCAATGGTTTCATAGCCGAAATAACCGACCAATCCCCCGTTAAACCGCGGTAACTCCTCGATATCCGGCACATTGAACCGCGCCTTAAAGTCCTCAATCCACAGCAATGGATTGTCCCGCTTGGTTTCTTCCAACACTTCGCCGTCTTTTTCCAGGCGAATCACATTGCCGGTAATTTTGACCAGCGTCCTGCAAGGCAGGCCGATAATCGAATAGCGACCCCATTGCTCGCCGCCGTGGACCGATTCAAATAAATAAGAATAAGGGCCGTCGGCTAGCTTAAGGTACGCGCTCAAAGGCGTATCCAAATCGGCCAGGATTTCCCGGCTGATGGGGATACGGTTATAGCCCTGTCTGGCGTAATAATTGAATTGTTCTGGGGTCATGGATATTTAGGCAAAAGGCGCAAGGTTCAAGGCAAAAATCATGTAATCATGTAGGTTGGGTTTACCCAAAGGGCATAAAAGACGCGCAAAACAATCAAACTTTAATGTTTGCACGAAAGCTAAGGCGCGTCGTAACCCAACATGGCGTTATGTTTATCCTTATTCGTTGGGTTTCGGCGCACGGGCAATTCGGTTGCAATTTTGGCATGATTTGTTTCGTGCGCCTAACCCAACCTACGGCGCTGGGGGCATGAATATGTCTGCACTATCCTCTATATCATTTAAAAAAACGATCAATTAAGCTTTCGCCATCTCAGCCCGCATTTCGTCAATGATTGCCTTGTAATCTGGCTTGCCGAAAATAGCGGAACCCGCAACGAAAGTATCGGCGCCAGCCGCCTTGATTTCCCTAATATTGCTGCCGTTAACGCCGCCGTCGATTTCCAGGCGGATATTAAAGCCGCTGTCGTCAATGCGTTTTCTGCATTCGCGCAGCTTACCTAATGCTGACGGCAGGAATGATTGTCCGCCGAAGCCAGGGTTAACCGACATCAACAAGATCATGTCCAGCTTATCCATGACATAATCCAAATGGCTTAAGGGCGTTCCGGGATTGAACACCAAACCCGCCTTGCAGCCGCAATCTTTGATTAACTGCAAGGTACGGTCGATATGCACGGAACCTTCCGGGTGGAAGGTAATGTAGGATGCGCCTGCTTTGGCGAAATCAGGTACTATGCGGTCTACCGGCTCAACCATTAAATGCACATCGATGGGCGCCGTAACCCCATGTTTACGCAAGGCTTCACAAACCAGCGGGCCGATGGTCAGGTTAGGCACAAAGTGATTGTCCATTACGTCAAAATGGACAATATCCGCGCCGGCTTTCAGTACGTTATCGACTTCCTCGCCCAATTTGGCGAAATTGGCGGACAGGATAGAAGGGGCGATCCAGTTTTCGTTCATTGTTGTGTCCTCGTGCAGATTAAATAACTTGTTTTAAATGGCAAGATTATATCTTGTTTTTGCGCTTTCAGCTTCGTTATACAATAGCCCGAAACACACCAACCAGGATTTTTTCGACATGAAACTAGTTACTTTTATCCATAACAATTATTCCCGTTTCGGCGCAGTGGTCGAAAACGAGGTGGTCGATGGCGTTGGTGAAACCGATATTCCAATGGCAATGGTAAATTTTTTGGCTGCGGGGGCAGCGGCTCTTTCAGCTATGGAAAAACGCATTGCCAGCGGTAAGCACAGGATTCCTTTATCCGAAGTCAAACTACAAGCGCCCGTACCCAGGCCGGGGAAATATCTGGCGATAAGTTTAAACTACCCCGACCATATCGCGGAAACTGGCCGTGACCGCCCCGAATACCCCAGTTTTTTCAGCAAATTAAGCACCTGTGTGATCGGCTCTGGCGACGCCATCCAGCGGCCAAAAGTATCAGATAAACTGGATTATGAAGGCGAACTGGCATTCATCATCGGCAAACGTTGCCGCCATGTGCCTGTTGAGCGCGCGCATGAGGTGATTGCGGGTTACACAATTGCCAATGATGTGTCGGTACGGGATTGGCAATTCCGCTCGCCTACCTTTACCGTCGGCAAATCCTTCGACACCTGCGGGCCGCTGGGTCCGTGGCTGGTGACTAGCGACGAGATAGCCGATCCGCATAACTTGGCCATTAAAACTTGGGTTGACGGGGAATTACGGCAAAACTCCAATACCCGCTACATGCTGTTTAACTGTTATGAAATGGTCGCTTACCTGTCGCAAGCCATGACTTTGGAACCGGGCGATGTCATCAGTACCGGTACGCCAAGCGGGGTTGGCGTCAAAATGGAGCCTCGCGGTTATTTGAAGCCGGGACAGACGGTCAGTGTTGAAATTGAAGGGTTAGGTAAATTAAGCAATCCTGTTATCGAGGAACCCTGAAACATTAGGCCTTGGCCACATTTTTCGCCAAATCGGTTTTGGCAGGTTGTAGGGTCGGCTGGGGTTTCGGGATTGGGAAATTCACCGTCACCTTCAATCCGCCTAATGGCGACACACCCAGGGCGAGTTCCGCTCCATAAATATTGGTAATCCTTTCCACGATGGAAAAACCCAGGCCGCTGCCTTGGGCAGTGTTGGCCGTTTCCACACAGCGGTGAAAACGCTTCAAGGATTTTTCATATTGGTCTGGGGGGATTCCCGGGCCTGAGTCCTCAACCCTGAATTGTAACTGCTTCTCGCTGCCTATCAGGTAAATCATGATACTGCCGCGGGCTGGGGTATATTTGATGGCATTGTCGATAACATTCCTGAGCAAAATTGTGATGAGCTGGGTATTGGCCAGGATAGGCGCTACATTTTGCTCGACAAACTCCATCTGTATGTGTTTTTTGAATGCCGCCGGTTCGAGTTCGGTTATCACTTGAATAACCTCCCTATTTAGGTAGGTGGTTTCCTTGGCAAGGTATTCTTTGCCGGACTCGATGCGCGAAAATGTCAGCAATTGCTGCACCATGTAAGTCATCCTGTGGACGGCTTGGGAAATGCGCAATAACGCCTGCTTCCGGACGGCATCGTCCGTCGTGCGCAAGGCTACCTGCGCTTGCGTCAACAGGCCGGCTAAAGGCGTCCTCAATTCGTGCGAAGCATCCGCCGTAAAGCGGCGTTCATGTTCAAAGGCTTGTTCGAGCTGCCCGAACAGGTTATTGATTTCGTTGACTACAGGCACGATTTCGGTAGGCAGTTTTTTGGCGGACAAGGGCTTAAGGAAGCTGGCTTCACGCTTTGATAAGGCCCTTTCCAAGCGGTTCAACGGTTTCAAGGTGTAACCGACTATAAACCAGATCACGATTCCCAGTAAGGGCAAGCCTACCAGGAATTGGGTGACTAACTGCATGGAAATGTCGTCTGTCAATTCAGCCTGAATTTCGCCTTTTCGTCCGACATGGATGACATAGTCCCCTGTAGAATTGGTTATACTGAAAACATGCCAGACATGGTCGTCTATTGTTGTTTCGCTGAAACCGCGTTTTAACGAAGAAAGGGCAAAGTTAGGCGCACTTTGGGAACGCAACAAAAGACCGTTATTTTTGGACCATAGTTGAAATGCTATTTTTCTCTCGTATTTATACCGGTTGGCGTCGGCCAGTTGCTGGTCATCGGCAACATCTAATAAAGGATCTTCGTTTTTGGTATCGTCGAGCCCCAAAAAAGGAAAATTTAAAGCCCTTTTAGAGTGCAATAACAATCCGTCATTTTCAGACTTAAGCTGAAAGACGATTTTTTTGTCGTACTCCTGGCTTAATACATCCGGTTCTAGTTTTTTTAAGCGCTCATCCAAAGTCGTGTCCCGCGGCAAGCCTTCGAGGAAAGCGAGCAAAACCTTGCCGGATTGCGCTAATTCTGCATCGAAGAGAGCAGCAACTTCATCCCGCGTGATGCGGTAGTTTATGTAAGCGGTTATGCCCCATATAAGCATCGAAGCCGATAATAGCGTCACCAACAAGAGCCTTCGGAGCGAAAAACTCATTCTTGCTCATCATCAGGGAGGGAATCCGGTTCAGCCACATCTTCCGAATCGATTATATAACCTACTCCCCGCACAGTGCGGATAATGCCGGAGTCAAGCTTTTTTCTAAGATAGTGGATGTGCACTTCCACGGTATTGCTTTCTATGTCGGAACTCCAAGAGTACAAGCTTTCTTCCAATCTCGAACGGGATACGACACGGCCTAAGTTACCCATGAGAAAACTGAGGATTTCAAATTCCTTTTGCGACAAATCGACTTTTTCGCCACTGTAAGTAACCTGGCGCGAGGCGGGATCGAGGACGATGCCCTTATGTTCGACTGTCGGCGTGCTCCTGCCTTCGTTCCGTCGGGCCAAAGCCCTTAACCGGGCGCAGACTTCATCCAGTTCGAACGGTTTGATCACAAAATCGTCTGCGCCGCTATCCAGCCCTTCTACCCGGTCGGGTACGGTATCTTTTGCTGTCAACACCATTACGGGAGTTTCGTCCTTACGCGCCCGCAACGCCCGCAAAATCGACAAGCCGTCCATGTCGGGCAGGTTTAAATCCAGGACGACCAACTCATAGCAATTCATTTTTAGCGCTTCGTCGGCAAGTTTGCCGTTGGTTAGCCAGTCCACGGCATAACCTTCCATCTTAAGGCCGGCCGCCAAACCATCGCCTAATATTTCGTCGTCTTCTACCAATAAAAGCCGCATATGACCTCGTGAAACAATTTTTAGCCCGACAGCATAAACAATATACGTTAACACCGTCTTAAAATAAAATTATAAGCGCAAACGCCCGCGCTTACTTGAAACTCGGCTTGTTTTTGCCGATATGTTAAACTGTTTAGCTTACTTATTAAATCCAGAACTTTACGATTGCCTCCGCTTAGCCTCTACATCCACATTCCTTGGTGCATAAAAAAATGCCCCTACTGCGATTTTAATTCCCATGCCGCCAAGGCGGATTTGCCGGAAATAGCCTACGTCGATGCGCTTTTGGCCGATTTGCAATCCGACCTGGAACGATACGCCATAACCCGCCCTATCCGGACTATCTTCTTTGGGGGCGGAACACCAAGCCTGTTCTCGCCCGAATCGATAGCCCGATTAATGGATGGTATCAAAATGCGTGTCAACTTGGCGGATAACCTGGAAATAACCCTTGAAGCCAACCCCGGTACATTTGAAAGCGCAAAGTTCCAAGAGTTCAACCGGTTAGGCATCAACCGCTTATCCATCGGCGTACAAAGTTTTAATGACGGCTTATTGACAAAGCTGGGGCGCGTCCATTCTGGGGGGGAAGCCACTAAGGCCGCTGAAATTGCCCATGCCGCTGGATTCAGTAACTTTAACCTGGATTTAATGTTCGGCTTGCCGGGTGTAGTTCCCGGCGATAGCGAAAACGATATTGCAACAGCGATCAGCCTAAACCCGGCGCACATTTCCTTCTATCAGCTAACCTTGGAGCCGAACACCTGGTTCCACAAATATCCGCCAAAGCTGCCGAGTGATGAATTTATTTTTGCCACGCAACTTAATTGCCAGCAATTATTGGCGGAAAACGGCTACCGGCAATATGAAATATCCGCGTACTGCCAACCGGACAAGCAATGCCGGCATAACCTCAATTATTGGCAATTCGGCGATTATTTAGGCATCGGCGCTGGCGCACACGGCAAGATAACGCTTAATCTGCCTGACCGGATTATCAGGACGACCAAAGCCAAAAGCCCCGAGGCTTATTTGGACAATCCGGCCAATAACGGCAGTAGTCAAGTTACTGCAATCGATGCGTTGCCGTTGGAATTCGTCATGAACCAGTTGCGGCTGCGAAGCGGATTTACTTTAGGCCATTACCAATCTGCTACTGGATTAGATGCATCCACTTTGCAACCGGCATTATACGATTGCGAAAAACAAGGCTTGGTCAAGTTGGAAAACGGACATTATGCTTGTACAGACAAGGGTTGGGATTTCTTGGATAGTGTTTTGGGAAATTTTATCTCTTGAAAAAATGGGCTTTGAGGCGCTACAACTGGTTAGATATTTTGTGCCGTTAATGCGATGGTTATTATTAATATCAGTTCCCGCACTGGCAGGCGGGAGGCCTTTCTTTGCATGTCCATTATCCTATGGCATTGAATGCCAATATTCTAGGATTTTCCAGTTTTGATTCGCTGTGCTATTGGACCCATAACGGTTTCAAGGCACATGCTTTTTGGGCGATAATTATCAAAATACATTATAATTTTAAGCAGTGCTTTGAAATTCTTACGATCACAAAGAATAATAAAAGAAGATATTGGCAGGTTTACTTTTACTTAGAAAGAGAATTAAATGTCACTTACTAATTGTGTGGGTTGCGGAAAGCAAATTAGTGTCAATGCCAAGGAGTGTCCACATTGTAAAACTATACCAAGCAAATTTAAGTCCCGTATAGCACCGTGCCGGGTATGTGGCACACCTCTGGTAGTCAAAGAGCATAGATGGAAAACACGAGGTTATACAACATGGGTACGTGACGGTAATACACAAGGCTCTAGTTTCTATACTCTACATCACCGGCCTTGTATTCAATGCGGAGAACCCCAGCCATTGCTGCATTTTACCGATACGTCATTGGGGGGATGCCTGATATTCGCACTATCTTTACCAATCGCATTATTAATAATTGGGTACTTATTTTATTTAACAAGAAATTAAGCCTACCCAAATTAAACATTATAAGTAGAAGAAGCCGTCTTCCCGCCATGCCCGGTCCAGTCGGTATGGA
>CAYSYU010000025.1:0-71527 GCA_964435245.1 uncultured Methylomagnum sp.
TCAGTGGGAAATTGATTTGGGACGAAAAAAACCTGAACCAAATCTAACCTGACAGGCACCCTGAAAATTCGGTAACTGTCAGATCAGGTTTGAGCTAGTACACCTACGCTGCCCTTTCAATGCTCTCAATATTAATTGCATTGGCTCGAGGTCGGATGGCTGTTAATAATGAATCATCGCTTCATTCAAACAAATATATGTATATTCAATAAGTTAATTCGTTGTCCCTGAATAATAGCATTTTTCAAATAGGACTTTCTGTCAGGCTGGTTTGTTTGCAAGGAGATCAAACTCTACGGCAAAACAACCTGATAAAGCACGCCAAAGCCAAGGCAAAAAAATCCGGAGTTGCCGGAGGATCAAACGGATGTTGTGACCTGCGCCGCATAGGATGGCGTGCATGGCATCGCCCAATTCACCTTTAAGGTAGTTGCGCCGGAGCAGGCCATCGTTTTTCAGGTGGACAATGACCGGTTCTATGGCGTTGCGCCGCTTCAGCGCCCGTTTGAGCCGCCGCGTGTTAATGCCCCGCTTTTGTCGGGCTTTGTAGATGGTGACGTTAGGCACGTCAACGCCCCGGTAACCCAAGTCCACAAACACTTCCTTGGCGCGGGTGCCGCTGAGGATCTCAGCCTGTTCCAGGCAGGACTCGAGCGTATGCCCGTCATAGGGGTTGCCAGGAAAACTGCGCGCACCCAGCACGAAGTTGCTCTGGTTGGTGACGGTGATGCCGACCTTAACACCAAATTCATATTTTTTATGGGCCTTGCCCTTGGCAATACACTCGACTTCCGGGGCATGGAAGCTGTAAAGCTTGTCCTTGTCATGCCGTTGTTGACCCAGGATGCGCCGGGTTTTCGCCAGGGTCTCATCAAAAGCCGACCTGACCTCCTCGGGGTGTGTCTGCAATTGCCGCTCGATGTCGCGCTGCACTCGTCCTACCAAGGTTTTTAACTGCTTGAGCGCCTTACGTTTGCGCTTCATCTGCTTGGCACTGTGGTAACGGTTGGCCATCAATAGTAGGTAGGGTGCCTTACGGCTGTAGTTTTGCCGGAGCTTGATGTGGTAGCGCCGGGACAGCCGAACGAGATGCTGCCGGCAGCGTTCGTAAAGCTTGCCGTCAGTCGGGTAAGTCACAGCCTTTTCCTGCACGGTGCTGTCCACCGTGACCGACTGGAAGTCATTGGGATTGACGGTTTTAGTGTCCACGCCCGCTTGGATGGTTATCGACAGCAACCACTCGCAACCGGCCTCGCCGATCCGGTTGCGCCACTTGGTCAACGAAGTCGGGTGGCAAGGTGGACGGTGCTGGAAGAAGTGCTCGCCGCATAAATACTGCCAATAGGCATTTTCGACCCAGAGCGTCACCACTTCTTCGTCGGAATGGCCAAAGGCGTGTTTCAGGTAATGCAACCCCGCAATTAACCGGGTCGGCAATGCGGGCGCGCCCTTGTTGTCAACAAAGAACTCGCCGAACGCCTTGTCCAAGGCCGCCCAGTCAATTTGGTTGGCAAGCATGAACAGTTCATGGCGTGGATTCAGCAAATCGGCAAGGGCGATTTTGAACAGGTCGTATTGGGTCTCGGTTTCTTGGCGCTTTGGGTGCATGGCGGGAAATATTTGCAAGAAATTAACCGGTATTCTATCAATTTCTTGCAGTTTTTACCCGCATTAATTTAATCTTTATACTATTTAATCAATAGGTTGTAATATTTTCAGGGACGACTAATTCGTTTCCCGATAGCCGACCTTTGCTCAAATCAACCATTTTGGGAAGGTCGGCCATTATGTACAGTTGCGAATTATGTATAGTTAAGATCGCAACGCCGCGTTTTATCTGAATAACAGGGTATTTTACTGCACATAATATTCAGTCTCTGTTAGCTCATTAATTTTGATTAATGTGCCTGATCATAAAAAATATGCATCTAGTTAAAAGGCTCTCTTAGCAGGTTCATTTGGCGAAAATACAGGTAATACGGTGTTAACCTCCACGTTCAGTGTTGGTTGCCGAAGAGTTATTGTGCAATCTGCTCTGTTTTGATTATTCAGAAAAGTACCGAAATTATGTGTAGTCCGATCCAAATTAAAAATCGGTAACTATATGAATATAAAACATATATAAGGATTACTGATTCGTAACTATACATAATTCGCAACTGTACATAATGGCCGTTATGCAAAGCTTTGCATAACGGCCAAATGCAGCCCTTCGGGAATTCAACCAACAGACCATCACACCGTCAAAAACAGACGGTCATAGCCGTTAATGCACTTTAAAAGTTGCCAATTTGCACTGTGGTTTAATTGTTTGTTATTTGATCCAAAAAATGCGCCGTATTATTCTATAGCGTCCTGTATTACAGGAAAGTCTATTACCTGCCAATATAAAAACCAGCTTATTTGTTACTCGTAACCACTTACCAAAATCATTACTTGCATTAGGCTAAAGCTCAAAAGTTATTTCTGGTTATCAGCCTGAAACCCTTTTAAAAACTCACCATACCCAGCCGCTTGCATTTCTTCTAATGGAATGAACCGTAATGCGGCCGAGTTCATGCAATACCTCAGTCCGGTAGGTTTCGGGCCGTCATCAAATACATGGCCTAGATGAGAATCACCATAACGGCTACGTACTTCCGTGCGAGGCAAAATCAGCAAAAAATCTCTTTGTTTAATGATATTGCCAGGCACAAGAGGACGGGTAAAACTAGGCCAGCCCGTGCCTGAATCATATTTGTCCCTGGATGAAAACAAGGGTTCACCAGTGACGACATCCACATAAATACCGTCCCTCTTTTCATTCCAATAGGCATTGTCAAACGGCGGCTCAGTGGCTTCTTCTTGGGTGACCTTATATTGCAGGGGCGTCAGCGTTTTGCGTAAAACGTCATCAGTAGTTTTGGTATAGTGAGGTCTGGGTTTTTCCTGGCTGAATTTTAAATGTGAATCATCGCCCCAAATTTTTTCCAGATATTGATCCCGGCCTGAACGAAAACGATAATATTCATAGCGTACTGGGTTCTTTTTATAATAATCCTGATGATAATCTTCGGCTGGATAAAAAGCCTCAAACTTCCTGATTTCGGTAATAACAGGGGCCTTGTAACGTCCCGATTCGTTTAATCTCTTGCGGGAAAGCTCGGCTTTCTGTTTTTGTTCTTCGGTGTGGTAAAAGATCAAGGTTCGGTACTGTTCACCCCTGTCAACGAATTGGCCTTCATTATCGGTCGGGTTGACCATGCGCCAGAAGGCATCCAGCAGGGTGTCGTAACTGACCACCTTGGGGTCATAGTAAACCTGGACAGTTTCGACATGCCCCGTCTTTCCCATTTCAACTTCTTCATAACTGGGATTGGCAACATGCCCGCCACTATAGCCTGAAATAACGCCATGAACCCCAGGCAGTTTTTCAAAGTCCGATTCGGTACACCAAAAGCAGCCGCCAGCAAACGTGGCCACCGACTGGTTTTCGTGTTTTACTGTAACGGATGCCGGTAGATTTGTTTCAGCATGACTAATTATTGCCAATGCGGTAGCAATGGCCATTAACAATGAAATCGCAATTTTCATGATTTTACTTCTCCTATAGGTGTTTGTATGGCTTTCGCCTGCATACTATCCAAGCGCTTTTCCAATTCGATCAGCTTCCGATAGGAACGGATGTTGACTTCATAATCCAGTTCGGCGCGTTTTTCTGAATAGGCGGCCTGGTGGTTTTGGCTGATCAGCAGGAAACCGGTAATAAAGACGGCTTCAATAGCCAGGATGATGCCCAGCAAACTGTAAGGATATTCATCGAAGTTGGGTATTTGCCCAAAAAACCCTTCGTTGGCTAAAATCCAGGCAGCAAACCAAAACATATGGAAGATGATGAAATGCGGTTTGGCAATGAAATCCGTCACCTTGTCAGCCAGGTGTGATATCCAGTTCTTTTTGGCCTGGAGTTCTTCCAGCACGTATTTGAATTCGCCTAGGGCCTTGTGGCATTGATGGTTGCCGCAGAATATCGCGTCTTCTGGGTTTTCACCGCCGCAGGCAGGACATAGGATAATGCCTATTTTCGCACTCGCTTCAATTCGCGTAGTATTGACAGTTGTTGAAGGCCCTTTGTGATTATCGGGGTTGCTTTTATAGGTGGCCATAATACCCAATCCTGCCACCAATAGGGGTAGCACAATAGCTGCTTGAAAAATGGATGTTAAAGAAAATAAAGTACGTAAGGATCCCAAGGCGAAACTTCCCAATCCTACCCCTAACATAAGCGCCGCAACCATCAAGGAAGAAACCAATGCGGCATGTTGTGGGAATCGTGACCATGCCCTCCCTACCGTTAAGGGAAAAAATCCCGAACAGCTTAATCCTGCGAAACTGTAAATGACGATACCGGAAATAGCTGTATCAATGTACGGTAAGCACAAGAAAGCACCGGCCATTAAAATCGGAAAACTTAGCCAAACAACAGTCGCTGGGAAGTAAGAGACAAGCCAGGATGTCAGCAATCGCCCCAAAGCCAATGCTGCCCAGAAGGAAGACAAGGCTGCACCCGCATTTTGGGGGCTTTGCAGCTTATCTTCTTGCAAAAAAATCACCGCCCAATTGCTGAACAAGCCTTCGCAAACCGCATAAACGACCGCCACCACAAACAGTAACCAGAAAGCCGGAGTACGCATTAGCCTTGCTGTTTCGCCATCATTAGCAATTTCTGCTTCATCTGGGGGTAAACGAAACGTAAAGGACAACAATAATAAACATGAGGACGTGGCCACCAATCCTACCGGAAACGATTGCCATTGCCCCTTTTCCACCAACACGCCAACAACCAATGGCCCTATTGCTAGGCCAGAACCAATAAGGGTATGTAAAGCGGCGAGTGCACTATCCGGCTTAGTCGGAAAAAAGATGATAGGGTAACGGTTGAGCGGCGCCGCAGACAGCCCGAAACCCAAACCCAAAAGTGAAGTCCCTAAAATGACCAACGCAAAACCCGAGCGATCATCCATACCGACACCAAACAACAAGGCAAGTTGCGACAATCCATTGGCTATCAGGGACAATTTTAGCAACATTGGCAAGCCCAAGCGCCTTGCCAATACTCCACCGGCAACTGCTCCCAGTGCAGTCAATGCCACTTGAGGCAAAAAGAGCACTCCATATTCAGTATCTGATAGATGTAAAACCGTTTTCAACACCGAACTCAGCGCGGGAAAACTGACAAGGGTCAAACCCTGGAGCAAACCTACCATAAAGACCAGAATGACAACCTTCAGGTTATTGTTATTTTCTAATCTGATCCTCGTCACGCTTGCTTCCTAAATAGTTCTGTTGGCTTGAGGTCGCCTTCTTTGCCACAATCAAACCCAGCAATATCAACGGCATGACAACGCATGACCAAATTGGCTAGCAGTCCCGTCCAGCCAGTTTGGTGGGCAGCGCCCAAACCTAAGCCGTTATCGCCGTGGAAGTATTCGAAGAACTGTAAATGATTACGCCATAGAGGATCAGTTTGCCAGGGGCTATCGGTGGGGAAAGCATGAATATTTCCAGTTGCATCGGGTCGGTAGAGGTTTGCCATGCGCCGCGCCAAACTGTCCACCACTTCACGCAAGGTCAGTTCGCCTTTGGCAAAACCAGGTGCAACAACCTTGTAACCATCGCCCAGGAAGCGGTTGAACTTCTCTAAAGCCAAAATGAGTACGAAATTGGTCGGCAGCCACACCGGCCCACGCCAATTGGAATTGCCCCCGAACAAGCCAGAATTGGATTCGCCCGGCACATACTCAATCAACGCTTCGCCAATGCCCGGCAAAAAACCCAGGTCACGGCGTTCCGCATGGATGCGGCTGACGCTGCGGATGCCGTGCGGCGAAAGGAATTCACGCTCGTCAAACAAGCGCCGTACTATCGCAGGCAGCATGGTATGGTCAACCAAAGACAACAGATGTTCGCCCCGGTCATTTTCATGGGCTGGGCAGGCGCAGATAAAATTGCCGTGGAACACGCCGCCAGCATGGCTTTCCAGAAGCTTACGGAATCGTGGCACATTCTCCAATAAGCGTTGGTCGACAACTTCACAAGCAAATAGCGGTATCAAACCCACCCAGGAATACACGTCCACGCGGTGATGGGTGCCATTGGGTTCGACCAGCAAGTCCTTAAAGAAACCATCTTCGGCATCCCACAAGGAAACACCAGTCCCTGCATGCCCGGCAACACTGTTGGCGATATTCAGGAACTGCTCATAAGTCTGTATGGCCGTGTCTTCGTAATCTGGGTCTTGCACCGCCAGTTCCAGCGCCATGACGGTCATGTTCAAGGCAAACATCGCCATCCAGCCGGTAGCATCGGATTGCTTTAGCTTATAACCCTCCGGCAGGCGCATGGAGCGGTCGAATACCGAGATATTGTCTAGGCCTAAGAAGCCGCCTTCAAACACGTTTAGGCCGTCGCCATCTTTATTGTTGATCCACCAGGTATAATTCATCAACAATTTGTGGAATACCCGTTGCAGGAAATTACGGTCGCCATGCCCTCGCTGTTGCCGTTCCGTCCTGAACACTTGCAAAGCGGCCAAAGCGTGAACCGGCGGATTGACGTCGCCAAACGCCCATTCATAAGCCGGAATCTGGCCATTGGGGTGGAGGTAAGTTTCCCGCAATAACAGTTCGATTTGATCTTTGGCGAAATCCACGTCTATCAGGCTGAATGCCATGCAATGAAAGGCTAGGTCCCAAGCGGCAAACCAGGGGTATTCCCAGGTATCCGGCATGGAAATCACATCCCCGGCACGCAAATGTTTCCAATGTGAGTTACGTCCGTGTTTCCGGTTTACCGGCGGCGGCAGGCTGTCCCCTTGCAACCAGCGCAAGACATCAAAGTGGAAGAATTGCTTCGACCAGATCATGCCCGCCATAGCTTGACGAAACAAGCTTTGGTCATCGGTATCCGCTTTTGGCAAAATGGCCTTATAAAAGATATCCGCTTCTGCCTGGCGCAGTGAGAACAGCGTATCGGTGTCCACAAAAGGGTTTGCTTTTGATTGTGACGTAAGCACCAATTCAATGGTTTCTACACCACCTGCCGAAACAGTAAACTGATGCCAGACCGCAAATTTAGTCCCTGTCAATGCAGGATTGACCGCCTCACACTCGCTTTCAATTACCCGACGGTGAAAACTGTCTTTGACGAAGGGCGTTACATTGTCACATCCCCATAGCTGCTTGCTGTTGTTTTCGTTTTCGGTGAACAGCAATTCGGCAGGCTGGTTGCCGTACAAATGGTATTCACCCAGCTCAGTCTGTGCAGTTTTGACTGACCAGACAGTTTCACTTTGACATCCAGACAACTCCAACATTGGTTTTTCGGGTGCTTCTTTATCCCAACTCCAGGTATTACGAAACCAAAGAGTCGGTAAAACATGTAGTGTCGCTGACTCCGGGCCACGGTTGAATACGGTAATTCGGATATGGATTTCATCAGGCCTTGCTTTTGCATACTCGACCTGCACATCCCAATAGCGGTCATCCCGGAACACACCCGTATCCAGAAGGCTAAAAGGTGGCTGGTCACGACCACGCCTTGCGTTTTCCTCCACCAATTGACTGTAGGGATAGGCCGCTTGTGGATATTTGTAGAGATATTTCAGGTAACTGTGGCTTGGTATCGCATCTTCATAAAAATAGTATTCCTTGACATCTTCGCCGTGATTGCCTTCATTGCCGGTCAGCCCAAATGCCCGCTCCTTGAGTATCGGATCACAGCCATTCCATAGCGCGAGGGCAAAACACAGGTTTTGCCGTTCGTCGCAAATACCGCCCAGACCATCTTCATTCCAGCGGTAAGCACGTGAACGCGCCTGGTCGTGGGAGAAATATTCCCAGGCTGTACCATTGGGGCTGTAATCCTCCCGAACCGAACCCCAAGCCCGCTCGGAGAGGTATGGCCCCCACAAGCGCCAGTTTTCTGTGCCTTTGCGTTGGTTTTCCAAGCGTTGTTGTTCTGCATTGTATGTAGGCATAATCGTTTCCTCCGAGTAATTATTGTGACTTGCGCCGTTCCCGCACCAACCGCCACCAGGTCTCCAATACGCAGGCCACAGACCAGGCTTGCGCAGGAGCGCCACGAGGCTTGTGTGGTGGTTCTGCATCGAATATCTCGCTGACCGTACCTAGCCCGGCATCGAATAAATGGTCCCGAATAAGCTCCAAACGGCTTAATGCTTTGTCGATATCATGGCTTACCCGGTATTCCGCCAACGCATAATGGCCTAATAGCCAAGCCCATACCGTACCTTGATGGTAAGAACCATCACGTTCCGATACTCCGCCGCCATAATGAGAGGTATACCCTAGCTGACCGCTAGCGAGAGAACGCAAACCATAAGACGTGAGTAAGGTTTTACCGCAGAGATCGACGATGGCTTGTTGGGTACTTTGAGGTAGAGGGCTGAAAGGCAGGCTAACGGCAAAAACCTGGTTAGGCCGTAAGGCAGCACTATCCCCATCCGGGCCATCCAGCACATCGAACAGGCCACCGTGGGCAGGGTTGATGAAGCGTTGGAAACTGGTCCGCGTCGTAGCGGCTTGGTACTCATAAGGTTCGGTAGGCACTTGTAACTTATGGGCAAATTGTGTCATCACTTCCAGTGCGTTGTACCACAGCGCATTGATCTCGACGGCCTTACCGGTACGCGGCGTAACCACCCAGTCGCCAACTTTGGCATCCATCCAGGTAAGTTGAATGCCAGGTTCACCGGACTTAAGCAAACCGTCCTGCCCATCCAGCGCGATGCCGTAACGCGTACCTTTGCTGTACCAACGAATAATCTCTTCCAGCACAGGAAATATCTTACGCAATTCTGCCCAGTCATCCGTCGCTTCTACATAAGCCCGCCATGCATCTATATACCAAAGGGCGGCATCCACGGTGTTGTATTCGGGCGTTTCGCCATTGCCTGGAAACACATTGGGCAACATGCCTTGGTCGATGAAACGGGCGAAGGTTTGTAGGATATTCCTTGCACTTTCATAACGTCCTGTCGCCAAGGTCAATCCAGGCAAGGCGATCATGGTGTCCCGCCCCCAATCTCCAAACCAGGGATAGCCCGCAACCACCGACTCTCCGTTTGGATTGCCAGATATAGGCCTCGCAAACAGGAAACTATCTGCCGCCAACACCAATTGTTGTATCCAATCCGGGCTATCCCGCAATTCTGGTACGGTAATCTGGGTGCGCGTTAACGTACCTTCATCGTGGGCGAAATAACGCCGCATCGCTTCTTCAACATAAGGCGAGGCATTTTCTACCAGACTGGCCGTCAATCCGCTCCAATCGCCATTACGAAGAGGAAGCGTATATTCGCCTACACACAGGTGATGGTCGTGGTGTGGCAAACCCCATTCGGCTTCAACGGGCAGGTCAAAATTTTCGAACCAGGTATGGTCAGGCTTTACCGTGCCGCCCCGTGCCTGAAATGTCAACTTGTAAGGTTGTGAGCCAGATCCCAATGGGTTACTGACTATCAAGGTATCCGAACCCTGCGGCTCGATCACAGGATTGAAACGCCAAGGTTCAGAGTTTCCATGATGGTCGCGGGCGTTGACCAGTAAACGTACTTTTATGAGTAAGTTGCGTTGATGCAGCTTTGGGAAATCTGGGCGATACGCCAGGTAAACGGTATTCGCCCCTGGTTCCATCCACAGGCGCAGTTCCAGTTTCAGGTCACCGAAGGCAAAGCGCCAAACCGGCATCCGTCCATCCAGCCAGAAGGCTTCGATATGGTTATGTCCGCTAGGGTCAATCACATCGCCTGGCCAGCGATTACTAAACAATGGCCAGGACTGCCCTTCCGTTTCCAACCAAGCATCGGCTTTGGCAAACACCAGGGAACGTCCCAGTGGGGCTTCCAGGGGCGCTATCAACAGGCCATGGTAACGGCGGGTCAGGGTTCCGGCAACGGTTCCGGCTGCGTAACCGCCCAAGCCATTGCTTAACCACCACTCCCGGCGTTCTGCTTGTGCCAGTTCGCCACAGGTTTCCCGACCAAAGCGGATAAATGACGGCCTGCTCATGGTGCATTCCCTTCCGTTAGTGTTGTATATGACCGCAATAACTGATCGGCGACATTCAGGCCCCAAGCATAAATGGTGAGTGCCGGGTTGACGCGGCTGCTGCGCGGCAGGATGCTCCCGTCCACCACGTAAAGGTTATCCATACCATGGACTTTGCCATTGCTGTCAACTACCGAAGTCTGCGGGTCGTTGCCGGTAACCAGCGTGCCGCAAGCGTGCGCTGTACCTTCAAGGGGAATGGCTTTGGTGAAGCTGATACACCCGGCTTTCAATAAAGCCCGTTGGAAACTGTACGCCATATTTTTGTGTTCCTTTTTGGCGGCAGGCAAACGTGCCAGGTCATAATTCAATGTTGGCAAACGGGTTTCAAATTTGCTGCCAGCAGCGGTTACCCTATTGTCAGGATGAGAACCATCCTCGGTCTGTAGAAAGAAGCCATATGCGCGTTTGGCTAGCCAGTTAGCGAAGAGCCTAGGGACAATGCACGGGATTAAAGCCATTAGCACGTCTTCACTGAACCCCAAAGGTTGGATGCTGCTATGGGGATAATGTTCATTAAACCAGGCTGTGGTCTTACGCAAAACATCGGTCTTTTTCGATGTTGAAAACGTCAACATGGCGGTAAGGATATGCCGTTTGAAATACCGGCCTACCAGTTTGGCGCTGGGTAAAGTGTTAGCCAGCCCGCTGATACCGAAATAGTCCTGCAACAAGCGTGGCGAGTGCATGGCGCCTGCCGCCAGTATTATGTTATCGGCGGTGTACAATTGCCCGTTATCCAGCATGGCACCGGCGATACGGTACGGGTCGGAATCGCTCCCAAGCAAATGCTGCACAGCATGTCCGGTCACGATTTTTAGGTTATCGTTAGCCGTGACCTGCGCCAACAGCGATGTTTGGCCATCGGCCTTAAACCCTTGCGCCGATGCAAAACCGTCAAAATGCCTAGCCTCGTTTTCACACGCCAGAATTGAAATATTCAGTGCCAACGGTAACGGCATACCCTGCCAACCGGAGGTTTGGTAGTCAATTTTTTCTTTCAAAAACGCAAGATCGGGTTCGATAGGAAAGCATTGCACACCCAACAATTTTTCAACTTCGTCATAATAAGGCGCTAAGTCTTTGTAATCGATAGGCCAATCCAAACACTGGAATTTCGGATCGGCCTCGAATTCAACCGGGTCGAAACGCAATAATGCTGCGCCGTACCATTTGGTCTTGCCGCCCAGGTTAAAATATTCTTCCGGCACGAATGGTTTGCCTTGCTTGTTTAGCCAAGGCTCCTTGCTTTTAAAAATGCCTTGCTCAATCACCTGATGATAATCCAACGTGGAGCCGTCTTTCGGTAATTCCTGACCTTTTTCCAGCAACAAGACTTTTTTCCCCGCTTGTGTTAAGCGGTAAGCTGCAGCGGAACCTCCTGCGCCGGAACCGATAATGATGGCGTCGTAATGCATGGTCGAATCCCCGCTTGCAAAAAGGTTAGTAAACTGCTGCCGGGGCAATGACGGCAGCGGTCGAACCGCGTGTCTTGCCGTGGGTCAGGACAAACAGGAACTCGTAGACTTTGCGCTTGGCGAGTTCTTCGGTAGCCAGGTTTTCCAGGCCGAACAGCCCCATTTGCACATACATGGTTTGCGGGACTAGGAATGGACGCGAAGCATCTTCCCCAGGCACAGGCCCGTAGCTCCAGGTATCCGCGCCTGTGATGGCAATATGTCGGTCGTATAGCCAGCGCACCGCTTCCATGCCCACACCGGGTTCGCCATCAAGGAAGCGGGCATTGTCCTTGCCGTATAAGTCGCCCCAACCCGTATGTATCAGCACGGCATCGCCAGCGCGAAGCTCAAGTTTTTGTTTCGCCAGTGTGCCTTTAATGTCGGCCAAGGTAATCACATAACCCTGATATAAACGATCCCAGCCCTTATAAGCGGCCACATCGACCAGTACCCCGCGTGTGACTATGGGCGGAACGGTTTCTATACCGTAACGGTTAAGTCCCCAGGCTTCCACAATCTCAGCAGTTGTCCGGCCATTATAGAAACGGTTGCCAATCTGGATATGGCCGATGGAATCCAATTGGGTGCCAACCTGGAAGGTACCCGACTGTATTTCGGTGATCCAGTTGATCTCATTTTTGCCCCATCCTGAACCTACGGCATCGTGACGGCGTTGGTTGACAAATAACGCGGAGGTATCCGATGTCTGATGCCAGTAACGTCCCGGAAATTTGGGCGTGTTCTCGTCCAGTATTCGTCCCAAATCCACGACTGTCCCAGTCTTTACCAATTTCGTAGCCTGCACAGTTACTCCAGGCGTGATTTCATTGAGGGTTCCCAACTGGTCGTCCTGACCATAACGGCTTGGCCACCAGGGTCTCATGCCCTCGGGTAGAAGCACAGGTTCCGTATCTGCGCTCGCCCATGACAAGTTAACCGTACTGATGACCATCAGGCTGGCTACAAGTATCAATTTCATCTTAGCCGCCCTTGTCGAAGCCGGGATATAAAGTCATACCGCCATCCACATACAACGTCGTGCCTGTCACGTAATCGGAATCATCCGAGACTAACCAAACGGCGGCTTTGGCAATGTCTTCCGGCTCGCCGACACGACCGTATGGAATCAATTTCAGCAATTCTGCCACTTCTTCTGGTGTGTCCCTGGCTTCCAGGTTGATTGGGGTTTTTATCGCTCCTGGTGATATGCCGTTGACCCTGATTTTATGCCGTGCCAATTCCTGTGCCAGCGTTTTCATCAGCATGTTGACACCACCCTTGGATGCGGCATAGTTGACATGGCCTGCCCAGGGGATCACGTCATGCACGGAAGACATACAGATGATCTTGCCTACCGAACGGGACAGTTCCGGCACCAGACCTCGGCGCAGGAATTCCCTGGTAGCCTCCCGCGCACATAGGAATTGTCCGGTCAAATTGACGCTGATCACCTTATTCCATTGATCCAGGCTCATGTCCACCAGCGGAGCGTCCTGTTGCAGCCCGGCGTTGTTTACGAGGATATCAAGGCTGCCCCATTCATTGGACACCGCTTTAAACATATTCCTTACTTGATCCACCTGGCTGACATCGGCTTTACAAATACTGGCGATACCGTTATTACTGCGGATACGTTGAGCCAGGCTTTCGGCCAATTCAGGTTTGGCGACGTAGTTAATCATTACCTTGGCACCGGCATTGGCAAGGCCTTCTGCAACAGCGGCACCGATACCGGTATTGGCACCAGTAACCAGTGCCCTTTGGCCTTCCAATGGTCTTTTGTTAATCAGCGTATTCATAGTTTTTCCCTTCATAGTTGCTTCAGGTTATTATCCAGACTGGCAAAGCTACGTGGACGATGCTTACCATCTAGCGTTTTGCAATACGGTCCTATAGCCATCGTGATCCTCAAAGGTTTGCCCTTGGACCTCCCAATAGGGGTTGAATGATGCCGCTTGCTTGAAGCCTGCGGCCAACATAAGCGCACAAGCCGTTTGCCATTCGCTTGGGTTGGGAATATAGAAAACCGTGAGGTCTTCGTTGGTAGGCGTTGGCATAACAGGATGTGTTCGGCAATACGTGAACTCAAAGTGGTAATCCATGCCCGCACTTCCAATCATTACACCATCAAACCCTTGATGGTTTTCAAAACGCCCCAGCACGCAAAGCTCCAAACCCTTACAGTACATGGTGGCGGTTTGAGCCAAATTGCTAACAGGCCGGGCGATCCTGAGATGGTTTTGCATAGTCGTTTGGTGCTTAGTGTAAAGGGTTAAATGGCTTACCGCAGTTGTCCAAGGTGTGGTTTGTTTTTGCATTGAAAAAGCGCTTTTTGATCCAATAATCGACCGACAATTTCCCAGGGCCATGAAGGAAACACACCAAGAGCATGATGCCCCAGCCTTTATGCATCTCCAGCCCTGCCGCTCCGACATCCGGGTACGAAATCACCGCGACGATGTTGAACAGGAATAAACCCAATGCCGCAAAACGCCCCAGAAAGCCGAATGCCAACAATACAGGAAACCCTACTTCTACTGAGGTGCCCAAATAAGCTGCAAGTTCCGGCGACAATAAAGGGACACTGTATTCCTCTTGAAACAGATAAAGCGTGCTGTCCCAGTTTTGGATTTTGGTCAACCCCGACACCCAGAAGGCGTACGCGACCCAGCAACGCAAGGTCAAATCACCTATGGGCGACAAAAAATCCAGAGTTCTTGTGGCCTTATGAAACATCCCAGAAAAGTCCAGGGGTTTGCTTTTATGTCCAGAAAAAGTGGTTATGCTCATGGTTAATTCCTCTTGTTAGTTTTTGATATAAAAATCGGTTAACAGCCCGTTAGCAATCCAATGTTGCAGGACGGGCAGGACTTCAAAGGTTGAATCTATCGTGACGGCCTGCCCGACAGCTTGGGCCACCGTCAGCTCCATATCCAATAAGGTTAGGAACAGGTGTTCAGTTTTACTCAATGGAATAATTTCCACTTCCAGTACTGGCCGATAAATCAGCAACTGACAACCGCCCTCATCAAGGTTGATACGGCCTTCACCTTCAAAGCCCTCTTGATTGGCTTGCCAAATACGTAACACCGGATAATCAGAGGCGAGAAGCCGTGCGCTGGGATGCAAGGTAAAGCCAAGGTTGCCATAACAATTGGGATCAACCATTGCCAATCTTGTAATATCCAAGGCTATAACATCGGCCTCATGAAAGGCTTCGTGCCAAAACCATTCCAGCCTTGCCGTATCAGGCAGGTAAGGCAATCCCCCTACGGGTTGGAAATCCGCCATAAAGTCTACAAACTGTGCACCGAAGGACAACAAACACCCTGCCTTGGGCGGATAGCGCCTGATAAAGCACCGAGCAAGGTGGTTAAAAAACTCAGTGCCGACCAATTTATTGACGACGGGATAACCATCGCGCAAGGCCTCGGTCAAGCCCAATTGCGTGTTGTTGCGATAGATAGCCAAGCGTTGGGCAACATCCAGGCCATTGCCTTTAATGCCCTCTGTCGCTAGTGCTTGTCCCAAATTGCGTAGGGCATAGTTGGTAAAACGGCGTTGCGTTTCATGCAGCGTATTCATAACCGGCTCCCAGATACGAATCGGCTCGCTTGGCTTCATCGACTAATGTCGATAAAGCAGGGACATCCGTGTCCCATTCAATCAAGGTAGGTTTAGCACCCATTAGTTGCAAAGCGGTTTGATATAATGCCCAAACTTCGGCACAAACGGGCCGGTTGTGGGTGTCTATCAAAATATCCTGTCCAGACACTCGGTTAACCGTGTGGCCTGCCAAATGAATTTCCCCAACTCGGTCAGCCGCTATTCCTTGCAGGTATTCAAGCGCATCCCAGCCGTGGTTACGGCAAGAAACATAAACATTATTCACGTCCAACAAAATACCGCATCCTGTCCGGCGCGACAGCTCATTCAGGAATTCATATTCCCGGTAGGTCGAATATTCGTATTCAAGATAGCTGGACGGGTTTTCGACTAGGACCTGTCTTCCCAGGTAATCCTGTACTTGAGAAAGCCGACCTATTAAATGATCTAAAACCTCATCGGTATAAGGCAAAGGCACCAAGTCGTTGAGGTAATCCCCACCGAATGAGCTCCAGGACAGGTGTTCCGACACCAGTCCTGGACGAATCCGTTCGATTAATCCCTTAAGCCCACCCAGATGTTGCACATCCAACGCATCCACCGACCCTAGCGACATCCCGACGCCATGCAGGCTTACCGGATAATCTTCCCTGATCTTTTCCAGGTGATACAGCGGCGCCCCACCCTTGCCGAAATAGTTTTCGCTATGCACTTCAAACCAGCCGACTTTAGGGCGGGTTATCAGCACATCCCCGTAGTGTTGAGGTCGTAACCCGATTCCGGCCGAAACCGGAACCACTGGATCAGGACTGGATGGTAGTTGGACGTGCACCATGGCCTGTTCCTTATTTGGCGGCCGGGGCTTCCAAACTGCCACCAGCAATCCTTTCGCAAGTGCCTTTTGGCAAGGCGATAAACGCATCGGCTTGGGCATCTGACATTGAATGACCGGCACAGGCGTTAGTCATGGTTTTACAATCGTTTTTGCCGGCCTTGGCAACACCGTAACATTTCTCAACGTCTTTTTTATCCGCGGCATAGGCCGTGGATTGCACACCTAATGCGCCTAAAGCGATCAGTGAGGCCAACGCAGTGGTGACGAGTGTATTTGTGTTATTCATGCTTGTTCTCCAAATGGTTAGTGAATGATTAGTCTCGATATGCAATCGTGACGTAAAGGGATAAGCAATCGTTGTGCCAACAATGAATTTCCCGTATAAACCCTCTTTATTTCAGTCTTTTATCTGTTTTACATAGAAATTAACAAACGAAAAGATGGGATGGCGGGCGCAAATAGTAGTGGCAGCCACCAATATTTGCGGGTAGGTTTTGTGGGTTATCTAGGGTAAGATTTAGATATAGCCAATAAATGCAAAATATATTATGCAGGACACTCCTACAGATCCTTTTCCAGGGAATACATTGCAAGATTTAGACGGCGTCGAACTGTCCGCCCTCCGTGCGATAATGGAAGGGACTGCCAAAGCGACAGGGGAAGATTTTTTTCGTGCCTTGGTAAGCAACCTATGCCTCGCAACGGGCGTTGCAAATGCGTTTATTGCAGAATTCGCAAATACTAAAACCCGCGTCCGCACCTTGGCATTCTGGATGGACGGGCAATTCATCGATAACCAGGAATGGGACCTGGAGGGGACACCCTGCGAAGTTGTCCTACGCGGCCAGTTATGCCACTACCCTTCAAATGTCTGGAAACAGTTCCCTAAAGAAGAAGGCATCGAAAGTTACCTGGGTGTACCGTTGCAAGATACCGAGGGCGGGATACTGGGGCACCTGGCGCTATTCGATAAGCATACAATGCCGTCCGAACCAAGATTACTGTTCACATTCCAGATTTTCGCGGCAAGGGCCGCGGCTGAATTGAGCCGGATTCGGGCGATTGAACAGCTCCGCGAAAGCGAAGAACGTTTCCGCGACCTCTTCGACGAAGCGCCCATCGCGTATGTGCACGAAGACCTTGAGTCGCGGTTCATCAGCGCTAACCGGGCAGCCATGAGGATATTGGGCATCACTCCTGAGCAGGTTCCTGGAATGGTTGGAATTTCCTTGGTGCCAAAAACCCCGGAAGCCCAACAACGCGTCCAAGAAGCCTTCAAGTCTATTGGCAAGGGGACGGATACCAGCGGCGTTGTCCTCGAGCTTAGCCGTAAGGATAACGGTAAGCCCATCTGGATTCAGTGGTGGTCAAAACCCGACCCCAGCGGCCATTACACCCGCACCATGTTTATCGACATCACCGACCGCATATTGATGGAGCAGGAGCGGGCCAGGTTACAGGCGCAAAACCAGTATTTGCGGGAAGAAATTAAATCGTCCCACAATTCTGACGAGGTCGTAGGCCGAAGTGCAGCAATCCAGTCATTGCTTGACAATGTGCGCCGGGTGGCGGCTACGGATGCCTCCGTCTTAGTTCAAGGCGAATCGGGGACGGGTAAGGAATTGATCGCCCGGGCCATCCATTCCGCCAGTAAACGGCATAAAAATCCATTGATCAAGGTCAATTGTGCGGCATTACCGTCAGGCTTGATCGAAAGTGAGTTGTTCGGCCACGAAAAGGGCGCTTTCACAGGGGCCATTAGCAAACGTATCGGGCGTTTTGAATTGGCAGACGGCGGCACGATTTTTCTCGATGAAATTGGGGAGATTCCGCTGGACATCCAGGTCAAGCTGTTGCGGGTGCTTCAGGAACGCGAATTCGAGCGGGTCGGTGGCCAAACGCCCATCAAGGTCGATGTCCGCATCATTGCCGCCACCAACCGCAATCTCTTGCACGAGGTAGCTGAAAAAACCTTTCGGGAGGACTTATATTACCGACTCAATGTGTTTCCGTTAACCACGCCGCCTTTACGCGACCGACTGGAAGATATTCCGCTGCTGGCCTACTTCCTGATTGAGAAATATGCCTCGCGAATCGGCAAAAAAATAGATGGCATAAGCGAAAAATCCATGCGCCGTTTGCAGGCTTACCATTGGCCCGGCAATATCCGGGAATTGGAAAACGTGATAGAACGGGCCATCATTTTAGCCGACAGCGACATCATCGAAGTCGACCCCGATATGTTATCGGGGCGCACCGATGCGGCCAATATTACTGGGGTTCCGAACGATGCGAGTTTCGAGGCGGTAACCCGGCAACATATTTTGGCTGTGCTGGAGCAAACCAATTGGGTGATTGAAGGCGCTAACGGTGCAGCCCAAATCCTCAACCTACAACCCAGCACGCTTCGCTACCGCATGAAAAAATTGGGGCTGGCAAAAACTAGCCACTAAATACCGCAGATTGCCGCAAATAGTGGTGGCATAATGCTAATGCCCCCCAATCAAATGACCTTTTTCCGCATTTATTCTTATATAAAAAACAAGCGCATAAAAAGCCCACACCAATAGTTGTGTGAATTGGCATCAATTTCGCTTGCCTTATGTAGGAGTAATTAAACAGGATTGGATTGGCATGCTCAGGATTACTATAGATAACGCCACACCAGAAATTCATCTCATCCTTGAAGGCAGTTTGGCTGGCCCCTGGATAACAGAATTGCGTGATGTTGTCATGTCCAGCGATTCTACGCCCGATTTGATAGGCCTTAACTTGGCCAATGTTCACTTTGCTGATGAGCAGGGGCTAAACCTGCTCCGTGAGTTAATAGCGTGGGGCGTGACTATACGGGCTGCATCTCCCTTCATTAGGGAGCTTTTAAAACAAGTTTTATAATGTAGTGTAGTTTCTTGATTACAAGGCATCAAACTGGTAAGGGAAACCTACAAGTTAATTCGTATAATATTAAACTTTTGTCGTTTCCAGGCACTCAAAAAACAGTAATTTGCAAACTTTATTTATATCGGTAGTTTTCCCTATCATTTAGGGTGATCACCTTGACATAATTACAATCTCTGTACATGACAAAATATAGAGAAAGTTGGTGTAGTCCGTTGAAATGTAATTAAATACCGTATTTTGTTTTGCGAACATGAAAAGCAGCGAATTACAAATCAACGAACTTAGGGGAATATTAAACGAGCATTTTCATTGGCACAAGGCGAGATTGGATTGTTTTATAGGCATGTTATTGGCATTAATGGCGGTGAACACGGTGAACCTGAGCCACTTGGCGGTATCGTTCCCAAGCCGTGCCCTGATCTCATCGCGGTACCGCCGCCTGCAACGGTTCTTCAGCCATCATTGGTTGGACTACAATGCTGTGGCTGGCTTCATCATGAAGCTGTATGGTTTCACTGACATGGATTATTGCTTATCGTTGGACAGGACCAACTGGAAATGGGGGCAGATCAATATCAACTTGCTGGTGTTGGCCGTGGTTTATCGGGGGGCCGCTATCCCCGTGTATTGGTTGCCGTTGAACAAGCGCGGCAATTCCAACAGCCGGGAACGCATTGCGTTACTGAAGCGTTTTATCGGCCAGTTTGGCCAGGATCGCATCAAAGGCCTCCTGGCGGACCGTGAATTTATCGGTGATGTGTGGATGGGCTGGCTGCTGGAGCAAAAGATTCCGTTCACGATCCGAATCCGTAACAACAGTTATGCCGAAAATGCACAAGGCGTACGCAGCCGCGTTGACCGCCTGTTTTACGCGCTCAAGGCCGGCGAGGTGCTGACGCTGGCGGGGGCCCGGTTATTGGGGGCACGTGCCGTGTATCTCAGCGGCTTGCGCCTCAATGATGGTGAGTTGTTAATCGTCGCCAGCGACCGTTTCGAGCCAGCGGCTATCCGAAACTATGGCCTGCGTTGGGAAATAGAAACACTCTTTGGCTGCCTGAAAGGCCGTGGCTTTAAATTGGAAGAAACCCGTGTGGTCAGTTATTTGAGGATCAAGAAACTGTTGGTATTGCCCGTCATTGCCTTCTGCTGGACCCATAAAATCGGCGAATGGAAGAATGATTGTGTGTTGCCCATAAAAACCAAGACCCATCAACGCCGGGCGCAAAGTTTATTCCGCTATGGACTGGATGCCATTCGTTCGGAGATCCTCAACCCTTTTGCTCGATCAATGAAATTGCTGATGAAAATGATCTCATTACTTCGCCCAGATCACCCCGTTCAGGGTTCAGCAAGTATAATTCCAGGGACTCTGTAATTTTTTGTCATGTACAGAGAATTACAATACAAATTTTTTGCTTTCCATTCCTAGTAACATAAGGAGAAGGGCCGTGAAAATACTCTCACCAACACAACATGGTTATCTTGATTACCTTACCGTAGCAATATTTCTTCTGGCGCCGTCGCTTATCGGATTAAGCGGGATGGCAGGGACAATTGCTTATCTTCTGGCCGGAATCCATCTTGCCATGACACTTATTACCGATTTTCCGCTTGGCGTTGTCAAAAAACTCCCATTTCCGATCCATGGATGGGTAGAACGTATTGTAGGCCCCGTTTTGGTCTTGCTGCCTTTTACGCTTGGCTTTGGGGGCGCGGCACTGGGATTTTACATTGTGATCGGCATCGTAATCATCCTGGTTGGATTGCTTACGGATTACCAACGGACACAATAGTTTGAGGGCTTGACCATCGCTTCGTGATGGACGTCATGGAACGTCTCCATACAAAGCAAGGCCATATACTTTAAAAAATTTCATTTCAGGGTTAGGTTTCCCATTTGATGAGGGTTAAAGTGATTTATGCCTTTGAAAAGAAAATAATCATGACCGATCATGTTGGTTTATTGCCTGAACAGACCGAAGCCTTGCAACAATGAGATCAACAAACGTCCTGGTTTTGGCCGAGGCGTAACGGCCTTCACGATGGATGACATGGATCGGCAAAGGCGGCGGTTCGAATTCAGCCAATAGGGATTGCAGTTTGCCAGAAGATAAATCGGTCTCAATTTGGTAAGAAAGAAGGCGTGAAATGCCTATGCCGCTTTTAACCGCCTCAATGGCGGCATCATTACTGGTTACCGTCAACCGTGGCTTTACCCGAACCGTGATGCCTTGGCTAAATTTCCAGTCCACAACTGGCGAAACCGTACTGGAGGCAATAATGTTGTGATGGACCAGTTCAGACGGCTTTAATGGCATCCCTTTGTCTGCTAAATAGCTAGGTGATGCGCACAACACGCGCCGAACTTGGCCGACACTAATCGCCCGCATGCTGGAATCCGGTAATTCGCCGATCCGGATACCGACATCAAAACCCTCTTCAAGTAAATTGACGACGCGGTCGAGGAAAACTGCCGATACTTGCATATCCGGGTAGCGTTGCAAATATTCGACAATGCCCGGAATAACAAATAACCTGCCGAACATGACCGGTGCGGTAACGGCCAGATGGCCACGGGGTTCTGCGTTTATTCCTGCAGCGGCCTCATCGGCCTCGTCCATTTCGCCGATGATGCGCCGGGCATCATCCAGATAGCGGTTTCCTGCATCGGTCACGCGCACATATCGGGTTGTCCTGGTCAACAACTTAACACCTAACCGATCTTCAAGGGCGGCAATCGCCCGCGTCACGGCAGGCGGCGACATCCCGAGCCGTCGTGCGCCTGCGGCAAAGCTCTCTTCTTCTGCAACCGCCACAAATACGGTCATTAACTGTAACCTGTCCATTGTTTATTCCACTAAACGCAATAATGTATTGTGCTTGGCGGTTATTCTCAATGCAAGTGGAATGTGACAAAGTATAGCCGTCCCCATCGCAATAGTGCGAGACGGATTAAGTCCACTACCTTTAACTTGGAGAACCCTCATGAACAGAATCACTATCCCTACGTCAGACCAAACCCCAGCTGCTTCCTTACCCTTGTTGGATGCGGTTAAAAAGCAACTGGGTGTTGTACCCAATCTGATGAAACTGGTCGGCAATAGCCCAGCCGCTTTGGAAGGCTACTTAAGCCTCAACAGCGCATTAAGCAAAGGCGTGATCACAGCTAAAACCCGTGAACGCATCGCACTGGCCATTGCCGAAATCAATGGTTGCAGTTATTGCCTATCCGCGCATACCTATCTCGGCAAAAACGTCGCAAAGCTGGATGACGCTGAAATCGCGGCAAACCGCAACGGCAACTCATCCGACCCTAAAGCTGCAGCCGCCGTCCATTTTGCCACCCGTGTGGCGCTTGAACGCGGCCATGTTTCAGATGCCGACTTAAATGCCGTCAAAGCGGCCGGTTACAGTCAGGCCGAGATTGTTGAAATTGTATTGCATGTTGCCCTGAATACCTTAACCAACTATATCAATGAAATCGCCCAGACTGAAATTGACTTCCCTAAAGTGGATGTGAAAAAAGCCGCTTAGAGGGGTATTGTGATTAATAACCGACGATGCCTCATCGCCGGTTTCTAATGGAGAATTGACATGGCCACTGCCTTTGCCGAACTTGCTTTTACCCCAAGCGTCAAGGCCGCCCAGAGCTTCTATGGCAGCCGGGAGAAAAACAGCCGATTTGAATTTGCCGATGATGCCCGAAATCGGTTAACCGAACATAAGGCCAACTTCATTGCCGAACGCGACAGCTTTTATCAAGCTACAGTGTCCGAATCGGGCTGGCCTTATATCCAGCATCGGGGTGGACCCAAGGGCTTCTTAAAAGTGCTGGATGACCGCACCCTAGGTTTTGCCGACTTTCGCGGCAACGTCCAATATTTGAGCGTCGGCAACCTAAATGCCAATGACCGGATATCGCTAATCTTGATGGATTATCCCAATAGGCAACGGTTAAAAATATGGGGACATGCACGCATTGTCCATGAAAGTGATGACCCAGAATTAATGGCGAAGTTTGCGTTGCCTGCTTATAAGGCCAAAGTTGAACGCGGGATCATCATCCATATTGAAGCGCTGGATTGGAATTGTCCGCAGCATATCACTCCGCGTTATTCAAAGGCCGAAGTGGATGGCCTGATCGCTCCTTTACTGGAAGAGATACGGCTGCTCAAATTACAAGTTCCTGCAAACGGAGGGCATACAGGCGCTGCCTAACGGCATGGCAATGTCAGGAATGATGATATTTGGATATACACCCTAATAACTATTCACAATTGACCTTGGAGTTAATAATGACCATAAGCACTGAATCAAGGCCACCGTTTCCGCCCTTCACCCTTGAAACCGCCACCCAAAAGGTACGGATGGCCGAAGACGGTTGGAATAACCGCAATCCTGAAAAAGTTGCCTTGGCTTATACAATAGATAGCCAGTGGCGGAACCGTACCGAATTCCCCGTAGGACGGGATCAACTAATTGAATTCTTAACCCGTAAATGGGCGCATGAACACGAATACCGCTTGATTAAGGAATTGTGGGCATTTGAAGGCAACCGGATTGCCGTGCGTTTTGCCTATGAATGGCATAATGATGACAACCAGTGGTTTCGCTCTTATGGCAATGAAAACTGGGAATTCAACGAACAAGGCCTGATGCAGAAACGCTACGCTAGTATCAACGACTTGCCGATTGGCGAAAGCGACCGCCTCTTTCATTGGCCGCAAGGCCGACGACCTGATGGACATCCCGGACTGAGTGACCTGGCGCTTTAAAAGATGCTTAACCTTGGGATAGGAAAGCTTGTTTGAGTGAGTGAATGGCCCGATCTTAACAGTCCAATTTGTACCCACAGGGGAATTTGAACAAAACCATACGATTTGGTTAAATAAAGCAAGTTAATTTAATAAAAAACATTGGCTTATAATGTCTAAAATGGCAATAATTGCATTGCTTTTAGAAGTAAGTGTCATGTCATTATCTAAATGATAATTCGCTAATTTAATGTAAAACCGCAACTTTATGTTCAAATATCCCCACCAACCCATGAGGGTGAAAAATCACAAATAATACGCGCAGAACCGAAGACGACCGAGCGCTTCTTTTGAATCGGCGGCGCCATCGCTTGATTGTCCCAGGCATTTTATTGGGATTGCTCACGGGAATGGTCTCGGTCGGTTTCCATCTCTCCCTGGACTGCGGGGAAGCGCTCCGAACCCGGATTATCGACTTGGCCCATCAACGACCTGCCGAAGGGCCTTGGATTGCCATGGGTTTTGCACTGGCCGCTGTCTTTCTTTCAGCAGGCCTGGCTATCCTTTTTTCGCCAGAAGCATCGGGAAGCGGCATTTCCCATTTGAAGGCAGTCCTCATGGGTCATCGGTCATTTCGTTGGCTACGGGTACTGGTGATCAAATTTATCAGTACAGTCGTCGCGAGCAGCGGTGGGTTAATGGTTGGTCGAGGAGGGCCTAACGTACACATGGGCGGCGCAATCGGACAAGGGATAGCCAACTTATGGCCTGACACAATCATTAAGGATCGTTCGGTAATGGTGTCTGCGGGCGGCGGCGCCGGGTTGACTGCCGCATTCAATTCGCCACTGGCTGGCTTGATGTTTACTCTTGAGGAACTGGATTCTCGATGCACCCCGTTCGAGTTCTTCGCCGCCGCCATCGCGTGCCTCACCACTGATATGGTCTATCGAGTAATGCTAGGGCAAAGTCCAGCTTTTCATATAGTCATCACTGAAGCCCCACCCTTGAACCTACTGATGGCCTTCTTACCGTTAGGTATCGTATCAGGTATTCTCGGATGTCTTTTCAACAAGACTTTGTTGGCTGCGCAAAAATTGGTCAGGTTGACTTCCTGGAAAAGGATGGCCTGGTGGATTCTACTGGCCGCAATGGTGGCAGCTGTCAATTGGTTTACACCGGCGTTATCCGGGGGCGGACAGGGCTTCATCAACAGTATTTTTGAAGGCAATATCCTCAATCTAAATACGGCCGCACTGTTTTTTATCATCCGCTTTACCGTTACCATTGGCAGTTCGAGCTCTAGCGCATCGGGTGGGATTTTCATGCCGGTACTGGTCCTTGGCTCATTGCTGGGTTTGGGTGTTGGCAGCGTCCTCCAACTGCTCTTTCCGGATCTGGACATAGACCCGAAATTGTTTGCCGTTGCAGGAATGGCCTCCTATTTTACCGGGGTCGTACAGGCGCCTTTGACCGGAATTGTGCTGCTTATCGAAATGACCGGTAACTATACGGTCATATTGCCCTTGTTTGTGGCCTGTTTTTCGGCTCAGCTCATCGCCGGTTTGTTGGGGGCCATGCCTATTTATGATGCGTTAACGGAAAATGACTTAAAATTAAATTCGGTTGAAAAAACTTGTCAGTAATTGTTTCATGTAGGTTCAAGTCGCGGCACTTTAATTTCACGTAACCACGGAGTCACCTATGGAAAGCTATCCTTCTGAACTGCTTCTGATCGCATTCGTGGCAATGCTGGCACCGCTGCTCACGGATTTGCCCCGTGGCTTCCGAATACCTGTCGTGGTTCTTGAAGTCGTCTTGGGTATCCTGATCGGCCCCCATGCGTTCAACCTGGCGAGCCCGGACGGTATGATCGGCACGCTGGGGGAACTGGGGTTGACCTTCCTGCTGTTCATGGTCGGTCTTGAGATCGATTTTGACAAGGTTCGTGGTCGTCCATTGACTTTGGCGGTCGGCGGCTGGTGCCTTTCCCTGTTCGTGGCACTCATTTGCATGTACTTCTTCAGTGCCATAAGACTGATCCAGACACCGCCCTTATTGGCGGCAATCGCCTTATCCACAACGGCGTTGGGCGTGCTGGCCCCCATCCTGCGGGACCGGGGGGAGTTGAACACCGAGTTCGGCACTTACATGGTAGCGGCAGCCGCAGCCGGTGAGTTCGGCCCCCTCGTGGTCATTTCCATGCTCTTGATCCCTACACACAGTACAGTCATCCATACCTTTTTTATGGTGATGTTTATACTCATCGCCTTTATCGCGGCCTATATTGCTTTAAATGCACGACCATCCAAGCTGATTACCTTGCTAAGGCAGACGATGCAGACCAGCGGCCAACTGCCGGTTAGGATTTGTATCTTGCTTCAAATTCTATTTGTCGCGCTCGCCGCTAAATTCGGCCTGAATATCGTGATGGGCGCTTTTACTGCCGGTATCGTGGTCCGCCTTGCCGTAAAAGGGGCGGAAGGGGAACTGTTGCGGCATAAGTTGGATGCGGTTGGTTATGGATTCCTGATACCGATATTTTTTATTACGGCTGGCATGAAGTTTGAAGTCAGCGCTTTATGGTCTGCCCCTCTGGCCCCAATCCAAATAACGCTTTTGTTGGGTTTGTTGGTCTTGGTTAGGGGTGTTCCGGTGTTCCTGTACAAGAAGGAACTGGCTTCCGATGAAAAACTACCTTTTGCATTTTATTCAGCCACGGGCTTGCCACTGATCCTTATTATCAGCGAAATCGGTGTTTCTTCCGGCGTTATGCCGCCGGATAGGGCCGCTATCCTGGTTTGTGCCGGGATGTTGTCGGTCTTGTTGTTCCCGATCTTGGCCGTCCGGTTAAGGGGAAAATTCAAATTTCCTTGATTTTTAGGGTGTCGGCTTTCCATTACAATAGGCGGATTCAACTCCGAAGTGCAATCCTAGTTATCATGCTGCATTTAACCAAGTTCTAGTGCCTGTACCTGAACGTCGGCTATAGAGAAACTCATGGGCCTGAGTTGATTGTCAGTTTTGGGTCGGAGGACTAAACCGCTCGCGCGGTAGGTGTGCGCCGTTTGGCCTATGCGTATCAAAAAGAGCCAATGATTAGGTAGCAAACTGGCATTGAATGGTAGCGGTTAATTGACTGATTGTGGCTGTTCCCTATGTTTTGAAATAAGGCAATCCGCCTTGTTTCAAACTAGGAGCAGAACCATGACCACATCCGAAAAAACCATCACCCCGTTGCGCCAACGCATGCTTGAGGACATGCGGATGCGCAAGCTGAGCGACAAGACCCAAACCGCCTATGTCCGGGCAGTCCGGCGATTGACCCGTTTCCTTGGCCGCTCGCCCGATACGGCCACGATCGAAGACTTGCGGCGGTTCCAGTTATTCCTGGTCGACCAAGGCACATCGCCGGTCACGCTGAACGCCACCATCACCGGGCTTAAATTCTTCTTCGACGTGACCCTGTGCCGTGGCGAATTGATGGCCAAGATGCAGCCGGTCTATATGCCGCGGACGTTGCCGGTGGTGCTGAGCCGTGACGAAGTGTCACGCTTGATCGTCTCGGCCGGCAACTTGAAATGGCAAACGGCGCTGTCCGTGGCCTATGGCACCGGGCTTAGGGCCAGCGAGGTCACCGGCCTGAAAGTCAGCGACATTGACAGCGAGCGCATGACCTTGCGGGTGGAGCGGGGCAAAGGCCAGAAAGACCGCTATGCCATCCTGTCCCCGGTGTTGCTCGAGCGCTTGCGGGTGTGGTGGCGGGTGGCCCGTGCCCAAGGCAAGATGCCGGGCGGTGGCGGCTGGTTGTTTCCCGGCCTGAACCCGTTTGAGCCGCTGAGCACTCGCCAACTTAACCGGGCCATCCACGCCGCAGCGGACGCAGCGAATATCCAAAAGCGCATCTCGATGCATACGTTGCGGCACAGTTTTGCCACTCACCTGTTGGAGCAGAAAGTCGATATCCGCGTGATCCAGGTCATGCTTGGGCACTAGAAGCTGGAAACCACCGCGCTTTACACCCAAGTGGCCACCGAGATCTTGCGCGAAGTCGTCAGCCCATTGGAGAAGTTGCCACCTGAGTAAGCCGGGGTGCGCCCAAACCTTGAGGTGGCGGACATCTTCCGCCGCCATGGGGAGGCTTGGCGACAAGCCCAACACGGCCATTTAAGCCTCGGCCAGCTTAAGGTGATGTCGGCCATCGAACGCTGCCGCAGTGCCGAACTGGGCGGGCATGTGTTGCATTGCCGTGCCTGCGGGCATGACGATATTGCCTATAATTCCTGCCGTAACCGGCATTGCCCGAAGTGCCAGGGCAGTGCAGCACGGCGTTGGCTCAAGGCCCGCCAGGATGATTTGCTGCCGGTGGAATACTACCATGTCGTATTCACCTTGCCGGCACCGATCAGCGCCATTGGCTATTACAACAAGCCGGTGATCTATAAGTTGCTGTTTGAGGTGGCCGCCGAAACATTACGGACGATTGCCGCCGACCCCAAGCATTTGGGCGCCCAAACCGGGGCGACCCTGGTGCTGCATACCTGGGGCTCGGCACTGACCCACCATCCGCACGTGCACAGCATCGTCCCCGGCGGCGGCTTGTCATTGGACGGTACGCGTTGGGTGGCGTGCAAGCCCGGCTTCTTCCTGCCGGTCAGGGTGCTTTCGCGCTTGTTTCGGCGGCGGTTCCTGGAAGAACTTGGTAACGCTTATGAAACGGGCCAACTCCAGTTCTTTGGCGAGTACGCCGGGCTCAGCAACCGGCAAGCATTCGCCGAATGGCTCGCGCCGCTTAAGCAATGTGAATGGGTGGTCTATGCCAAACGCCCGTTTGCCGGGCCAGAAGCCGTATTGGCTTACCTTTCCCGCTATACCCACCGGGTGGCGATTTCAAACCAACGGCTTATCGCATCCAATGAGCAAGGCGTGACCTTTCGTTATAAAGATTACCGGTCCAAAGGCCGTGCCCGCCACAAGACCATGACCCTCAGCCAAGACGAGTTCATGCGCCGTTTCCTGCTGCATGTGCTGCCGAGCGGCTTCCACCGCATCCGCCACTATGGCATGCTCGCCAATGTCGGACGCCGGGACAACCTGAAGCGGGCACGGGAGCTGCTTGCAGTGGCCAATGGGGAAACCAACACGGCTTCCCAAGACGTTGGTTCGCCATTCGAAACCACCCCAGCACCGCCACAGCCTACCTTTACCTGCCCGGATTGTGGGGCTGCCATGGTGATCGTGAGCGACCTGCCGCGCGAAAAACCCATCCGGGCACCGCCTTGGCAACGATGCGCGGCATGAACAACACCCTGCAACACCCAACACATCGGGCGGCGATAGCGCCATCGGCACCGGTAGGGAAAGCTGTTGCCGTAGCCGGCAAAACCAGGGCTTTTGATCCCAAGCAAAAATCAAATGGGCAGAAACATAACTGCTTCCTCGGTAAAACTGGCAGCCAAATATTGCACTTTCTTAACCTGACGGGATTCATCGGCATTAAATCGGCAGGTCGGTTATTCAAATGCCCATAGCCCAGCATCCTTCGTAGTCCACAGAACTTCTTCCGCGGTTTCCTCCTTCGAGGCTTCTAAGACACCTGCCTTATGATCTTTCGAACTCTGTCGGCTCGTGCTTGTAGGCAGGTGTCTTACAACCCTTAACGACTACGGTCTGCCAGAAAATTAAAAAGCAAATAGCGTGAACGTCTGCTCAGTCGATTTGGCGTTATGGTTTCACAGCTTTTTTGTCATGATTTCAAATATTAAATCTATTTTTTATCATCGCAATAAATAGAGCATTGCCTGAACCAGCAGTGGTGACTTCATTCAGGATTTTAGCTTTGATTTGTGCTTCAGTTACACCGTAAGCGGTGTTACTAGGCGTATTCCCTAAAAGTCGTGGTTGTATTAGCGGCTTCGATATGACCGAATGATAACAGCCCATCGATTTTTCTGTTCGGCCATGTGGGGAGCTTTTCCAGGGTTTCTTTCAGCCAGGCAGCGGGATCAAGGCCATTGAGTTTGGCGGTACCCAAAAGGCTTTGGATGGCGGCAGCGCGTTTTCCTGCGCGTTCAGTACCAACGAATAGGTAATTTTTCCGGCCTATCGCTATTGGCCTTATCGTGTTCTCGCACGCATTGTTATCGATCGGTAGGTGACCGGTGTCGGCGTAACGGATGAGCGCCGGCCAGCGCTTTAAAGCATAATTTAGTGCTTTGGCGGAGGCACCGCCAGGTGCGGTTTTGGCCAGGGTGTCCTGAAGCCAGGTGTGAAGGCCTTCAAGCAAGGGCTTTGCTTTGTCCTGCCGCACTAATTGACGCTGCTCAATACTCAGGTTTTTAGCTTGGGATTCGATTTCATACAGATCGGCAATCTGTTCTAATGCGGCATAGGCCATTGGGCTTCGGTTGGCTTGATAGAGATCGAAGAATTTCCGGCGGACATGAGCCAGACACGCCAACTCGGTGCAAGCCTTGCCGCCTGAGTCCTCGGTGAACAGTGGTTTGTACCCGCTGTAGTCGTCCACCATGAGGCAACCACGCCAGCCCCCCAGGAAATCCCGGGCATGTTGACCATTGCGCCCGCTCCGGTAGTCGAAGACGATAATCCTAGGCCCGGGCTGAAGATCATTGCTCCGGTACGCCCAAAGATACGCTTTTTTGGTTTTCCCGCTGCCTGGATCCAATTGCGGCATGGGGGTCTCATCAGCGTGCAAGGTATTTCCTTGCAACAGTTGCCAGATGAGCCGGTCAACCAGGGGCTGCAAGGCCACGCCCACTTGGCCGACCCAATCGGCCAGCGTTGACCGGGACAGCTTGACGCCGCTACGGGATGCTATCTGCTCCAGCCGGTATAAAGGGCTGTGGTCCAGGTATTTGCCGATCACCACCCACACCAGCAAGCCAACGGCGGCCAGGCCGCCGTCAATAATCGCAGGCGGTACCGCTTCGGCAACCACCGTCTCACAAGCCCGGCAGGCATACTGCGGCCGGATATGCCGGTGAACAAAGAATTTGGCCGGTTCGATATCCAACTGCTCAGTAATGTCGTCCCGGATATGGGTGAGTTTCCCGCCGCACTGCCCACAAGCGCAACTTTGCGGTTCGTGACGGTGTTCGATGCGCGGCAAATGGTCGGGTAACGGCTGACGCCCACGGCGCGGGGAACGCGGCGCTGCCACCGTCGGCCTCGGCGTCGCCTTAAGCGATTCCAGTTCGGCTTCAATGGCCGCCAAGTCAGTTTCAACGTCTTCCCGGAACAGGTCGCGCTGAAGACCTGCCAAGGCTTCTGTTTTTTGACCGAATCGAATCCGCTTGTAATACGCTAATTCATGGGTGAGCACCGCAATCTTGGTGTCTTTTTCGACAATCTCGGCAGCTTTAGCGGCGAGCTGGCCGTTGGCTTGTTGAAGTGCCTCGGTCAGTGAACCCATTAATGTCGACACTTGGGCTTTGACCTCAGGGTCAAGCGTAATTCGGTCAAGTTCAGCCATCGCATCCATGGCGTTATTATATCATGGTTATCCTGCTGAATCGCTTGCTATGACTGCGTTTCAGCCCATTTCAGCAGCCCTCTCAAACCTGCCAATTGGGGTCCGGCAGCCGCGATAACCGTTGCCAATCCACCCCCGACACCAGCCACTCCCATTGCTTCCGGCTAATACGAAAACTGGCATCATCCACCTTCGGCCAAACAAAACCGCCCCGGTGCAAACGCCGGTGGCACAGCCACACGCCATTGCCGTCCCAGACCAGTAAGCGCAACCGGTTCCCCGCCTTATTTCGAAACACAAATGCCATCCCTGAACACGGCGCCTTTCCCAACGCCTCCTGGACATTCATGGACAAGCCGTCTATGCCCCGCCGCATGTCCACCGGCGCTACCGCGAGCCATATGTGTTCGGGTTCGCCAATCAAACCAGTCCCCGCAGCAACGTCGATAACCACTGTGCCGATACCGTCTCCGGCAATTCCAAGCGGTGTCCCTGAACGCAATGCAGGACAATCTTCTTAGCTTCCGGATTTAATTCGCCTGATGACTGGGTTACCGTTATCGGGATTAGCACCGGCTTATCTTCCTCTCTTTCTCGCCGGTATTCCGATAATCGCGCAGTGAAGGCCCTGCTATTCAACTGATGTTGACGACAATAGGCTGCCTGGGTTATGCCGCTACCTTGCCAAGCTTCAATATGAGATCGCCAATGATTTGTAACCGCCATTTTTCATCCTTTCTGTAAATCCATAAGGATGAAACTTTGTAGTGATCTTGTTAAGACGATCTGACCGTACGCTTACGTTACACCTGCGGCACTTGCAGCTTTTAACATACAAGAACAAGCCTCCATGACATCTCCAGTGGTAATTTCATAACCATAACCCCTTACCATCCAATGTAACGCTGCCATGCCAGCCGAGACAGCAAATACAGGTTGTTTTTCTGCAAAATCCCGGCTTGCCCTGGTCAGTGTTCGTGGGTCGGTTGGGCTTTTGTTGGCCAACTCAATGGCTAAGTCGAAAAAACCGGCATCTTTGGCCGCTGCAAACCATTTGCCTTCCGAGCCGGGCTGACTGGCCACCAAGTCACGTAAAATATCAAAGGGCGGTTGAAGCGGATATTTCTTAACTAGACAGCGGAAGGTGGCAAGATTAGTCGTGCCTTGGTTGGCATCCAACGCATATCGCTTATAGGCCTCTTCATAAAGCCCTGATGACAATAAAATGCCTTCACAAACCTGAGCAACCGCCCAGATCGGTGTATTGATCACCTTTTTGCTGTCTTCGGCATAACGCAAGGCATCGGCTTTTTTATCCATGGCCAGTAACGCTCGTACTCCCCATTGGCGATACCACCAACCGCTGAAATAAGGCTTTTCCAACAGCGTCAGAATTTCTTCATGTCGACCGGCAGCATGCAAGGCCGAGAGGAAAGGAACGGTGCCCTTAAAAAAGACATAACCAGAAGCCTGTGACACATTTACCACACTGGGCTTGAACTCATCCGCCCATTGTGAAGCGCAAACAGGATCAACGCACAAGTCGCCCCAATGATCGCCTAATGCTTCAATATAGGGGATATTGTCTTGTTGCAGGGCTTCCCATAAGCGTTCTAGCCATTTCTTCCTGATCGCAGGCGCAACAGGCGCTTTGATAATCAAAGGCACCAAGGTGTCAATAGCCCGGTTGACCAAAGAGCCGATCGCACCTGAAGAACTATCAACTTGTTCGATGGCTGGAGATAGTTTTTCCAGGAAAAGGACTGCGCCCGCAGCAGCTAATTCCGGGTCTTGCTTTGCCACCTGCTTAATTTCGGCCAAGGCCTATTTGATTCGCTGGATCGGCTTAGCTGAGTTCCAGCCAAACGCGTGATATTTAAAACGCGCGGCAAATTGCCATTTGTAGGCTGTCATGTTGAAGGTGTCCTTGCCGGGTTTAAAGAACGCTATTGTCGCTGAGTCTGTAAACTGCTTCAATATGGGTAAGGGATTCGAATACTTCCATTCGCCATGATTATTTATAACATTGCAGTAATATGCCCTAGTATCCTGCAAAAGGATTATTAATCCTGATAATCTGAACAGTTCATAACCTAACAAAACCCTGTTTTCACAATTTAGGCTCACATCCTTATAGCATGGCGTTGTGTTTGACTTTGCTCATTTCCCTGAATAGGTTGAAGAGATCGGTCTAACTGGTCCACTTGTTTTTCGATTTCCATGGCAACAACAGTTTTCACTTGCCGATCCAACCCGGCTTTTCCAAAGACCGATTTAGTAGCCAGATCATTAAAGTCAGTCAATGGGTTTTCTGAGTCTGCAAAAATTGGGAATATCGCCTTTCCACCAACAGCCTTGGCGGCTTGTTCCGCTTTTTCCCTGCCAACGTTGATACCATGTTTTACTTCCAATTTCCTGTCGTCATCGCCTGCGACAATGACTTTTTTTTCAGGGAAATGCTGATGGAGTTGGTTAACGACAGCGGCTAAATTACCACTTGCAAATGCCGCCACGACTGGGAAACCCAAACAATCCTCCAAACTTTTGGCCGTGGCTATGCCTTCTGCAACTACTAAAACGGGAGCTTTTTGTAAGGCCGCCATTCCGCCAGCGATATAAAATCCCCCTTCTATTTTGCTGCCCTTGACGAAGCGTTTGATGCCGGTAGGGTCTATGGTTTGCAGCGACAATAGTTGATCCTGGGTATCTGTTACCGGAACCAATAAATCCCCTGCCGTAAAAACCAGGATTTCAGGGTGGTTTTCATAAGTCTTAATTAATTTCAGGGATTCAGTCTTATCAGACCCGATTCGAATGGGTGAATTATCAGGTAAACCCTCCGTCGTTGCCGGAATCATCCGCAAGCCATCGGTATTGACTTGTTTATTGGCCAGATAAGGATGGTCAGCCGGTGGAGTGTGGGCAATCGCCCAAAGCTGGCTTAAAATGGCAGCGGTTTTCTGTTGTTTGGCGATGATTTCCTGGTTTCGTGCCTGTTGTTTGGCGGCAGTATCCGCCTGTAATTTGGCTTTTTCTGCATCTGTGAATGAATAACCCTTACTCTTCCATTTGATTTCAACGCCGGTGCGGTTGTTTTTAACGTAGCCTGCCGGATGAGCATCTAAGAAACCGACATAAAAGCCGCTTTTCTCACTGGTTTTATCGCCGTCCACTTTAAAGCGGTGCTTTTGCCCGTCCATGATCGGATGTTCATAGGTGATATCGCCGTTGACCGAACGTAAGACGTCGGCAAATTCTTCTCTGGGTGACATCGCAGGGCTTTGTTCCAATTTGATGTTCTCAGGTAGCCACTGCTCAAATTGGGATAGTTCACGATCGGTGGTAAACCAGGATTTTGCGACCTTATCCCACTTCGCGCCTAATTTTTTGGCTTGCAACCGTTCTGCGTAAGGTACGGCCAGATAGGTTCTTTCATCAGTATCACTAGTTTCAGCCGACAAGTTTGGGGTTTGGGCGGAATTTTGGGTTTGGGTTAACCGTTCACTTGACGGGGTAAACTCAAGCCAACGACCAAACAGGCTTTTATCAGCTTGATCGGTAAAATACCAGGATGCGCCTTTGCGATCCCATTTCGCCCCCAGACGTTTGGCTTCCTCTTTGTCCTGATACGGTACATCTATGTAATGCTTTTCGGTACTTTCTGTTTTTTGCTCGGTCGTAACCGTTATTTGTGCGTTAGCGATGTCAATTTCCTGATTTAACTCCTGGGTTTGTTGCTGTTCCAACGAAAACAGGTAGGCTTGAATTTTTTCCGCATCGGCTGCCGCCCGAAAGATTTCCAGATGATCGTCCGCCAACACTTTGATCCAACTGTCCACATACGCGGCATGCTGGCCGACATCATGGCCAATACCCAATTCATTGCCCAATAACATACTGGCAATCTCTGCCCGAAGCTCCTCTTTAGCATAAGCAATACTGCCAAACGGATGCTTGAGGTCTCGGTTTAACCGAGTTACATGACCAGACCAATGCCCAAGCTCATGAAGGGCGGTGGCAAAAAATCGATCGGCACCCTTAAACTGTTCACGCAGCGGCAGTTGGATAATATCTTGTGACGGTGAGTAAAAGGCACTATCTCCGGCAACATACTTTATCTTTGCACCGGAAGCAGCCAGCAAAGCTTCTGCCCGGTCAATGGGCTCCCACTCACGTTCAAGCACCGGAACCTCAGGCAAGCCGTCAATCTGCCCGGCATTGAACACTACCGAATGGAAGACTTTGGGCCGCTCCAGCTTAACACTGTCCTTGATCGGCTGGCCCTCGCCATCACGAATAATATTGCCTTTATCATCGCGTCTTGGAATGGCGTCGGTAAATTTCCAGTATTGGATGACCGATCCTTTTTCCCCTTTTTTCACCTGGGCACCTAACGTTTGTGCCTGGTTATAAGTCAGCCAGCGGGAATCTTCGCGTTCCTGGCTTAATAACCACAGTGCATTGATACCCTTATAGCGCTTACCGGTGGTAGGGTTATAAGGCATAAAGCCCTGGACATTGCCATCCCAGGGCCGTTGCCAGGGTGCTGTGCCCGCCTTGAGTTGTTCAATCAGTTTTACGGCGACTTGTTCGGAAAAGTTGGGTTTCGAATTCATGCCAACCCCCAGGAAAGCCATTGGTTCAAGTTGCTGTCATCGGGTTCGGCGTCCCATAAATCCACACCACTCTCCATGGCATCCTGTTCGGTTAAGGCATCTTCCATAAACGCCCCCAATAGCTCGGCTTCATCCGGGTCGACTTCAACGATAAAGCCAGGGTTATCAGCATCGGCCAATTTTTCTAAGGCGACATCAGAACCAATTTGGTTTTCATTTTCAATGTTCATCTTATTTTCTCCCGCATGGAATTAATAACATGACCTTGTATGAGAATGTACTCAATTAATGCATACCTTCTATAGACAAGACTGCCCTCCCCCATTTATGGCCATGTCCATATTGGTTTCACCACAGCACTAATTTGTGCTAATCGGATCGGTCCGAAATATCGGCTATCAAACGATAAGGGACTGCGGTTGGTCATGACCCAAAGCTCATCGGCTTGCAAAATCCTCCGTTTTTTATCAAAAAGAGTTAACGGCCTATTTAAGCCGTCTTGAGTTAAGATGGTTGTGTTCGACAGAAGTGATCCATTAATCACAACACCGGCTTTGGTTAATTCGATAGTATCGCCCCCTTTGCCATTAACGATTTTCAATAACCGTTCGGTATGGCCAGGACAATTGCCAAAACCGATATAGCCCCGTTCATACGCCATCTGGGTTATTGAATCTTGTGCCGGACAAAACGACACAAAATCGCCTTTTTCCGGTGGTTTGTCGACCACCCAATAAAACCCGGGTGCAACACTTTGGCTATGGTTAAAACGGAGCCCCAGCCAATCACTTAGGAATAGGCATAAGAATGTCATTAACACAAGCAGGGTTAGCTTATTTAAAAGCCGCAGATAACGCCTTGGATTTCCCGATGCTGAGTGTGATAAATTAGATTTATCGTCTCGTTGAGCGCACATGGGTACTTTCCCCTCTGTGGATGGAATGTTCATGTTCAGTATCGATCCGGCCAGATACCCCATCCACTTGTATTAAAGAAGAATTAGCATCGAAACGATAGGAGTCCCTGAATTTAACTCGAGACGTTAAGGTATCGCTTGTAGCGGGCGGCGGTATGCGCGAGCGCGCCGTTAACGCCGGGTCTTTAAAGTAGAGGGGCTGGACACCGTAAATGGCTGGATATCCCGCCATAAACACCAACATATCGCCCGGTTTTTCGATCATACCGTGGTCGTCTTTTATTGGCCCTTGCATGCGCATGCATTCATCGGGCGTCAATAAGGGTCGCTGCACTTCATGGGTGGTTCGGGAAACATTGCCCAACAGCATACTGGCACGGTGGCCGCTGGTGGTAATTTGTTCCTTGACGATGGTGGTTTGCCCGGTCAGTTTGGATAAGTGTTCGGCGGTTTCAATCCGGTACGGCGAAAAGGCATTGACGACGGCGCAATTCGAGCTGATCGATTCGTCCGGCCCATAGCCGTATTCTCGGCTTTTGAGTTGGGTAATGTCCTGGCAGATCAAATAACACTTGATGCCATAGCCCCGTAAAAAGGCCAAGGATTCCTGCAGGATATCCAGCTTGCCTAAGGCGGCAAACTCATCGAGCATCAACAGGATGGGATGTTGATAAGACGCTTTGGGTATACCATCACTTATCGTTAAGCCTTGCGCCGATAATCGTATAATCATATTGATCAGAATACGCACCAAGGGACGCAAGCGGGTCTTGTCGTTTGGCTGGGTGACGATATACAGGCTGACCGGAGCTTTGTAGTTCATCAAATCGCCAATGCAAAAATCTGAACTACTGATGTTTTCGGCCACCACCGGATCGCGGTACAGGGACAAATAGGATTTAGCGGTCGACAGCACAGAGCCTGCCTCTTCAATGGGACGGCTGATCATGTCCATGGCCGACGATGACACCAGTTCATGCTGGCTGCCATTACAGTGCAGGTTAAACCGCATGTCGTGCCAGAGCTCCGACAAGGCTTTTTGCGGGTCGGAGAGCATCCGGTCAACGTTTTGTAAGGTGGCTTTTTTTCCGGTTTGCTTAGCCAGGTACAAGGCATGTAAGATGACTCCGACCAGCAAGGCATGGGAGGTCTTCTGCCAGTGGGTTTCCAAGCCCCGGCCATCCGGGTCAACCATCAAGTTGACCAGGTTCTGGACATCGCCCACTTCAAACGCTGTCCCCAAGCGAATTTCATCCAGCGGGTTCCAATGGACGGAACCTTGGGCTGCCGGTTCAAAACGTAGCACTTTATTATGGCCACGTTGTTGCCGCCAGCCTGCGGTTGCACCCCATAACTCACCCTTTAAATCGGTTATGACCGTGCTTTGCGGCCAGGTCAACAGCGTCGGGATCACCAACCCTACCCCTTTGCCGGAACCGGTGGGGGCAATACACAACACATGCTCACCGCCACAGTGCCGCAAATAATGGCTTCGGCCGCGTTTATCTTGCCAAGCCCCAACAAACACACCAAGGTTTTTAACTTGTTTTATGCCCAACAGCCACTCCTTGAATTTTCTTGGCCGAGGCAGCAATCCCGATTCACGGATGTCTTTCAGGTTCGCCCACCGTGCCGAACCGTGCATATATAGGCTGGCTTTCGCTGAATTGTCCAATACCATGATAACAACGGTTTGCAGCAGCAGGCCGACACCAGCGACTAAAATGCCAACATTACCGGCCGCCATGAAATATGAAGGGTAGAAGTCGCCCCAATTCAACGCCCAACCAATAATTGCCCAAGGCGGGTATAGATGAAATAAGTTAAACCCCAATAAAGGGTGGTGCTGGAATTCAAACGCAAACGCTTGGGTTGCGGTTTGCAAGCCAAGTATTAGGATTAAGATGGTGATGCCGGCGCGAATTCCTTGTTTTGAAGCCCTGTTGGCTTGATTGGCTAAAGGGCCTACCGAATTGTTGAACTTGTCTTTCACTGCTTTGCACCACGCCGGTAAGTTTTGAAATCCAAGATCTTGGCTTTCGGGCCTTTGTTGCGCTGCCCCCTTAAACTATTCTTGAAGCTGACCGTTTTGGCAATTTCCCCGATGCTTGGGTTGGGCAACCAATGGGAAAAGCCATAAATGACCGGCAATGCCAACAAGCCATCACCTACGCTACCGAACCAAATATGGGTCAGCCAGGCGAGCAAAAGAAGAACCAATAACCCTAAGGTAAACTTCAATAGCATCCATAGGCCGTATACTATTAATAGGGGTGTTAGGCAGATAAACCGCACAACTGACATGATTGGTAGTTCGCCCAGGCTCATCGCCTCAACCCCCGGCTTTGCTGTTGGCTAGAATGCCGTAAATTACCGTCACCAAACAATACCAGTTCGGCACTGAGTTGTACCCGCCGCCGTTCCAGGTGCTCTTGTTCAAAGCTGATGTTGAGTCCGCCCTTAACGGATGCCCGCACTACGTTTTCCTGGAACACTGCGTTACCTTCTACGGAAAGCTGGTAGCCGTGCCGCTGTTTGGCATGGATGAGTGCGGTCGTCAACACCTCTTGGTTCGCATCGGCTGCCATATGGAAGCGGTTGCCGTCATCCTTGATAACAGCCTTGTCGTGTAAATAGAAGAGAGTGCCTTTCTTGGTGACCTTGGCTTTCGGTAACTGGGGATCGTCCTGGGCTTGGCTGGGTTGTTCTGCCCTTCTGTATTTGGACTTGCCGAGGCAGTTCCCGCGCTGGTCATTGGTGACATGCCGCTGCCGTAACAGTTGTAATGCGTTAATATTGCCTTGTTTAGCTTGCTGTTGTAACCAATCAAGCCAGCTTTGCCGGGTATGTAGCCGGTATAGCCGCTGGCGTTTATCGTGGTAGTCGGCATTGATACGGTTGATCTCGGCTTGAAGCGCTTTACTGACCAAACCTAGCAACAGTTTTTTACTGAGCCCAGGCTGGGCCAAGGCTTTTATCCAACGGCGCTTGTTAGCGGCATTGGCTTTGGCGTGCTGGATTTGGTCTTTATGGTGACCCCTGGCGGTTAACAGCAAGCCATTGCGTAAGGTTGTCCGTTTCGTCGTTTCACTTTGGTAAGCAGCAAACAGTGCGGTGCGGGTTATTTTCGTTGTTTTGCTTGGTTGAACGGACTGAACAGGTTGGCTTGGGTGATGGCTTAACGGTGAGCGTTGATAGCGCTGTTTGACCTTGACTGCGGTAAGGGCCTGTTCATTGGCAGGTAGGAAGGCCCCTAAGCGCAATTCCAGCTTACCTTTGGACAGTTCACGGGCAACGGAGCTGGCTTTAACCCCTGTTTCCCCATCCAGGGTGCTAATGGCCAAGCCATTGCCTCTAAGTTTGACCCTAAGGCCGTTTTCATGCAATACGGTATGTAATGTATCCCAACTTTTGGCTTGCTTTATTGTTTCCAAAGCATTTTGTTGGATCCAGGTGACCAGGCTTTCGACCCCGGCATGGGCTTCCATATCCCGCGCCCTGCCTGCGCTGTGGTTGCGTTGGCGGCTGTGGTTGTCAATTTCCAGGCCATATTGCTGTTCCAACTGGGCACAGAGCTTTGCCAGGGTCTTGTAGTCCTGGAAGGGATTATGGATAGTGTGCCTTACGGGGTGGACTTTGTTGATGGCAATGTGGACATGCAAGTTTTCGGTGTCGCAATGGACGGCACTGACCCGTTGGTGGCCTTTAAAACCAAGGCCTGTACACAGCTGTTCTTCTATCGCTCTCAAGGTTTCAGGGGGTGGCTCTTCCCCTGACCTAAAGGAAACGATCAGGTGGTAGGTTTTATCAGAGGTCGCCCGGCGGTTTTGTAATTGGGTGTTAAGTACTTCTAAGACGGCATCCTCTGCTTCATCACTGTAGCAGTTAGTGATCGTAACGGCCCCTAAGCGAAAAGGGGTATCTTGTGAATCAGTAATATAAGTTACCAATTTGGCAAAATGGCTCTTCTCCGCCGTTTTCATTGGGATGGCTTTGGCAATCATGACTTCACCACCTGCTTGATGATGGCTTTCAGGCTTGTCTGGTTGGCATGGATGTCGGATAACGTAGCCAACACTTGGTCTTTAACACCGCTACTGAGAGAGTGAAAATGGTCTTCTTTGGCTAAGCACAATTTCAATAAACCACCCAGGCGTCCCAAATCACCGTTAATGCGCATCAGTTCATCGACTTTGCGATGGTCGACCACACTGACAACGCCAATACCCAAAGCTATCGTCCGTAAGAAGTTGGAAGCGGAGAGCCCGCATTGTTCAGCTTTATCAATAATCGATTGCCGTTCGACCGAATTGCAAAAGACTTTAATTGGTTTACGGTTGCCGTTTTGTGCAGGGTTTCGGGCTGCAGTTTTCATGCATCACCTCGCCGTAGTCTAAATAAATCCCGTAGGGCAGGATTTTCGTTGAGCGCCTGTGGCGCGAATAAGAAATGTGAAGTGGGCCTGCCGCGAAGCGGTGGGCCCTCTTCACCTATCCTGCCCTCCGTTTGTGGAAAACTATAACAGAACTACAGCTAAATGCAATGTATATTTGTTAATTAACAATAATTAACTATGTATTAACATGAAATAATTATACTTATATTTAATTAATAAATATGTTGCGTTATTAAATAATATTTAATATGATCCCTGTCAAGGTTATATTTTGTATAAGCGGTAGGGTATGCAAATGACGGATTTAAAGAAAGCCAATGAATTCGAAAAGTTGATGGCGTCTTTGAGCGAGGAGACGGATAAGCTTTGCTACGTGACGTTTTTAGCGAACCTGGATTTAATTAAGGCCTATTTGGATAAAGGCTATACCGCCAAATCCATCTGGAAATCCTTGTCACAAACGGACATCATTTCGTTTTCCTATGTAACCTTCACCAAATACCTAAAAAAACATCATCTCAAGCCTTCTGTCAAAACCGTTAAAAGTGATTCAATTTCTAAAGAGGCTATAGGCTCTTATCTAAATGATGTTAAGCAAGTAAACGACACAGCTACTACCCAGAAGGAAGAAATTGCCAAAATAAAACTTCCTGACGGGATGTCCCATAACCCGATGATCAACCCAAAGGATTTATACTAATGTCTAACATACATATCATACTTCAAGGTAAAGGTGGCGTCGGCAAGTCGTTGGTCGCCAGCCTGCTGACGCAATATTTGCTCCATAAGCACAGTGACCCCGAAAAACCACTGACATTAATTGATACGGATCCCCTCAATAAGACTTTCAGCCGTTATCGGCGCTTACCGGTCCAGTCGCTGGATATTCTGGACAACGATCAAATAAACCCACGAAAGTTTGATGAAATCATCGAAATGGTTGCTCAATCACACGGTGATACCGTGATTGATAATGGCGCCAGTTCGTTTATCGCGTTGTCCACTTACATTAAGGAGATGGGAATCGCTGGATTGATCAAAAGCCTGGGCCATGAATTGGTGATCCATACTATTATTACTGGCGGGCAAGCCTTAAACGATACCTTGGTAGGCTTTGCCCAGATTGTTAATCATCTTAAAGGCTTTGCCCAATTTATTGTCTGGCTCAATCCCTACTGGGGTGAAATCGTGGCTGACGGGAAGCCGTTTGAACAACTTACCATCTATAAAACCCATAAGGACTGTATCAACGCACTCATACAGCTCCCCGTGCAAAAGCAGGAAACCTTTGGCCATGATTTGAGCACCATGCTGAACCAAAATTTGACCTTTGAGGAAGCGATTGCTGACCCCGATAAAACCATCATGACCCGGCAACGCTTGAAAATCATGCAAGCTGATATTTATAAGCGCTTGGATGCTGCCGTCATTTTATGAGCGGTGAAACTCTGAATAGGGACATTGAAAGTAGCTTAGCGAATCAAGTTACAGAAGAAATCACGAATCCAACCGAAGATGGCAGGGAAGCCATCATTCGCGCCGTCGCCGTCAAGCACGGCATTGCTTTAGGTAAAAATGATCCAATTCTGGTTTTGGATACCGTTAACGGCCTGTTGATTAATCAATTTGCCAAGAGGCAAGACGTTTTAATCAATGAATTCCACAGTAAGCTAGAAGCAGCCGCAGACTTATGGAACAAGAATATGGAAAACAAGGCCAATGAAATTCTTTACAATCTGGAAACAAGCCACTGTCACCTTATCGGCGATTTGATTGATCGGCACATTGAAACCCTTGCCAGGGAAATTGCCGACAAAAGCAGTGAAAGCGCCATCGTCCAACAAAAAAAAGCGCTTACACAGTTAAAAGGATTGACTAGCCAGATCCATATTATGAGAATCATGCTCACGGTGAATGTTGCGGCGTCCATCCTGGCGCTGTCGTCAATCCTAATCCTTTGGCTGATTATCAACTAATATTGCCTTACGATGGTCAAAATACGAACGAATAAGGCTCGCAATGGCTTAGGGTCAGCATAATACAACAACCTGAAGGTTACTTAGACTTGGCCAGCAAGCCGCTTGAAATATTAACCCGATCCCGCATTTCCTTGCCGGGTTTGAAGTGTGTCGCCACTTTGGCGGGCAGATTGACCGTTGCCCCGGTTTTGGGGTTACGCGCAATCCGTGGCGGCCGATGTCGACAACTAAAACTACCAAAGCCTCGGATTTCTACCCGAACGCCCTTGGCTAAAGCATCCGTCATTTGTGACAGGATGCACTCAAGCGCCTGCTCAACATCGTTATCCTTGAGTTCAGGAAACTGTTTGCTTAATTTATTGGCCAATTCAGATTTAACCATGGTGTAACTCCTATTAGCTTTTCTATACAAAGTCCTATTTGGTCAATCAAGCCAAGAGAGTTTTTGGCTTGCTATGTTTAGCTATTTATCTTTAACCCGAAGCTGTTGAGCAAGTTTTCAACCCAGCTAGGCCAGATGCTGCCGGAGGGCGAACTTGAGTGTTCTGATTTAGCCGATTCTAAGGGCTGGACTTCGGCTTTAGGGGATACAGCTTTTGTTTTTTTGGGGATTTTTTGTATTGAACTTGCTTTTTTAGGTTTTGCTTCGGTGGCAACCGATACAGCAGGTTGTCCAGGTTTAGCTTCTGTGGCTGGTTTTGGGGCTACGGCTTTTGGCTTGGATGGCTTCTTAGCTACTGGTTTTTTAGGCTTTGCTTCCGACGCGACAGTTACACTAGGCTGTTCTGCTTTGGCGTCAGGAACTTTTTTCGCGGTTACTGTCTTCGGTTGATTGGCTGGCTTTTTGTTTATGCTTGCTGGTTTAGGTTTTGCCTGTGTAGTGACGGATATATCAGATTGGCTAGCTATGGCATTAGGGGCTGGTTTTGGGGCAACAGCTTTCGGCTTGGATGACTTCTGGGCTGCGGGTTTTTTGGGCTTTGCTTGCTCTGTGGTGACAGTTGCATCAGGTTGTTCAGTCTTAGTAACTGTTTCTTGTTTTTTGGCATGGGCGGTTTTTTTTGGTTTTTTCATAAGGTGATAAGCATAAAATGGTCAGAAAATAATAACTGGAACAGTAGTTTAGGCACAAAGCATTCCTTCATTTTGGAATTTTAGTCGAGTTTCTGAAAAAGCGTAATAACCTGGAAAGAAATTTTGAGTAAATTTCTCAGATATTACCTTATTGAGGACTAAGAGGCATTGTGTTCTCGGAGTATGGCCGTAAGTATTTTTGGTATTGGAAGAACGACCGTCAGGTTAACCTTGTTATGTATAGCTATGCATAACAAGGTCTATGTATAGAACCTAACTATGTATAGTTGCAAATTGCAGTTGGCTACGAAGCCTTGTTTTATTGATATTGCTGCTGTTCTCGAACTTATAAACTTGACATAGTTTTGCAGTTGTCCTGAAGTGGAAACTCACCCACCTCAGGAGATTCTAATGAACTCTGTTAACTGCCACACATCACTATGGCTTTTTGAAAGCCAATTATCCTGCCACGTTGATGCATTAATGCTGCACTTTCTTGACTGCCGCTATGCATCACACACTATTGATAATTACCTTGCCGGACTAACTCACTTTGCGCACTGGATTAGCCAATGCAAAATTGATATCAAAAGCATCGATCAGACGCTGATCGAACGTTTTCTTAATGATCACCTGCCTCGCTGTCACTGTGAAAAGCCTGTATTTCACGACCGGAAAGATTTACATGCAGCACTTGGCCATCTTCTTGTTCAGCTACGTGCAAATGCCGTTATTCCTGATCCGTCAATCGGCTTAACCCCCGTGGATGAAGAGTTACGACGATTCGATGATCATATGAACCGTGTCCGAGGACTCGCGCCCCAAACGCGTAAACACTATCTTGCAATCATCCGTCGCCTGCTTCTGGGGCAGTTTGCCGATCAACCGGTTGTAATCAGTGCTTTCAAACCCGACGATATCCGCCAGTTTGTTGCCAGCCAGGCCCAGTTTTGCAAAGTTACCGCCAGTATCAGCGCCCCTATCTCGGCATTACGCAGCTATTTTCGTTATCGTGCTACTCTGGGCGATTCCGTACACCATCTGATTGGAGTCACCAGTTTCCCGGCCAATTGGCGACAAGCTTCCCTGCCGAAGACATTGAACAACGACGAAGTCGAACGCTTATTGGCTGCCCTTGTCTATGACGGCAAAGCGGCACGCAGAACGGCAGCCATCGTGCGTTGCGCGCTGGATCTGGGCCTGCGCAGCAGCGAGGTGGCCCATCTTGGGCTTGATGATATCGACTGGTCGGCCGCAACTATCACGCTGCGACGGACTAAAGGTCGTCGTGAAGATATAATGCCTTTGCCGGTTGCAACGGGTCAAGCTATAGCCGATTACTTGAAATTTGAACGGCTGCAAACCACCAACCGGGCAGTATTCGTACGTGTAGATAGTTTCTCCAACCCGCCTAAAAGTGGCGCATTAAGACTGAAAATCCCCTGACAAAAAAAAACGAGCGGACTATTTCCAGAGAAATCAGGAAAGCTGCTTAATACGGAATAATTGCAACGAGGTTTTGCCAGAGAGCTTCAGATGCGGCAATAATTTACCGCCAATAAGACCGGCATGACATCGGTAAAAACCTGCAAGTTACCTCCGATGCCATGCCCAACACTGTGCTGAGACAAGTGCAGGAAAAGTATTTCATAAATTGGAAATACTATCTATTTTACGTTGGCATGACTGGAGCCAACGATAGATTCTACAGGTCGATTATTCACCTGCGCCCGCTGCCATCAGCAGGTCATTATTTGCCGTCGCTGTGACCGAGGCCAGCGCTACTGCTCCCCTGATTGTTCCGAAACTGCCCGCACTGATGCACAAAAAGCAGCGGGACATCGTTACCAACAAAGCCGCTTAGGCCGGTCAAAACATGCACTGCGCATGCGCTATTACCGACGTCGCAAACAAATAGTGACGCATCAGGGTTCTCAGTCCTCAGCGCTTAATGGTCTACTACAGGCGAACCCGACAGATGCCAGAAAATCATCTGAAACACCTCATCAGCCAGTGCTAGCCCAAAACCTTCAATGTCACTTTTGCGGTTGCCTTTGTTCGGAATTTTTACGTCTGGATTTTCTTCAGCGTCGCCGGGTTCGCCATAGTAACCCCTTAGACCGAAGAGGACCCCGAAATGACTATTCCCACTGAACTTGAAGCCAGGATTTTGCGATATTATCATGCTGAAAAGTGGCGTGTCGGCACAATCGCTGCCCAGTTAGGCGTGCATCATAGCACCGTCAGCCGTGTGCTGGCGCAAGCGGGGTTGCCGCGCATGGGCGTCCCGCGCCGGGCATCGGCCATCGACGCGTATTTGCCGTTTATTCTGGAAACCCTGGAGAAATTCCCTACGCTGACGTCCACCCGGATTCATGGCATGGTTACAGAACGTGGTTACGTGGGCAGCGTGGATCATTTTCGCCATTTTATAGCCTTACATCGCCCCAAACCCAAAGCAGAAGCCTATCTAAGACTGCGGACTTTACCGGGTGAGCAATCCCAGGTTGATTGGGGACACTTCGGCACCTTTAAAATCGGTCGTGCAAAGAGAGCACTGATGGGGTTTGTGATGGTACTGTCCTGGTCGAGAATGATTCACGTACACTTCTTTCTCGGCGCACACCGGGAGAATTTTTTGCGTGGTCATGCCGAGGCATTCAACGCCTGGGGCGGCCTTACCCGAGTTATTTTGTACGATAACCTGAAAAGCGCCGTGTTAGAAAGGCAGGGGCAAGCCATTCGCTTCAATCCCATATTGCTGGAGTGTGCCGGATTCCACCGTTATGAACCGCGTCCGGTGGCGATAGCGCGCGGCAATGAAAAAGGCCGTGTTGAACGCGCGATACGCTATATTCGTGATGCCTTTTTTGCCGGTCGTGTGTTTACCAGTGTGGAAGATTTGAATGCGCAGGCAGCCGCATGGATGACCGGAACCGCAGCGGATCGGCGTTGCCCGGAAGACCCCGGCCTGACCGTGCGCGAAGCCTTTGCGCAAGAACAGAAACAGCTTCTGGCGCTGCCGGAAAATCCCTATCCTACGGACGAATGCTTGGCAGTAAAAATTGGTAAAACACCTTATGCGCGTTTTGACCTTAATGATTATTCGGTACCCCACGACACGGTGCAGCACACCCTCACGATTGTAGCTGATGTTAAACAGGTACGTATCCTTAATGGACAGGAGGTAGTGGCTACGCACGTACGAAGCTTTGATAAGGGTGTCCAAATCGAAAACGCCGACCACATTGCAGCCCTGATCGAACACAAACATCACGCCAGCCAACATCGCAATACGGATCGCTTACACCAAGCGGTACCACAAAGCCGGGAATTGCTGATCCTGGCCGCAGAACGTGGCGAACCCCTTGGACGTATGGCCAGCACACTTTTAAACCTATTAGACCGTTACGGCATAACGGAATTACAGGCAGCGGTAGCTGAAGCGTTACAACGTGGCGTTCCGCATCCTAATGCCGTCCGTCATGCCCTGGAGCGCCGCCGTGAAGCCCACGATGAGCCACCGCCGGTGGAGATCGCATTACCCAATCATGTCCAACAACGCGATACGGTCATCCAGCCGCACGACCTGGGCACCTATGACCAAATTACGGAGGCTAGCCATGTTGACTGATGCACACCGGTTACGGGCAGAAAGCCTGCACCTGCATGGCCTGTTAGCGCATGGGTCTGAAATCGATGACAGTGCCTGGGTTGAACAACTGCTTCATTGGGAAGAAGCCGAACGTGCACGACGTAGTCTGGAGCGTCGGCTGAGCAGTGCCCACATTGGCCGGTTCAAACCCCTGGCCGACTTTGACTGGGACTGGCCGGAACAAATCGATCGTCAAGCCATAACGGAATTAATGAACGGCGGGTTCTTAAAAACCGCCACCAACGCCATCTTGGTCGGCGCCAGTGGTCTTGGCAAATCCACCATCGCGCAAAATATCGCTCATCACGCCGTGTTGCACGGCCATACTGTGCTATTTACCAGCGCAGGGCAACTCCTCGGTGATCTTGCCGCACTCGATAGCGATTCGGCACTACGGCGGCGGTTACGTTATTATGCGGCCCCTTCGTTGCTAGTGATTGATGAAGTCGGCTATCTCTCTTACTCGAACCGTCATGCCGACTTACTGTTTGAACTCATCAACCGTCGTCATGAACAAAAAAGCACCTTGGTGACGACCAATAAATCCTTCGCCGAATGGTCAGAAGTCTTCCCCAATGCCGCCTGGGTCGTGGCGCTGATTGATCGGCTGATACACAACGCCGAAATCACTGCCATCAAAGGCAAATCATACCGCCAAAAAGAAGCGCAAGAGCGTGCCGAACAACGCAGCAAAAAACGAAAATCGACGACTTCCAGGAGTGGCGAATGAAAAACTATCATCAACCCTCTGGCTTGACTATGGGGCTTGAGTTCCTGGTCAGCGATAACTGGACGCCTGAACAGGCATGGGCTGTGGTGAAATTATTAGACGATTTACGCGAGCGAATCATGAGTCACTACCTGATACCTATCCAAGAGTTATTGCGCGAAGAACGGGGCACGACAGGAAACCTACACGAAGAGGAATCACAGTTGGATGAACTGGATTTTTAAAAAAGACTGTTTTGGAAAAACAAAGGGCCGTAACTGGCCCTTTTTTGTTGACTGGAATAGAGGGTGATTCTGCGCCATATTTTTGCGCCAATTTTGGGCTCATCCTTAACCCTGCTAACAGTACGTAACGTTGCACCACGCGACCAACCTGTCGGCCCTGACCTCATCCGTAAATCGATACGGCAGGCTTATGCGCGCGCAGGATTGCCTTACAGCCGCTCACATCTCTTGCGGCACACTATGGCCAACCGACTGTTAGCAGGTGGCAGTTCCCTCAAAGAGGTTGCTGATGTCTTAAGGCACCGCTCGCTCAATGCCACCCTGGTTTATGCCAAACTCGATAGCAGGAATCTTACTGCTGTGGCCATGCCCTGGCCAGGAAGTGCGTCATGAATGCACGCATTTCGATGCAAACACATGCCGAAAATTACCTAAGCGAGCGTCGTCGACTAGGCTTTGGTATGCGTACGCCGGGCTATTCGATCCTCAGTTTTGCCCGTTTCGTTGATGCCTTTTATAGCCAAGAACCGTTGACAGTTGAGATTATGGCGGCCTGGGCCCGACAAGACAAGGGCAACAGCGATAAGCCATCAACTTGGGCGCGGCGCCTGAAAAATCTACGCTCGTTTTGCCGTTACCTTCAACAATTTGAACCCCGTACCGAAGTGCCAGATGACAATATCTTTGGCCGAGTTGGCCAGCGATTGGCCCCACATATCTATAGCGAACAAGAGATCATTGATTTGCTGGGTGCTGCACGTAATCTGGTTTCAACTATCCCAGGTTTGCGTGGCGCCACCTACGAGACACTATTCGCCTTAATTGCTTCTTGTAGGCTTCGCGTTTCTGAGGCGGTGCATCTACTTGATACTGACGTTGATCTAAAATCAGGTATGCTGACCATACGGCAAACCAAATTTGCCAAGTCACGCCATGTCCCTCTCCATCCAAGCACTGTAAAGGCACTGGAACACTATCGGTCAAAGCGAAATTTGACCATACAAGTGACGGATGAAACGCCGTTTTTCATTGGAACGCGTGGCCGGTATCTTGGCCATGGCCTTAGTCTGCGACAAGTTAATCGTGTCTTCATCGGCTTGCGTAGCAAATTATCTTGGCTCAATCGTGGTGCGCACAATGGCCTGCGCATCCATGATTTAAGGCACACCTTTGTCGTCCGCCGCGTACTGGTTTGGCAGGCCCAAGGACTGGATGTCGATCAGCAGATGTTGGCCTTGTCCACTTATGTAGGGCATGCCGATGTGACTAACACGTATTGGTACCTCACCGGCATCCCTCAACTCATGGGGGTGGCAGCAGAAAAGTTTGAAAGCTTCACGCAAATCCCGGAGGTGTACCATGACTGAAATAACAGCGCCCCGGCCGGTGTCGTTTGCCGCTTTGGTCCAGCAGTTTTTTACCGAGTATCTGGTAACCCAGCGCGCTTTAAGCCCCCGCACGATCGCCTGTTACCGTGACGCTATGCTGTTGTTCCTGGGTTTTGCACAGCATCGGCTGGGCAAAATGCCGACGGCACTGAATCTTAGCGATATTAAACCAGATTTGATCCTGGCATTTCTGGATCATTTGGAACAGCAGCGCCAAAATTCGGTGCGTAGCCGCAACCTGAGGCTCACGGCGTTGCGGGCTTTCCTAAAATTTGCAGCACGACGCGACATATCGTCTTTCTTTGTCATTGAACAGGCGTTGGGGATCCCAATGAAGCGCTTTGAACATCCAATACTGGGTTTCATGAGCCGCGTGGAAATATTGGCCGTGATTGGGCAGCCCGGGGCTACTTGGACTTCGCAACGAGACCACCTATTGTTCGCAATGCTTTACAATACGGGTGCTCGCGTCTCAGAAATCATTGGTGTTAAGGTGGGCGATGTTGTGTTGGGTGAATCCGCATGTGTGCATTTACGTGGCAAGGGCCGAAAACAGCGATCAACACCTTTATGGAAAAGCACAGCCCATGAAATCGGAGCCTGGCTGCGGCGTAACCCAATGTTGGGTACAGACACCGCGTTATTGCCTAACCGGGATGGCAATCCGATGACACGTTGTAATGTCACACAACGCCTAAACATTGCGGTAGATCGGGCAGCTCAGGTACATAAAAGTCTCTCCAAACGAAAAATCTCACCGCATACCATAAGACATACGACAGCCATGCATCTGCTACAGTCAGGTGTCGCATTAAGTGTGATTGCTTTATGGTTAGGGCACGAAAGTACGACTACCACACATCGCTATATCGAGGCAGATTTAGCAATGAAAGAAAAAGCGTTGGCGAGACTTCAATATCCCGAAACTACAATTTACCGATATCATCCAACGGATGATGCATTGATGCAGTTCCTTCAAGACTTATAACTATGTAAAGCGCACTATCAGAAATTACTGGTAGTGCGTGGGTTTCGGAGCAAAATAAAGCGCAACTATACATAATTAGGTTCTATACATAGACCTTGTAAGCGGACGATGAGAGAAAAATCCTGATCGCCTGTACGCGACCCAAAACGGTAATTCGCGCTCCTAGTTCAATTTTCTCCAGACCAGACGGTCAGGCGATTGCTCCTTTATATTTTTCAGTTCGATTAGCTTTATACTGTGCTGATTTTCTATCTCCGCCCCTCGCTTTGGGTTCTATGCGTCGGCCTAGTTGGTCTTGGATGTGTTGCTTGAAGCGGTCATTACCTAACACCCAGGCTTTATTTGTTGCATCCCTGATGGCATTAAGGCTGCATTCTGAGAGTTGAAAATTGAATAGGTCACGATACGCCATTTGACAGGCTGCCTCGGATTCCCCAAGACTCAGGTATTCGGGGTGGGGCGTAACCAAATCATTGGGTTGGCCTAAAGCGTGGTAACAGTAACTCGACCAGGGATAATTAGCGGGGTCGTTGACCATGCCTGCCCGCACCGGGTTCAATTCAATGTAGCGCATACAGGTCAGAAGATAAGCCTCAGAGTCGATCAGCGTGGCCTTGTATCGGCCTTCAAAAAGCGTACCGGTGCGCCGGTAACAATAATTGAAGTATTGTACGTAATAACGTCCCAGTGTTTGCAAGGTTTTTCCGATGCTTTGTTCGCCGTGGGGGGTAATTAGCAAGTGGACGTGGTTGGTCATTAGCACATAGGCGTGGATCGAGCAGCCATGTTTTTCGCAGGCCAGTTTCAGCTTTTCAAGATAGAAAAGGTAATCGTCATCGGCACAAAAGATTTCTGCCCGATTATTGCCCCGAAGGATCACATGCTGGGGTTGGCCGGGGATAACGTATCTTGGTAAACGGGCCATTGCCTAGTCGTTGGTCAAGTAATTCGCTGAATCATTAAAAATCATAGCCCTACTTCGAGCTTAAACCTGTCTGGACGTTTCAATGAATTCCTCAACCGATAAGCCCGCACTGCGAATCAACCCCCGCAACGTCCCTTGCGCGACTGCTTTATGGTCAGGCACGGAAAGCGTGGCATTGTGCCCATCTTTTACCAAGAAAATGTGACTACCCCGCTGGCAAGCGATTTCCCAACTGAAATGTGCAGTACCTTGACAACATCCCTGCCGCTTAATTGTGGCAGTTTGGGCATCAGGCCGCGACTTCAACTTGCAGGTTTTCGATGGTCAAAGGCATGCCGCGATTCGCCCGTACTTCCAAACACAAGCCGATGGCTTCGTCTTTGGTATTGCCTTGGCTGAAGCATCCAGGTATGGACACGGGCATTCCGTCACCCACATGCCGTCTTCGTCCCTATCGACCGTAATCAGGAATTTCATGATGGTTTACTCAAGTGTTTCTTCGGCAGCGAAGATAGTAACCCATTAGCAAATATTAATCAATAGAGTCTGACCCCATTGATTTTTCCATTGATTTTTATCTATACACCCAACCTTTGCCTAGAGGTAATCCTATAGAATTTCCGTCGGGATCGGGAGGGATACTGGGATCCGTAACACGTGGTAATCCACTTGCATTCCCTACACCAGCTGTGTTATTTGGGGCAATGACCCCGCTCTCCGCACCCAAAAGTTCAAGTTGATTAGCAAAGTTCTCGGCGAATGTTTGGTTAAGGGCTCCGCAAACCCCTGACTTACAAGTGACTAGGCGAATGACCCCACCTTCCCAGCCAGCGTCAACAAAAGCTTTCGCAAGTTGGTAGGCTGAAAGTTTCTGTGCTCCAATTACTACCCCAGTCTCGTTTCCGTGAGCTATAAGGGTGGCTTCTTGGACGCCTTTCAAATTTTTCAATTCAAAAGACGTAATTTCATAACCTGTCCTACGAGACATTGCTTCTACGCCGCGAATTACTTTAGCATCAGTTGATCCTTCTATTATCACAGGGCCGCGAATTACTTTAGCATCAGTTGATCCTTCTATTATCACAGGTGGTCTACTGGGTCTGGACATGATTGGTCCAAATATTCCGGCCATCATTGCACCCTGAAAAAACTGGACATCCGTACTTTGGCTTTCATCAAGGATTGCGCCTGTCAACAAGTTTCCTGGGACCGCCCACTCGGGGTGTCCTATTATCGCTTTCCAGTAACTTTTGGCACTCTCCGAAATATCTTCCCATCTCTTTCCTGTATCCTGCTCTGCATATTCTATCCATGGGGCAACCTCTCTGCGTCGTTCATTCAATTTCTCCCTGAAAATCAGAGTTCCCCGAGCATGGGCTAATAAACTTTGCTCACGAGATATGGAGCTTACTAAATCAAAATTGAAGGATATGCCCTTAGCGATATATGCATCTTCAGGTTTGCCTGTGGGAGAAGTTATAATCTTAGGTTTAGATGAATCTACCAATTTACGGAGCTCCTCAGCACGAGCATCGAGATTCTGAAGGCGACGTTGGAATTCGGCATTGTCCTTCGATTCCCTGGTCATCTCCAAGTACCACGATGGCAAATTGTCAGTACCAGCTTGTTCAATAATATGCGGAACGTTTGGGGCAGCATTTCTCAAGGGGCGCGTTAACGCAATCGAGTCGACTACCGCAGAGCTATAGTCCCAAAAGTCCTTGGGTTTGGTGCCGTAGACAAAGTAGTTTTCCTCTTCTGAAATGACCCATTTACGTCCGTTCCATTTGAGCCAATATTCACTGTCGGGGTCGTTGTACAGGGGGTTTCCTTGGTTGTCCCTAAGAAGATCGGAGGCGTTCGGATCTATTGCTGGCTGCGGGACGTCTACACCTTTGCTAACTCCGCTATCTGCTTGCTCAGCAGATGGGCCAAAGACCGTTTGTGAATCACTTGCCAACCGCGCGCCCGATACTTGCTTAGATCCATTCTTAGGCTTGGGCGAGTTGTGCCGCGGTGCACCAAACGAATTCTGGATCACCACTTGTCCCAGACCCATAACGAGTTGTTGGTAGAACGCATCCCAGGCGCGAATGTTAGGATGCCAGACCCATCCTGTATTGTGATCGAGTGCCGCCTGCGCCAGCTGCGAGAAAAAGCCGCCCAGCACCGGGGTGGCGGCGGCGCCCGCAGTAGCCGTCAATAAGCTCCATCCGCTGAACGACGCCGGCGCCTCACCTTGGTGGAAGGCTTCGTGGATACGGTTGTTGATGGCATAGGTGGCCGCAGCGGCTCCAGCCTGGGTCCCAGCTTGGGCTAACACCTGGGCCGCCGGGCCGCCGCCAATGGCGGCGGCCACCTCAGAACCGAGCCAACTCAGCCCGCTGGCAACGGTTCCTGTGAGGCCCGCTTCGCCCACCTCTGCAACATCGCGTTTCCAATCAAACTCGCGCCCAGAGGCTATCTGAAGCGACTGGTTGACAACATCACCGGCGGCCGCTGCGATCCCCACACCTAACGGGCCCAGTCCTGATAGCACCACACTCAGCACCATGGACGTTTCCATTCCTAGGATAGGTGCCATCTGCTGAAGGCTTTGTTCCCAGGCGGTCAGCTTGGGGGGCAAGGGGGCACCCACCCACGGCGTATTGGAGACTATCATGTTCGGGTTATAGGGCGAATACGTGCCGGCGTTGTTGTGCGTATTGGCCACGGTGTTGGGAATGCGCAGGCTACGTCCAACCTGGGACTCTAGCGAATCGGTGGGGCCGGCAGTCAAGCCATTGGCATTAGCGATCAAGTACCATAACTGTTCGTCGCCAAGGAACGACTTCGCAATGCTGCCTAGGGTATCACTGACGACGACTGTGTAGGTACTGGGCTGCGAACTCGGATAAGTGGGGCTAACAGGCGTGAAGCCAATACCGAAGTTGGCGTGACCTGGCGGTGTCGCCTGAAAACTGCTGGCGGGGACGTTGCCGACCGCCTCTCCGCTCGCGTTGTAGAAGAAGCTGTTGTACATATCACCCGAAATGGCTTGTTGATCCCGCGTCAGGTTAATCTGAGACTTGTCGAGTACACGACCCGAGCCTTCGTAGTCGAAGAAGACCAGCTCCCTATTGCCCGGAACGTCAAGAGTACGCTGCCATACCAGGTTGCCGCGCCCGTCATAGGTGTTTCTCTGGCGCGTCGTCGTCGAATTTTCGAGGTTGGATTCAACGTCAATGCCTCCTTCTCTCAGCGCCCCCGCCTTGAAAGAATAGCGATAGGTATAGGTATTCTTGAAACCGTGATCTTCGGTACCGAGTCCATCCCCTTTGGTATAGGTGTAGGACTGCAGTATGCCGTGGTTGTCATAGAGGTTTTTGGTGTTTGAATTTGCGCTTGGATTGGTGGGATGGGTTGAGGATTGCGTATCAAGCAGGCCTGCGGTGGTATAGTGGTTCTTCACCGTTACCAGTAACGACTGGGGCTGCATTGTCATTTCAAAGGCACTGACGAAGAAGAAATGGCTGTATTGATTACTCTCAAAGAGATTGCCCAGTAAATCGTAGCTGCGAGTTTCCGACGGCATAAAGGGGCTCGGGCCGGGGTCGTCTGGTATTGGGGTGTCGGTCTTGAAGTTCCATTTGTTGGAGCGCACCCCAGCCTGTTCGATCTTGGTGAGGTAGCCTAAATCGTTGTAAGTGTAACGCTCCAGGCGGTTTTGATCCCACGATGTGAGGCCTCTTCTTTCTGTTCCTTCCTGCGTTAGTGTGGTGGCGCGGCGACCGGCGGCATCGTAGGTAATCTCAACGCCGGCGTTGGTGACAGTGCCATCTTGTTCAATGGTCTTGTTGGCCAACGTCATGCGCCCTTCTTGGTCATAGTTGAACCACAACTGCCGACCAGTGATGCCCTCTCCGGGGTGGGGATTCTCGCCAGGCGGGGTGCTTCGAGCGAAGGAAGTGAACTTAATTCTCGTGTGGTTGCCGAGTTCGTCATAGTCATACGTGACATCTGCGTTCGAGTGCTTACTGATGCCATTATCATCAAAGCAAGAATTGATAACGGTGACAGGGCGGTCTCGTTCGTCATAAGCAGTTATTATAGTTCGCCTCTCCGCCTGCGCCTTTTTCGTCTGAATGACGCCACCGGGGGCAAAGTCCTCGTAAGAGCCCAAGGTATCGATATCCACAGTCGCCACCATTCCCCTGTCGGTGTATGTGTATTTATTGGTGCTGGTGGATGACCAGTAGTCCAAATCCCAAACCGTACCAGGAGGATCGGCAAAGGACAGCAGTTGGCCGATTTGGTCGACCGCATAAAGGCGGTTCTCACCGGCGGCATTCTGACCAGCGAAAAAAAACATAAAGACCAACCCGCCGAAACCGACGACCACGGGGGACGAAACATTGCCGGGAGTGCCGTTATCCCCGTAGGACAGCAGTTGGCCGCTTGGGTCGACCGCGAAGATGCGGTTCTCCCCGGCTAGGTTTTTACCGGCGAAGAGAAACCTAAACTCCAACCAGCCGCCGAAGCCGACGACCACGTAGGACGAAACATTCCCGGGAGTGCCATCATCCCCGTAGGACCGTAGTTCGCCGTTTATTGTGTCAACCGCGTAGATGCGGTTCTCCCCGGCTAGGTTTTTACCGGCGAAGAGAAACCTAAACTCCAACCAGCCGCCGAAGCCGACGACCACGTAGGACGAAACATTCCCGGGAGTGCCATCATCCCCGTAGGACCGTAGTTCGCCGTTTATTGTGTCAACCGCGTAGATGCGGTTCTCCCCGGCTAGGTTTTTACCGGCGAAGAGAAACTTAAAGTCCAACCACCCGCCGAAGCCGACGACCACGGGGGGGAAATCGTTACCGGGAGTACCTACCGTTTGATGATCCGTTGTTTGTGCGAGCTTTCCGTTGTCCATGTATTCATAGACTCGATCGTTCTGCGCCGTCGGATCCTTAATGTCCGTGCCAGTATAGGTCTCCTGCTTGATTTGACCAAAATCATTGTAGGTATAAGCGGTGGTGTGGTTGCCGCCCACTGCATCGGTGCTCGTTGTACTGGACAGGCGGTTGATCGTGAAGTTCGCTTGATTGCCGCTGTCCGCGGCGGTACTGTAGCTCCAGGCTTGGTTGTGGCCCGAATCGTCAGTTTGCAGGACTTTGTTGCCCAGGATGTCGTAAACGCAGGAAGTTTCACGGCCCGGATCCTCACTATAAGGCAGGCTCCCATCCGTCTCCTGGAGCTGAAAGGTACCCCTCTCGAAACCACGTTCATCAAATTGGGCGTAGTTGGCATTAAAAAGCAAGGTCGACACGTAGTCGCGGGTTTCGATGCGACGGTTGGCTTGGTCGTAGCTGTGGCTGTTCAATAGCACGACCACCGGAACGTTGCCTGAGCCGCTCACATAGGTATCGTTCTCACCGCCGGGAGACAGGCGCAGGACTGTGTGCGTAAGTTGATTGCCATTAGCGTCGAAGGTATTGATGAAGACGTTACCCACCGCGTTGACTGTCGCCACCCTGTTGCCGTCGGCGTCGTAGGCGTAGCTCAGGCCATGCTGTCCTTTGATGAGTTGCTCCGCGTCCTGTTGTTCTACCACCTGCCCAATGCCGTCGTAGGTAGTGTTGCGCGTGCGCAATGTGATGGGGGGTAAAGATCCCGGCAAGGTCGAAGTGTCTCTGGCAACATCAATTTGCTCCACCGCACGGCCAGCCAAGTCGTAGTGGGTTTGTTGCGTGACGATCGCGGAGTATGATGTGCCGTCAGCCCTAAGTGCCCGTGCGCCACCCATCTCTGTGGAAATGACCATGTTGTCGGCGTTGTACTCATAAAAGGTGCTCCGAAGGCTGGCCAAGCCATTGCCATGGTCGCCCACTTCAGTGCGGAAGGTTACGTTGCCCCACCGGTCGAGAAATAGATCGGTTATGGGTGTGACCATGCCACTGATACTCAAGAAACTAGGCTTGCTCTGCCAGACTGTACGACCCATCAGGTCGTAGCCGGTTTCACTAATGCGGGTGTGGGTGTTGTCGGCGGTGCTGTTGTTGCCTTGTTGCTCGGCGCGGGTCTTTTGTCCCGTCAGGTTGTAGAAGAATAGGGTCTGTCCATCAGCACCGTCCTGGGCGACCAAATTGCCTGCGTTGTCATAGCTGTATTGCAGCCGCGTAGCGTGCTGCAAATTGCCTAGCGCGTCACTCGCAGCTCCCCATACGATTTGTTCCTTGCTGACCTCGCCGAACGCGTTGTAGATTTTGCGTTGGCCGCTCTGGGCCAATATTGGACCATCCATGAACACGTCCAGTACATCGGTCATATGGCCCACAGCGTCGTAGGCGTAGCGCCGTTCCCGTGTGTGGCTGACGACCCTCCAAATTTGGAGGTTTTGAGTCGCGGCATCGAATCGGCGTCCCAGCGTCGAACTGATCGCTTGGGTTTCTTTGACAAGGCGGCCGGAGAAGTCGTATTGCCAATTCTTTACGTTGCCCTTGGCATCGGTCGTGTTGATGGCATTACCGCCAAAGTCGTAACTGGTGCTTGTGATCAACGTGGCGCCTGCAACATCGTTGCGGCCGGGGCTGTGCGTGGATTTCACGATTTGCCCGAAAGGGTTGAGCACCAAGTCGGTCACCGGTGAAGTCATAACCTGGCTGTCCACCAGGAACGGATCGGGGTTGCTCAGACCGCTTTTGACCACCATGCGCGCAGGCTCTGTCACCTGTATAAGCTTTCCCAGCGAGTTGTATGCAGAGCGGGTGACGTTTTGCATCGCATCGGTGCTGGCTCTCACATGGCCCAAACCATCATAGGCGGTGTGAAGGACTTTAACTTTGTTTTCACGTCCAACTTCGACTTGATCATATTGGCCGTTTTCGACCGTGGTATAGCTTAAGTTCGAGCGCAGCGTATCGGTCTGCTGATTGCGCGCGTCGTACACGTATGAGCTGATGCGGTCGGTGTTGGTCTCATCCGGCGTGGGCGGCACCGTGAGAAAGTTACCGCTGTTGTCAGCTTCTCCTCGGGCAGCGTATTCGATGACTTGTGTCAAGTTACCGACTGCGTCGTAGCTGTTTGCAGTGTGAACCCCCCCGGGCCTGGGCGGGCTTTCCTCGTCAGCGATATTGTCACTGCTCTTGACGATTGCGCGTGTCTCGCGTCCCATCAAGTCGTAGTAGCGCCAGTTCTCCTGCGCACGTGTGCTATCCAATTGAACTGTCTGGTGAAACAGCTCGCCGAAGGTGTTGTACTCGAACAAGGTACTGCCAGAGGCGATTACCGGAGTGATGCGATTGTCCAGAGGGACGAACTGGCCAGAGCTGCCGCTGAAGAAGTAGCTGGCTACGGTGGGCTGAATCGTCTGTACCTTGCGTCCTAGGTTGTCATAGCGCATCGTCATCGTGCGCGCGAGCGGGTCGTTACCGAGGGCGCTAGCCAACGCACTAGTTGTCCACAGTGGGTCAATTCCCGTGGGTAACGTCCCCACGCTCTTGCTATAGCGTGTGACAGAGGCTTGCTCGCCGAACGTGTTGTAGGCAAAACCAGTGACATTGTCTAGCGCGTCAACGTCGTACACAACGCGGCCGAGGTTGTCGTAAGCCTTGTACTCGTATTGAAAACTGTTGATGCCCGTGCGCAGTTTCGTACGGACCTGGTTACCCAGCGCGTCGTAGGCCGTTTCCAGACTGCGCTGAAACCGGCCCGCTGCCGAACTTGCCTCGACCCTGCCTACGGCCGGGTCGTACCAACCTGGTTGGACTACGGTGACCTGCCGCCCCAGGGGGTCGTAAGCGTATTCCGTGAGCCTTTGATCGACGGTATGCGCACCTTCGATCCGCTTAAACAACTTGCCGAACGCGTCATGGTAAAGCCGCGTCTGTAGCGACCGGTTGGTGGGTTCAGTCTCATTGCTCAACTGTACCGATACCGGCGGTGAAAACTGGTCGAACAAGCGCCCTTGCCGGTCGTATTCGTAACGCCATTTGTCGCCGTTTTTGTCAGTAAAGCTGGTTTTGTCGCCTAATGCATTGTATTCATTGGTCTCGGTAAAACCTGCCGCATCAGTCGTCGTCAGGATCCGGCCGGTGCGATCATAGATGAACTTTTCCCCGCGTGTGATACCGTCACCCACCGTGCGACCGGCGCGTCTTGCGGACAGCGCGTCTTCGGTGCGCTGGGTTGTGTTGCTGAGCAGCAAATCAAACTGCCGGCTCTCTTTGATGCGACCCAGCGGGTCATAGACCTTCTCGCTCAACGCCCCGTCAGCACCCACCACAAAGCGTTGCCGTCCCACGGCGTCATAGACAAAGCGGGTCGTTCGGTCATGGGCACTGGTGTTGATTGATATGGCACTATCGAGCGTCGCTTTGCCGAAGTCGGGGAGCGCCATCGTTTTAGCATAGGACGTGCTTCCGACCAAAATGTCCAGCGCGTCGAACTCGAGCTTGCTGACGATGTTTTGGCTACCCGCTATTTGCACCTGTACGTTATAGGCCTTCCGCCCGGCCGCGTCGTAAACGAAAGCGCTGCGTCGGTCTTGTGCGCCAGCAGTGATCGTGCTAGCGAGCGTAGCAGCCTTGTAGTCTGCTACGGGACCTAACATAGACTCGTAGGCGATAGTCTGCACCACCCGGCCGAGTGAGTCGAAAGCCTGCTCGCTCACCAATTGCTGGATTGGCTTTCCAGTAGGATCGCTGGTTAGCACGAATACGCTGTAGCGCAGCCTTCCAACCGCATCGTAAGCGTAGTGGCTGACCTGATTGCTGGTGTCGGCGCGGTTGAGCGCAGCATTGACCGCACTTTCGGTAATGTCCGTGAGCGTTGGTCGGGTTGCATAGTGTACGCTGCTGAGTAGTTGTCCCGCCGGGTCGTAGACGGACTCGCTGACTGATCCAAGTGCATCGACCGTAAAGCGCAACCGGTTGTTCGCGTCGTAGGCAAAGCGCGTGCGCTGGCTTTTGGCCAGCGTGCTGTCAGCGTCGCTGTAGCCCAGCTTGATCAACTCGGCTTGGATCTCGGGGACGCTGATTCCTGGAGAGGCGCTGGTATCGATCGCGTTGAGCCGCTCTTCAAGTAGGAACTTATCATAGCGTCTCGTTTCGACCGTGTTACCATTAGCGTCGAAGCGGTTTTCCGCAATCGTCCAACTGGTTTCAATGAATGCCTGCAGCGTGTAACGCTGGCGACCGTCGCTGTCGTAGACAAAGTAGCTGCGTTGGTCCTTAGTGTTGACCTGCGGCGTCACCGGCGCGCTGATCACATCGCCCAGTTTGGCCAAGTCCGCAGCGCTTAGCCGGTTGAAATAACGCCGGCTTTGTGCCACGCGGCCGTTAGCGTCGTAAACATTTTCGCTAACTTCACCCATTGCGTTGATGGTTTGGATTTGCTGGCTGGCAGCATCATAGACATACCACGTACTCGTGCCATCGGGGTGGATCGAGCAACTCAGTCGCCCTGCCGCGTCATAGCGGTTTTCGGTGGTGAGGTCGCGTGTGTTGGGCGATCCGGACCCAAAGACTGCGCTGGGCGCCTCGATTATTTTGATGCGGCGGCCCAACTGGTCAAATTCGACGAGCGTGACTCGCTGGCTCGGGCTGCTGATGCTGCCTTGTTCGACTTTGACAGTGTTGCCGATGCCGTCATATGTATAGCGGCTGGAAAGCTTTAAGCTGTTCGGGTCAACGATGGCCTGGGTCAGCTGATTTATACGGTCGTAGGCATATGTTGTGACCCGCGCCGCGATGGTGTTTGCCCCTTCTGTCACCTTGATTTGCTGGCCGAGCGGATTGAATTCGAACAGCGTCGTGAGATTCAATCCGTTGGGATCCACTCGCTGTTCGACCACCCGATTGCGTTGGTCGTAGCCGAACCGCGTCACCATGCCGCGTGCGTCAGTGACTTCGTGTTTGCGCCCGCTTAGGTCGTAAGTGGTATTTGCGATCACTTGGCTCAGTGCGTCGGTCACAGTAGTTTGCTGACCGTCCTTGTTGTACGCATATTGCGTCATGTTGCCGCGGCCATCGAAGACATTGAAGGTCTCACCGTGACGGTTCTTGTTGGTCGTTGTAGTGATCCCTTCGGGTGTCGTCACATTGACGCTGTGGTTGACGTCGTCGTACGCGTAGGTCGTGACTTGCCCACTGGCATCAGTGATTTTGAGCACGCGGGCAAAGGTGTCGTACTGGCTGCGGACTTTGCGGTTCAGCGGGTCGGACATTTCGATTGTCCGGCCATTGTCTTGGTAGCTGGTTGTCGTGATTTTACCAGCTGCGTCTATCGATTGGGTGATGCGGCCGAAGGCGTCGTAGACGGTTTGGGTGTTGAAGTTCAGACCACCGATATCACCAGTCTTCGAGACCAGCTCCCCGCGCAAGTTGTAGTTGTATTGGGTGGTCGTGGTTTTGCCGGTCGCGATGGTGCGGGTTTGAGTGGCTGACTGACCGAAAGTGTTGTAGGTGTTGGTGGTGACAAAACCTAAGCCATCGGTCTGCTTGACCAGGAGGCCGCGTTGGTCGTAGTCGAAAAAGGTGATTTGATCTTCGCTGGCGTTGGTCAATGCCTGGACTTGGGCTAAGAAGACTGGGGTTGTTTGTCCGCCAGTCAGGGTCGTCAATACCGCGGGTGCCAAGCGTGTGGCGTAGCGATGTGCACTGATTGATTCACCGAAGCGGCTGTATATTGTTTCGGCGACTTCACCCAACGCATTGACGGTGTGGGACAGGCGCCCTTCAGCGTCGTAGTAGAACCAAGTTGGGTTGTTGTTGGCATCAATCACCTTAATTCGTTGCCCCAGGCTGTTGTATTCATAACGAGTACCATAGCTGGAGATCGCAGCGTCTATGGCGGCCTGGGTGGGGTTGACACCAAGCGTGGCCTCGCCGACACCACCCAAAGTTCCGGTGACTTCGCCAAAGGTATTGTAGCGGGTGCGGCTCGCGCGTTGTTCGCCGGTACTGTCGGCGCTAACTTGGCGAACCATACGGCCGGCGCTGTCGTATTCATTGCGCATCACTGTGCCGTCGACACCGATTCTGCGGCTGACCCGGCCCAAGCCGTCATATTCGATAGTCGTGGTCTGTTTGGCGCTGCCGGCTTTAGTCTTTAAGGTCGCCAGTGTGTCCGTCGGCACTACATCCACTGCGTCTAGGTAGCGCAAGCTTTGCTGTTTGTTGGCCTGCACGTCGTAAACAGTTTCGCTCAAAAAACCTTGTTCGTTGACCGACCCAACCACTCTGCCTTGGCCGTCGTAGTACTGGTAGCTGTGCAGTCCGTCGGTGCTTGTTGGCCGCAAGGAAAACAGGGCGTCGGCTTCATGAGCGATAGCGGCCAAGGCTTGGGACGTACTGTCTGCGAGGCTACTCGTTGAGTCGGTGAGGAAGCTGCCGGCCTTCACCAGCACGCTCAGACCAAAGCTACCGCTGGCTGTTGCGCCATAAGCGTCGCTGGCCGTCACGGTAACTAAAAAGGTCTGATTCGTGACGATCGAGGAGGAACCGCTGAAGCGCCGGGTCGCGCCGTCAAAATTCAACCATCCCGGTGCGCCGCTGACGGTGTAGGTCAACGCATCGTCATTGCCATCGGTGAAAGTGCTGGCCGGAAAGCTGAAGTTGAGCGAAATCGGGCTGAAGCGAGGACCTTCAAGTTGAATATCCCTAAGACCACCGTTGAAAACCGGCACCGCGTTGTTCAATCGCAGCGCAAAGCTGCGCTCGACCGACGCCCCATGCGGGTCGGTGGCGCGCAAAGTCACAGCAAACACGCCGACTGCGTTCGATGTCCCTGAGATGTGCCTATTGGTGGTATCGAGCAGGAGTCCTGCGGGCAACCCGCTGGCGCTGTAGATAAGCAATTCACCATCAGGGTCTATGGCTGCTGGTGGTGTGTAGTCAACCGGCGAGCCTGCTTGCGCGACGATGTCGGGCAGCGAATCCCAAGTCGGCGGGCGGTTGCCGACATCGATGCTGAACGACAGTCGGACGGTCTCGCCAAACGTATCTTGGGCTTCTAGCACTACCGCTTGCAGACCCAAGGTCGGCGGTGTGCCGCTCAGTGTGCGGGTCGTGGGATTGAACAACAGCCATGAAGGTTTCGAGATCACGCTGTAGGTCAGAGCCTGACCTTCAGGGTCCACCGCCGGCGGCACGGTGAAGGTGAATGCTTGGTTGATCCACGTTACCTGCACCGACACGGGTGCCCAGGAGTGACCGATGTTGGTCACCTGCAGCAAAAAACACCTGTCGGTAAACAAGCCCTGCGGATCGGTGACCCGCGCGGTGATGGTATACATGCCCGGCGTGGTCGGCAAACCACTGAAGGTGCGGGTGGCGGCATTGAACGTGAGCCCTGGGGGAAGCGTCGAGCGGATTGAGTACGTCAGTAATGTTGCTGCCGATTCGTTGTCGGTCGCTGGAGGCAAGGTCAGGCTGAATCCTGTAGCGTTAGTGGGTACCGTGCTGTCCGGCAATTGATCCCAACTCGGGGGCGAGTCAGCCACCGTGATGCGCAGCGTCACATCGCTGGTCTTGCCGCGACTATCGTCGGCCCTGAGCGTCACATCATAGCTGGTCAAGCTGTTTGGCGGCGTGCCCTTGAGCGTGACCCCGCCGCCACCTATATCCAGACTCAACCATACCGGTGGCGTACCGACGAAGCTAAAGCTCAGGCTGTCACCATCGGCGTCGGTAGCCGGCATCCGGTATTGGAACGGCTGACTGGCGATAGCGTTCTGATTGCTGACGCCGATCCAAACGGGCGCTGCCAGGTTCGCTGCCATGGGGCTGCGCTGGCTGTAGCGCACGGTCTCGATCAGCCGTCCGCCCGCATCGTATATGTACTCGGTGAGGTAGCCGAGCGCGTCCACGCTGCCGACCTTGCGGTTGTCCTTGTCATACAGGATACGGGTTACGCGGTCGGCCGTCTGCGTCATTACCACGCGCGATGCCCCGTCGTAGCCGGTGGTGGTGACCGTATTGGCGGCATCGGTTGACGTCGTAAGCCGACCGGCCGCGTCGTAATCGAACGTCGTTACCCGATCGCGCGTCGCATCGGTCAGCACGTCGCTGCTTGCGCCACCGACGGTGAGACTCAGCTTCGTGACCGTTTGCGTGGCGCTGTCGTACCAGCTACTGGTGTCGGCGCGGTTCAAATACTGTGTTTGCCGGACGAGCTGCCCGGTCGCGTTGTACTCCGAGCGTTTCACCGCCCCTGTCGCGTCGACCGCGTATACTAGCCGCCCCGCAGCATCATAGAAGCGGTAGCGCCGACCACCCTGCGCGTCTTCCACCATCCGCAACTGGTCGGCGTTGTTATAGACGTTTCGCGTCTCACGCGTCGTGCCGTCGCCCGTCTGACGTACACTCACCAGCCGACCGCGGCTATCGAAACTGCGCGTCTCGGTTAGACCGCTTGCCGCGGTCACCGTGATGTTGCGGTTGGCATCCTCATAGACGGTGGCCTGGGTACCATTGGCATCCGTGCTCATCAACACCCGGCCCATCCCGTCGTACGTCACGCTCGTCATGACGGTGCGCTGATCGCGGGCGCTGCCGCGCACGGCGATCTGCTGGCGCAACCGGCTGTGAGCATCGTAGATGTACTCCGTCACACTCGCCTGTCCATCCAAGACGCCGATGCCGGTCGCGTTCACCGCGGCATAGCTCGTCTGCAGGCTCATGTTGCCGCGCAAGTCATAGTTGTATTCGGTGAGCTGCGTTTTCGTTTTGTCCGGAAGCACCGTAACCCAGGCGCTAAGCTGCGCCTCCGTCAGTGGCGCGGCCGGGTCCAGCCCCGTGAGGTCGTAGACTTGGCCGAAGTACTGCAAGGTATGCGTCAACAAGCCGTAACCGACACTCGCGGTCCCGTAGCGGCTCTCGGTCACTCGCCCTTCGGCGCTCACGACGATGCGCAAACGCGAGTTTGCGTCATGCACATAGCGCGTGGTGAGCGGATCACCGGGGCTCTGCGCCCCAGCACCATCCGGGTCGGTGGTTCGGTAGCGCGTTTCTGTCAGCACCTGGTTGAGCGTGCTGAACGTGCGCGTCACCGTGTTGCCGAGCGCATCGCGCTCGAGCGTGCGGTTTCCGTTACTGTCATATTCGTAAATCACCGTGTTGTTGCGCGCATCGTCGATCATGACCAGATTGCCGCTTGCGTCATACTGGAACTTGGTCGACAGCGCCGCGCCGTCCACGGGGGGCGTTAAAATCTCCGTCAACTGCCGGGTCGTCGCGTCATAGCGGTACGTCCACACTTGTCCGTTACCGTCGGTGATTGCAGTGCTGTTCGTCGCGGGGTCGTAGGTGAAGGTCACTTGCGCGCTCGTCGCGCCGCTGTGGTCTTTGACGGTGCTGACCCTTCCGGTAGCGTCATATGTGAAGAACACGCTCGTGCCGTCGCTCTGTGTCACACTGGCGATGCGCGTAGTGGTAGCGTCGTACGTATAGTTCGTGATGAAGACGGCGCCGTCGGCCGGCGTCAGATCCTTCGTGACGGTGGTTAGCCGCCCCAAGCTATCGTGGCCGTACTCCACCTGCCGCAGTGCGCCGCCGAGAGTTGCGGTCGCTCGCCCGCTCGCATCCTCATTGAGCGCGCGCGTCTCGAGGCGTTGCAACCGAGTCAGCCCGTTGAACAAGCCGTACTTCAGTTGCAACTCCTGCTGGCTGCCCGCGTCGCGGATCAGCGTCAGCCGACCGCCGGCGTCATACGTCAAGTCGATACTGTTGTTGCCCGTGTCGGTGCGACGGATTAGCTGGCCCGTCATGCTTGAGGAGGTGGAGTTTGAGTACCGCTCCATCATGCGTGTCGACCCATCGATCCATACCCACTCACCTTGCACGCTGTCGTATCTCAGCTCGTCGTGTGCACCTGGACCTTCGGTACCGATATACATCGCCCGTTCTGCATTCCAGGTGTACGTCGTCTCATGACCGTCACCTGTGGTGCGGATCGCTGTGGCACCCGCTTGCGGTTGCGTGGGCGTGCCCAGTCCTTGGAACCGCATTGTCTGCTCGTAGCTCCAACGCCAGCCATTGCCGTCGTTCAAGGTGCCGAGCGAGTTGTAGGTGCGCAGTGCGTAAAGTTCCAATCCGCGACCGGCGAGCTGCTCGTCCTGCATCAGCAGCACCAAATTACCACTAGTCGCGTTTACAAACACGCGGCCGCTTCCTTGCCCAAACACGCTTTGGCCGACTACCCCCGCTTCGCCAAGAGTCTCCAACGACGTATTAAACAGTCCCAGTCCGTTACCTGCTACTATCGCAACCATGGTACAACTCCTTACTCAGTATTTGAGTAGAGATATGCTTTATGTAAGTATCAGATGGTCGACGTTAAAACCATGCGACTCTCCCTGAGCTGATAGATTATCGTTCAAGTGCAACTTCAGCTGCTACTGTCGCAAGTTGCTCCATCCTTTGGGAATCACTGGCCTCATATGCCTGATTAATTGTTTATTCCGGCAAGGAGTCTAGTAGGGGGGTAGCATTGGCTCGTTTATGGCTCGCTGAAGCGTGAAGGAAATGTAGCAGATAAGATCCATACAATACCGGCATTTTTTCACATCGATGGCGTGAATTATTCACATAGTGGACTAGCGAGAGCATTTGAACGAAGAATTACAGTATTGATTTAAATTCGATCTTTAACAATGAGTTAAATTGGCATATCTTGTACAATAAACAAGAAAATATCGTCTTTATTTGACATTATAATTCTTTATTATTTATTGAATATATGTAAGTTATTTACCCAATTCGTATGCTTCTGTTTAATAGCCCCCGCTAGCCCAAACTGTCGATTCAGTAATGCTATGGATATATTTCCCGCTTCAATTGCCTTACGTCTCCTCTGACAGATCAACAGACACAAAAAAAAAGCAGAACCACCTCATGTGACCTTCACAATGTCACTTTCGGCAGTCCGGCTTTCCGTTCTGGATCCGAGACTTTCTGCCCCTACCTTCCGGCAGGTTTAGCTTTGTTTTATTTTTACTCAAAGTTCTCCAGAAATATTTTGATTTATAAAGAAACATAAATATTTTTAATTGTCAAGCATTTCACATGTCTTCATTGATAATTTAGTCTTAATTATTACAACAATAATTTTGCTAAATGGAAAATTTTTAAAATGCACAGCCATTTTTTGATCATGTTGAGTATTTTGTTTGACGGATAACTCCGAAATGCATTCCCTATTCCTACGTTGAGATTCGCGTTCTAAACGTCGGCTAAAATGTATACGGATGAGGTAGCCGTAGAAGTAGAGCTTGGGAGGACTGAGGATGATACGCCGGCCGCCCTGTTGGGACGTAACACTAGTGAACCCCAATTCCGAAGGATCAGTTGCTAGACAAAAACATCGACAATTCGGACTGGAATGCCATCTTGAACATAGTCATCCACGTGTTCAGGGAACAGTGTGCCTTGACTTCGTCAACACTTTTATTGAATCGTTTCATAGCAGTATCCACAGAATAACTATGATGTTATTTTACGCCATTCAACGTTTTTCCACACCCTAGACCCATACCCGTCGCACCCTAGCCAAATCAATTTGGCAATAGCAGTCATTGAACAAGTGTTGTATCTGTTATAAATTCACACAAGTACCTAAAAGAATTTAATTATAATTGTTGCCTACAACTATCGGAATAAGCTTCGTGATTGAATGAAAAGTAAAAACCCAAGTTTGGCTAGAAACTCAGCAGTTTTAGGTATATGTCCCGCATTTTCCTAAGCCATTCTAGCGTTGACGAGATTGAAGCCGTCGGCCTTAAGCACTGGCTGGCTGATAACGACTGGGGCGACGAAGACGTATTTTTAGATGTCGATCCAGAACGCGGCCTCGCGGCTGGGGAGCGCTGGCAGGAAGCTCTGCGAAAAGCTACCGACCGCTGCGAAGCGGTGGTATTCATCGTTTCTCCCGCCTGGGCGAAGTCTAAATGGTGTTTAGCCGAATTTCTGCTTGCTAAGACCCTGCATAAGCTTATTTTCGGCGTTGTGCTAAAAGACGTGCCGATTAGCGAATTGCCGATAGAAATGACCTCCGAATGGCAACTCTGCCATCTCATCGGCACTGGTCCCAAGCAAACCATCCGTTTCCAACACCGCCAGACCGATCAAGAAGTTCAATTTCTCGAAGATGGCTTGAAGCGGCTTAAACTAGGTTTACAAAAAGCGGGACTGAACGCCGATTTCTTTCCCTGGCCGCCTAAAGACGACCCACAACGCGCGCCTTATCGAGGGCTGGAAGCGCTCGATACCCAAGATGCCGCCGTATTTTTTGGCCGTGATGTCGAAATCCAGCGCGGCTTATCAGAATTACGCGGGATGCGCGACAACCGCGATAAACAATTATTCGTCATTCTAGGCGCTTCGGGAGCAGGTAAATCCTCTTTTTTACGGGCCGGGTTGCTTCCGAGGCTACTACGCGATGACCGGCATTTCTATCCCTTACCCGTCATCCGGCCGCAACAACTGCCGATATCTGGGGAATACGGCTTGGCTAGCGCCTTACAAAAGACTTACACCACGCTGAAACTCCCGCCGATGACTCGTGGCACAATCCTGAATCAACTAAACCAACAACCCTCCAGTTTGCCAGCAATGTTGGAAAGCTTACAAGGCGCGATTCATAGCCGCTTGCTAACCGCATCGGATAAGCTACCCACGCCAATGCCTAGCCTGGTGTTGTCCGTCGATCAAGCGGAAGAACTATTCAACCCCGATGCCGGTAAAGAAGCCAGAGATTTTCTCAAGCTGCTTGCTGCAATATTGAAAAAAGAAAACACCTCCCTTATCCAATCCCTGATCGTCGCCTTCACCATCCGTTCCGACCGTTACGAACCCTTGCAAACAGAGCCGGAACTTGTGGGCTTACAAAGCCTGTTATTCGATGACATCAAACCCATGCCGACCAGCCGCTTTCGGGACATTATCATAGAACCGGCCAAACGGGCGACGACGCAAGGCCGTAAACTGGAAGTCAAACCCGACCTGGTCAACCGCTTAATCGAAGACAGCAGCGACGGCGGCGACACCTTACCGCTGTTAAGCCTAACCTTAGCCCGGCTGTACCGCGATTACGGCAGCGATGGCAATTTGCAGATGGACGAATACGAAGATATGGGCGGACTTAAGGATATTGTCAAAAAAGAAGCCGAATCCGTGCTGGCTTGCGATCCGGCCAGTCGCACCCAGCAATTGGAACTGTTGCACTCGGCCTTTATCCCTTGGCTGGCGACGATTAACCCGGAAAATGACCAGCCCATGCGCCGGATGGCTTATCTGGACGATTTGCCTGCCTTAAGCAAATCGTTGATTATGGCCTTGGCGGATAAACGCCTGCTGTTAACTGATCATAGGGATGGAAAAACTGTAATCGAAGTCGCCCACGAAGCCCTGCTGCGCCAATGGGACGTTTTGCGGGGTTGGCTGCTGACCGAGCGCGGTGACCTGAAAGACACTGATACCCTCGAACGAGCCGCCCAGGCTTGGGAAAAGAACGGCAAAAAATCGGACTGGTTGATTGAAGGCGAGCGCCTGACAAATGGCGAATTGCTCATCGCCAAGCCTGGTTTCAATAAGCTCCTGGTACGTTGCAATGAATTCCTCAACGTGTCACGTACTCGCGAGAATGAACGGAAAGAGGACGACCGCCAACGCCAACAGGCTGAGTTGGTAATGACAAAAAAGTTGCTTGAGGAACAGTCAGCGCGTACCTCATCGGAAATCAAACGCCGAAAACTGGCTTTAATGGCCATGATCGTATCTCTCGCGCTGGGAAGCTTAACGCTTTATTATTGGCAATCGACCAAACAATCCTTACGCGAAGCTACTGCCATCCGTTTGACTGTGGAAGGAAACGCTATAACATCGGGAACGCAATCTGGAGGGCGGGTGTTGGGTCTGCTAAAAGTGCTGGCCGGCCATCGGCTTTTATCTATTCAAAGCACTGATAGTATCGGACTTATCTTACGCATGTTGAAAAATCTGGTTGGGCAACCTCAGCCATCTTTGGTGAATACTTTTGCTGCCTTGCAATCAGAATATATCAAATTCGGACAATTGAAATATGTGCGTGAAACACCAAGTCCTATTGAGACTGTCACCTTCAGCCCGGACGGGTCACGCATAGTCTCCGGGAGCAATGACAAGATTCTGCGTCTATGGGATGCCAATACCGGAAAGCCCATCGGCCAACCGCTCACTGGGCATGAAGATGGAGTTACCAGCGTCGCCTTCAGCCCGGACGGGTCACGCATCGTCTCCGGGAGCGATGACAAGACCCTGCGACTTTGGGATGCGAACACCGGAAAGCCCATCGGCCAACCGCTCACTGGGCATGAAGATTATGTTTCCAGCGTCGCCTTTAGTCCAAACGGCCAACGCATCGCCTCTGGCAGTGATGACAAGACCCTGCGACTTTGGGATGCAAACACCGGTAAGCCCATCGGCCAACCGCTCACCGGGCATGAAGATAGAGTTACCAGCGTCGCCT
>CAYSYU010000025.1:71627-75545 GCA_964435245.1 uncultured Methylomagnum sp.
AAGCCCATCGGCCAACCGCTCACCGGGCATGAAGATAGAGTTACCAGCGTCGCCTTCAGCCCAGACGGCCAACGCATCGTCTCTGGTAGTTATAACAACACCCTGTGCCTATGGGATACGAACACCGGCCAGGCCATTGTCTCCGGCAATTGGAACAACCTACGCAAGTTACAAGCTAAAACAAACATGTTTGGTATACCGCTCGACAACCCAAATAAAAGCGGTGTTATCAGCGTCGCCTTCAGCCCGGACGGCCAGCGTATAGTCTCAGGGGGCATTGACAGAGCGCTTCACCTGTGGGACACAGCCACCGGTGAAAACATTGGCCAGCCGTTCTATGGGCATGAAGGAGGAGTTACCAGCGTTACTTTCAGCCCTGATGGAAAGCGGATCGTCTCCGGCAGTTGGGACAAGACCCTGCGACTTTGGGATGCGAATAGCGGCCAGGCCATCGGCCAACCTATCACCGGGCATGAAGATGGAGTTAAAAGCGTCGCCTTCAGCCCGGACGGGCGGCACATTGTCTCAGGCAGCTGGGACAAGACCCTGCGACTTTGGGACGAAGAAACTGGCCAGCCACTAACATGGAGAGATGACCAACTGATTGATAGTGTTGCCTTCAGCCCTGACGGGCAGCGTATTGTATCTGGCAGTTGGGACAATTCGCTGCGCCTGTGGGACGCGAACTCAGGAAAGCCCATCGGCCAACCGCTCACTGGGCACGAAGGTTATGTTGAAAGCGTCGCCTTTAGTCCAAACGGCCAACGCATCGCCTCTGGCAGTGATGACAAGACCCTGCGACTTTGGGATGCAAACACCGGTAAGCCCATCGGCCAACCGCTCACCGGGCATGAAGTTAGAGTTACCAGCGTCGCCTTCAGCCCGGACGGGTCACGCATCGTCTCCGGTAGTGGCGACAAGACCCTGCGACTTTGGGATGCGGACACCGGAAAGCCCATCGGCCAACCGCTTACAGGGCATGAAGATGGAGTTACCAGCGTCGCCTTTAGCCCGGACGGCGAACGCATCGTTTCCGGAAGTGATGACAAGACCCTGCGACTTTGGGATGAGAACACCGGGAAAGCCATCGGTCCGCCAATGGCTGGACATAAAAACTATGTTCATAGTGTTGCTTTCAGCCCGGATGGAAAGCGAATCGTCTCCGGTAGTGAAGATAATACACTGCGCCTGTGGGACGCGTACACAGGGAAAGCCATCGGCCTGCCACTGACAGGGCATAATTACTCAGTTAATAGCGTTACCTTCAGCCCGGACGGACTTCGCATTGCCTCAGGTAGCGGGGATAATACTCTGCGCCTGTGGGACGCGTACACTGGTAAACCCATCGGCTTACCGTTGACCTTGTATGACGACGTTGTTTTAAGCGTCGCCTTCAGCCCGGACGGTCAGTACATCGTCTCAGCAAGCGATAATTCAAGAATGCGAAGCTGGCCGACTACACTACGTCTATGGCCGGTGTTTGAAAGTTGGGCTGATGGGCTCTGCAAAAAGCTTGACCGCAATATGAGCCACAAAGAATGGCGAGAATGGGTATCGCCCGACATAGATTACATTGAACAATGTCCCGGTTTGCCAATTCCGCCGGATGAGCGAACCACAATGACCCAGTAACGCCGTAAAATCAAGCTAGCATGTTGATAACGGTTAAAATATGACAATTTCTACAGGGTTCAGGCTGACCCTATGTTTCGGTATTAGTCATTAGAATAAATTGACTGTTCAATAAATACTTAAACAGCCTATCAATTACTTATGCAACCATCATATTTCAACGAGTGGCAAATCTGATCTAAGCTCTGTTTATTCCTTCCCAAATGGTAAATTTTGCTGAATTGTAAAACATGAATATTACTTAACAATTATAAGATATTAGCTTTATGTACGAACGGCTGCTTATTTGATTTGCGCTTTAATTCTCTTCTGCAAGTGATGGTCCGCAATTGGCCGATCTTACAGAATTGGTTGATATGAGCCAATGTCGGCTATGGAGGAGCAATTAAAGTTATTGTTTTTATTAAAATATGTGTTTTTACTGAAACAACCTCTTATCCCAAATGACTTTTTGCGGTTCTGAAACTATTAATTTTTTGGCTTCAGGATGAAACGGGTTTACGATCGCGTTTCGATCAAGTCTGGCAATGATGGAGGGTACAATTAAAATTGCGGACCTGGCTTCATTTAGCCATTGGTCGCCAAAAACCCTGGCTGGGGCGGTGTTTTCCGTATCCCAGCCTTGAGGAAGCATGTCCTCCTGAAGAATTTCTACCGAAACGTCTTTGGGTACTTCCGCAATAACATATTGATGGGTTTCCGGTACGCGGCCTATGTTGGTATGTGCCAGAATTTCTAACATGGCGCAAGAGAAGGACAACGAACCATAAATAACCGGCTTGCCAGGGCTATTCCACCTTCCACCAACTAACGCGGCACCCGTTCCATCCCAAATTGGATGGCGCCCGTCAGCTATCCGGAATATCTGCACTAAGCCGCGATTCCGTAATACAAGCGCCAGAGCAATTCTTCGACCCGACGGGCACCTAGTTCGGTCATAGAAACGTCTAGTGGAGTGCGGCCTTGCAGCATTGGGTGGGGCGCATGCAGGAACACCTTGGCCTCGTCTTCTGAGTTCCAAACATATTGGGCAGTCGCATAGATTCTGGCTAGGCGTTCAGTCCGTTCGGACTCTTCGGCACTCAACTTGTCCCGGCGGCGTTTATAGGTCGCTTCGGGGACTATGCGGTACAGCAGTTGCTTACGTTCTTCCGTGTTGAGGCCAATAGTGTCTACAATAGTTTTCAACGCCTGTTTAGGTAAGCCGTGCGAAACCAGCGAATCCAATTCGGCAAAGGAGTGAGGTACAGGCATCAACGACATAAAAGAAGCTATTTTCTCTGGTGTTACTAGAACCATCTTGAAACCATAGAGTATCATTTATTGCGTTTATTTTGTATCAAATGATACCATTGTGTCAATGGTTTCTAGAAATAACAATCAATACCCAGCAGCTTATTAAAACACACAAAGAAAAGTGACCGATAAGAAATCGGTCACATAGGATTTATTAAACTTCCGTTTGTTCTGCCATTTCAAGGGCGTCATCGACTTCAATACCCAAATAGCGCACGGTACTTTCCAGTTTGGTATGGCCTAACAGCAGTTGCACTGCCCTTAAGTTCTTTGTCCGTCGGTATATCAATGATGCTTTTGTCCTGCGAAACGAATGGGTTCCATAATCAGCCGGGTTTAGCCCGATGCTGGCAACCCATTTCTCCACCAACCGTGCATATTGCCGGGTGGTGATATGGGGTGAACCATGAATCCGGCTCGGAAACAGGAAATCTTCGCTTTGGAGTTTGGCTTGCTTTATCCAGTCCGTGACGGCGGTTCGGGTTTGTTCGGTGATTTCGAATTGTACCGGCTGATGGGTTTTTTGTTGCATGACCATCGCCCGTTTTGATGCCTGTCCACCATGGGCGACATCCCGGACTTTTAGTTTCACCAAGTCGCAGCCACGAAGTTTGCTATCAATGGCTAGGTTGAACAAGGCAAGTTCGCGTAAGCGTTTGCCAAGTTGAAGCCGGATTCGGATTTCCCAGACTTCTTTCACTTTCAGGGGTGGTTTCTGCCCCATCAGCTTGCCTTTGTTCCAAGGTTCTTTAGTCGATTTCTGTATTTTAATCTCGGATTGTGGGTTGAACTGGGGATCAAGCGTAAGTTCTGTGTTCATGGCACATTCTCCATTTTTGTTGAAGGAGTATGTTTGACTTGATTGCCAATTAATTTATTCTCAATAGCAGACCGTCAAAAAATTCTATTTTGGCTAAAAATGAATGTGGCAGTCCGACCCAATATAGTCCTTCCGTCCTGTTTTCTGTGATACTAAACACAACTGGCTGT
>CAYSYU010000026.1:0-34590 GCA_964435245.1 uncultured Methylomagnum sp.
TCTCATGGTCGGCAGGTTTTTGTGGAAATAGGCGGTTAGAACCCCTATTTTCCTTATTTTACAAAAACCCGCTTAACTTTTCTTATCCCGAATCGAGGTTAGTTAGTGTTTGACCGTGTTGTAAGTATTTAAGCCCAACAAATACTGAAGCCAATTTTCGGCTTTGCCGACACCCAGCTCCTACGCAAGCTAATTGGCTGTTATAATGGTTCAATTTTGCCATTTATTACAATCAATTTACTTAGCTCATGTACACCCTGATATCCAACCAAGACAACCGCCAGCTCCCCACTGAAGTTGAAATAACCAGCGAATCATTACGTAAAGACACGGCACATTATTACGACCAATGTTATTGGGATTACCTTCTCACCTGGTGTAACAGGGACAATTTGGCGTTTCATTATGGTTACTGGGATAAAAACACACCTTACCAACACCATGAAGCATTGCTCAACAAGAACCAGGTGTTATACGAGGCCGCAAGCATCAAACCCGGTGACCGTGTGCTGGACGCAGGTTGTGGTGTGGGCGGCAGCAGTATCTGGATGGCGAAAAATTACGGTAACCGGGCAACCGGCCTGACCGTAAGTAAACAACAGGCGATCTACGGTGCAAAACACGCAAAGCGGCAAGGTGTTGGAGAGTTGGTGGAATTTGAAGTCGCCGATTTTTGCCAAATGCCGTTCGAAGACGAATCATTCGATGTGGTTTGGGCCCTGGAAAGCTCCTGTTATGCCGTGAATAAAGCCGATTTTTTGAAAGAAGCTTGGCGGGTGTTAAGGAAAGGCGGACGTGTCGTGGTGTGTGACGGCTTTTTTACCCGGCGCGAATTCAATGCGGCGGAATGGAAAGAAATCGTGACTTGCTTGAACGGTTGGGCCGTCCCCAATCTGTGCATTAAAGACGAGTTCAGCGGCATGTTGGAAAAACACGGTTTTCACAGCGTAACGATGCGCGACCTGATGCCGGAAACAATGGATTCCATTAATTACATGCTTAAAGTTGCGGAACGTCTGCGCCCAATCCAAATAGTCAGCGAATGGCTAGGATTACGTACTGAAGGACAAACGGCAAATTATTTAGTCGGCATTTCCCAACACTATTTATTTACCAATAACTTGACGGCGTACGTTATTTTTACGGGACAGAAATAAGGTTGAAGATGCCCATGCGTTAAGCTATTCCGCCACTCGCGTTAAGTCTGGAGTCGCCCGTTTATTCTTTGCTAAGCATTTTGCTTGGCACCCAAATTCCGCAACAAGGAGGATGTAATGTCATTGGAAATTATGCTGATCGTCGCTTTCACCGCTGTGATCCAGTCGGTATTCGGTGCAGGCGTCTTACTGATCGGTACGCCTCTTATGCTGTTGTTCGGCTACTCGTTTGTCGATGTGCTGGTTGTCTTGTTGCCTATATCGTTAGCGATGAACATCATGCAAATGACTAAATACCACTTCCATATCGATTTATCGTTACTCCGCAGGGTGATGTGGTTGACGCTTCCGCCTATTGCCGTGTTTTTGTTTTTGGTCACCCATGTGCGGATGAATATCGGCATGATAATCGGTCCTTTCCTGTTGTTTATTGCCTTTAAGTCGATTTCAACAACTGTCGAGCAAATCCTCGACCGCTTAATGCGTTATGAAAACCTGTATTTGCTGGCGGTGGGCGTGGTACACGGTACCAGTAATTTGGGCGGCTCGTTGTTGACAGCTTTGATTCACCATAAACATTACCCTAAAGATGTCGCAAGAGTGACCATCGCGGCGTGCTACAGCTCTTTTGCCGTCGTCCAGTTGCTGACGTTAGGTGTATTCAGCAGTCAACAAATCGATATCCCTGTTTTTGGGAATATCATTTATGTCCTTGTCGCCACAGTTATTTTTGAGCTTATTGATTCGACTTTCTTCAGGAGTATCGAGCACGACAGGTATCGCCACATTTTTGCCGGGTTTCTTGCCTTCTCGGGCTTAGTGTTGATAACAAAATCTTTGGTATTATGACCGCACCTTTCCCAATCCGATGGTTTGTATAGATGTCAGGAAAGTTGGTTAGGTTAAAGGTAATGTATCCCTATGATGTTAATGTTATACAGCCCATATACGAAAGATAAACCTGTTTAACCCGATTGTTTTATTGGCGGTTTGTCAATTGAAGGTTAAATTAGAAGAAATCGCGGAAAGCAGCGGTTTAACTTTTAAACAATCCACAAAAGGTGGGGATTATCATGGCGACAAAACCTGAAACAGCTACAAATCAAATTGACGAGCTAGAATCCCAAACGGTACATCAAACAAAACCGGTGGTATATCCGCAAACAAATGAACGGGTTAAAGGTTCGATCCTATGGTTGGGGCTTGCCTTTATTATCCTGGTTGTTTTAGTGCAGCAATTTTCCGGTTACTCCTAACGGGCTAAGTACTTATAGTGCAATCCGGTTTGCATGGGGACAGTGGAACCCGCATTTTTCATTTTTTATCGATAGAAGGTAAGGTTTTTGGATAATTTCACCCCTGTTTCGGCCTTTTCGGGCGGGATTTTAATCGGTTTGGCAGCTACGCTGTTTTTATTGTTCAACGGCCGCATTGCCGGCATTAGCGGCATCATGGGCGGCTTGATGGGCCTGCAACGCTCCGAGTTAGGCTGGCGTTTGGCTTTTTTATCTGGCATCGTCATCGGCGCGTTCCTCTTTAACTTACTCCAATCTGATCCTTTCCATCCCAGGGCGAACTTCCCGGTTTGGATATTAGCCTTAGGCGGGTTCCTGGTCGGTTTCGGTACGCGTATGGGTAATGGCTGCACCAGCGGCCATGCGGTTTGCGGTATTGCCCGGTTATCGCTAAGATCCCTTGTTGCAACCATTACTTTCATGGCGACTGGATTTATCACCGTATTTATTGTTCGTCATTTAGTAGGGTAGGGCATGAAATTAATACTTGCCGCCTTAGTCAGCGGAATCATCTTTGGTATCGGTCTAACGCTTTCGCAGATGACCAATCCCGATAAGGTGCTTAACTTTCTCGACCTTGCAGGCAACTGGGATCCCAGCCTTATCTTAGTCATGCTGGGCGCGCTGATTGTAACTATGAGCAGTTTCAGGTTTATCCTTAAGCGCCCCAATCCGGTCTTCGGCCAAAAGTTTTATTTGGCCGCCAAAAAAGAAATCGATAAGCGCCTTATCATCGGTGCGGCTATTTTCGGCGTCGGCTGGGGCATCGCCGGATATTGCCCGGGACCGGTGGTTGCCGGTTTGGGTATCGGCAATTTTGAAGCAGTAATCATGATTGTTGCGATATATCTGGGTTTTTTAGTCCACCGCTATCTTTTTGAGCGCTATGTTGTTAACAAAACTTAGCTATAAATAAAGGGGGTATTGAATGGAAAAGCAATCAACACTGTCTATGACCGTACTCGGGGTTTTGCTCGCGTTGGGTATGTCCAGCGCGGCGTTTATCCTGGGCGTACAAGCGAAGAAAGCGGCTTCCGGCCAACAATCAATAACCGTTAAAGGCTTGGCCGTCAAGGATGTCAAGGCGGACAATGCCGAATGGACAGTCACAATCTCGGTCAATGAGCCGACTTTTGCCGAAGCCTTGAACAAGCTCAGGGCGGAACGTCCGGCATTGGATGCATTTTTAACCAAAGAAGGATTGGATAAGACCGTATGGAAAGAAGGTGCGGAATCAGTGGCGGCGCACATGGAAACGGTTTATCTGCCCCAGGGCGGCAGCAAATCTGAGCAAAAAGGCTACGATGCCAGCCAATCGATTACGGTAACAACCAAGGATTTGGCGAAAATTGTGGCCGCCAGCAAAAATTTCCTGTCGTTACAAGCGGAAGGCCATCCCTTTACTGCCAGTGACCCGCTCTATCTGGTCAGTAACCTGGAAGACATCAAAATGTCACTGATTGCTGCGGCAACTGAAAACGCCAGGAAACGCGCCGAAGAATTCGTCAAGCAGGACAAAGTCAAAGTCGGGTTGATGCGCTCCGCCTCACAGGGTGCGTTTTACATTTACGCTGCGGGCGGAAACACGGATACTGATGATTACGGCGGTGTTTACGATAAAACCACTATAGAAAAGCTTGCAAAGGTCGTCGTTACCATTGTTTACAATATCGAGCAATAGTAGGTTTATGGCTTAAAATTAAGCCACTGACCGTTGTTTATCGCCTTCCCCGTAATGCGTTTCGATATAACGTTGCACAATCGCCTGAAATTCCTCGGCAATATGGTCGCCTTTTAAGGTCACGGTTTTAACGCCGTCCTCATAAACCGGTGCTACGGGCGATTCGCCGGTACCCGGTAAGCTGATGCCGATATTGGCGTTTTTGCTTTCGCCAGGGCCGTTAACCACGCAACCCATGACCGCGACTTCCATCGCTTCCACACCGGGATATTGTGTGCGCCAGACCGGCATTTGGTCGCGCAAATAGGTCTGGATGTCTTGGGCCAAATGCTGGAAGTAGTCGCTGGTCGTGCGGCCGCAACCTGGGCAGGCGATAACCATCGGCGTAAACGAGCGGAATCCCATGGTTTGCAGCAATTCCTGGGCGACGATAACTTCCTTGGTGCGGGACGTGCCGGGTTCCGGGGTCAGCGAGATACGAATAGTGTCGCCAATGCCCTGTTGCATCAGGATTCCTAACGCGGCAGATGACGATACGATGCCTTTAGAGCCCATACCGGCTTCGGTTAAGCCAAGGTGCAACGTATAGTTGCAGCGGCTGGCCAAGTCCTGATAGATGCTGATAAGCTCCTGGACGTTGCTGATTTTGCAGGACAGGATAATCTTGTCTTTGCCTAGCCCTAATTCTTCCGCTTTCGCCGCGCTTTCCAATGCCGATAATACGATGGCTTTGCGGGTGACAGCAGCCAACGGCTCGGGATTGGGCAATTGCCGGTTTTCGTCCAGCAAGCGTGTCAGTACCGACTGGTCAAGGCTGCCGCCGTTAACACCAATCCTGACTGGTTTGTTGTATTTGCAGGCGAATTCCACCATCTGCTGGAACTGCGGGTCACGGGATTTACCCCTGCCGACATTCCCGGGATTGATGCGGAACTTATCCAAGGCTTCGGCGCAGGCCGGGTTGTTTTCCAATAAACGGTGACCGTTAAAATGGAAGTCGCCCACGATAGGAACGGAATAGCCCTTCTTAAGCAACTGTTCCTTGATTTCAGGCACCGCCGCCGCAGCTTCCTCGGTATTCACCGTGACCCGAACGATTTCGGAACCGGCATCGGCCAGCTCGATAATCTGGTTAACCGTGGACGCCACATCGGCGGTATCGGTATTGGTCATCGATTGCACTACAATAGGTGCGCCGCCGCCGACTTTGACATTGCCGACAGAAACCTGATGGGTGATTTTTCTCATGCTGATAGACATAGGCGTGAACTTTTGGAAAAGATAATATATCTGAAACAATAGGTTTAATTATACGCTATTTTGATAACAAGTATAATTTGTGCCTATTTGTTTATCGATTATAGTGAGAATCGTATGGCTTGAAAACAAGGCATTTAAGCCAAAATACTTAAGCTGGTTTACCAATAACTGTAAGGAAAGGTGATGGACAAAAGACAAAGAACGACATTGCACACAACAATGCTGACGTTATTGCTATTCACTATGGGACTTTTTTTATCAAACGCTACCTTAGCGGCATCTAGGTTCGCCACATTAGGGCAACTTTATACCCAGATTGCAAAAGAAAGGGCTTTCCGTAAGGCCGCTGATAATGCTTTGTCGGTTGCGATAACTTCAACGCAACATTTCATCGGCGAACAATATGGCGGAGGCATTGTATTTTATGTCTATGATAGCGGGAAGCATGGATTAATCGCTGCCTTGGCCGACCAAAATAGTAGCATTCCAATTAGATGGTTTGGCGGCAGTATTAATAACACTCGGGCAAGGGCAGACGGTATTGGCGCAGGTAAATCCAATACCGCAATTATCATAGCCAACCAAGGGGCTGTCGATGGTTTTCCTTTTGCGGCCACGGTTTGTAATGAATATTCGGCAACAGATGCAAACGGAGTAACGTATGGAGACTGGTATCTGCCTTCAAAATATGAGTTGAATTTATTGTATTCACAAAAAGCTGCCGGTGTCGTGGGTGGTTTTGCAAATGGTAGTTATTGGAGTTCCACGGAAAGTGATGCCAGTAATGCATGGGCCCAGGTATTCAGCAATGGCGCCCAAGGTGTAGGAATTAAGAGTGGTGTCCGTTGGGTGAGGGCTGTTAGGGCTTTTTAAACAAGTTGGCTTTTTTATTATTTCTGAGGGGATGCTACATTGAAAAAACGACAGTAGAGAGTGGCGGGAGCTATCGTATAATAGCCCCATTTTATTCTGCTGTTGTAATGTCTACTGTTGAACGCTTAAAGCAACTCACGCAACTATTGCCTAATTGTTTGCACAAAGATACGCATGCAAACAAAAGGCAGTTAGATCGTTTACGCACCGAATTCCAGAAAGGCAAGAATCCGGTCGAACAACTGAATAGTTTAGTTAACCGTATTGAAAAATCCGTGGCGGCAAGGAATAAGCGTCTTGCCAGCATCCCTGCGCTTAATTTTCCGGATTTGCCCGTCACAGGCAAGAAAGACGACATTGCCGAACTGATTAAAAATCATCAAGTCGTTGTGGTCTGCGGTGAGACGGGTTCCGGTAAGACGACGCAATTACCGAAAATTTGTTTGTCTATCGGCCGAGGTGCGGCAGGTTTTATCGGCCACACCCAGCCGCGGCGGATTGCCGCTCGCACTGTTGCTGACAGGATTGCCGAGGAATTGGGCGAACCGCTGGGAAAATCGGTCGGTTACAAAATCCGTTTTAATGACAAGACCCATGCCGAATCACTGATCAAACTGATGACCGACGGCATCCTGCTGGCGGAATCGCAGAACGACCCTTATCTCAACCAGTACGACACCGTTATTATCGACGAGGCGCACGAACGCAGCCTGAATATCGACTTCCTGCTGGGTTACATGAAATGGCTGCTCCCGAAACGGCCTGATCTAAAGCTGATTATCACTTCAGCCACCATCGACACCGAACGGTTTTCGAAGCACTTCAACAATGCGCCGATCATTGAAGTGTCAGGTCGTACTTATCCCGTAGACATCCGTTATCGTCCCATCGGTGAAAAGGATGACGACTGCATGGATGCAGGAGGTAGGGCAACGCAGGGAGCAGTTGCCGAAGCCGATGAAACCACGGATGAATTGCAAAACGCAATACTCGATGCGGTGGACGAGTTGTACCGGGACTTACGCGGCGATATCTTGATTTTTCTAAGCGGAGAGCGGGAAATCCGCGAAACGACGGATTCTTTAAGGAAACATCGGCCAACGCAGTATGAAATTTTGCCTTTATACTCGAAGTTGAGCGTCAGCGAGCAAGAACGGGTATTCAATCCCAGGGGTGGCAAAATCCGTATCGTCTTGGCGACGAACGTGGCTGAAACGTCGCTTACCGTACCCGGTATCCGTTGCGTCATTGACACCGGACATGCCCGTATCAGCCGCTACAGCCACCGAAGTAAAATACAACGCTTGCCGATTGAGCGCATATCGCAATCCAGCGCCAACCAAAGGGCAGGGCGCTGCGGTCGGGTTGCCGAAGGCATATGTATAAGGCTTTATTCGCACGATGATTATATGGCAAGGCCGGAGTTCACCGAACCGGAAATTCTGCGAACCAATCTTTCAGCAGTCATGTTGCAGATGATGACGTTGAATCTCGGCGATATTGAGGATTTTCCGTTTATCGAACCGCCCGACGACAAGATGATCCGCGACGGCAAAACCGTCCTTCATGAAGTCAACGCCTTGGATAAGCAAGGTAAACTGACGGAGTTAGGTAAGCAATTAGCCAAGTTGCCGACCGACCCAAAACTGGCGCGTATGCTGATTGCCGCGGCGCATGAACACTGCTTGACCGAAGTCGCAATTATTGTATCGGCGTTAAGCGTCCAAGATCCACGGGAAAAACCCGCCGATAAAATGCAGCAAGCGGATGCCAAACATGCCGCATTTCGTCATCCTGAATCGGATTTTTTAACCCTGCTAAATATTTGGAATACGTTTGAAGGACAAAAAAAGCACCTTTCTAACAGTAAATTGCGTAAGTACTGTTCAGAAAACTTCCTGTCTTACCTGAGGATGCGTGAGTGGTTCGACATCCACAGCCAGATTATGCAGGTGATTAAAGGCGATTTAAAACTGCACCCGAATACCGATGAGGCCGGCTATGAGAAAATCCATCGCGCCTTGTTGACGGGCTTGTTATCCAATATCGGCTTTCGTCACGACCAATATGAATACTTAGGTGCAAGGGGGCTTAAGTTCTTCATATTTCCTGGATCCGGTTTGCATAAAATCAAACCAAAATGGATCATGGCTGCCGAACAGGTGGAAACGTCCAAGGTATACGCCCGCACGGTGGCCAGAATCGAACCTGAATGGATCGAAGCGTGTGCCGGGCATTTGGTTAAGCATAACTATTTCGATCCGCACTGGGAAAAGAAAGCGGGACGCTGCGGCGTGTACCAGCGCACGTTACTCTACGGCTTAACCTTGCAGGCCGCACGGAAAGTGCCTTACGAAAATGTCGACCCGAAATCCGCCCGCGAATTGTTCATCCAGTCGGCCTTAGTCAGCCATGATTATCACAGCAATGCCCCGTTTTTTGTCGCCAACCAGAAATTGCTGGAAGAGGTCGGATACATCCAGCATAAGGGGCGTCGTGTTGATTTGGTGGAAGATGAGTTATGGCTCTACGCCTTTTATGACAAAAAACTACCGCCGGAAGTCGTTAACGGCATAACCTTAGATAAGTGGCGCAAGACGGCGGAACGGGAAAATTCGCGTATCCTGTTTTTGACGAAAGAGGATTTAACCCGCGAACAGGATAATTATGTTAACGAATGGGACTTTCCGGACAGCAAAAAAATCGGAAACCTGACGATTCCCCTACAGTACCGTTTTGAACCCGGACATGATGAAGATGGCGTAACCGCGATTATCCCGGTGCACCAGTTAAACCAGCTAACACAGGTCCCTTTTGACTGGTTAGTGCCCGGTTTGCTGGAAGAAAAATGCATCGCCTTGGTTAAGTCTTTGCCTAAACAGGTCAGGAAGCATTTTGTGCCGGTTCCTGAAACCGTTAAACAATGTCTGGAAATCGAACCTGACTTTAAGGGGACTGTGCAAGAATGGTTAGGTAACCGGCTTAGAAAATTGACTGGGGAGGCAATTCCCCTTAACGTTTGGGGGGTGGATACTTTGCCCAGCCATTTACGGATGAATTTCAGGGTTATAGATGAACAAGGACAAATCCTGGATTACAGCCGCGACTTAAAGAAACTACAGGATAAATATGCCGTCAAGGCGGTGAAAAGTTTCGACCAGATTGCGGCAGAAGAATTGAATTACACCGGATGCATCCAGTGGGCGTTCGAGGATTTGCCGGAGACCTATTCTTTCATCCAGAACGGGCAAACATTCACCGGTTTTCCGGCAATTATCGATGAAGGCGATTCGGTGGGCGTCAAAATCTTTGATACCGGAGCAAAAGCTGAAGCCGTTCATCGGCAAGGCTTAATACGGTTATTTCAACTGCAATTACGCAAAGACTGCACTTATCTGCTAAAAAATATTCCGCAATCGGCAGCGACGGAATTAGCCTATAACCGGCTCCATGATCATCCTATTTTAAAAACCCGACAACACTCAGGGTTTGACAGTCCATCCTTTAAAGACGACTTGCTGCATTGCGTCCTTTGGAGTGTGTTTGTTGAAGGCAATGCCATCCGGACGCAAGAGGCATTTGACCACATATTAAAAGAAAATAAACCGCAGTTAATCGCTGTCGGGAACGAACTGGGCAAAACGGCTTTGGAAATTATGGCAACGTTCGGCGAAATAAAAACCGCTTTAGCTCGATTAAACATAAACGACATAAGGCTAAAAGACATCACGGAACAACTTGACCTTATGGTTTATGCGGGATTTATCCGAAATACTCCGTTACATCAACTAAAAGCAATTCCGCGATACCTAAAGGCTATCCGTTATCGTTTGGACAAACCGGAAAACGACGGCGAAAAAATCCAGGAGATCAGCCGTTATGCCGCCCGATTTTGGAAAGAGGTGGAAAAAAAATCGGGCAAAGGCCTGTTGATTCCGGAGTTTGACCCATTTCGTTGGGCATTGGAAGAGTTTAGGGTGTCCTTATTTGCCCAGCATTTAAAAACGGCTTATCCGATTTCCGCAAAACGCCTGGATAAGGCCTGGGATGAGCGGATTTAGCCAAAAAAAGGGCAAAATCAATATATTATCAAAAAAATAGTGATCCAATAGTATTTGTACACAGAAAGAATCAATAAGTTAGAGTGACTTTGTAAAGGGATGGATTTGATTCGTTAATATTATATAACTTATTGATATTATAAATATAAATGTAACTGTCTTGTTTGTAGACAATTTAACTATAACCTAGCAAAAACGGGTACTAAGGTACAAAAAAAACAAATTATCCACAAAGTTATCCACAGCAATTGTGAATAAATGTGACGCAGTTCACAAATTCGCCCATAAAATAAATAGTTGGGTTTATGCACAGGCAAAAGCAAATAATTTGCTGATTTTTGTGGGCCTCAGCCTTCTATTTTTATCACTATGCAAAGTTAACAACCTTGTATAATTCGCCTGGAAAGAATGCGGCTAGAAAAAATGCGAATAAACAACCATGTTAGCTGTTTTTGCATTTCTGCCGATAGCAAACGGACAAACTAAAAACCTATGAATATCCCTTTAGACCTAATCGGTTATGTGGCCGGAGCACTAACCACCGCCTCGTTTTTGCCTCAAGCCATCATGACCATCAAAACCAGGGATACCTCGTCGCTCTCGCTAGGGATGTACAGCTTGTTTACCTTGGGAGTCCTTTGTTGGTTAGCCTATGGCATCCTGTTGGAAAATTTTGCAATCATTTTGCCGAATGCGATAACCTTAGTGTTAGCTACCTGTATACTTTCCTTTAAGCTTTACCATACTTTTTGTAATAAACCCTAAACCGTTGAATACCCGCAAAACCTTTTGATCCTTGTTGCATTTAGCCGAATGTTAAAATTTGCAATGCCAACCCAAACGCCCGTAACGGAGAATATTAGTACATGACCAACAAAGTCACTTTAACCCAGTTCATCATCGAGCAACAACGTGAAGAATTTCCCGGGACATCCGGTTCGTTTACGTCTTTGCTCAATGACATTGCCACGGCCTGTAAAAAAATATCGCACCATGTCAACCGTGGCGAATTGATCGGGGTATTGGGCAGTGCCGAATCGGAGAATATCCAGGGCGAAGTCCAAAAAAAACTGGATATTATCACTAATGAAATCATGATCAATGCGCTGAATTGGACCGGTCACCTGGCGGGCATGGCTTCCGAGGAAACCGATGAGGTTATAAGGATTCCAGGCCATTACCCGAAAGGAAAATATCTGGTGGCGTTCGACCCTTTGGATGGGTCGTCGAATATCGATGTCAACCTTGCCGTTGGCACAATCTTTTCCATCTTGCGTACACGGGAAGGGGTCGATCCCGACCTACAGGACTTTTTACGCAAAGGCGCGGATCAAGTGTGTGCGGGGTTTGTGTTGTACGGGCCTTCGACAATGATGGTTTTGACCACCGGACATGGCGTCAACGCCTTTACCCTGGATCAGGACATTGGTGAATTCATTTTGACCCATAGGAACATGAGGATTCCCGAGGAAACTTCTGAATTCGCCATCAACATGACCAACCAGCGATTTTGGGAGCTCCCGGTGCAACGTTATATTGGCGAATGTTTGCAGGGCACGGAAGGCCCGCGCGGAAAAAACTTCAATATGCGCTGGATTGCCTCTTTGGTTGCCGAGGTTTACCGTATCTTAACCCGTGGCGGCATTTTCATGTATCCTTTGGATTCACGCAACCCTGCAAAGACTGCCAAACTAAGGCTAATGTATGAAGCTAACCCGATGGCCTTCATTATCGAACAGGCCGGGGGCTTATGTTCGACCGGCAGGGAACGGGTTTTGGATATTAAGCCTACCGATATCCACCAACGGGTGCCGTTGATTTTGGGCTCCAAGCAGGAAGTCGAGAGGCTCGTGGGATATCATTTGGAAGGTTAGCCCCAGGGAAACCCTGATGGGACGGACTTGCACATAGGATTTCCTATTTGGCTGCCATACGATAAATAGCCTCTTCCTGTTTAGGAATTCGCCCTCTGAATCAAACGATTAGCACAGGGCAAAGCACCTCGTCGCGGAACGGTTTTTTGCCGACTTTATTTCCTTTATTTATTTGCCCTTAGGCCTAAGCCATTGGCCGAAATAATCGCCTATTTTTTGGATACATTCGGCATCGCTGGACTACACTTATCGTTATAAAAACAGAAATACAATTGGGGACGCTGCATCCAATCGAGCCGCGCCTCATAAAAGTTATCAAAGTGCAACCAATCCTTACTGGAACTTGGAAAGGAATAACGATAAGGAGCCCGAAATGTCAATTACCGTCAACTTGCCGCCGCTTTCCAGCCGTAAGACCAAGATTATCGCCACCTTAGGGCCCGCATCGGATAGCCCGGAAGTCGTTAAAGACCTTATCGGGGCAGGTGTCGACGTATTCAGGTTGAATATGTCGCATGGCGAGCACGGCAGCCACCGTAAACTGTATGAATTAATTAGGGAATCCGCCAAGGCGGTTAACCAGCACATCGGCATATTCGCCGACCTGTGCGGGCCTAAGATCAGGACAGGTAAATTTAAAAACGGCAGCATCATGCTGGTACCAGGAAGCCGGGTAAGGGTGACGACGCAGGATATCCCGGGCGAGGACGGCCTGATTCCCTGCCAATACGCCGCCCTTGCCGACGATGTGAAAACCGGCGACCGGATACTCCTGGACGACGGCAAGCTGGAACTTAAAGTGATCGATAAAAACGCCAGCGAAGTCGATTGCGAGGTCATCCACGGCGGCGAGCTGAAAAACAATAAGGGCATCAACCTGCCCGGGGTCGATGTCTCTTGCCCTTCCTTGACCGAAAAAGATCGGGCGGACGCCTTGTTCGCCCTGGCCTTAGGCGTGGATTTTCTGGCGCTTTCTTTCGTAAGGAAAGCGGAGGACATTGCGGACTTACGCCATTTAATCAGTTCTAACGGCTACAAGACCCATATTATCGCCAAACTTGAAAAACCCGAAGCCTTGATCAATGGCGAGGAAATCATTAATGCGGCGGATGCCATCATGATCGCTAGGGGCGATTTGGGCGTCGAGCTGAACCCGGAAGACGTACCGATTGCCCAACACCAGTTGATTAAACGGGCAAGGGCTTTGAATAAGCCGGTGATCGTCGCGACGCAAATGCTGGAGTCGATGATCGAAAGCTCAAGGCCGACCCGCGCGGAAGCAACCGATGTTTCCAATGCTGTTTACTGGGCTGCCGATGCCGTGATGTTGTCGGCAGAGACGGCGGCGGGGAAATTTCCGGTCGAAACCGTGGAGATGATGGCGCGGATCATCAAGCAAACGGAAGCCTTTATGCGGGAGCAGGAAATTTTCGGCAAAACGGTGCCGCGCGAAAGCGAATTGAAGCAATTGCCTTTCGGCCATGCAGTCGCCGACGCCACCGCCAAACTGTGCTTCGACTTAAAGGCGAAAGCCATCGTCAGCATCACCAAAGCCGGAATGACGGTGATCACCTTAAGTTCCGCAAGGCCGGAAGCGCCGTTGATCGCCATTTGCGCCGATGAAAGGGGTTGTCAAAGGATGAACCTATATTGGGGCGTAATCCCGGTCTATTCCGAGCAAGCAGGCACTTCCCATCCGAATAGGTTGGCCTGCCACCATGTCCTAAAATCGGGCATTGCCGCCGAGGGCGATAACATTATCCTAGTGCGTGGCTTCGACCAGGACACCAAGTTGAATACGCCGACGATAACGATCCTGACGTTGTGATGCATATGCGATAGCGTACAGCCAGCTCGGCATCTGGTGCTCGCCAAGGCGTGTTAGATAGGTAGGTTGGGGCGAACTTGTGAACCCCAACACTGAATTTACAGAGTATTTGTTGGGGTTCGTACCTCACCCCAATCTACTGTGCTATCCTGACGTTATGAATGATAACGTACACGATACCGCTCGACCGGCTAGGCCTGTGTTATTCGGCTCAGGCGTTTTACGGAGTATTAGCGGGGTGTTAAAAACCGGATATTCTCCTTGCTATCAAGGAACTTATGGGCTAAGCTTCTGAAAAATTTAAGGTATTGCTATGATAGGCATCTTTTTTCATTTTTTTTATACACCTGAAAAGATGTCTACTTTATGTTAGGCTTCCCAAGGATTCGGCAAATTGTGAAAGGATTTGGCAGGCCATGAATAGTAACGTCTTCGTCAGCTATTCCTCAATCGATGAACATCATGCCAAGTTAGTTGCAGCAGCATTGGCCGAACTTGGAGTCGACTATTTTCTTGATCGAAAGGATATTGAGTGGGGTGACGATATTACGGACAAGATTGGCAGTGGGCTAGCTACCTGTTCGGAGTTGCTTGTGATTCTGTCTCCAGCAAGCCTCAAATCTCAGTGGGTTCCATTTGAAATCGGGCAGGCGGCAGCCCTAGGCAAGAAGATCCTTCCATTCCTCACACATCCATCGCTCGACATTCCAGGATACTTGCGAAAATTTCACTATAAGGCCAACATCGAAGATGTTAAACGATATTTTACTCCAAAGAGTATACAATCTTTAACATCAAATATCATAGCAATTGTTGGATCGTTACGAGAATGTAATAAATTTGATACGATTAATTTAGAGCTGGGACACATTCTCCACATTTTAGGAGACGATTTGGCTTCAGGAATACCGTTGTTATTGGTAGAGCAACGTTTCTTCAGTACTCTGGGATTTCGTTTTGCTAGTGGTAGCCATTTCGACGCCGAAAAATTATATGAGAAGTGTTTTGTAGAACTCTGGAATTACCCTGAAATGAATCGTGTGATCGGCCGGTTAGTTGTGCTCGGTCTCGTTTATCGTCCTTCGGGATCGGGAGAATATACACTTACCGACCAAGGTGCATCGGTTCTCAATCACCTCAGATTGCAATCTGCCGCTAGCTATAAAGACATTCGAGCGATTCTATCTCGCACTATTGCTAATATGGTCCCGGTTCTTAGTGTCTCGGAAATCCTTATGCCGGATACCTTCAAACCTAAGCTCAAGGTCGATCTGCACGCTGACATTTCCGAAACCGTCAAAAGAATTGAGAGAATGTGTGCTAGCGAAGGGTTCACGTATAGAGGCTATTTCGTCGATACTGGATTCATCGCCAGACGCAAGACTGATAACAAGCTTGTCTTCATTGACTTGGCTTCTGAAAGGATTAGCCAACCGTTCGAAAAGGTGCTTGATGACGTTGTGCTTAATGACGATAGTGGTACATATTATTTACGAATTACCGTTAACGGACACATGGGTACTATATACTATGCAAGTGCCGAAATTTCGATGTTCTCTTCTGACCTCGACGGAACTGAAAAAACGGTTTCGGGGTTCTGCTTAGACACGAGGAGTGAACGTCCCTTGATTATTAGGGACGTAGGTACGATTAGCAAAGCGTAATCGTACGCATTGTAAAAGATTCATTCCTCCGACTACACTTCGCTAATCGGAGCTACGCGGGCTAAATACACGCAGTTTACATAGAAGGGCTATCCTGTTAGCTTTCCAACCAGTTAAGTGCTAATTAAGCCCTTACCCGGATTTCGTAAATAAGAAACGGAGAGATAGGTTATGAAGAACATCGTCATGATTTTAGTATTTTTCTTGGGAGTTATTTCATTTCCGAGCCATGCGAGCATAGTTAAAGGTATCTTAGAAGAATCGAAGTCCTTCCTTGTGCCTGATTACTTTTACCCAGACGAGCTCTCGACTGGGGGGGGATGGCCTGGACAACAAGCGGTTATTTATCAGGGTGCAAGACTTAAAGAATCCACGAGTCATGTGAATGTTGAGTACGATGACTCAGTTTTCTATATCGCTTCGGAAGAAAATTATCAAACTGTGGTTGCTAACTTCACCTTTGATACATATGAATTTCAAGGAACCTTTGATCCGAACGTAGGCCCAGTAGGATCGTGGGTTTTTTTGGGCACTTCAACGCGTGAGGAGAGTTTCCAAGTCGGCTACCGTAAGCAGTTTCTCGATAAAATTGTCTTGCCTATCCCTTCATCCCTCGTCTTATATTTATCTGCGCTGTTAGGTTTTTTGATATGGCCTTACATTAGGCAATCTTCTCAAAATGAGGCCTGTATGTTGACACCGAAATAAATTTGGCTAGCCATGCCTTGAAAATTTATCAGCTCGATAGGTTGGGGTGAACTTGTGAACCCCAACATTAAATTTAATCGCCTTTGCGTTGGGGTTTGTGCCCCATCCAAACTATCTTAGGTTAAAAAAACCTCTATCGTTAAAGGGCAAACTGCAAGCTGGCAAGCTTGGCGTAAAGTCCGTTGAGTTTAAGCAACTCGTCAGGCGTACCGGTTTCTACGATACGGCCATGGTCCAAAACGATAATCCGGTTGACTTTCTTTACGGTGGCCAAACGGTGGGCAATGATGAGCGTTGTACGGCCTTGCATCGCGGCATCCAAGCCTTCTTGCACGAGGATTTCGGATTTTGCGTCCAAGGCGCTGGTGGCTTCGTCGAGCAGTAACAAAGGCGCATTTTTCAGGATCGCCCTGGCAATGGCGATGCGTTGGCGTTGCCCGCCGGACAGGCGGGTGCCGCGTTCGCCGAGAAAGGTCTGGTAACCCTCGGGTAAACGTCCGATAAATTCCTCCACCTGCGCCGATTTTGCCGCCGTCATGACTTCCCGGTCGCTGGCGTCAGGTCGCCCATAGCGGATATTCTCCAGGGCATTTGCTGAAAAGATGACGGGATCTTGCGGCACGATGGCTATGCTATTCCGTAATTCATGTAAAGCCAATTGGCGGATATCTTGGCCGTTAAAACGGATCGAACCGTCCGTGACATCGTAGAAACGCAATATTAGTTGGAATAAGGTCGTCTTGCCCGCGCCGGACGGGCCGACCAGGGCAACGGTTTCGCCGGGGGCGATGTCGAACGACGCATTATCTAGTGCGGCGGTTTGCAATCGGGACGGGTAACGGAAACTTACTTGGTCGAATTCAATCCTGGCTTTTCCGGTTTGCGCTAATGGAAGTGGCGTTTTGCTTTCAACAATCGAGGATTCGGCATGGAGCAATTCCAGCAAGCGGCCGGTTGCGCCTGCGGCCCGCATAATGTCGCCCCAAACTTCCGCCATCGTACTGACGGCACTTGCGACAAGCACCGCATAGAGGATGAAAGATGCCAATTGCCCGCCCGTCATGCTGCCAGCTTGCACCAAGTTTGCGCCTATCCACAGGACAAAAATGATGGAGCCCATCACCGATATGACGATAAAAGCCGTTAACATGCCCCGTATACGGGTGCGTCGGATTGCTGTCAAAAAGCTTATTTCCGCGCTCTCTGCGAAGCGTTGCGCTTCGAGTTGTTCATGGGTGTAGGCTTGGACAGTCGGAACCGCATTGAGGATTTCCCCAGCCAGAGCTGACGCATCGGCAATCTTGTCTTGGGATTCACGGGACAGTTTTTTGACTTTACGGCCAATGGCTATAATGGGGATGATCAGCAATGCCATCAAGCCCAGGTTTAAAGAAAACAGGTACAAGCTGGTCACCGCCAGCATAACCATACCGCCGCTAAACTGGAACAGGCTTCGCAATCCCATCGAAACCGAACTGCCGACGACGGTTTGGATTAAGGTGGTGTCGCCAGTCAGGCGCGACAAGACTTCGCCGGTTTGCAACGTTTCAAAAAATTGTGAAGATTGCAATAACACCCGCTGATAGACGGCACTGCGAAAGTCTGCCGTTACCCGTTCGCCTAACCAGCTTACCGTGTAATAGCGCGCTGAAATCATCACCGCCCAAAAGCAAGCCAAGCCGAACAATGACAGAAACCTTTCGTTTAAACCGAGCGAACCGAACAAGCCCCCGCCAGCCTTTTGGTGTTGGCCAAAACCGAAATCGATAAGGTCGCGGAACGCCAGGGGAATGACCAAAATGGTTGCTGAACCCAGGCATAGGAACAGGATTGCCAGTGCCATTTTCCCGCGATAGGGGCGTAAAAACGGCCATAAATTCTTTAAAGAAGTAATGTTTCGGTTGGGTTTTACTGGTTTACTTTTGTGGTTTGACATCCAAGGCCTTAGCTGTGGAGAAGAATTTCATTTTCTCATGCCTGGGAGACACTTAAACGAAAATATTTATTGCATATCGACCGCTTGAAAGACGAAACGGATAAAGATTTGCCAATCCTTATTCTGTAAGGTGAAGGCCCAAACCTCGTGTTTAAATCGACCTTCCGTTGGGATTTAGTTGAATGCCGGATTAATCATGCCATGAAAGCCGCCGTCATTAAAACGGTTGCCGGTTTTTTTGAATAATCCAAACGGGGTAAGCAGTCAGCTAGATTTTTTTCGTTGGCTTAAGCCGAGTAAACAACGGCTTAAGCCATTGCAATAATACTTTCGCGCCTTTCTGCTTCGCATAGCCAAAGGCACGCTGAAACCTTGTCATCGGAATTATTGCTGGGGATTGCGTTAATCATGCAACCGGTTACTGCCGCCCTGTCGTGGCTCTGGCTAACAGCCCCATTCGGCATTAATTATGGCTTGTTAGTGGTTATGTTAGCCCTAAAACAAGGAAACATTCACAGTATTCGCCTTAAAAAGATAATTATTTTTTTCAATCTCTCAAGCTATCTGCTTTGGTTGTAAGATCGATAATAGCGAAACTTGATTATTGAAATCGAAGCGGTTTCGATATCGGAATCCACCAAACGGTTAACCGTAATCGGCGGATGCTAAAGGTAAACAGAAATCCGTTACCTTGGTTAGCGGGTTTATTAAAATTGAACGTAGGGAGACCATATGGATAATAATAACGACGGTTTTTCCATGAAACAAGGCTATCTATGGTTTGTGGATGGCTGGCACATATTTAAACAACAACCGGTGCTTTTCATTATAGGACCGGCTATTGTTCCAGTAAGGCTAGGGATTGAAGTTTTATTGTACGGCAAATGCTATGCAACGGAAGGTGGCTTAAATTTTGGGTATTGAAGGGGTTTTGCAACTCGATACCGATCCTGTCTAAAGACAGCAAGGGGTAGGCCACGAGAAAGAAAACAAAGACAGCGCTGAAACCCAGCTTGTCTATCAAGGAAAACGGCAATAACAACAAAAAAATCAGGATAAAGCGCCGGGTCTTAATTGCTAAAACCAAAGGCATAGGTGTTTTCAGGATACGTTCGCATGCACCGATATGGTCGATCAATAAAATCCGTTGTTTTTCCAGCTCGGCAAAAATAAAGCCGTCGATATGACGGCCTATCCTTGCCTCTTGTATCAACGACGCCATTTTGGCGGCGACAAACAACGGCATGTGGACTGCTGATTTGAGCGCCGCTAATTCCTGTTCGCTCAGTAATTCGTTTAAGTCATCGAAGCCCTTGCCACTGCGCAAGGATTCCCTGGCGGCAAACGAAAAAGCAATCGTCCATTTCAGCATTTCTTTACGCCATTGGGCGTCCTGAGAAACAATAGCCAACGGCTTACCGTAATTCAAAGCCGCAACCGCAATATTCCTGCTTTGGTTGACAATGCCGCCCCATAGCTTTCTGGCCTCCCACCAGCGGTCATGACCGGCATTGGTGCGAAACACCAGCAGCAACCCGAGAACTACCCCGGTATATTCCAACGGGGTTACGTCCAAGTGGGGCAAAGGCCGCCAGTATTGGTCCAGGACGACAATGAGCAGGGCATAGCCGGTTAACAGGAACAGCTCCAGTAAAATTCGGGGGGTAACGGAACCCCGCCACATCAGCGCGCCGCGTAAAAAGCCTGAGGCTTCATCCTCATTGCTAAGTAATGTTGATGATTCATTCATAACCATATTCCTCAATATATATTCTTTAGCGGATTCAACTCCGAAGTGCAATCCTAGTTATCATGCGGCCTTTAGCAAAGTATCAGAAAAGAGACCGAATGAGGTGTGAACCGATCCGAGTATTTGGCTGGATACCAAACCTTGGAAACAATACCGGGATCAACAGGAATCTGTCGATTCTTGTGTTGTACCGAGCTAGATTCCATCTTTCTTTCCATTTCCCTTTGGAAAACTATAAATAGCAAAAGTGGATGTAAACCTGTTTACTGACGCACGGCAAGCTCCACTTATTTTAAAAAGTTGAGGCACGCGCCTATCCGTTGTTTGTTGCTTGGATGACATCGTAAATTTTTAATAACCGTAATCAAATAGCGTGCTGCTTTCTTTTTCGCCAGAACGTCGCCCGGCTCATGCCAAGTAAGGTTGCCGCTTCACCCGCACGGCCTTGGCTTTGCGCTAAGGCTTGTTTGATCGCTGCTACCTCGCCTTCTACGGTTAATTTTGGCAATGAATGGGGGGCAGGATTGGCTTTTTCGGTTATGCGCGGCTCCCTGAATTCCGGCGGTAATTCCGATATGCGCAAGGTTGACCCTCGGCCAACTGCAAATGCATATTCCACCACATTGTGTAACTCCCTGACATTGCCGGGCCAACGGTAGTCCAGTAATACTTTCATGGCATCCGGTTCGATTTTTTCTATGACCCTAACCCGTTTGTCGTTATGTTTTTTGATAAAATGCCAGATCAACAACCCAATATCTTCCCGGCGTTCCCTAAGCGGCGGTAGGAAGATCGGCACAACCCGGAGCCGGTACATCAAATCCTCCCGGAAACTCCCGAGCTTAACTTCTTCCCGCAAGGAACGATGCGTTGCGGCGACAATGCGGACATCGACATCAATTGTCCGGCTGCCGCCGACGGGGACATAATTGCGCTCCTGGATAACCCGTAACAGTTTGGCTTGTAAATCGAGGGGCATCTCAGCCACCTCGTCCAAAAACAAAGTTCCTCCACCCGCCCTTTGGAATAAACCGTTATGGTCTTTAATTGCGCCTGTAAATGCCCCGCGCACGTGGCCGAATAATTCGCTTTCCAACAGATTGCTGGATAATGCTGCGCAATTGATTGCCAAAAACGGCGCATCCCGGCGGGCGCTTAAGTTATGTATGGCTTTAGCGACTAATTCCTTGCCAGACCCGCTTTCACCCCTGACCAAAACCGTTGCCTCAGTCTGGGCGGCATTTTGGATAATTTGAAAAACATTCCGCATCGCCGGCGACCGGCTGATGATGCCGTGAAAATTTTCTTTACCATTATTTTGTTGCACTGTGATGCCATTGTCACGGCTATTGTTTCCATCTGGCAAACAAACAAAACCGATACCTCCAGCAAATTGCCCCGCATTATCAGTTAAAGCTCGGGTATTCAATGTTAGTTGAAGCGGCTGTCCATCCGGCTTCGGTAACCGTATCGTAACGGTATTATTTTTTTCAATTTTAAATTCATCAGGGCAAGCGCGGGCTAGCGCGGATATTGCTTCAAGCCCTGTCATCTCCGCCATAGGCTGATTCCAATACAGCACCTGCTGGTTTTGACCCACGATGTAAAGTCCCTTTTGCGCACAAAGGTCGAGTAAATTAGAGAACAATGCCGTTCGGTCAAGCTTGGCCAGCCAGCCGATGTGGTCTTTTAGAAAATCTACTCTATCAGGAGGTTGTTTCATGATTGGGATAATGGTTCATTATATTGATTCATTAAAACTATATATGAAACATAATAAGTTACACAAGCCATTTGTGGGAAAAAAATAAAATATATAAAACAAATGGATGTATTACATTGTCAACATTGGCACAATTTAAGCTGTAAACGTTTTGAAGGCTATGCAACTCAGCTTTCTTAAAACAATTGCTAAATAGAGGAATTTGCCATGGTTGATTTTATGTTGAAAATTTTTTCTGCGATCTCAGGCATTAACATGCGGGACCATCACGACACCCCGTTTGCCATGCCCTTATTGTTCATGATTTTTTTGGGTTTCATTATCTCGATGACGGTGCTACATTTCATTGGTGACGAAGATGAAGAACCGTCTGAATGAAAGCTTATTAAATCCCTAAATAGTATGACCTATAGAAGTGAAGGCCAGTGGCGTAATATTTAACATGTCGCCATTGGTTCATTCTTACACGAATGCCAAAGCGGTAAAAGCGATGGGGGGTTATACCCGAGCCAACATGGTCTGGGAGGCAGAAGACACTACGCACACACCGGACGTCAATAAAACCCCAACAGGTTGACGCGGCGTTCAACAACTCAATACGGGGGATGGCATTGAACATTTTTGTATCTGTTTTGTCACCCTAAGTAAAATCAAAGTAAAGTAAAGCTGGCATTTTAAGTACCATAAAGTTTATTGCAGTTTACTCTTGTGACAACATGAATAGTGTTTCATGAAACAATAACCTATAAAATCAACGAAACCACTGAATAATTTCTGGAGAACACCATGCTTAGCCCATCATTTAACCTGCCGAAAATAATAAGCCTCATGATAGCCCTTGCATTTGTTTGGCCTACAACGAGCATCTCGGCGGATATGGACAGGGCTGGCGTGGAGAAAGCCCTTGCGGAAGCAACACCTGGAAAGCCTGCCGACCTGCGCAGAAAAGACCTTAGGGCCGTCGATTTGTCCGGCCTTGATTTTACCCGCGCCGATTTATGGGGTTCCGACCTGCGCGGGGCAAACTTGGGCAACAGCGATTTGTCCGGTTTAATTCTCGACTTGACCGTGATGACCAAAATCAATTTGGCTGGAGCCAATCTAAGCCGCACCAGTATTTTCGGCGTCCACATGGTCGGAGCCAACCTGACGGGGGCAAATTTGTCCGGAAGCCGCTTTATCGCCAATCTCGACCGGTCTAATTTGAGCGGCGCTAACCTAAAAAACGCCGATTGGGGCGTGGACATGAAGAACCAGCCGATGGGTTTGATGAGGGTGAGCCTCAATAGCGTTAATTTATCCGGTGCAGATTTAACCGACGCCAACCTCAACCGCTCGCTGATGCGGCATGCAATCCTGAAAGGAAGCACACTCCGTAATACGGTGTTATCCGGTTCGGATCTATCCGCGGCTGATTTCAGTAATGCCGATTTAAGCGGCGCAGATCTGACCGCTTGTAACCTTACCGGCACCGATTTTTCGGGTGCCAAATTGAAAGGCGCCCGTTTTTCTAAAGATCTGGATAAATCGCAGGTCAAAGGGCTGGCGACCGCCAAAGATTTCGATTCGGCTATTTTTGAATAGCTTTCAGGGAGAAATAATACCCTAAAATGAAGATGAGTTTTTAACCCCCAGGCTTAACGAATTATTCCCAATAAATGGCTTGAAACATTCGGCGCTTTAGCTCAAGGTTTCTGCCGCTACAAGTCAAGTCGCTTGAAACTGTTGCAAGGTGATTTTTTCAGGCTCTTAGCAAAACATCATCAAGACGGTGTTGTTGAATATGATAGTTTGCCATTAGTTGCTTTACCGGTTGACCTTAGCCAAAATTATGCCGAGCCTATAAACAAGGCACAAATTGTTTCATTGAAACATAACTATGTTTCAATGAAACTATTATTATAGTTTGAAACATAACTGATGTGGTTGATACCAAATAATTATATCTTATTAACAGTTAGTTATGTGCCAATAAGTATTTTTGGCACAAGTCATGCTTATATATTTTCAGCAACATTATCGTTTCAATTTACATGCGCATTATAACTAAAAATAGGAGAACATCATGCTATTCAAACAACTGTTCGACAACGAAACCTGGACTTACACCTATCTAATTGCCGATCCTGACAGCAAAGAAGCAGTCCTGATCGATCCCGTCAATACGCATATCGACGACTATCTGGCAATGCTGAAAGACCTGGGTTTAACCTTAAAGTACACGTTAGAGACCCATGTCCACGCCGACCACATTACCGCCAGCGGTTTGTTACGGCAAAAGCTGGGTGCGCAAACCGGAGTAAGCGCCTTATGCGGCGCGGAAACTGCCGATATCCAGATTAAGGACGGCGATGTCTTTAACTTCGGACAAGGCGAGCAAATCAAGGTTATCGCCACCCCCGGCCACACCAAAGGCAGTATCTCGTTTTTGTGGCGCGACCGTGTTTTCACAGGCGATTGTTTGTTTATCGGCGGCTGCGGACGTACGGACTTCCAGGGAGGCGATGCCGGTGCCCAGTATGACAGCATCCAGAAGCTGTTTGCCTTGCCGGACGATACCATCGTCTATCCCGGCCATGATTACCAACAAAAATGGATCAGCAATATCAAACAGGAGAAAACCACTAACCCAAGGTTGGCGGGCAAAACGCGTGAGCAGTTCGTGGAGATCATGAACAACCTTAACTTACCTAAACCAAGGCTGATCGATGAAGCCGTCCCGGCTAACCGTTTTTGCGGACTGGAAGAAAACCAACGGCAGGATGCCATAGTCCAACGCGAAGTTGCCCGTGAAAAGGAAGCGGCAAAAGCGGAAGGCCAACCCGTGGTCGATTGCGGCGGCGCGGTGCATAAGACCGGCGGCATGACCGCCCAGGACATGGTGGCCGTCGCCAAACAGCAGATTACCGAAGTCAATGTCGACAAGGCCAAGCAATTGATGGCCGAAGGGGGCATCACAGTGGTCGATGTCCGCGAGGAAAGCGAGTACGCCGCAGCGCATATCAACAATGCGATTTTACTGCCGCGCGGCGTATTGGAATTCAAAATCGGCACTGTCCCGGAACTGGGCGATAAAACCAAACCGGTCATGGTTTATTGCCGCACCGGCGGGCGGGCATCCATGGCCGCTGTGACGATGAAAGCATTAGGTTATACCAATGTGGTTTCCATTGCCGGTGGCTTTGAGGCTTGGCAAAAAGCAGCTTAGGACGTTCCCCTCTTACCGGGTTTTGGGTTTTTACAAAATCCGGCATCTTTTTTCATAAAATTTTTATCCATAGACAACAAAACAATAATAACGATTAATCCGGAGGATTCATGTCAGATCAACATTTTCAAGTACTTATTGTCGGCGGCGGGGCGGCTGGCATTTCTGTGGCCAACAACATGCGTCGGCAAAATTCAAAAATAAAGGTAGGCTTGATCGAGCCGTCAGAGAAACATTATTACCAGCCCGGTTTCACCATTATCGGCGGCGGCGCTTATACAATGAAAGAAACCACCCGCAATGAAAAAGACTTGATCCATCGCAGCACCACCTGGATTAAGGACTATGCCGAATCTTTCCAACCCGAAGATAATACCGTCACCTTGCGTTCAGGTGAAAAAATCGCTTACGACTACCTCGTAGTCTGCCCCGGCTTGCAATTGGATTGGGACAAAATCAGCGGCCTAAAAGAAACCCTTGGCAAAAGCAGCGTTTGCAGTAACTATTCCGCGGACTATGTGGAGTACACCTGGACGACCATCCAAGCCATGGAGTCGGGAACGGCCCTGTTTACCCAACCGACCATGCCGATCAAATGCGCAGGTGCGCCGCAAAAAATCATGTACTTGGCTGCCGACCGTTTCCGAAAACGGAAAATCCTGGATAAATTCAGTATCGAATTTTGCAATGCGGGGCCGGCCATGTTCGGTATCCCTTTTTTCGCCAAGGCATTGAATAAAGTTGTTGCCGGTTACGGTATTAAAACCCATTTCAACCACAACCTGATTGCCATCGACGGCCCTGCAAAAACCGCCACCTTCGAAGTGACGGATAACGAAGACAAGAAAACGCAAGTCACCAAACAATTCGACATGATCCACGTCACACCGCCGCAAAGCGCACCGGATTTCATCAAACTTAGCCCGCTGGCTAATGCGGCGGGTTGGGTGGAAGTCCATCCGAAAACATTGCAGCACACAAAATACAGCAATATATTCGGCCTAGGGGACGCCACGTCAACTCCTAATGCCAAAACAGCCGCAGCGGTACGTAAACAGGTTCCTGCGGTGGTTGATAATATCCTTGGCCTGATGAACAGTAAACAGCTCGTCGAAGGTTATGACGGTTACGGTTCTTGTCCATTAACGACTTCATTGAATACCGTCATGCTGGCCGAGTTTTCTTACGAAGGAAAAGTCACCCCTTCTTTCCCTTTACTGGATCCCAGGAAAAACCGCTGGCTTTGGTGGTGGGGGAAAAAGACTGGCTTCCCTTGGCTATATTGGCATTTGATGCTCAAAGGTTATCGAATTGATATTCCCCATTTGGCGTCTTATGCCGAAAAGTTTTTGAAAGAAGAATAACTAGTAGAAAGTCCTCCCCTAGTGCGGGTAAGCCTGTAAATCAGTATTTTGTTAGATTGCGCTTATTCCGCATTTTTTTGGACTTCAATGCCTTTTTTACGCTCAAAGCGTTGATAACCCAGAAAATATGGAAAGAACCCACCTATCAATGGCTTCACGATATCCGCTAATTCACCAATTAGCCAAATATCTGCCTATCGTTTCCTGGCTGAAAAGCTATTCACGCCAGGATTTTGATGGCGACCTGTTCGCCGGGATTATTACAGCGATCTTGTTGGTGCCGCAAGGGATTGCTTATGCGATGTTGGCCGGGTTGCCGGCGCAAATGGGTTTATACGCCAGTATTGTCCCAACCGCCATCTATGCCTTATTAGGAACGAGCCGTACTTTATCGGTAGGCCCCGTATCCATCGCAGCGATTATGATTGCCAGTGCATTGTCGATACCTGAGATCAAGGGCTTGGGAGACCCAGCCCACAGCGCTTTGATCCTGGCTGCAGAAAGCGGCTTGATTATGCTGGCGATGGCGCTGACGAACATGGGCAGCTTAGTCAATTTTATCAGCCATCCCGTTTTGGCCGGTTTTACCAGCGGCGCGGCCATACTGATTATTATGAGCCAGTTGCCGCCCTTGTCCGGGTTGGCTCAACCCGCATGCGGAATGGAAATAAGCTGCTACCAACATTATGTGCAAGGCTATAACCTGGAAACGCTGGCGTTAGGGGGTATGGCGCTGGTCGTGTTGGTTTTTTTCGGAAAACCGCTAAACGCCTTGCTAAAAATGACCAAAATGCCGCTGGCGTTGGTGACGGCGATCAGCAAATGCGGGCCGTTGCTTGTTGTTTTCGTGTCCACGTGGGCGGTGATCAGGTTCGATTTACATAGGCAGCATGGCCTTCCAGTTGTGGGGGCAATACCATCCGGTTTTCCGCCCTTTACCGTGAATTTTTTAAACCTGGAAAAATGGCGGTTATTGTTGCCAAGTGCGGCTTTTATAGGTTTGATCGCTTATGTCGAAAGCGTCGCAATCGCCAAGGTGACTGCCAATCTCAGGGGTGAAAAAATCATCCCTAACCAGGAGTTGACCGCGCTCGGCGTTGCGAACCTGGCGACGGCATTAACCGGCGGCATGCCGGTGGCGGGCGGTTTTAGCCGTACGATGGTCAATTTTTCCGCTGGCGCGCGTACGCAAATGGCCATGCTGATTGCCGCTGCACTGCTTGGCATTGCAGTCGTCTATTGCAGCTCTTGGTTCGTCGATATCCCTAAAACAGCGCTATCGGCCATTATTATCATTGCGGTATTCCGGCTGGTTCGAATCCGGCACATCATCCATACCTGGAACTATGACCGCGGCGACGGCATTGCCGAGTTGATGACCCTGTTCGGTGTGCTGCTGCTCGGCATTGAAGAAGGGATTGCCGTAGGGATAATCCTGACCATCGCCAGCCAACTCCGTAAAGCCAGCCATCCGCATATTGCCGTGGTAGGACGGGTGCCGAAGACCGAACACTATCGGAACGTCAACCGCCATACGGTTGAAACATGGCACCATTTATTGTTGGTGCGGATCGACGAAAGCCTCACTTTTGCAAATATCAATTTTGTTGAAGATTATTTGGCCGATGAATTAAACCGACAGCCGAACATTAAACATGTGGTGCTCATTTTTACTTCGGTAAGCGACATCGACACGACTGCCTTGGAAGCATTGGAAAGCATTAATGAGGGCATTAAGGCCAGCGGACGGACCTTGAATATCGCCGAAGCCAAAGGGCCGGTGATGGATAAGTTGCGTAAGACCGACTTCCTGGAACTACTCAAGCCCGGTAAGGTTTTTTTCCGGACTGAAGATGCTGCCAAACAATTAGGGTGATGCCGGGGTTTTATCGGCTGATTACAAACAAGAACAAAACTATAAAAATGACTATATCCCGGAGGAATTAATGGCCAAACAAAACCTAGCTTTAACGATTTTATTAACCATGGTTTTAAGCTTTTTTAGCCGTTACGCTTTGGCTAATTCATTTAGCCAAGCCAATAAATTGATCCCGAACCTTGGCGGATTTTCGGCAAGCAGCCTGCAAACCAAGAGCAGCCTGACTTATGATGAGACAAAGGATCCCGCTTTACGTAGGGGCACCGAAAACTGGGAACAATCCCAAGGGAGTTATTTCATTATTCCCGGCGCAGTGATCGGCATCATTGGTTTGTTCCTGTTTTTTAACAGGGGAAAATCGGATTGAATTGATATAAGGGTTTCTATTTAGCTTAAATTTACGGAACGTGATACTCATGAACAGACTAACGGACAACGCTGCAACAACAACGAAATCGCCATTACCATGGTTCAATTCTGCGTTTAGCCGCGAAATCAGCTTGGCTTTAATTGTCAAATTCCTATTGTTAGGTTTCTTGTGGTGGTTCTTTTTTGCAGGAAATAAACAACCGGTTAACCATGAACTTGTCGCAAATAAATTATTAGGTGCAGGGCAAAGCGTTTTTCCCTCCGCCAACATTGGGAGAAACCCAAATGATTAGCAATGAAGTCGTGGAGTTATCGAGGCTCCAATTTGCGTTGACAGCGCTTTATCACTTCTTATTCGTGCCTTTGACGCTGGGCTTGTCGTTCCTGTTGGCGATCATGGAATCGGTTTATGTGATGTCAGGACGGGAAATATACAAGGACATGACCCGGTTCTGGGGCAAACTGTTCGGCATCAATTTCGCGATGGGCGTCACCACGGGCATTACCATGGAATTCCAATTCGGCACCAATTGGGCTTATTATTCGCATTATGTCGGCGATATTTTCGGCTTGCCGCTGGCGATTGAAGGCATGATGGCTTTCTTCCTGGAATCGACTTTTGTCGGCGTGTTTTTCTTCGGCTGGGATAAGCTCACCAAACTTCATCATTTAATGACGACTTGGTTGCTGGCCTTGGGAACCAGTTTGTCGGCGCTGTGGATTTTAATTGCCAACGGCTGGATGCAGTATCCTGTCGGCGCGGAATTCAATTATGAAACCATGCGCATGGAATTGACCAGTTTCGCCGACCTGTTTTTCAACCCGGTCGCCCAGGTAAAGTTTGTGCATACCGTCGCAGCCGGTTATGTCACCGGTTCCATGTTCGTGCTCGGCATCAGTGCTTATTATCTGCTCAACCATAAAGACGTGGCTTTTGCACGGCGCTCGTTCCGGATCGCCTCCGGTTTCGGTTTGGCGGCAGTGCTGTCGGTCATCGTCCTGGGCGACGAGAGCGGCTATACCGTCGGCGAAGTGCAACGGGCGAAACTGGCGGCCATCGAAGCCGAATGGGAAGCCGAACCGCCGCCAGCTTCATTCACCTTGTTCGGATTTCCAGACGAGGAGGCCATGACTACCCGTTACGCTATCAAAGTCCCCTGGGTCATGGGCATGATTGCAACCCGCTCGGTTGATGAAAAAGTGGACGGCATCAAGGAAATCCGTGAAAGCAAATACCAACGAATCAAAAGCGGCATGGTTGCTTACGAAAATTTGCAAAGACTGCGGCATGACAAGAACGACACGGATGCCAAGGTTGCATTTGAAGCGCACAAAGACGACCTCGGCCATGGTTTGTTGCTAAAGAAATATACCGAAAACGTCGTCGATGCCACGCCAGAACAAATTGGCGCTGCCGTGCATGATGCGATACCGCGCGTTGCGCCCATGTTCTGGACGTTCCGGGGCATGGTGTTGTGCGGATTTACCATGCTGTTTATTTTTGCGGCATCGTTCTACTTCAACGCCAAGCGAACAGCACACAAGCAACGCTGGCTGTTACGTCTGGCGTTCTATGGGATTCCTTTGCCGTGGATAGCCAGCGAACTGGGCTGGGTCGTGGCTGAATACGGTCGCCAACCCTGGACAATTGCCGACATTTTGCCAACGCATTTGAGTACATCCAGCGTCGAGCCTGGGCAGCTCTATTTATCTTTGGCTGGCTTTTTTGTGTTTTACACCGTATTGCTCGTTATTGAGATGTATTTGATGCTCAAATACGTGCGCCTTGGCCCCAGCAGTTTGCACACGGGTCGTTACCACCACGAACAGGAAGTGTTAAGCCATGTTTGATTACGAAACTTTACGCGTTATTTGGTGGGCGATATTAGCCTTTTTAGTCTGCGGCTTTGCTGTGATGGACGGCTTCGATCTGGGCATCGGCATGTTGTTGCCGTTCCTAGGCAAAACCGACGACGAACGTCGGGTCATGCTGAACACTGTCGGCCCGACCTGGGAAGGCAACCAGACTTGGCTAATTACGTTAGGCGGCATTTCATTCGGGGCGTGGTCGCTGGTGTATGCAACCGTATTCTCAGGACTTTACACAGGCATGTTGGTGTTGCTGTTCGGCTTATTTTTGCGCCCGGTGGGTTTCGACTACCGGAGCAAACTCACCGACCCACGCTGGCGCTCATCCTGGGATTGGGCGTTGTTTTTCGGCGGCGCAGTGCCTTCGGTGGTCTTAAGCTTGGCGGTAGGCAATGTTCTCTTAGGTCTACCGTTCCAACTCGATAACGAATTACGGTCGGTTTATACCGGCGGCTTTTGGGATTTATTCAACCCCTTTTCCCTACTTTGCGTGGTGATTGGTGTTTCCCTGATATGTCTCCAAGGCGCCGTGTTCCTTCACTGGCGAACGGAGGCTGAATTAGCCGAACGTGCACGGCGGGTTATTGTTTGGAGTGGCTTGGCTTTCGCGTTGAGTTTTATCGCCGCCGGAATTTGGCTTGCCTATGGTCAGGATGGGTATTTAATCTCATCAGTAATTGATCCAAATACGAGCGCAAGCCCTCTCGCCAAAACGGTCACCAAAAACGCCGGATTGTGGCTGAACAATTACACGGTTTATCCCGCACTGATGTCAGCACCAATAATAGCGTTGCTAGGTGTATTAATGGTTATATTTTGCTCATTTAAACGTTACGTTGGCACGGCGTTCGTCATAAGCTCCCTGGTTGTGGTCAGCGCCCTGATGACAGCAGGCGGCTCCATGTTCCCTTTCATCCTGCCATCCAGCATCCATCCTGCCAGCAGTTTAACCGTGTGGGATGCCAGCGCCAGCCGCTATACCTTGCAATTGCTGTTTTTCGCCACGGTATTGCTAATGCCAATCGTCATGGCATATACGACCTGGGTTTATCGGGTCATGCGCGGCAAGGTGACGGTTGAAGATATCCAAAAAAATCAACATGTTTTGTATTAAGGGGGAATGAGCTATGTGGTATTTCGCATGGATTTTAGGGGTCGGGTTGGCTTGCGCCTTGGCAATCATCAATGCACTATGGTTGGAGATTAATGATGACCCGGATAATTGAAGAACGAAGTTTCCGTTTCGGGGGAAATCAAAATAACCTTGTTAATATCGGAAGGGTTGATGCCCTTTTGGCTAACGCATGGGTAAGAAAATCAAGAACCCAAGAATAATAGTATGGTCGACGATAAGCTCGTCTTGATTCAAAAATTCGGCAACGGCCTGGTGGCCCTATTTCATCAACTGGCCTTATTTGGGATAGGCTCTACCATCGTCTGGTCGGCAGTCCACGAATACCTGAAAATGGTTGAATCAGGCCATGCTACCCTTGAAGATATCCTGCTGTTATTTATTTACCTGGAACTTGGCGCGATGGTAGGGATTTATTTCAAAACCCATCGTTTACCGGTGCAATTCCTGATTTATATCGCGATAACCGCCTTATCCCGGCATCTGGTTATCGATATGCAGATGGTGACGGACAATTTCCACATCCATTTGCTGCTGGGTATTACCGCTGCCATTGTCCTATTGTGTCTGGCGATTTTTATTTTATCGTATATGTCTAAAAAATTCGGCAACCCCGAGGATGGCAGCATACATTTGGAAAAAGATTCACTGGAAGAGCGCTAATTTTCCAAGTCCTCAGCTTGGCACTTTATCCATTTCCTGTTTTTATTGGTGTGTCGCCACGATCTCGACCGCTGCATAGTTCCATCGATGATTTGTTGGCTGGGTATCGTGGATAGTGACCAAACCGTTGGCTGTTGAAGGCGCTACCGTAGATTGTACCCAAAAGGTGTCGCCGACTGCCGTATCAATCCTTTGGTGGACGAGCGTTTGTCCGCTTACTGGTGTCCTGGCAACCGCACCGTCCCAGTCGTTACCAACCGCAAACACCCAATCGCCCGCAACCACGCCAGGAATATAAATATCTGGCTCACCCGATAGCGCGCCGGTTCGGGCAACAACGCTGGTACCGTGGGCGTTGGTAAATGCGATCAAAGTTAAAGATCCATGATAGCCGATACCATTTCCAGGCTCCGAAGTAACGGATACATTACTTAACGTTCCATTGGCTCGCGCCGACCATATCTCCGACGTTCCAGCCTGGGTATTGCTACGTTCGACCAATGTCCACGTCAAACCTGCGCCACTCACACTGGCAGTCTGTGCAGAATCGGAAGGCCCATCGTAAGCCACGAACGCAACAAGTAGGTCGTTTGGCGTCGAGGTGGAGAAAGTTGGTGTGTTCATGGTGCCTTGGCTGTCCACAGATACCGAAACGTCTTTTCCAATCAAATTCGCTGGATGACTGTTGTCAACCCGTGCAGTGACCTGGGAATTGCCGATGTTGTTCAAACTGTCGGTAGCAGACACTTTAATCGCATGGTCACCATCTACCACAGTGGTTGTATCCCATGGAATCGTATAGGGTGGTGAAGCCACTGTCCCCACAAGTAAGTCATCTATGAGGAAACCTACATTGATTATCGGTTGGGCGCTGGCAACTGTCGCATAAAGGGTAACCGTTGCGGATAAGATAGAGCCGTTTACTGGATCTGTGAGCTTCACCACTGGCCCAGTGCTAGCAGCATTGTTAACGATGACCGAAGCAACTTCTGAAGTGCCAATAATTCCGGTCGAGTCTGTGGTTTGGGCTGCTAACCAGTGTACTCCATCGGGTACAGACCTGGTATCCCAAGAAAGATTGTAAGATGGAGCGGCAGAGACCACGCTACTGTAAGGTAAGCCATCAACCAAGTACTGTACGTTGTTCGTCGTTGCCGGGCTTGCCGTTAATGTGACAATGCCGGACACAAAAGCAGGCGGGGTAAAGGATATGGCTGGCGGAGTGTTTAACACCGGAACTATAGGATCACCCAAAACCTGGACCGTATTACCGGTAATAGTAAGTTTTACATCCGTCTCGTTGTTGGTCTTGTCGCTTTCAGCCAAGTAGTTGTTTGGGTCAGCTAACGCTTTTAACCAATAGGTTCCGTCTGGCAAAGACGGAATGGGGATAGATTGGCCAGGGTCGAGCAAATTGTACTCATCGACCCTTCCGATATTTATCCCGAGCAAGGAAGTTGGATTCGCACACGAGCCAAAAGTAATAGCAGGCCTAGTGGCATTGGGCAGCGATAAATCCCAGACAAAGGAGTCATTGATGCAGAACCCATTCTTCTGGCTAAGTACTACAGGTTTACCCGGGCCACCATTTACGCCAGAAGTGTCATAAAGCCCAAAGGTAACTAAAGGAAAATGAAAGTGCCCATGCGCGGCATGGAAAACGAACGCGCCAACTAAAGGAGTTTGTTGATCTAGAGACCAAGCTCCCGCTGAGTTAAGCGAATAGACGTACTGAGTCCCTTGGTAATTACCTGAAGCAGGATTGAGGGCAGGTTGTATTACAAGCGGTCCAGGGCCTGCATTTAAGGTTTCATGGGTGTATAGAAATATCCTACTGCTTCCCGTTCCGGTAATTGAAATACCGTTAATACCTGTCGTTGGGATTTTAACCTGAAGGTCGGGGTAGAGTAAGGAAGATTGAGATGTTTGTGCAGTAAAGGCAATAGCCACATTGGCGCCGTTGACCGTGACTTGACGGCTGGACGGGTTGAATGCGAATCCAGTTTTGTTAGGTATCACCGAGTAAGTGCCATTCGTAATGTTCGCGAAAGTAAAGCTGCCCGAACTATTTGCCGTTACGTTCGCAATCGTCGTTCCCCCTTGGGCCAGTGCCACCGTCGCGCCGTTGCCGCTGGCGGCTGGAGTTATCGTTCCGGAAATACTCCAAGTAACGGCTGTTGCCGTAGCTGTAAAAGGGGAGGGCAACGCGACATTGGTCCCATTGACCGTGACCTGTTGGCTGTCTGGGCTGAATGTAAATCCAGCCTTGCTTGGTGTCACCGTGTAAGTGCCATTC
>CAYSYU010000026.1:34690-72980 GCA_964435245.1 uncultured Methylomagnum sp.
CTGGGCTGAATGTAAATCCAGCCTTGCTTGGTGTCACCGTGTAAGTGCCATTCTCCACATTTGGGAAATTAATGTTACCCAAATTATTAGCCGTTGTTGTTGCGATTGTTGTCCCGCCCTGAGTCAGTGTCACTGTCGCTCCGCTTCCGCTCGCGGCCGGGCTAATTGTCCCAGAAATACTGTATGTGGATCCGATACCACCAATAAGCGGTAGGATTTCCACGATACTCAAATTGTATCGATCCCCTGTCGGTACCGTATCGTTGATTGTTACCACCGTCCCGCTGGTTGGAGTCGGAGATGCCAATCTTTGCACCCAGTAGGTATCGCCTATCGAAGCCAAGTACTGATGAACGATTGCCTGATTTGCCGGGACGGAACGTGCGATCGCATTATCCCAGTCATTACCCACTCCAAAGACCCAAGAACCGTTGCGGGTGGTTGTCAGGTTAGCTGTGGGCGCTCCCGAAACAGCATTGGCGCTGGCTGTGGCCCCTATCGCTCCGGAACCGTTTGTGCCTGTAGTATCGACGCCGGTGAGGGTTACCACCGTGATGGAGGCGGATGTACTCCTTGAGAGTGTGGCTGTGACGATAGCATTGATCAGCGGGCCGGGAGTGAACGCGCGCCATATTTCGGCAGTGCCCCGCTGGGTGTTGGTGCGCCGCGCCAACACCCAGGTTAAGCTGCCTCCGGCAATATTGGAGACAGTTGTATTGGTACCTGAACTCGGCGCGTCAGTTGAGACAAACGCTAATAGCAATTCATTTGTTGAATTTGTAGAAAATGCAGGTGAAGAAATAGTGCTACTAACAGCGCTTCGGTCTGTCGAAATGATCTTATCGATACCGATAGCCGCAAACACTGGCTGGGCGAAGATTACGTAGAAAGCTACTGCAAGAACAGGGTATTTCATAACACCACTCCTGAGACCATTCTTTTAAAAGACATAGACGTTTTCTTAACTGTAGACAAATAAAATGAAAATTGTTGAAAATAAATTGTCCACAAGCAGTTTTTTTATAGGACTCTGAATACGTTATAGATTCGGCCCTGTGAAGTATTAAATTTCCGTTCGCCCTTGTGCCCATTGGGTATTGAGCCTGTCGAAAGACGGTGTGTGCTTCGAATCTCAGCACGAACGGTTCAGACATTAAAAGGCCGAATCAATAGTATTGCAAAGTTAGCACAGTTACAATATACGGGGTTAACGTTCTGTGATTCTGTAGAAGGGCTCATTTAGGGCTTCCGGAAATTAACTTTGTTCAGCAATCCGGAAGATGATAGCCGTGATTTCATTATGAATCCACCTCAAGCGGGCTGATTTATTATCGGTTTCAGTTTCTAGGAAATTCTCAATGCGGCACCTTGTCCAGTGTTGCCAGGGCAGAGATCAATCCGAGGGTCCCGATTGTCAGAAACAAGGGTCCGAAAAACCATAATATGATCGGCAAACTGAAGAAAAATGCCCTGGTACCAAACGCATAATAGCGGCCGGCCCGGTTTAAATAGGCGCAGGTATGTTTGAATAAACCGTCTTCTGGCGAGGCATTGCTTGGCAAATTAATCATATAACCCACATGGTTAAAGTAGCGGATAGCCATCGAAAAACAAAAAAAGGCAATGGAAAAGTCCAGCAGTAGCAAGCTCAGTTTCAGTTGCCATAACTCAGCCGAAAAGTTTGCCGCCAAACCGAAAAGGTGCCAATCTAAAGCCCATTGCCCAGCTTTTTCGGTCAAGTTTAAAGTGCCGATAATCAATAATATGGACGTCGAAGCCATGAAATTGGCGGCCATAACCGAGTTGCGTAAGGTTTGCACAGCAAGTATTTCCATGTTGTCATTGCACATTACCATGTCAACCCAGCGTTCCCGAATCCTAGCGTTTAAGGTATGCACACTAGAGTCAGGCAATCGGCTGGTTTGTCTACTCAGGTATTGATAATAAATCAGTACGAATAACCAATTGGCCAATAATGCGATGAGATCGAGTTTCATGAAGCTAATTCCTGTGTCCTGGTTACAATTGGCCTTCTAAAACATGAGGGTGTTTTTTAGGATAAGGTATTCGGTTTGGTAGCTTGTTTATACCACATGGTCAATTTGATTCAAGTTGAAAGCAAACGGTTACGATTGATAGCACTCCTTGGGCAAGTTGCTAATCCAGTCATGTGGGCTTAATGATGGGTCGACCAAGTCATACGCATATCGACCAGCGCTGGCGGCTTGAACTATTTGAACACTTTGCAACTGGCCGAGAATGCCGTGGGTTGGCCGCTGGAATACACAGCGGTGCATTCCAATCGCCCCTGCGAATGAGGGGCGGTGAAACCTAAAGTGGTGGAATCCTGGGTTTAGGTTAACAAATAGTTCTTGCCGTCCGGCTTCGTATTTAAGGCGCGCCTAGGTTTCTTCGCCAACCTTACAGCGGCGCCATGTTTGGTAAAGTAGCTAGAATCTTTTACGGCCCAGCATAGTCGGGAGGGGTGTTTATGGATGTTCATTTATAGTATTCTCCAAGAAACTGTAAACAACGCTAGTTATCCATACGCTTATGCCGAATTTCTAGGCCATGAAACACAGGGCCCAACATCTTAATAATTGCTCGGAATTTCGTTTTTATGAAGAGCTAAACGATTTTTTGCCGCAAGAACAGCATAAACAGACACTGTATTATTGGTTTAACGGAACCCCAGGCATAAAAGACCCCATTGAAGTTTTTGGCGTACCCCATACCGAGGTAGACTTGATTATTGTCAACGGGGAATCGGTTGGTTTCGATTATAAATTGCAACACACCGATCGAGTGGCGGTTTACCCGGTATTCGAAGGGATAGATATTTCACCGATTGTCAAATTACGCGATAAGCCATTACGTAATTTAGCATTTGTCGCCGATATTAATCTAGGCAAATTGGCTAGGTTATTACGGCTGTTCAGCTTCGACACAATATTGGCGAATAATCTCAACGATAGGGAAATTGTCGAACAGGCAGTCGGCCAAAAACGCATTATCCTAACCCGCGACCGGCGTTTGCTCTTTCACAAAGAAATCACCCACGGATATTGGGTGCGCTCGGTACTTCCGATGCAACAACTGGAGGAAGTCGTCAAACGTTTTGAACTAGGCAGCTTGATTAGGCCGTTTTGCCGTTGCGTCCTTTGTAACGGTTTAATAGATGCTGTCGATAAGGAATATGTATTGCACCTGTTACAACCTAAAACAAGATTGTATTATGAAAAATTTTACCGTTGCAGGTGCTGCGGGCAAGTATATTGGGAAGGTTCTCATGTAGATAAAACCAAAGTTCGCTTCGCCCATCTCTTGGGTGCAGGCGATAGCGTAAAATCTTGATAAAAGGCGTTACCTTTAAGATGGCCTACAGCCTTTTAATTAACGGAATCCCCCAACGTAACATCTTCTGAACTTAAACTAGCCGCGCATATTCAATAACCAAAAAAATGATTGTATTTTTTTCTCGTTAGTTTAAAGATAACCATGGCTGTTCCCTTAATTAACACGGTCACAATATGAGACTTATGATCAAAAAAAACAAAAGGCTTAGCCGCAAATTAATAAATGTATTTCATACCTGTGTCCTGTTTATTTGTATGGGTACCATAATGTCGTTTTTGGGTTATGTCATGGCCGGTGTCGATGGTATAGTGTGGGCTGTATTTTTGAGTGCTGTGATTATAGTTATAAGCCCGAGCCTGCCACCTGCATTCATATTTTCCTTGTATGGAGCACGGTTGCTTGCGTTACAAGAGGCATCCGGCCTTTACCAGGTCGTAGGGGAACTGTCAGCCAGGGCGAACCTCCCCACCCCGCCTGCGCTTTATTACCTGCCCAGTCAAATAATGAACGCTTTTTCCGTCGGCAGCCCCGAAAATCCCGCCATCGGCCTAAGCGATGCATTGCTGAATACACTTTACCCACGGGAACTTATTGGGGTGTTGGCGCATGAAATCAGCCATATCCAGCATAACGACCTACGTTTGATGGCTTATGCCGATATTCTCAGCCGAATTACCAATGCCTTGTCTTTCGCAGGGTTATTGCTGGTTTTGGTAAATTTACCGCTTTACTTTATGGGGATGGTCAGCATATCGTGGTTTGCCCTGGGAACGCTTATTGTTGCGCCCAATATCATGGCTCTCTTGCAGCTATCATTATCCCGAATGCGCGAGTTTGACGCAGATCTCCAGGCCGCCTTACTGACTGGCGACCCCAAAGGATTGGCAATGGCTTTGGGTAAATTCGATTTCTATGAGGCATCGAATTACGACATGCTATTCCGTGGTGGCCGTGACGTTCCGGTTCCCTCTGTTCTAAGGACGCATCCAGCCACTGAAGAAAGGATCCGGCAGTTGTTAAGTTTAGAAAGCCCTCCGGAGCAAAACCTAGAATACCCAGGCAAAGACCGAATCGAATTACCCGCAATTTACCGAAAACCTATCAGAAAACCGCGTTGGCATATTGGCGGTATCTGGTATTGAACAAGGCGGGTTTTTTAATGGTTCAAGGGCAACCAATGTATATCAACCAACTCAACGCAAGTTATGGGATTCAAGGTCGGGTTAACTTTAAAACTGGTGACGGCGGCTTTCCTTTTATACAGGTAGAAAACCAAAGCGCTGCCGCCTTGATTTCAATATACGGTGGACAAATCCTGTCGTTTAAACCGACTGATGAAAAAACAGATATGCTTTTCCTTAGCAAAAAAGCCATTTATAAATATGATGAAGCGATCCGTGGCGGAATCCCAGTCTGTTGGCCTTGGTTCGGCCCCGACCCTAAAGGGTTGCAGCGGCCTAACCATGGTTTCGTACGTAACAATCTTTGGTCAGTAACAGGTACCACGTCGACCGATTCGGAAACCATAATAAGCCTGCAATTTACCGAAAAAGACAAAAATGAAAAAACCTGGAAGCAGCCTTTTACCCTTACGCTTGTAATACGCATCGCAGAAACGTTGACAATAAACTTGGTAACGAAAAATACCGGGGAGAAACCTTTTTCATTTACCCAAGCATTTCACACTTATTTTAACGTAGGGGATATTAGCCGGATACAGGTATTGGGTTTAGACGGCTGTGCCTATTTCGATAAATTAGACCAAGGTAGGAGAAAAATGCAAAAGGGCATAGTCACCATCGCCGAAGAAATTGACCGCATTTATGAGGATATTGATAACCATCTAGTCCTAGTCGACCCGGCGAATAGTCGACGGATAGAAATTGTCTCCCAAAATTGCCGAACCGGTGTTGTTTGGAATCCCTGGCAAAAAACCATGATCGACCTTGATGAGCAGGATCACCAGCAGTTTGTCTGTGTTGAAACAGGCAATATTGCTTTCGATCTTGTTCAAATACCGCCAGGAGGCAAAAATAATTTATCGACGAGTTATAAAATACTACAGGCTTAACAAATTGGGCTCGTCGTGAAAGTTTATTTCATAAATGCAATAAAATAAAAATTCAAAACGCCATTCATAACCTTTATTGCGAAAACGATTGGCAAGAAGGCTTTAAGTAATTTTTGTTAAGATGGCTATAGTGGGGCTTACTTCGGAATCTATTAAAATCCATAAAGGAACACGAAAAAATTATCAAACCTTCCTGGTTTCTAAAAGATGTAAGTTTGAATGCACAACAAATAATTCAAAAACAAGGTTCTCACAATTCATCAAAGGACTATCATTGTGAATATCGTAACTCGGTCTTATCCGCGGGCGGCACTTGTCGGTAACCCTTCTGATGGTTATTTCGGTAAAACGATCGCCTTTGTTTTTAGCAATTTTCGCGCTGAAGTTGCCCTGTGGGAATCACAAAATCTGGAGATCATACCTAACGACCAAGACAAGCTAATATTTTCCTCGGCTGGACAATTGCTGGAGGATGTCCGGGTCTACGGCTATTATGGCGGTGTCCGCCTTATCAAGGCGGCAATCAAACGTTTTATTGAATACTGCAAAGCTGAATCGATATCAATTGATGAACGAAATTTTACCCTCCGTTACGACACAACGATACCTTACCGTTTAGGGCTGGGCGGCTCTAGCGCCATCATCACCGCCTGTATGCGTGGCCTTTTGGAGTTTTATAAGGTTTCAATCCCAAAACCGCAATTGGCAAACCTAATTTTATCTGCTGAAAAAGATGAGCTGCAAATCGAAGCGGGGTTACAAGACCGGGTAGCCCAGGTATACCAAGGATTGGTATATATGGACTTCGATAGGGAGATAGTGGAAAAACAAGGATACGGAAATTATGAACCCCTTGATATAAGATTATTGCCAAACCTTTACCTTGCTTATTGCCCTGGTTTAGCAGAGGGTTCAGAAATCACCCATAGCGACCTTCGGGAGCGCTACAATCGTGACGAAGGGAACGTAGTCAACGTTTTGGCGCAATGCGCAGAATTAGCGGTTATGGTAAGGACTTTACTAGAAGCGCATAGAGGAAATGAGATCGCCGAACTTCTTAACCGCAATTTTGACTTACGAAAAAGCATTTTGAAAATAAATGCTGGAAACCTACGTATGGTGGAAACTGCTAGAAGTTTGGGGGCAAGTGCAAATTTCACTGGTTCCGGGGGAGCCATTGTCGGAACCTATAATGACGATGTAATGTATGGACGCCTTGAGTCGAAACTATCGGCTATCAATGCCAAAGTGATCAAACCTGATATCGTCCCATCGGATAAATTCATCTAGTTGGATTTTCTTCCAGCAGTTTTTTGGCTTCCTGCAAATTCCTGATTGCGGAATCAATAAGATGCAGTTTGGCGCTGGGGTAGCTTATTTTTCCCGAAAACAAGCTCATGTGTGCCGCCCACATCAATTTTTTGCCTAAGGGGTCATCAGTTACGCCATAAAGGAAACGTAAAAGGTTTGGGTCATTCATTTGTTTTCCTGTGTGGTTTAGTGGTTTAGTGGCTTCAATCTTATATGGGTTTCAGCTTTGATAACATCCGTATAAATACTTAAGCAAAAAACATGGGCGCTTCTTGCTTCCAAACCGAATCCACGTCCAGATCAGCAAAGCGGTTAAGTCGAAGCTTCACTACTGGAGACCGACAGCATCAAGGCTGCCAAAGTTGGATACGTCAAGGTCAGCACGAAAAAACCTCAACATGGAACCAGCTTATTCTTATAGGGGAAGTTAACGTTGAATTGATGGTTAGGCATTTTTTTAAAGCTTCCTTGCTCCCTGTTAGGTTTAACTAAAACTGTTCAGTGGGTTGTAAGGTCGCCATTTTCGTATATCCGCATTTTTTTCCAGCCGACAAACCCTTCGCCTTGGAAAGGAAGGTCGTTGTCTATGGCATATTCGTAGCAGCTTCTAAACACGCGTGCGGTGCGGAAGGCATGCAATTCATCGTCCGCGGTAATGATATCGATATTGCCTACCTGGAAGGTTTTGTTTTTGGGTTTACCGTTATTTACCCAAAATACGGTATAGCAAAGGTAGCTTTTGTTTTTGCGGTGATCGAATTTGACGATCCTGGAAACCCCGGTAATGCCCGTGGTTGTTTTGTTTTTTGGCGGCTTAAGAAAACGTGTTCTGCTGCCCTTTAGCGCAACCAGCATTTGGTCGCGCCATGCGATCGCGGCTTTTAACGATTTAGTTTTGCTGCCCCATAATTTATGTGAGAAATATCGGCTGGTTTCCTTTCCGCGCCTTACGATCCTAACTTGAAAACCGAACACATCGGGTTCTGTGATGTGCTTATTTTTTGCCATAATACAATCCCGTATAGAATTACAAAAAGTGACATTAATAAATGCGTTGCGTTATCAGCCCCTGCTTTAAGAAAACACTGGGTTGTGATTTACGGTATTGGCCTTTGTAAATACAGGCTTAACGCAGCATTCAATAACAAAAATGACCCGTGCCTTGATTGTGGCGATCCCAGGTACATATTTCGGTTTTAGTTTATGGATAAAAAGGGGTCGGAGATATTCGTACAAATACCTAGCTGAAGTGGCCATGACTTAACTCCTAGTCATGGCACGTGACGGACAGTACCGATGCTTTTTTAGAAGGATTTTCGGTTATATTTCCGCTGTGTTTCGGGGATGAAACAAACGGGTTGCTTTTAGGTGAAAGATCTTGGTGGTTTGTATGTTCTTGGATAATTCCTTACTTTTTGTCTTCACAGGTGCCCCATTTTGCCGCTTTGGTAATTCGCAATCGCTTGGCGTATTTCCTCTGCGGTGTTCATGACAAATGGGCCGCTTCCGACTATAGGTTCGTCGATTGGTTCGCCGCTGAGGAGCAATACAGTTGCTTCCTCAGCGCTATCGATACTGATAGTTTCCCCAACATGGTCAAATATGCCAACTTCCGCCTCATTAATGCTCCCGGCATCATCTACTTCAACAGAACCTTTGAGTACGACTAATGCTGCACTGTAACCCTCTTGCAGGGGGAGAACTAAAGTCTGGTTAGCCGTCAAACGGATATCCCAAACATTAATGGGTGTGTGGGTTTGGGCCGGCCCCTTAATTTCGGACATTTTCCCCGCAATGATGCGGACGGTTCCTTTGCCGTTGGGTAAGGCCAACTTGGGGATTTGGTTATCCAAAATACCTTGGTAGCAAGGCGGTGTCATTTTATTTTTGGCTGGCAAGTTAACCCACAATTGCACCATTTCAAATAGGCCGCCGCGCTTGGCGAAATCGCGTCCATGAAATTCTTCATGCACGATACCGGAACCGGCGGTCATCCATTGCACATCCCCTGGGCCTATGATGCCGCCACCGCCGGAAGAATCGCGGTGTTCGACGTCACCCGAATATACGATGGTAACGGTTTCAAACCCACGGTGCGGGTGTTCGCCGACACCTAGGCGTTTGTCGGTAGGCGAGAATTCTACTGGGCCTGCATAATCCAGAAGCAAGAAGGGGCTGAGAAGTTTTCCCGAATTGGGATACGAGAATAGCGTCCGCACCGGAAATCCGTTTCCAACCCAATGCTGTTCGGTACTGCGTTCAATTGAAAGGAGTTTCTTTATAGGTTTTTTGTGCTTGGGCGACATGTGGGATGCTCCGGTTGTCATTTTTTGGCAAGATAGCTGGGGATTTGATTGTTAGCTTCGATACAAATGCGTCTTGTTTTACGCCCATCATAACGCCCTTGAGATTACATGTTTCTGATGTCACAATCGCTGGAGATCGAGTAAGCTACGGTCGCCCATCCAAGTTTGTGCAAAACGTTTTTCGACTTCCATCGCTGCGTTTGAATCCCCCCGCCGCTTATAAATTTCCAGTAGGCCATAAAGTGTCCAACCGTTATTCGGGCGTTCGTTGAGGCTGGAGCGGAACGACTCCTCGGCGCGGTCGAGATCCCCTGAAAGGAAAAGCACAGCGCCCAAAGACTGGCGTACCGGGTAATACCAATGAGGAGGTTCGGTATAAGGAAGTTTGTCCTGTAGCGCCACGGCCTGCCCGAATTCGGCGATGGCCGACTTGAGGTCGCCACCGTATCCTGCGGCGCGGCCCAGAACGACATGGCGGGCGATTTCTAGGATCTGGGCGGCTGGTATCCCGGCGCTTGTAAGTTGGGAGAAATCCGAAGCCTGGGCAAGGCGGACGATGGCTGCCGCTTCCTTACGGGCAGAGGTAGCATCGCCCTTGCTGGCATAAGATATACCCCTCGCATAATGCCACATCGCCTTGACAAAAGGAAACTCATTGCCTGGATCAGGCAATGTCAGTACAGCCGTAGGGGAACTGAACAGGACATGGGTAAAATAAGGTGCTGCCTTGATAGGTTGTGCCCAAGGTACATTCCGCGATGACTTTGCCGTGGTTACCTGTACGAGTTTTTTTGCTGCTGCAAGGGCGGTGTTGCCGTCGCCTGCCATCTGTGCTGAAACCATTAGGGAATGTACGTTATGGGGATAATAGCCATCCTTGTAAATTCCTTCAGGATTGGCTGCGACGATAAATGCTTCGTCAGCAGCAACAGCTTGCTTGTTGACGGCCAGCGCATCCAGGTAACGTCCAAGACGAAAGTAGGTATGGAATGGCATGTGCACTAAATGCCCTGCGCCGGGCATCAAGGCGCCGAGACGTTGGGCATGGGGTACTGCACGTTCAGGTCGGCTTGATGCTTCAACCATATGGATGTAATAATGGATTGCGCCCGGATGGTCGGGGTGGCTGGCGAGCACCTTCTCCAGGACATTGATGATTTCGGCGGTATGGCCTTTCGGTGTCCTTCCTTCGTTTTCCCAGTAATCCCAAGGGTTGAGATCCATCAGGCTTTCAGCGTAGAGTACCGCAATTTCCCTATCGTTAGGGAACTGCGTGTGCACTTTCGCCATGGTATCCGCATAGGCCCTGTCCAGTTTCGGGCGCTCGGACTTGGGATCGTTTGAATAACGTTGCGAGAGCGCCCCAATCAGTGCCTGTTCCGAAGGGTTTGAGTATTGAGAATACCTCTTTGCCTTAGCCAACGCTGCTAACGCAGGGACGAGCGATGCTTGATCCATGGGGGCGTTGATGTTGGGCCCAAGCACTAAGGCTTCGCCCCAATAGCATAGGGCGCACTCGGGATCAAACTTCTGCGCCATGCGAAAAGCACGTCGGGCTTCCGCATGGTTAAAGGTGTAGGCCAGCCTGAGGCCTTGGTCGAAGTATTTTTGGGCGCTCGGATTTGTGGTGGTGACCTTATAACTCAGTGTCCCGAGGTTGTTATATATCGGCGGTTCACGGTCGATGTAAGCCGCCGTTGGTTGGGCTGTCTGGCTTCCGTAGAATCCAATTTCACCATGAGTGGCGTGACCGTGTTTCACCACCGGTTGGTTGCATGCCAATAGCATCAATGGAATTACACAAACGGCAATTGATCGGAAAGTAATCATCGTTATGGCTCCACAATATTACGACATAAAAAGGTATTAAATAACCCAAAACCTTAAGTAATTCAAGCCGAAGAAGGCGATCCTCCCAGCGCAAGACTCGATGCCGCTTGAAAATCATTGCACGGGGTTCATTGTTTCCGTGTGTAGCTAATCTCCATCATCTTCGTTTCCTTGCCGCCGTGATGGGCGCCATACATATCAAGCGTTTGGTTATTGCTGTCCACGATCTTCCAAATAGCACGGTGAGTCATGTGTCCGCCGCCCGGTTCAGCGTGTTTGCCTTTCAGGGTGATCGTCTTGCCGTCCGCGCTTGCCGTGCCTTCCATACTGAAGATGCCAGTCCCCATGGTGTCCATCCAGGTTGAAATGTAACACTTGCGAATATTGTCGTAAGCGCTGATCCCGATGCCGGAATAAGGTTTGCCCATCATGCTGCCGGTAAATTCTTGCTGGAGAAAACGCCCGTCCAGCAGCATTTTCAGTTCCGCGGAGCCGGTGGATTCCATAGGCGGCTTGTTGGGTTCCATCCATTCTTTGGTCTTGGTAGTCCAACTTCCCGCGAGGCTGGCGAAAAGCTTGTGCGGTTCGCCGGGCGAGGCGAGCTTCGTGTAAAGTTCCATCATCGCCTGCGGATCCATGGGCTTAGCAGGCTTCTTGTCCTTTGCGACAGCAGGGGTTGCCAGTAGGACAATAAAAAACATCGTAAATGTAGCTTGCATGATACGCATAACATTCCTCCTTAATTAAACAACCACTCGAGTTTAAAATTTTTGTATTATGAAATCAATTGAATAGTTTAGAGTGTTACCAATATTTTAAAACCGCCGTACACCATCCGTTTATAATCGAAAGGTTGGGCATCGGGTTGCATCATTTCCGCTAAGCGCGGATCGGCCATGACGGCCGCATTCACCTGATCGCGGTGTTCACGGGATTCGAATACAATCCAAGAAAACAATACTGTTTCATTAACCACTGCACCTGCCGCCTTTTTAAAGGATATTAAATCTTTCGGATTGAGGTCGTCGCCGACACATTCGATATACTCCAAGGCGCCATGGTCTTTCCAAACCATACCGGCGAGTTCAGATATTTTTTTATAGTCGTCCAGGTTATTTTTGGCAATCGGAATAACAAAACCATCGACATATTTAGTCATCATGTCCTCCAAATTGGGTTGTATGCAATGCTTTTCACTGGGTTAATTCTTTCTTGGTTTGATATTTGTACCAGATGTACCGGTTTTGTTGCCATCGGCTGCACTTTCAAACATGTGTTTCAGGCGATTGAAAGCCGAGCCAAAATTGGTGTCCATCACCACACGGTTACCGATGGAAACGATAATCCGAGAAAGTTTAGGGATGGCGTTTGTCGTCGAGACGATATAAACCGGCTGCACATAAAGGACGCTATTGCCCATCGGCATGATAACCATGCGCCCCAAGCGGATGGTTGTCCCGCCTTGGTTCCAAAGGGTAAAAAGGGAGGAAATTTCTGGGTCTTGTTGTATCAGCGATTCAACCTGGGCCGGGCCGTTGACTTGGACATCCTTAAGGAACTTATAGATGGTGATATTAGGCTTATAAGCCTGGCTGCAAGTTGAATTGTCCATAATGCTGGCTACACCTATCATGCTGAGATTATGGCTATTGACTGGCGTCATCGGGTTGAGCATGACGAATTCCTCCTTACCGTTGCAGTTGCCTAGGTCTATCGTCTGATAATAGGGTTTTACCGGTTGCCCCCGGACTTTAGCGAATTGCCAGGTTTCTCCCTGTTGATAAAATAATTCGGGTTTCTGTTGATTGTATTTTGCATAAACTTTCATCTGCAGATAAAACAACTCCCGCGGATAACGCAAATGGGATGCCAATTCAGTAGGCATTTCATCGAGATTTCTGAACAGGCTGGGATAAGCAAGGTTGTATGCCTGGATGATGACATCCGACGGGTCGGAAATAAAATACTGCACGCCTCCATCAACCGCATCAACAATAATTTTCACCGAATTGCGGATATAGTTAAACTCTTGCTTCCCTTCCAGGAAATCGTCTTCGGCAAGTTTGGAAACCGGATACCACTTCGACAGCGTGTAAGCATCCAGTATCCAGTAAAACCGGTCTTTGGCTATGACAAGGTAAGGGTCGTTGTCCAGATGCAGGAACGGGGTCAGCGTTTGGATTCGTTCGGTGATGTTCCTCCTCATTAACACCTGGCTATCTTCCGTGATATTGGGTGACAAAAACAAATTTTGGTCCTTAAAATAAAGGCCGAACAATGCTTTCCTGAACAAGCCGGGGATGGGGATGCCACCCTGACCTTTATAAATGCTTTTTACTCCAGGGTCTGGTTGTGTGCCTGAAATTTCCATGACATTAAGCTTATTGGGGACTATGGCGTATGGGTAGGATTCCTGCCCATAAAATATATCCGGTTTTTTTACCGACAGGCCAACGTCCGAACTCATGTTTAAATCCCTCATGTACCATTCTAAGGGCTTGTCGGCATCTTGCGCCGCAGGGGTCACCACAACGCCATAACCGTGGGTATAGCGTAAATGGGTGTTTTCCCAATTTTGCGCTTCAGTCGGCATATTAGTTATATTGATTTCCCTGGCTGCGAGATTAACCTGCCTGACGTGATTAAGGAGAAAATAACGGTCTTCATCAATGGACAGAAAGCGATAATAAGGCCTTATCGACTGCAATTGGTTGTACGTCTCAATCAGGATTTCCCTGTCCCAAACCGGAATATTTTCAAAATGTTTCTGTGTGCTCCATGCCTTGATGTCATCAACGGCATCCAGCTTAATCGGTAGGTTAACCGTATTGATGCGTTTTAAATCATAAGCATCCAGTGTGGCGTCGATATTGTGCTGGATGAATGGTTTTTCCATTTTTACCGGATTGGGGTTAACGATATATTCTTGTATTAGTTCAGGGACAGGTTGGACTTTTGGCAACCCTAAGACACATAAAAAAAGCCCCAATGTTATGAAAAACGGTGTCTTGATACGATGCCTTTCAGAAAATACATACAGGCATGCGGTTACGGCGGTCAGCACGAATGTCACAATCCCCAACCAAATGAGCGGCAATTGATAGCGGATTTCGACAAAACCCGGCCCATAAAATATCGGTTCGTGCGTGCCGGTATAAAGTAAGGAAAACCGTTGCAATAAAAATCCCCACACCACAAACAAAACCACGAAACCGATTAAAACCGTCAAATGAATTTTGGCGCCCAAGGGAAATTCTTTCTTTTGGTCGGGTACATAAACATGTTCAAGCCAATAGAGGATGCCCACTGCACAGGACAATATAACGGCCGTGGTCAATAATTCCTGCTGGATCAGCAGATAGAAGGGATAAGAAAGCAAATAAAAACTGGTGTCGTAGCCGTACACAGGCTCAGTGACGCCCGAAGGGCTACCAAAAATATACAAAAGCGCCGATTCCCAGTGCAGGTAAAAAGGAATAGCAATATAAACGGCCAGAAGTAATGGGATAGGCGTATAGATTTTAACCGAACCGCTGGTGAAGGCATCGGTGAAGCGTTTAAAGAGCCTTCGTTTATCAAGATTACCAAGCACTTCATCTGTCGGGTTAAAGCCAAAATAACGTGAAGCGATCCAGAAGTTGAAGAAAAACAGAGAGAAAAATAATAACGTAATGCTGCCGGATAAAAAGAAGCGATAAAGCAGTCGAAGCCAAAAGTAAGGTTCGAGCTTTAATGATTGAAACCACCATAAATCAACGAACAAATCAAGAAATATGAAATGGAAGGCGACATATAGAATGACGGCGACTACAATAATCGTCCCGGTAATTATGGCCAATAACTTTAGGTTCCGCATATTGTCCCCCTTAAATGCAGCTATTTACAAAGCCCGAAGCTTAGATTTTGGCACTAGGCATTGCCCGATAGTAAAATTTTCAAGCTTCGATTGTTTTGCATACCTATTAGGACATCGTTTTGGATAAAAAAATCATAATGAGAACAATTAGCGGTGAAAAAAATCCCATAGGCAATTGTCCATGGCATTCGCTTACCCCTGCTGAAGTTTTCGGTGAGTTGGCTTGCACGGAGCAGGGCTTAAGCCAACATGAAGCCCAACAGCGGCTGATGCGTTACGGCCGCAACAGGCTGACGCCGATAACTAGCCGCAGCCCCCTAAAACGTTTTTTATGCCAGTTTCACAATACGCTCATCTACGTATTACTGGCCGCAGCTTCCGTCACGGCGTTTTTCGACCACTGGATCGACAGCGCCGTTATCGTCAGTGTCGTGTTGATCAATTCGGTAATAGGGTTCATTCAAGAGGGCAGGGCAGAGAAATCCCTGGATGCGATACGCAATATGCTTACCGATCAAGCCATGGTGCGCCGGGATGGAAAAAATAGTTTGATGGCTGCCGAGCTATTGGTTCCCGGCGATATTGTCAGCTTGCAAAGCGGCGACAAGGTGCCGGCTGATTTGCGGTTACTGCAAGCCAAAAGCCTGCGTATCGATGAAGCCATGCTCACGGGCGAGTCCACAGCCGTGGAAAAAATTACATTGGCTGTCCCCGCCAACGCTGCCTTAGGGGATCGGACATGCCTGGCCTATTCAGGCACTTTAGTGACTTATGGGGCCGGCCTCGGCATAGTAATCGCTACCGGCGACAAAACCGAAATTGGCCACATTAACTTAATGTTGCGCAAGGTACCGGAATTGATAACGCCCTTATTAAGGCATATTGCCCGCTTCAGCCAGTGGCTGAGCTTTGCAATTTTACTGTTGGCGGCGGCCACTTTCGTCTACGGCTGGATGATTCAGCATTCTTCGTTAATCAAGTTGTTTATGTCGGCGGTAAGCCTTGCCGTGGCCGCTATTCCAGAAGGGTTGCCGGCCGTTATGACGATTACGCTTGCCCTAGGTGTCCAGCGCATGGCTAAGCGCAATGCTATTATCCGTCGTTTACCTGCCGTTGAGACCTTAGGTTCGGTTACCGTCATCTGTTCCGATAAAACCGGCACCCTCACTTGTAACGAAATGACCGTCACCTCGATTTTCTTGAACAACAAATTGTTCACGGTAAAAGGCGTAGGCTACTCCCCCCATGGAAGCTTTGAATTCGCAGGTGAAACAACGACAATCAAAGATCATCCTTATCTTCGCGAAATGCTTGAAGCTGCAGTCTTGTGCAATAACGCACGCTTAGAAGAAAAATCCGGGAACTGGATTGTACACGGCGACCCTACTGAAGGGGCATTGGTTTCGCTGGCATTCAAAGCGGGCTTAGATCCCGATTATATCAATCAAGAAATGCCGCGTACCGACATTATCCCGTTTGAATCCGAACACCGATATATGGCAACGTTGCACCACGACCATAGCGGCCACGTTTTTGTGTATGTCAAAGGGGCGCCGGAGCGGGTGCTTGGCATGTGCAGCCATCAACGCCTTGACGGCGAAGACGTGCCCATTCACGTTGTCCATTGGCATCAAATCATGGATGAAATAGCTAGCCGTGGGCAGCGTTTGCTGGCGATTGCCTTCAAGGCGTTACCTTCCAATCAGAACCAAATTGACTTTGGCGATGTTGAAACCGGCCTAACGTTGCTCGGCATCGTAGGGATGATCGACCCGCCGCGTCCGGAAGCCGTTAAGGCGGTGAGAAAATGCCAAAATGCCGGTATCCGCGTCAAGATGATTACCGGCGACCATGCGGCGACGGCCTTGGCGATTGCCTCCCAACTTAATATCGGTAATGGCTCGGTACTAAGCGGGGAAGAGCTGGATCGAATGACGGAAGGCGAACTCAACGAAGCCATCCGAAATGTCGATATTTTTGCCCGCACCAGTCCGGAAAACAAGCTAAGCATAGTGACCGCACTGCAAGCGGAAGGGGAGGTGGTTGCCATGACCGGGGACGGCGTGAATGATGCGCCGGCACTAAAGCGTTCCGATATAGGCGTGGCGATGGGCAAAAAAGGGACTGAAGTCGCCAAACAAAGCAGCGAAATGGTGTTGGCGGACGACAATTTTGCTTCCATAGCCCATGCCGTTGAAGAAGGCCGTTGCATTTACGATAATTTGGTAAAGTCGTTTATTTTTATCTTGCCCACCAGTGGCGGCCAAGCATTAATCATAGTTGCCGCCATCGCGATGGATGAAATATTGCCGATTACCCCGGTGCAGATCTTATGGGTAAACTTAATTACGGCGGTGACGTTAGCGCTAACACTGGCATTTGAGCCGCCGGAACGGAATATTATGGACCGCATGCCCAGAAAGCCCGATGAACCATTGCTATCGGCGTTTTTGATTTGGCGCATCCTGTTTGTATCGCTCATAATGATATCCGGTTCTTACGGCCTTTTCCTTTTGGAACGCGCATTGGATACTTCAATTGAAGAAGCACGGACAGTTACTGTGAATACACTCGTCATGTTTGAAATATTTTATGTATTTAATTGCCGTTATCTGCATCACTCGGTACTCAACCTGCATGGGTTGTTCGGTAACTGGCTAGTGTGGTTCGCGGTCATCTTGATAACGGTATTCCAAATAGCATTTACCTATTGGCAACCCATGCAAGAAATATTCGGCACTGTTGCTATAAGCGGACATACATGGCGAACGATTGTCGCCGTTGCCTCAAGTGTATTGATACTGGTCGAAGTTGAAAAATTTTCTATTCGCTTCTTTACGCGCAAATCGACCGGCAGGTATAAAAAGAAATAAAATATGCGGCTAGCTTAGGATAAAAGCCTTTCAAAATGTCAATTAGATTTGTCCCATCATAAAACGAAAAATTAATAATTTTATAAAATCAATAGGCTATATAATTAATGTAAATTTTATATTGTTGATTAATAATATATGTCTGAATTCGACGCTATGTTACACGACACCGATAACGGTTTAAATTCGTAATCAACTCATTACAACTGGTTACAATTAATTAGGTATATCAGTTTATGAATTAGTTTTGTATTAGATGTAATAGTAAAAATCGCCGCTCGTGCTTTCTCGAAGCTAACCTTAAATAATTAATTCAAGGTAAACCCCCGGCTATGCCGGGGGACTCTCAAAGGTTTGACCTATAAGGCGGTCAAGCAGATTCTCAGAAACTTGGTCAATAGTTCGGAGAATCGAGAATGAGAAAGTATCAAAGTTTGAGCAAGAGCACGAAGATGAGCGTTACGAACAGATGAGCCTTTGGAAAGGATGATCGCCTTTAGGCGATTCCTGAACAAGCCCCTTTGAGGGGCTAACAATGATAAGCCCCCGGCTTTGCCGGGGGTGATTTAACTTATTTTAAATATAGTAAATAATTTACAAGGAATAAGCAGATCAGTTAGCCGTGAACATAAAAAAAATATGGCTATATAATTTACACAGGTTAGCACCTATCAAGTGCTGTAATTTCAATTGTTTAATAAAAGCGATTGTCCTTAAACCTGTGGCTTGTTAATAGCCATGAAAAAAATTAAATCTGATGCAGTATATTGGGAAGAAGTTTTAGTCGAAGTATAGAAATGACTTAGTCGATATCTAATCGACTTTCACGATAACTTTTTGAATGGAGACTAAATGCATGTTCCAATGAAAACCGCCATCCATTCCAGTTCAAAACTACCGATGATACCGGATTGAAAACCACTAGGCGCATAGTATCTATTTGATGCTGAAACTTTTACAATAATGTCATAAATCATAAGTGGAAAATAGGATGAATCTGCCGTCTGGATTAGCCCAATGGCTTACAGACCCGATAAACACGAGTACGATACTAGAGTTTACCTTTGCTATTATTGGTGGAATCTGGGTGCTATATAAACACTTCTCTGAGAAATCCAAGGGAGTAACTCAAACGGCTACCGCAAAACATAGTGGTGTAGCGATCAACGTGCAAGGGAATAACAATACAGTCGGTTTGCCTCCCGCAAGTGTAGAGAAAATTATCGAGACGCTAATTAATCAACATCAACTTGATATCCATACAAAAGATGAGCAAATTAAAGCCTTAACGGAAACCATTAACGCCTTGAGCCAAGGACAAGGCGTCATAGGCTCGAAAGAAAAAATCAATCAAGCTATAAATGCTTTAGCTCAAGGCAATACCAAACTGGCAAAGGAACTCTTTGCCAAAGCTGCCGAACAGGGCGAAGTTAATACTAATGAAGCCGCAGTAGACACCGCAGCCGCTTATAGGCATTTCGGGTCTTTGTCATTTTTGGATGATACTCAAAAAGCGATTAAGGCTTATCGACGTGCCACCGAACTTGACCCCAATAATGTTGAGGGCTGGAATCAATTAGGGCAACTATTAAGCCGAACCGGTGATTTAACCGCAGCAATAACTTCATTCCAAAAGGTTTTAGTATTAGGCGAAGCACATAATGACCAAGCAGAGCAAGCAATGGCTTATATTAACCTGGGGCTTGTTTATTGTGACAAGGGCGAGTTGGCGAAGACTGAGGAATTCTACCGAAAAGCCCTGGCTATCTTTGAAAGCTTAGGACTCAAGGAAGGCATGGCAAACTGTTACACCAACCTGGGGGTTGTTTATAAAACCCAAGGTGAATTGGTCAAAGCGGAAGAATTCTACCGAAAATCTTTGGTAACCTATGAAAGTATTGGACACAAGGAAGGCATCGCGATAAATTACAGTAACTTGGGAGTTGTTTATAGAACCCAAGGTGATTTGACCAAGGCTGCCAAGTATTACCATAAAGCTTTGGCAATTTTTGAAAGCTTGAAACATAAGGAAAGTATGGCGGGCAATTACACCAACTTGGGGGTTATATACGGTAGCCAAGGCAAATTGGCCAAAGCGGAGGAATTCTACCGAAAAGCCCTCGCAATTTATGAAAGCTTAGGGCATAAGGAAGGCATGGCAAGCAATTACGGGAACCTAGGGGTACTATATCGATCCCAAGGCGAACTGGCTAAGGCAGAAGAATTCTACCAAAAAACCTTGATGATCTTTGAAAACTTAGAAAATAAGGAAGGTATGGCGAGGAATTACGGGAACCTGGGAGTAGTTTATAGCAGCAAAGGCGAGCTGGATAAGGCGGGGGCTCTCTACCAAAAGGCTCTGGCGATCTATGAAAGCTTTGGACACAAGGAAGGCATGGCGAGCACTTACATCAACCTAGGGAATGTGTATTGGCAGTTGGGCAACATAGTAGAAGCTAGAAAGATGTATGTTAAAAGCCTGAAATTATTTAAAACTTTGGGTGATCCGGGCAGGCTAAAAAAAATACAAGGTTTGCTCGATGGTTTGGGAAAATAGGATAGGATTTTAGCAAATCCGTGAATTGCCAAAATTCACAATTCCTTACGGCGCAATAACCAACGAGCATTGCGCTGGTTTTTTTATTATCACTAAAGCCCTATCAATTACCGGTTTCGGTAGGATTGACGAAGCACGGGAGCTAGCTTCTCTTTCATTTTTCCCGTTTCATAAGCGACCTATAATATAAGTGCAATGTTTTCAAAAACCACGACAGTTTTGCTTTTCACCAAATAATGCTGGTTTTTTACCGGCTTTTGGTGTTTCAGGATAATAATGTCCTGAAATGACGGCAATGAGGTATCAACTGACAGGCACCATTCTTTCCCGCTGATTGAAGGCAGTTCCACCGTTGCATTTTCATTGTGCATATTGAGGATGATATGCAAGTCGGGTTCTTCGGCATTGCAGCCAGCAAGGGTAAAAGCCAAAACCTTAGGGTCAGGGTTCTCCCACTCCGGAGAATCGAGTTGGGAACCATGCCAAGTAATGTCGTTAAGTTCCGTGCCGTCCACGGTTTTACCGGTCAAAAACCTCCGGCGCATGATCGACGGATGCCTTTTACGTAAGGCGACCATTTGTTGGACGAAATACAATATGTCGGTGTTCTGCGCCGCCATTTCCCAGTTCAGCCAAGACAGTTCGTTGTCTTGACAATAAGCATTGTTGTTGCCGTTTTGGCTGTTAAGGAATTCATCACCTGCAAGCAGCATGGGGACGCCTTGGCTAAGCAGTAAGATGGCAAATGTGTTTTTCACCTGTTTCCTGCGCCGTTGCAGGATCGCCAGGTCAACCGTTTCGCCCTCTATGCCGCAATTGTCGCTGTAATTTTCGTTTCCGCCGTCCTGGTTGTTTTCACCGTTCGCAAAATTATGTTTTTCGTTGTAACTGAATAGGTCGTACAAAGTAAAGCCATCATGGCAAGTGACAAAGTTGATGCTACTGATCGGCAACCGGCCTTGATGTTCATAGAGATCGCTGCTGCCGCACACCCGGGTGGCAACTTCAGAGATTAAGCCGGTCTCTCCCCTTACGAAACGGCGAATGACATCCCGGTACCTGCCGTTCCATTCGCCCCAGCGGTATCCCGGGAAACTGCCGACCTGATAGAGCCCGGCGGCATCCCAGGCTTCTGCAATAAGCTTGGTTTTAAACAACCGTTCAGACAGTTCGATACCCCATAGTACCGGCGGATCTTCAAGCACTTCCCCGCCTTCACCCCTGGTCATGGCGCTGGCCAAATCAAAACGGAAACCGTCCACATGCATTTCAGTAACCCAGTATTCCAGGCAACTGATAATAAACCGGCTGACCAAGGGATGGTTCGCATTGACGGTATTGCCACAACCGGTGTAGTCGATGAAAATGCTTTTATCGTGTTTATCGTGATGATAAAAAATCTTGCCGCCTATGCCTTTAAAATTAATGATAGGGCCTTGGGTTCCAGATTCGGAGGTATGGTTGAAAACGACATCCATAATGATGCCGATACCCGCTTTATGCAAGGCTTTAACCAGGTCGCGGAATTCCTGGAGATGGGTGCCTTCTTCCGGCGATACGCAATAACCCGGATGCGGGCTGAAAAAACTGTGGGTGCTGTAACCCCAGTAATTTTTCAAGCCCAGGTCGTAAGTATTCCGCGGCACATCCTGCTCGTCAAACGCCATCACCGGCAATAATTCGACATGGGTGATGCCAAGGGCTTGAAGGTAAGGGATTTTTTCGATCAAACCCGAATAAGTCCCGGGATTTTTCACTTTAGCCGACGCATGACGGGTGAACCCGCCGACATGCAATTCGTAGAGGATGGCTTTTTCACTACTGATGCGCAACGGGATATCGCCTTCCCAGTCATAACTGTCATCCACTACGCAACAGCGCATGGACGTCTTGATATTGTCCCCCGGTTTACAGGCCATTTTACGGCTCCAGTTAAGCTGGCTCACCGCACGCGCCCAAGGGTCGATCAGGTGTTTTTCTTTATCGAAACTGAAACCGTATTCGCGGGTAAGGTTGGGGCCGTCGAAACGCCAGGTATACCAAACACCTGCGGGTAATCCGACCACATACACGTGCCAATAAAAAAAGGTACGGTTTTTATCTTTCTCCAGCGTAATCACTTGAAAAGGTTGGCTTGAATCCGACGTTTCAAACAACCAGAGTTCGACATTGGTGGCATGACGGCTAAAAATGGAAAAGTTCGCCCCGTTGCCATTATACCTGCACCCAAATGGATAGCTGTTTCCCGGTTTTAAATCATATTGTTTTTTCTGCATCACTTCATCAACTTGCTGTTAAATACGGTCGTGTCGTCTGTCACATTGGCGTTATGCCTACTTATGCCACGCTATGGTTTTTCAAAGCGTCCGGCATGGACGAAACAGTTTTTCTAGGGTTGTATGGCCCCCTGGTAATCATTGATTGTTATTTCCAAGCTTAATTAGGCACAAAGTAATTGTTTTTTGTTAATATGGTCAATAGGTGATTTTACTATATTTAAGGAAGGTAAAAGGTGAAAACTCAAACGTTAGCCATCCTGGACGAAGAATCGATAAAAATTGCGGAAGCCAGGCATCACGACCCGTTTTCTATCTTAGGGCGGCATCCCGAAGGCCAAAATGAAACGATAAGGCTTTATCTTCCTTACGCAGAAAACGTCAAATTATTTCAAGGCGATGTTGGATTTCAACGTATCCCGGATTCCGATTTTTTTGAATGCACGGTTGCCAAGGATAAGCTTTCAAAGCATTACCAAATTGCCTGGACAGATAAAAGCGGCAACCACCACCTGGATTACGATCCCTATGATTTCCCCGCGCAATTGCCCGAATTTGACCAACATTTATTCGGTGAAGGCAGGCACTGGCATATCTACCAAAAATTGGGCGGGCACTTTTGTAAGGTAGATGGCATTGAAGGCGTATTGTTTGCCTTGTGGGCGCCCAATGCCGGACGCGTCAGTGTGGTTGGGGATTTTAACCGTTGGGATGGCCGTTGCCATCCCATGCGCAACCTGGGCGGTTGCGGTATTTGGGAATTGTTTATCCCAGGCTTAAAGGAAGGTTGCGTTTATAAATTTGAAATCTTAAACCGTGCAACCGGCGAGATTTTGGTAAAAACAGACCCTTACGGGCAACAATTTGAGTTACGGCCCAATACCGCGGCGGTGGTTGTCGATAACAAAAACTTTGGCTGGCTCGACCAGCAATGGCTAAAGAAAAGGGCTACCCACGATTGGTTGCACCAGCCGATGTCTATTTATGAAGTCCATCTGAATTCATGGCAACGGGACGACCAAAACAATTTCCTCACTTATCGTGAAATAGCCATGCGTTTGCTGGGCTATGTCCAAGAAATGGGCTTTACCCATATCGAACTTCTGCCGATTACCGAGCATCCGTTGGATGCATCCTGGGGTTATCAAACAACCGGTTATTTTGCGCCGACAAGCCGTTTCGGAACGCCCGACGATTTCCGCTATTTCGTCGATATCTTCCACCAAAACGGCATCGGTGTCATCCTTGATTGGGTGCCGGCGCATTTTCCTAAAGACGCATTCGCCTTGGCCCGTTTCGACGGAACGGCCTTGTACGAACACGAAGACCCCCGTAAAGGCGAACACCGGGACTGGGGGACACTGATTTACAACTATGGCCGCAATGAAGTTAAAAATTTCTTGCTGGCGAGCGCCATTTTCTGGTTGGAAGAATTCCATATCGACGGGCTTAGGGTTGATGCGGTCGCCTCGATGCTTTATCTCGACTACTCGCGGGAAGAGGGGGATTGGGAACCTAACCGTTACGGCGGCAATGAGAACCTGGAAGCCATCGATTTTCTCAGGGAGTTGAATGTGGTCACCCATGACTTACTTCCTGGGACACTTATCATGGCTGAGGAATCGACTTCCTGGCCGCAGGTTTCCCGCCCGACTTGGGTTGGGGGGTTAGGCTTCTCCATGAAATGGAATATGGGCTGGATGAACGATATCCTGGTTTATATGAAAGAAGACCCTGTCCACCGACGTTACCATCACGACCAATTGACCTTTGGCATGCTTTACGCGTTCACGGAAAACTTCATCCTGCCTTTTTCACATGATGAAGTTGTGCATGGCAAAGGCTCTATGCTCAACAAAATGCCCGGCGATGAATGGCAGAGGTTCGCCAATTTGCGCCTGCTCTATACCATGATGTTCACTTACCCCGGGAAAAAACTGCTGTTTATGGGTTGTGAGTTCGGTCAAGGCATACAATGGAATTTTAATTATGCTTTGGATTGGTATGTGCTGGATTATCCACTGCATAAAGGCTTGCAAAACTTAGTCGTACAGTTAAATCAACTTTATAAAAACCATCCTGCATTGTACACGCACGACTTCGATCATCGCGGTTTTGAATGGATAGATTGCCATGATTACGAACAATCTGTGATCAGCTACCGCCGTAAAGGGGATGGTCAGGAACTGGTCGTCGTCCTCAATTTTACCCCTGTTGTCAGGGAAAATTACCGGATCGGCGTTCCCATTGCCGGTACTTATCAAGTCATATTTAACTCGGATTCAAATGCTTACGCCGGTAGCGACGTCACCAACCCAAACCTGCTATCCGAACCTGTTTCCTGGATGAATTTAACCCATTCCGTGGCGCTAACGCTTCCACCGCTAGCTGGAATCGTTTTGAAAGTCTTGCCGGCACAAGACGAATCATGAAAAAAATCCTTTTCGTCACCAGCGAAGTCCATCCATTGATTAAAACCGGCGGGTTGGCCGATGTTTCCGGAAGCCTGCCCAAGGCATTGGCGGAGCTCGGGGAAGATATCCGAATTGTCCTGCCCCGTTACCAGGCGATTAAGACCAACGAAGATATTTACTATAAGAGCACCTTAAAGATCAATGAATCCGAAGTCAACCTACTGGAAACCCGGCTTCCCGGAACGGATGTGATCGTATGGCTGGTTGATTACCCGAAATTCTTTAAGTTACCGGGAAACCCTTATCATGACGACTCCGGCAATCCCTGGGCTAACATCGCCGAGCGCTTCGCCCTGTTTTGTAGGGCTGCCGTAGAAATCGCGATGAATCGGGCCTATTTGGATTGGCAGCCAGAAATCATCCATTGCAATGACTGGCAAAGCGGGTTGGTTCCGGCTTTGTTATCCTTGGAACCCAATAGGCCAGCCACTTTATTTACTATCCACAATTTAGCGTATCAAGGTGTATTCCCTAAATCGGTTGATTATGCTTTGAATTTGCCCCAACAGTTATGGGATGAGGACGGTATTGAATTTTATGGCATGTTGTCTTTCCTGAAGAGCGGTTTGGCTTATGCGGATAGGATCACCACAGTAAGCCCCAGCTATGCCGAGGAAATTCAAACATCGCAATTTGGTTGTGGGCTCGATGGTTTGCTGAGTCACCGCCGGGATGTTTTGGCCGGTATCATCAACGGCATCGATTCAGGCCACTGGAACCCTAAAAGCGACAGTTATATAAGCTCAAATTATAATCATGAAACCTTAAACAAAAAGCTTCCCAATAAAACGGCCTTGCAAAAACAACTAGGATTGCCTACAAACAAAAAAATACCTATCTTTGGAGTTATCAGTCGGCTAGTTGAGCAAAAAGGGATAGATTTGTTGTTGGGTTGTATGGATGAAATATTAGAATTGCCTTTGCAATTGGTCATTCTCGGCAGTGGCGATAAAACCATTGAGCAGGATCTGCTCGAATATGCTAAAGCCTACCCAACAAAAATAGCCGTCAAAATCGGTTATGACGAAGCGCTTTCGCATCAGATAGAAGCGGGCGTCGATATTTTCCTAATGCCTTCACGCTATGAACCATGCGGCTTAAACCAAATGTACAGCCAACTGTATGGGACAATCCCTGTCGTCAATAAGGTCGGCGGCCTCGCCGATACCGTTATCGATGCAATCCCTCATACCATAAGCGACAACACAGCGACAGGCATCGTATTTAATGGGGCATTGTCGGGGACATTGCTGGAGGCCATCAAGCGGGCATTGATGTTATACGCCCAGCCAGAAGCCTGGAAACAAATGCAGGTCAATGGCATAAAAAAGGATTTCTCGTGGAAGCAAAGCGCAGGACAGTACAAGGAGTTATACGGGCAATTATAAAATCGTTACGATGGATAAATTAAGCGCAGTTGTGCCCTATCCTGGGGGTCTTATTGTATTAATAATAAACCCTGAAACACCGTTGGATTTCCTCAAATTCATAAAGATAAGGTAAGGCCACCTCGTAATTGGCCGCCACCACTAACAGGTCGTGGGAAAAAACCGATGTGTTATACCAGTTGAAGCTACCTTCCAGCACGATATAATCGTCGATGATGCAATACTTGGAATGGATGGGCGAATAGGGCACGGGATGATCGTCCTGGCCGTATACCAGCCCTACCCCGATACCTGCGTTTTTCAGCTGCTGTACGGCGGGCAATAAGGGACGGTTCAGTTCATCATGCATCGAGCGTTCGACACCGATACGGCCTTGTCTGGCTAAGTGCCCGTTAAACAGGATATGCACATGAACGCCCCGGTGCTTGGCGTTGATCAAGGCATTGACCACGCTGTCGTGGTGGTCGCCCAACAGCTCGCCGATCAAAAACAGCGACACTTTAATCGAGTAGCGTGCGCGGTTGATTTCCGCCAGGATAGCGTGATGGGGCCGGTAATACTGGCCGTTGCTCATATAATGCCTGCCGAAGGTGTAAAGCAGGTTGAACGGGCTTAAGGGGTCGACGCCGTAACGTTGGATGACGCCGCCGCGCTGGCTTTGGAAAATATTGTCCAGCAGGCGGCATACGCCTTTGGAATGGAAGGTCATTCCGGATTCCCAATTCGCCCACCAGCGGTCGAAGGTGATATTGAACGAACCTAATATGCAATCCTCATCGTTAAAGATAATGAACTTGGTATGCATGTCCGGTTCGACTTCGATGAGATGGTGCTTGGGGCTGCAAAACACGCCGAGCAATTCGATTCTAGACCGTTTCAGCCGGGCATAACTTTCGCTGTTGGTCAGCGTCATCTTGCGCCAGTCGACGATGCATTGCACCCAAACGCCCTGATCCCGCGCATGGATTAAATGGCTGATGAAATCGCCATCGTCAATGCAATCGACGCTGACTTTAATCGTACAAAAACGGCCCGGATCTTCCCACTTGCTGCGGATCACCTTATCGATAAGGTCGTGGATGTATCGTTTGGGATGGTATGGATGGTGCAACTGTCCCTTGGTAAATTTAGGCACCAGATGCAAGGACTCGAAATGATGGTTGTACCAATCGGCATCGGCCTGTAATTCGCCGGCATTCAGTTCGTAACTTCGGTAGCTGTTCGGTGTCGACCAGTCGTGGGTGATATGCCGGTATTGCGGCTGCTCGTCCCGAAGTTGGTACCAATCCATAAAGATATATTCCTTTTCGGAAGGAATGGAACGCTCGTCAATATGCAGGATAAACGAAAACTTGATGCAGTTGATGTTGCCGAAATTTTTGGAGTAGGGGTGGATGTAGAAATCACGGGTACTGCGTTTATGCCGATTCCATTGGATGTCGTAAGCGTCGGTGTCGACAATGTAGTTTTCCTGGATGCCATGCTCCCGGTAGACTTTCAGGATAACTTTCAGGTTGGCCTGGACGCCATGCCACACATCGAAATCAATCTTGCCCCAACGGACAAAAAATTTATCGTTATAATCATTAACCCGTTGGAAATAACCGCCCAGATTTCCATGGACGGGTGTGGCGACCAGTTCCGCAAACTCCATTTTTACCTCTAACTAACAAACTCAAATAAAATTAAAGAGACGACTTGCCTGGGGCGTGCCGTATACCTTAAATAATACAATCTTTTCGGCTGTTACGGATTATTCCGGCTCAAACGTCATCAAATATCCGCAATGGTCGGAAACCCTGCCGTAATCTTCATCGGTAAACAGTACAGTAGCAGATTTCACTGCCAGTTCGCTGTTTTTATGCATGAAAATAAAATCAATCCGGTAATCGTCGGCAAGGTAATGTTGCCAGTGCGGGTCGTTAACCTTGAAGATTTTATCAAACACGCCCGGCGAATTGGCCGCCAAAAATTGGTCGTCGTACTGGTGCAAATCGACCACCAAGCTGTAACCTTCGGAACCCGCGGCAATATTAAAATCGCCGCACAGTAAGGTTGCTTTCACTTCCACGGATTGCCTGCTTTCAGCCCAGTCGCTTAAACGGTTGAATTGTTCCTTAAAGCCGTCTTCTATCCAGCTTAAATGTGCGGAGAATACATTGATCAAGCCCATATAGGGCAGGTTGATTTGCGCCATCACCACCTTCCGGGAATGGATGCTGTAAGGATCGCGGCTTTCGGAAACATAACGGGATTCCTGCCCGTCCAGTGGAAGTCGGCTCAGGATTGCTACACCCTCCCGGTATTTGTCGAAACCCAGGTGCGACCAATCGGCATAAATATGATAAGGCCTACGCAAGCGGTCGTTGATAATCTTTGCCGAATTGCTATGCCAATCGCCCGCGCCGTTATTCCAATCTTCAGCCACTTCCTGCAGGCAAACGATATCGGCTTCCCGTTCGTCGATTGCCTTGGCAATCTGGGATAACTTGTAGTCCTGGTTGTCCTCCTGGTAACAGTGCAGATTAAGGATCATGACGGCGAGCGGCTTGCGGCTGATAACGTAATTTTGGCCGTCATTGTTATCCCAAAGCGTTTGCGCCCCGCCTTCGCAGGCGATGCAATACTGCACCCGAAAAGCGGCGCCGAATTTGAGGCGGCCTGTCCAGATTTGAATGCCGTATTGGTTAGGGTTAGCGGCAGCGCTGCCCGCCGATTTTTGCCAATGGCCTTTCTTAAGGAAACAGGGTGTTTTAAAGGTATGCCGCCAGTTGTCTTTCGTCCAGTGGATAATGACTTTCTTCACGGCAAGCGATTGGTCGACCGCAACGGTTACCGGGATCGACTTCTGCGCATCGGTTAAGCGATCCGCAAGACCGGTATTCAAGACCGGGTTATTGCCGGGGACTTTAATGCCGGAATCGGCCTCGCTGGAATAGTTCCAGCCGTTATTGTTGTCCCACAATTCTTCGCCGTTGACCCGGTAACGCAAGCTGAACTGGATCGTCCCCGGCAAGGCTTTTTTTACGATGTGTTGTTGTTTGATTTCGGCAAACCAGAGTTCCTGGGTGTTCCCCCGTTTACTGTGAAAGCGCGCCGCCAACGTTTGCCACACGCCATCTTCCCCAGCCCAGACAACATCAACCTGTTTAGCAAAGCCAAGGTTTTCCACGCGCACAAAAAAAGACAGCTTTTGCTGTGCGGCCTTGAGTTTGCGGGAAATGATGTTTTCCACATAAAGGAGCTGGATGTTAGGCATGTAATGTGCCGGTTACGTTGTGGATAACAGTTAGGTTAGATTGAAATCTTGTCGTTACTGTATATCATACCAACTAATGTAGCTGTCTACTTAGTAGTGTCATTATTATTCGTTTGCTATGGCCAATTGATCTATACTTTTTTTAAACAATCAATTTAGTGAATCGATGAAAATTAAACGTAAAATTAGATCATTTATAAGATAAACAATTTTGGTAGCAGTAAGAAAGTACAAGAATGAGTGAAAAAAGCCCATTGTTCATAAGCGCTATGGAGCTTCTCAGCCATGGGGTTGAACTTCTTGAACAAAACGACGGTAAAAAGAATAAATTTGTAGTCCTGCATTTATCAAATGCTGTCGAACTTCTTTTGAAGGACATGGTGATTGATTGTGGCGAGTCTATCTACGAAAATAATGGCAAGACTACTATTAGTATTTGGTCTGCTTTAAAAATTGTTGAGAAATACGGCATCAGCATTTCTAAGAAGCCGCACATTGAGATGCTTATTGATGACCGTAATGTTATTCAACATAAATTTGGTTACCCGAGCAAAGAGTGCGTTTTCTACTATCTTGAAATTGTTGTAGATCTTTTCCGAGAATGCTTATCAACTCGATACGATGCAGAGTTTAACGATATTGCTCCTGAGTATTTTACAGAATCTGGAATAATATTGATTGGTGCTTCGAGGAAGAATGAATTCGATACAGTCTATGCAATCGCAAAGTACGATCTACTTTCTGCAGTTGCAACAGCTTTTAGCTTATTGGAAGCAAAAGTCCATATATTGCTTGGGCATCAACACGACACTCGACCAGTGATGATTTGGCACGACCAAAAGTTTTATACTTTGTTAAAGTGTCTAGATAAGACAATCATTGATGGCGAAAATCCTAAAAAATACTTTGACTCAATTCGACCACTACGGAATATAGCTGTCCATCGACAACATCACGAAGTTGATACTATGGTTAACGAGATGAAAGAGGGAATTACCAAGATTGAAAAGCTGATTCTTGCATTAGATTCTATTCCAGAATTGCAAATTCAAGAGATTCGAAAACCAGGAGAATAATTGTAACCCGTAGCATAAAGGCATTGCGCCGAATGTTCCCACTAGAGCCGTAAGTTTGGCTGAATTCAATAAAGAAGACTTTATTGTTGGGCTTCGCTTCCGCTAAGCCCAACCTGATAACAAATGCGTTAGACTGTCAGCACAGAGTGCGAATTATTCTGTAGCCGGTTTTTCTTGTTGACCCTCTGCCGGATTTTGAGTTTCTGCCGGTTGTCCTTGTTGGGCTTCGGCCGCTTTTTTAGCTTCGGCCTCTTGTTTTTTCTTCTCATCCTTTTTTGCTTTTATAGCCCTTTGTTCCGCGGCCTGGCCTGCAGCCACATCCCCACTACCACCGAGTTCAGCCTGGCTTAACGTAGGAAATAATAGTGCTGTTAGCACGCAAAAATATAATGGCAATATCGTTTTTTTTGATTTGAAACTTAACATAATCACCCCATCGATTAATAAATTATATGAAATTAATGCAATCGGGTTAATTGCATTAAAAAATGTGGCCTAATGATATACGATGTTTAATATAGTATTTGGCATCGCGTATTAATGGGTCGTGACTCAAATTTTGCGGTAGCAGACGCTACTACAAAGTCTAAGTATAATTTAGCGCTTTACCCTACCATTTGATATATGTCAAATTGCCGCGCTTTGAGCACTTAAAATTGAAAATTAATTCAATGCTTAACCTACTCATATATTAGATTTTGATAATCTGGGGAAGTTCAGTCGATTAATCTTTCGACGTCAGCTTTGCGGACAATGTTGCCGCTCAAGAGTTGTAGTCCCTAAAATCAATGTCCGGGAAAATGTTATCCATGGTTTCCAGGGCAAGCAGATAGCGTTCGTTGATGTTGTTTTTGCGGATGCTGTCGTGCAGGTAATTAAAGCGGGCGAGATGGTCGGTGATGCGTTTTCGGGCGTAATCGCGGGTGGTGCCCGATTTCATGATAAACGGCCAGTCCGACGCCTGCGCCAGCAATATCGACCGAGCCGCCTGGTTTAACGCCCGTTCCTGTAAGGGGCTGATGGCCAAACCCTGAAGGTCGGCAGCCAGCTTTTCCATTTCTTCTTCAGCTTGATGCAGGTAAGGGTAAATCCAGTCGTTTTCATCATTAATCCAATAGCTGGAATAACCTTGGTCGCCCCAGGTTGAGGCGGACGGCGTAGCGACCTGTTGTGACGGTTGCATTTTTAAATAATCGCCGCAACTGACGGTTTGCACGGCATTTGCAGGATCGCTTGCCAAACATAAAACCTGTTCCAGCCACAGCGGCCCTTCAAACCACCAATGGCCGAAAAGCTCGGCATCGTAAGGTGCGATGATGATCGGTTTCCTGTCCATGCTGGCGTTTAATTGCCCAATTTGCTGTTGGCGTTTGCCGATGAAATCCTGGGCGTGTTGTTGCGCCTTCGCCAGAGCCAGTTTCGGTTGGTAAATGTCCTTCGGTTGGCCTTCGCCGGTCACCCGGTGGTATTTGATCCCGGTATTGATCCGGGTCTTGCCGTCAAGGATATAAGGCGCAAGATAATCAAGGTCGAGGTCGAAACCGATGTCGCTGTAATACTCGCGGTAATCCTGGTCGCCGGGGTAGCCTTCCTTGGAACTCCAAACTTGTTTGGAAGATTCGGGGTCGCGCCCGAATGCCGTCACGCCGTTGCCGCAATCCAGGGGCGCATAGACACTGTTGATTGGCGGTGAACTGGCATTCAGGATTGCATGCGTATCGACAAAAAAATAGCCGATACCGGCATCGGCTAGAACCGTTTCCAGCCCAGGATAATAGGCGCATTCTGGTAGCCAGAAACCGGATGGCGCAAAGCCAAGGTTTGCTTTAAAGGTTTCGATGCCAATGTTGACCTGATTACGGACTGCGGTTTCGCTGACGCTCAGCGCGGGCAGGAAGCCGTGCGTTGCCGCCGTGGTGATCAGTTCCAGTTTGCCTGCGGTATGATGTTTTTTGAATGCCGACAATAAATCGCATTGATAGCGGCGTTGGTAAGTGTCGAGCGTATCCTGAAAAAACTGCAGGTAAAAATTCGCAAGGCCTTGGTAATCGGGCTGATTGCCAGTCCTTATAACCTCCTTTTCAGCCAGTTCGATTCGTTGGTTCAGATATTTAAGGTAACGCTCGATTAACAGCCCGTCCCGCAGCATGGTAATCAGCGTCGGCGACAGCGACAAGGTTAAACGGTAGCTTACCTTGTCCTTAAACAGACGATCCAGGGCGCCAATTAAAGGAATGTAGCTTTCGGTGATGGCTTCAAACAACCAGTTTTCTTCAAAAAAACTGTCGTGTTCAGGATGCCGCACATAAGGAAGATGCGCATGCAGGACGATACTCAAAAATCCTTTTTTCATCTTATGTGTTAATTAATGCCCAGGCTTGAGACATTGTAACGGCTATCTGGTAATTTTTCCTCGTCGGCTAAGAAAGTTTGATTGGGGTTATTAATATGCCAATCTCCCTTGCCCTTACTTGGCATGTTCGGAATTTTAGCGGCTTTGGAGGTAGCCAAAGTGCTAAAGTGCTCTCCCTTGCCTAATTTTCCTATTGCTGCCGTGTAAGCATTTGCTTTATGTTCTTTTGGTACAGGCACTTTTTTTCTGGTTTGCCCCGCATTGATGGCGACGTCAAACCAATCTTTATTTTTTGCTTCCTTAACGTTGACTTCATTCTCGGGGTAAATCCGTAAAACAAAGTTTTGCTCCTGCGGTTCGCCTTCCTTTGCCGGTGTTAACCCAGGGCCGCCCAAATTCCAGGAAGCAAATAAATGAACCGGATCAATGGGCAACAGCACCAGCTTTGGCGTATCGGCAGTTAATTTCGGGGTGTATTTGCGGGTAATCTCTTCGCTAATCTCAAAAAGTTCTTTAGGCGATAACGCAATATCCATGACCAAGCGAGAAGGCTTTGCGACAACAACCGGCGCATATTTACTGCTGATTTCCTGGCTTATCTTGTATATTTCTTCCGGATTGAACATTGCCTTAGTTTTTACCATATAAGATAAAGCTGACATTATCACAACATTAAATATCGACTGTCACTATATTGATACAAATCTAATGATTATGGATGAAAAAAATTAGCCCAAAACCTAAACCGTGTTTTTTCGATCTGCCGTACAGGATCCATTGGCAAAGTTTTATTATCCGGATTGAGGTAGATGAACAGGGCTATGGTTTGTCCAGAATCATATAACCTAAGCAAATACAGGCGGTTATTTTATGGTTATGTTTAAACTCTATCGCTTGTCTAACCTTAATGCAACAATAATCCTAGCCATCGGTTTAAAGTAAAGGGACATTTGGCATTGTCATCGTAACAAGTACATTGCGTACCCGGCGATTGATGCGATTTATGGCTTTTTTGGTGTGGAAAAAATTTATGATGAAGTAAGATCGTGTACCTTGCGCTTACAAAGTATGTCCTTCTGTAGACTGCTTGCCACAAAGCCAATCCGAAAAAATTAAGCCGGCATTAAGTTTCGTCTGCATAATTGAAAGCTCTTTGTTTTACATGCGCGTTTCGGGCAGATTAATCATGGTGGATAGTTATGAGTAGAGGGCTTATTGTCAAGGTTGGATTCATGGCATTGGCGTTATACACCGCATTACTTACTTTTGCCTTGGCTAATGAACCAGAAGTATTGATCAAGGAAAAAGCCCATAATGTCTACCATGTCATAAAAAAAAACGCTATTACAAGCCTCTGATCAGGTTGCAAGACGGAGCGGCATTAGTTTCAAGGTCAATAAGGCCAACCAAAAAGATATCATCAACAAAACAATTGCCGCCGATGATTGGCAATCTGCCCTGCCACAATTTTTGAATGGTTATAACTTTACTGTTGAGACCGATAAAAAAAACTATTAAAACCGTGATTATTACGGGCCGAAACGGGAGCGGTAATGACAGTTCAAATCCGGAAGGATTTGTAAATTCCGATCCAAATACCCCAAGCGATTTACCAGGCCGATACAAACACCATAAAGCTGGATCGGTTATGCCGGTTAATCTACCGATGCCAGGGTTGGCTGCAACCCAAGTCGGAGAAAAAGTCACAATCGATTTGCCGATTGGCCAGTACACCGTCAACCATGACAATCTTGTTGTACATAACGATGGCGGCTCTACCTGGATAGGCTATCTGGAAAATGAAGGCAAAGGTTACCGTGTTTACCTTTCGCAAGGCGAGGCGGGCATCATGGGCAATGTCAACACCCCGGATGGGGCTTATGAGATAGAAACGGTTGACGGTCAGGGTTATTTGGTAGACTTGGAACGTTCCGGTTTAAAGCCCGGCGGATACCATAACGACCAAGTTTTGGTTCCTTCTGTCAATGCTGCTGGCATTTTTGGAACAGGAATCGTTACGGCTGCCGCCGCAACTTCGACTGGCTCGGTTATATCCCCAACGGCCAATGCAGATGCTAGCATTGCTACGACGGGGCCAGTCGTTGATTTGATGGTTCTTTACACCACCGTCAAGCAAACGGCTGCTTACGCCAGGCAACGGCTCCAATACCTGACCGCCATAACCAACCAAGCCTATAAGGACTCGAAAATCAATATGACCCTGAGATTGGTGCATACGAGGGCAACCAAATATCCTGAAACCACCGCTAACAGCAAAGCCTTGGATGACTTGCGAAAAGACATTGGCGCTTTCGCGGGAACGGCGGCATTGCGCACAAAATACGGCGCTGATCTGGTCTTCCTCTTCAGGCCTTTTTACATGGGCACTGCCGGTAGTTGCGGAACTACCTATGTCGGTTTTTCGAATGGACAAAAAGGCAATCCGAGCACAGGTTTCGGGACGATCAGTGACGGCAATTCCAGGGGTAGCAACACTAATTACTATTGCGGAGTACAAACCTTTGCCCACGAAACAGGTCATTCGCTCGGGACTGTCCATGACCGCGCTTTCAGCAGTTTTACCGGCAAATTCCCATATTCCTATGCCTGGGGAATCAATAATAAATTCGGCACTATTATGAGCTACTATGGGCCATCATTACTGTTTTACGCTACCCCATTGCTCAAAACCCAGTGCAAAGGTGTGCCTTGTGGTTATTCCGAGGGCAATGCGAATTCTTCAGACCAAACCAGGACAATCAATTATACATCGCCTTTAGTTTCAGCTTTTAAAGCTAAAACGGTGACTACGCCAATTATCCAATAGTTACCTATTGTTCTGCCTGTGAGAAATTCTAGTTTTGCTTTATCATTATGGTTTTCGGTTTATATGCCATTTTGGTAAACCAAGGCAAAACAAGCCTTCCAAAACCGCCTGAAAAGGAAAGCAAGGCGGTATAATAAGCCCTATCCAGGTGAAGTGGCGTAATGTACACGGGTTGTAGACGATGTTTTTAAGTTTATGAATTAAAAAATGAATTTGACTTATAATGCTCTTGTTTCCCGAGTTGTGAAATCCCCTTTATTTTTATTCCGGTACTGGGTCACAATTCTGACAAAACCAAAAATATATTCATTAATTTGAAACAAACCTCGTATATAATTTTCCCGTTATATACGCTCTGCCACTGCAGTTAAGTCATAGGATACCCTTTCGGCTATTAGACAAGGCATATTGAAATAATCAGTAGCGGACGTACTTATTATTTCGATGGGATAAGGGGTTGTTCACATTTTACGGCATTGGTGCACTACCCGTATTTTAATTGACTTTAAAAATGAACCAACGACGTGATAAAGGATATATTCGCCCTCCGCAATCCAAGCTACAGACTCGAACCCGTACTCTTGACAGTGCCTTGATCATGGCCTCATTGTATGCATCGTTAGCAATTTATGACGTCCCATTAGACCGCGAATATTTATTGGCTTGCATTATAGCTGTTACGTTATTCGGCATTTTTGCCGAAAATAACGAGCTTTACCACGGTTGGCGAGGGTCACCTTTATTTGATGAATCGCTACGAGTGCTATTTTCTTGGCTGGGCGCTTTCGCCTTGTTAGTTAGCGGCCTCTACTTATACAATTCACATTATAGTTATTCACCGGATGTCCTCGAATTATGGTTGCCGCTCGCCCCTTTCAGTATTATTTTGGTGCACTCTATCCAGCGTGGTTTTTTATGCTACCTACGGGAACAAGGTTTCAACACCAAAACTTACGCTATCTACGGAGCTAACCCATTAGGCAAACGACTTAGGATAGGCCTTTCAGAAATGCCTTGGTTGGGCTATAAATTCATTGGCTTTTTTGATGACCGTTCTGAATGCGAGGGCAGACGTTTAGGTAACGAAAAAATTGGCAATGTAATGGGCGGCTTCCAGCAACTGTTAGAACAATCAAAAACGGGTGAACTCGACCATATCTATATTACCCTTCCCTTACGGGCTGAAAAGCGTATAAGCATGTTAATTCAAAAACTTGCCGACAGCACAGCTTCCATTAACATCGTACCCGATTTTTTTACCTTTAACCTTATCCAATCAAAATGGAGTAATGTACAAGGCATACCAGTCGTTAGCGTTTTAGACACCCCTTTCAGCGCCAAAGAAAGCGTCGCAAAACGTATAGAAGACCTTGCGTTGTGCATGATTATTTTGCCGGTTATTGCAATTCCCATGCTGATTATCGCCATTGCGATTAAATTGACCTCGCCGGGCCCAATCTTGTTCAAACAACACCGCTATGGGGTAAAAGGCGAAAAAATAGAAGTGTGGAAATTTCGGTCCATGACGGTCAACGAAAATGGAGACCATATCAAACAAGCAACACCAAACGATAGCCGGGTTACGCCCCTCGGCGCCTTTTTGCGCAGGACCTCGTTAGATGAGTTGCCACAGTTTTTAAATGTCTTACAGGGCACTATGTCTGTAGTCGGCCCACGCCCCCATGCTATTGCACATAACGAATATTATCGAAAGCAAATACAAGGTTATATGTTACGGCACAAGGTAAAACCCGGTATTACCGGCCAAGCGCAGGTCAATGGTTGTCGGGGGGAAACCGATACGCTGGACAAAATGGAAGCCAGGATCCATCACGACCTGGAATATATAAAACAATGGTCCCTTTGGCTTGACCTAAAAATTGTTGTCCTGACAATTTTTAAGGGCTTTGTCAGCAAACAAGCTTATTAACAAGTCCTGGAGTATTAAGTGATTCCGTCAACTAACAGCCACAACCTAAGCTTAATTTTCAGTTTTATGATCATCGGCTGGATCATTGCCCTATTAATAGAATCGTCCCAGCCACCTTTGCCTCTATTTGGCGAAATTCATGGTTTAGATAAATTGGCGCATTTTTTTGCCTTCAATATCCTAGGTTTACTCACTTGCTGCTTGTCATTCCATACTAGCCACAGACAACAGATCCCTTTGTTTTCCATGCCGTTATTGATCGCGAGCTTATTTGGCGTCACTGAGGAAAGTTATCAAATGTTGATTCCTGGGCGCGCTTCTGACCTTATGGATTTGTTGGCGGATGTCTGCGGGGCGCTATTTGCAATAATTTTAGCCAATGCCATTGCGAGAATATATCGCGTCAATCGCCCAATCAGCCAAGCTTAACCATACTAGAATCTATCGATGCAGGCCGTAAAATTTGATACATATATTAGAAAGGAATCGTTGATTGATCTTGCCCCGGTCTAGCGGACACTTGGCTAAGAGAGTAATCTCTGAAAC
>CAYSYU010000027.1:0-64959 GCA_964435245.1 uncultured Methylomagnum sp.
TCTCATGGTCGGCAGGTTTTTGTGGAAATAGGCGGTTAGAACCCCTATTTTCCTTGTTTTACAAAAACCCGCTTAACTTTTCTTATCCCGAATCGAGGTTAAATTACTCGAGGTTTATATTGTTGCAACGCCGAAAGCCAAGACGGATGAGGTTATTAGCCTTTCTACAAGGCTTTATCAAGAGGGGATGATCCCGGTACCCCATTTGGCCGCCCGTGCAGTACTTCGATTGGATGAGTTAAATCGATGGCTAAAAATCCTGAATGTGGAAGCCAAAGTTGATAGGGCGCACGTTGTGGCGGGAGGTAGTCATGACAAAGCGGCGGTGCAGAACGGCATCCTTTGGCAGACAACGTATATTTTCTTGAGGAAGAAGGCCGCAAACCTGTTGGCCCTTTTTCTACGGCACTTGATGTAGTTAACAGCCAGGTACTGGCAGACAACGGCATAAATGATATACGTTTTGCCGGCCATCCCGAAGGCCATCCGTTAATATCGGATTCCCAATTATTTGAAATCTTGCTGGAAAAGCAGAAGGCCGGTGACAAATTCGGCTATAAAACGTCTGTAGTCACACAATTCTTTTTCGATTTCGACACCGTAGCCCGATGGGAAAGGAATTTAGTAACCATCGGCATCGACATGCCGGTCAGGGTGGGTTTTCATGGCGTGGTCGGCGTATCCAGCTTAATAAGGCATGCTTTGTACTGTGGTGTAGGTACGTCATTAAACCAACTGATAAACAATCCATCCAAATGGGTGAAAACCACAACATGTGCGACTCCTGAAAAATTAATCCTTGGCTTAGCCGAACATTGCCAAATTTACCCGCATAATTTATTTGCAGGGTGCCATTTTTTTCCTTTCGGAAAATTTGAACAGACTGCCGGGTGGCTTATGGCAATGGTTATGGGGAAAATTAAGGCAATAGAATATCCATTAGGATAATTCTATTAATTTACAAATCCTTACAGATAGTTGTTGTCGGATCAAAGAATTCAATCCTAATACCTGTGGTAACTATTGCTCCCCGATTAACTGAGGTAACGGGCCAATAGGCCGTTGGTGATTTTTCTCACGGGTATTGGAATTTTAACCTCATATCCGCCCCCGGAAGCTTCTTGCAAAGTTTGGCCGCGCATGTCGAACATTCTATCCACGACAATATCCTGATTGCCTTGAGGCAAAATCAGCTCCAATTTGTCGCCAATGGAGAATTTGTTCTTAACGTCGACGACAGCTAAATTATTGCCCTCGTCATAATGGGTGATTTCACCGCAAAACTGTTGTTGATGGCTTTTGGAATAGCCGGTGATATAGTATTGATGCTCGTGGGTATGGTGGCGCTGATAAAAGCCGTCGGTATAACCGCGGTTGGCAAGGTTCTCCAAAACGCCGATTAGTTCAGGCTGAAACGGTCGGCCTGCCAACGCATCATCAATCGCTTGACGGTAGGTTTGCGCCGTCCTGGCAACATAATAATGCGACTTAGTTCGGCCTTCTATTTTAAGGCTGTCGATACCGATTTCGACCAAGCGTTGGACATGTTCTATGGCCCGCAAATCTTTGGAATTCATGATATAAGTACCGTTTTCATCTTCCATAACCGGCAATAATTCGCCTTTGCGGCCTTCTTCCTCAAGAAAATATACGTTGTCTGCCAAAGGATGCCGTTCTGCACCGCCGCAACTGGCATTGCTGATATCGCTCATGGATAGCGCCGTAGTGCCTTGCACATAATCGCCCTCGGCATTTTCGTGAGCGGGCAAGGTATCGTATTTCCAGCGGCAGGCATTGGTGCAAGTACCCTGGTTAGGGTAGCGGCGATTAAAATAGCCGGACAATAAACAACGTCCTGAATAGGCGATGCACAATGCCCCGTGCACAAAAACTTCCAATTCCATGTCGGGGCAGCGCTGGCGGATTTCTGCAATCTCATCCAGCGACAATTCACGGGACAAAATAATGCGTTTGATACCCATCGTTTGCCAGAATTTCACCGAAGAATAATTGACCGTATTCGCCTGTACCGACAAATGTACCGGTATTTCCGGCCATGCCTCGCGTACCATCATGATCAAGCCGGGATCCGCCATAATGAGGGCGTCCGGTTGCATGGCGATGATGGGCGCCATGTCAGCCATAAAAGACTTGACTTTAGCATTGTACGGAATCACGTTGGTGGCCAGAAAAAACTTTTTCCCCAATTGATGCGCTTCGTGGATGCCTTTGGCCAGGTTTTCGGCCTGAAAATCATTATTCCTTACCCGTAGGCTGTAACGGGGCTGGCCCGCGTAGACAGCATCAGCGCCGTAGGCGAAAGCGTAACGCATGTTTTTCAAGGTTCCGGCCGGGGAAAGTAATTCAATTTGTTTCATGCTTTGGTTTTAAGGTCAGGTCGGCTTATGAAGCCCCATATTATACTCACCGCATATTGTTATTATAAAAAACATACGCTGCCGATAGGACCATCGGCAAAATTTTTATCGAATCAACCGATGATGTATACGAGGCCTTAGCAAGGGTTAATAGGTTTGATTATTCGGTGTTATGGGTGTCGGTAATGTAGAATTAGACCTATTGATATAGGCTAACTGGCTTGCCTTTCAGAATTTATCGGCGCTAAACCACCATGTCCAACCTAAAATCGTCAACTAACGATGAATCTTCCAAGCATATCGAACAACTGCTTGAATCGGCCAATTCTGCATCGCAGACGGTAGCAGCGCTGCATGTGGCATTTTTGGCGTTTGTGGCGTATTTGGGTGTCATTGTCTGGGGAACTACGCACGAAGATTTGTTACGAATCAGTCCCGTTAAATTGCCTATCCTGGATGTGGAACTACCGCTTACTGCTTTTTACAATTTCGTGCCCTGGATGGTTGTCCTCCTGCATTTCAACCTATTGATGCAATTGGAATTGCTTTCCTGTAAGTTGTGGAACCTGGATCGCGACCTTCCTGATAACGCATACGGGCAACAAGTACGCGACCGCCTGTTCATATTCCCCTTCACTCACCTGATTGCAGGGCGTACCGAAGTCCTTTTGATACGCTGGTTGATGTCCTTGGTGGTGGGCATCACCGTGATCGCTTTGCCCCTATTTATCTTACTGGCTGCAGAAATCCGCTTTTTGCCCTTCCACGACGAAACTATCACCTGGTCGCAACGGCTTGCGGTTTGGGTCGATGCAACCATGCTCCTGGCCTTGTGGCCGTTGATCGCCTCGCCTAAAGATAGGGCAATGGAATGGTGGCGACACGCCGGTTTTCGGTTGTTAGGTTATTGGCCCGCTTGGCTTCAATATTGTTTGGTGCTTGGTTGGAATAGGCTAACGCGATCCATCCAAAAACTTTCGCAGGGCTTTCCGATTCGTGAAAGTGTTCCGAGGCCGATACTGCATACCGGCACTGAACCCAAAGGCATGATCGTCTTATTGCTCTCAGTGCCACTAATTGTCATGCTCAGCGTCATTGCCGTCATACCGGGCAGTATAACCGTGCATAAATATTATCATCCGGCGACAGTAATCCAGCCACAAACTTACATTGCTGAAGAAACTTCCCTCTATTTTGAGGATTGGCTGATCCGAAAAGTGCCGCCATCTTGGCTGAGCGTTGCCGCCTACCGTTATGATACGGTCACTTGTACTTCGCTACCCTTGTCAGAAAAGACGGAGGCATCTATTCTCCAGGTTATGTTGGGGCCTTGCGCATGGTTCAACTGGGGTATTTTTCCCCGCAATCTAAAACTTAGGGAAACCAGGTTAGTGCCAAAAGAGGTTTCATTGTCGCTTTTGACCCGAGCCATAGATAAGAATAAGGCCATCCGGGATATTGCCTTCAAGGAATTCGATGGCCTCAACCTGCAAAATCGTGATTTGCGCTTTGCCGATTTTTTCGGGGCAGTGCTGCCAAAGGCCGACCTTAGGCATGTCCAATTACAGGGGGCGGTATTGTTGAAAGCCAAGCTCCAGGGTGTCATTGGTTGGGACAAAACACAACTGCAGGGTGCAATCTTAGGCGGGACACAACTTCAAGGGGCTGGCTTGATTGAAGCGGATTTACGGGTTGCCGACCTCCGGGGAGCCGATTTGCAGGGTGCGGATTTAAGTTGGGCTAACCTACAGAGCGCCGACCTTCGAGGCGCCGATTTGCAGGCGGCAAACCTACAAGGGGCAAAACTGCAAGGCGCCGACCTGCGCGGGGCAAAACTTCAGGGTGCAAACTTACGGGAAGCAATACTGCAAGGGGTAAGCCTGGACTATGCAAAATTGCAGGGCGCGGATTTAGAAAAGGCGAAAATGCAAGGGGCTATTCTTAACAATGTAGAACTCCAAGGTATTGGCTGGGCGCAAGCCAGTCTCGATAATATCCTTATTGTTAACAGTTCCCCATCCAATTGGGGCGAACGCCAACAACATAATCTTGAGACGACCCTCAAGCCTTTAATGGATGTCGAAAAATTCATCGCATTTCAAGCACGGATGGATGCCGCAAACACGGTGACACAGCCAAACAAACCGGCTAACCCTTACGCCTGTTACAGTGATAACCAGGCTTTACTGGACTGCGAATTCCACGACCCTCAACAATTGGATGCTTACCGTTCTGACGTTTTATTCCCAAAACTGATCGAACTGGCTTGTGCGGATGCGGTAATTGCCATTGGCATTGCAAGGCGCAGTATTGATAAGCTCGTCCAAAATGACCCTGTTTTCGGCTTGGCTACCGCAGTAGCCAAGGCACTGAATAGCCCAACCCCCTGTGCCGGTTTGGCTGCATTGTCGGAACAAACCCAAGAAAAATTGCTTAAAACAGCTAACCAACAAAAAAATAAGCCCTAAATGCCTATGTCTCACTAATTAAGCAGATGTAGCCCAAATGAATTGCAACAAAATGCCGGTCTTCTGGCGGCAGGCCCCAGAAAAATACTGAGTAAGCATTCGATCGTTTTGGCCAAAATAATGTTTTTCAACTGACTTGTGGCCACCCATAACGGAAACCTAGCTTATTTTCAAAGCTAAGCTAAAGATTGTTGCTCGAAAAATTTTCCTTCGGATTGCAGCTTGCCATACTTACCCTGTATGCCGCTTGGCAAATCAGTTTCAATCGCTCAATAACAACTCTTTAAAGGTTGCGGGATCGAAATCTGACTCGAGTTGGGCCGGTGTGGCGGCACGACTAAAAAAATATCCCTGCATCATGTCGCAATGCACTGTTTTAAGGAACGCCAACTGTTCTTCCGTTTCCACACCTTCTGTTACGACATCCATCTCAAGTTCATGGGCTAGTGCGATAATCGCCCGCACCAAAGCCATGCTGCCTTTGTCACCGGGGATATCCTGGACAAAAGACTGGTCTATTTTGACGGTGTGTACCGGAAATTGCCTGAGGTAATTTAAACTGGAATACCCGGTACCGAAATCATCGATGCTAAGACGAACTCCCAGTTGGTGCAGTTTTTGTAATACCAGGAGAGTCCTTTCCGGGTCTTGCATAACCGCCGACTCGGTGATTTCAAGTTCCAGGGAAGAAGGTTTCAGGCCGGTTTCGGCCAACACCTGTTCAACCGTTTGAAACAAGTCGGCTTCAAGGAACTGACGGGGGGAAACGTTTACCGCCACATAAGTGAATGCGCCATCGTTTTCCTGCCACGACTTGGCTTGTAAACAAGCGGTGCGCAATACCCAGTCGCCGATAGGCACAATCAATCCTGTTTCTTCCGCTACAGTAATAAACCGGTCAGGGTAAACGAGCCCCCACTCAGGGTGCTGCCAACGCACCAGTGCTTCGACTTTAACCGCATGGCCGCTTTTAGTGTTTATTTGAGGCTGATAATGAAGCCTTAGCTCATGATTTGCCAAGGCTTGCCGCAAGCCCCGTTCGATAGTCATGCGCTCGATCGATCTTGCCGTCATTTCTTCTGTATAAAACTGGTAGTTGTTCTTACCGCGTTCCTTGGCGAGATACATTGCCGAATCGGCGTTCATCAACAGGATTTGGCTATTTTCCCCATCGTCCGGAAAAATGCTGATCCCGATGCTTGTGGTTATGACAATATCGTTGCCATCTATGGCGAAAGGCTTTGCAAGCGTATCGATGGTTTTTTGGGCAATTCTTGCCACATCGTCCGGTAAGGTTATGTCGCTTAGAAGGATGATGAATTCGTCCCCCCCCAATCGCGCCAAAGTATCGTTGGACCGGACCGAACTTTTTAAGCGTTCGCTGACCGCTTGGAGCAAGATATCCCCTATGCTATGGCCTAAGGTATCGTTGATCAACTTGAAACGGTCTAGGTCGAGGAACATCAGTGCCAATTTGGTGTTATGACGCCGGACAGCGGGCAATATTTGGGTAAGATGGCTATGGAATTGCTTACGGTTAAAGAGTCCCGTTAATGGGTCGTGGTTGGCAATATAGGCCATTTGCTGTTCGGCGTATTTGCGGTCCGTGATGTCCTGGATTTGGATTATGAAATACTGCGGCTCGTTGGTAGCGTTGCGTACCAGCGCTGCGCTTAGCAGCGCCCAAATATTCTTGCCAACGATTTTATGGTCGCATTCCATCTCAATTTGAAACGACGGAATTTCGTCGGCCATCAATTGGCGCAGTTCTAGGCTGAGGCATTGATGGTAATTTTCATCGTGAGTGATCGTTTTAAGGTTAGCTTTTAAAAACTCATCCTCTAGGTAACCGAATATATTGCAAAGTGAACTATTGACTTGTAAAAAACGGCCATCCACGGAAACCAACGCCATCCCGATAGCGGCAAGGTCAAACGCGCTATGGAAGCGCTCTTCGCTTTCCCGGAGCAAATTTTCCATACGGCGGCGCTCGGTAATATCGCGAAATATCAGTACGCAGCCTAACAACGTCCCGTCGTCATCAATAATTGGCGCCGCGCCATCGTCAACAGGACATTCAACACCAGTCCTGTTTACGAGTATCGCGCCGAAGTTCATACCGGTTACGTCAAGATTCTTTAAGGTCCTGGCGACGGGGTTTTCAATGGTCTTGCGGTTAGACTCGTCCAAAAATGTCATCAAGTTGCTGATGTCTTTTCCTTTGGCCTGGTCGAGTTTCCAACCTGTCGCGGCCTCGGCTACCGGATTCATGAACCGGATTCTAGCTTCGTTGTCGGTCGCAATGACGGCGTCCCTTATACAATGCAACGTCTTTCCAAACCATTGTTCACTTTCTTTAAGCTTTCGTTCCAATTGGCGCTTGTAAAGTGCGACTTCGATGGAGGCGTGCAGCTCATCCGACCGGAATGGCTTGATCAGATAGCCGTAGGCGCCTGTTGCCCGTGCACGCACCAATGTTTTGGAGTCGCTATAGGCGGTAAGGAAGATCACCGGGATGTGCAGGGAGTTTGTTATTGTCTGGGCTGCGGTAATACCGTCCATTTCCCCTTTAAGCACAATGTCCATCAATACAATCTCGGGTTTGTGCTGGTTCGCCAGAGTGATTGCCTGGCCTCCGGAAAACGCGGTAGCGACTACCTCGTAACCGAAGTTTTCCAGTTGGCTTCGGATATCCATCGCAATAACGCCCTCGTCTTCGACAACCATGATTTTGTTTGCAGACATGTGCTTTTATCCTGTTTAAAAGGGAAGGGGGAAGCGGATGTTAAAGGTAGAACCAATAGAGGAGTCATACGTTATTTGTCCCATCAGTTGGTTAGTCAAGGTATCGACCAATTGCAGCCCTAGCGAGCCGTTTTTTTTGAAATCTTGCCCCGAAGGGAAGCCGATTCCGTTATCGGTGATAACGAGGATGCAATCATCCCCGTCTTGCGTGAAGCTGATGGTGATTTCACCCTGGCGGCCGTCCGGAAAAGCGTGTTTCAGGGCATTGGATAAAAGTTCGTTGATGATAAGCCCGCAAGGGATCGCGGTATCGACATTAAGGTAGATATCGTCGATATTTAAACCGACGTTAATCTTGCCGGGCGCACCGTATCCGTAAAGCAGATGGTCGACCAGGCTTTGGATATACTCATTGAAGTTTATCCTCGACAAATCCTTGGATTGGTAAAGTTTTTCATGCAGCAAGGCCATGGATTTGATGCGGTCGGCGCTTTGTTTAAGCAGGTCGGCAGTCTCATTATTTTTGACATTCCGTGCTTGGAGGTTAATAAGGCTCGATACCACCTGAAGGTTGTTTTTGACCCGGTGATAAACCTCCTTAAGCAATGTCTCTTTCTCGTTAATGGCGCTTTTCAGCTTATCATTGGCGTTCTTGCGTTCGGTGATGTCGATAATTGTGCTGAGGACTATTGTTTCTTTCTCGTCATCGATAACGCTTAAGCCTATTTCAACAGGAAACTCGGTGCCATCCTTGCGCAGCCCGTAAAGGTCGCGGCCAACGCCCATCGGCCTGGATTGCGGCGATGCAAAATAGGCTTGCCGGAAACCGGCATGTCCCCCGCGAAAGCGCGCCGGCACCAATATCTCTACCGCTTGCCCAATCAACTCGTGGCGCGAATAACCGAAATACGACTCTGTTTGTGAGTTGACCATCAGGATTGTCCCTGTGTCATCGACCATGACGATCGCATTTGGTGCCGACTCCACCGCCTTCCGGAACCGATGTTCCAGTAATTTTCTCTCTGTAATATCGGCAATGGAACTTAGGGCAATTCTCCCATTTTCATCCTCAATAAAACTGAGGCCTATTTCAACAGGAAACTCGGTGCCATCCTTGCGCAACCCGTAGAGGTCGCGGCCGGCGCCCATCGGCCTGGATTGCGGCGCCGAAAAATAGGCTTTCCGGAAACTGCCATGGCCTCCACGAAAGCGCTCCGGAACCAATATTTCTACCGCTTGCCCAATCAACTCATAGCGCGTGTAGCCAAAAAACGCCTCTGTTTGTGAATTGACCATCTCGATCATTCCCGATTCATTGACCATCACTATGGCGTTGGGGGCAGACTCCACCGCTTGGCGAAACCGGTGCTCCAATAGCTTATACCCGGATATATTTTTATGGATAACAATGACATGGCCAATCCCATGATCGGGACAAGGGATTACCTTCCCGGTAAACCAGAGCTGTACAAAAGGGGTTTTATAAGGGTATTCAAGGGAAAAGCTGGATTTTGCACCATTCATGACTGAACGGATTCCTTCCGCAAAAGCATTTCCACCCCTATCACATACCAACCCGGATTTAAGGAGCTTTAGGTAGTTTTGCCCGGCTTCGAACGCTTGTGAAGTGCCGCCAACTTTATTTTCCTTTTCGAAATCGAACCAGGCATTGTTGGCTTCCAGTATATTGCCGTTGGGATCTAAGACACAGAATTGGATCGACAGTGTTTCGAGTACGGCTTGCGAAAGTTTTTCGGATGCCTTCAGTCGACCTTCGGCTTCCTTGGCTAAGGTGATATCCGTGACGGTAAACAGGAAGCCGGTTATGGTCTCTTCAAGGCTATACAGGCTGGTAACTGCTAACCTGACTGGAAAACGACTTCCATCTTTGCTTATATAAGACCATTCGCTTTCATTAGCATTTTCGGCATTGAATTTAGCGGCTAAGAGTTCAAAACCGGGGGCAACGGTGCGGCCCAGTTCAGTGCTTAAACTAGCGGCGCGGACGGCAAGTTCTTCTGCATCCTGGAACAGCAGTGGCGTATAGTTACCGACGACTTCCTCTTCGCTATATCCCAGCATGCGTTGGGCGCTTGGGTTAAAAAGGACGATAATGCCTTGCGTATCGGTAGCAATGATGCCCTGGTTGGCGCTTCTGAGAATTTCTTTGAATGCATCTAACGTCTTCAGTAGTTGCTGTTGGTTTTTTTTAGTCCCTGAAAGCGAATTCGTCAGCGCCATTTATATACCCTTAAACTTTAATACGGAACCGACTTGACAGGCTAACGTCAGGAGGGCATCGGTTGGTTCTATATAATTCTTTAGGCATTTTGATAAAGTCCGCGAATGTTGCTTTTGGGTTCATGTTTCGTCGATAGGACTGCTGCGTGTGCCTAGAAACCGATATGCCCCCTTTATCGGCAATGCCATTATTTATCATTGGGCTCTTCCCCCAGAAGTATTAGCCGACTTTATAGAAGCGACGCACTTGTTTTGCCAACCTTGGTATTGGATACCATCCCGGTTACGCTGGAAAATCATGGGAAGCTGCCGTATGCCCATGTGCTTTGGTAAAGCCGTTATGATTTTCATCCTTTGCTTGATGCGTTGCGTTTTTCAACATGGATTCCCAATGCCTGAGTTTCGGTTGTTTGAGGAGATGTTGTAATACCGACAATAAACCCAAGAGCATTACCAACAGGGGAACAGAAACAAGCCATATCCATGCCTTTAAGTGTAGGTCAATAAACCAAATAATATTCATAACCAATTCCTCAAAAGTCAGTGGTAGTGATATTAAAAGTGATCAATAAAGCAGATATGTTTTTTCTTCCCCGATTATTTTATTGCTTATTTCCTTTTGATTGTCGACATTGACACACAACTGCATTGTGACGCTTAATTAATCTTTTGGCTGAACTGCCACCGTAGAGGCGTAACGCACTAAAATTCATCCAACTGACAGTGCATAGCTTATACTCCGGTTTGGTGGCATGCTTTGCCACAGTTAATGGCGCTACTACCCCAAATTGATCATATTTGCCCTAAAATCAAACCTTAACGCTTCGTGTAGAGGACAGGAAAATTCCGGGCGGCCTCGGAAACGGTAATGGCAAATCTTGAATTAACCGACTGCCTCAATTTGTATAGCCAAGCTAAAATTGTCTAACTTTTTCCCTTAGTCTTGTGATTGCCGTAACCAGCCGCGCCCCACCGATTTCGGCCTTCTATGATTCATGGCCGTGGTTGCCACTGGTTTGTTTTATAATAAACAAGCCGCTAATTCTAGGCTCAAGATAGGGAATCAATATTGTCCCTTAAACAGTTAGCCTAAGTATCTAAGGGGTTACATTTATAATGGGTGAATTCGGTTTTAACCTCAATATACCCAAGTTAACTTCACGGCCTCACGTTGCGCCTTAGCAAACCAATATCATTGAATATACAAATATATAATTTAATTGAAGATGTAAATACGTGCTAACGCGTACTTAAAAGCCTTATGATGCGAGTCAGGTTGTCAAAAGGTCAAGTATTAGTCGGATGGTCTGTGTTTATTACATTTTTATCAAAAAGATAGCATTAATTTGTTTGTCCCGTCGGTAAAGGTTGATAATTAGGTAAAGCTCTTCTTAATTATTTCATCTTCATGAGATAGCGCCCAAACTCACCTGCTAATGATGGGGCGGCTAACGGGGCAGCACTATAGGATGAAGTCTAGTGTGGGAGCAATTTGCTGGGGGCTTGACATAAAAATATACGCTGGTTTTAGGCGTTAGTTTATTTTTGCCATATCATTGCAAAAGCCCAAGTTGTCATCATAATTTGTAAGCCACTGTATTTCTAATTTATTATTGTGTCTCATAATACATTGTCCTGCTGAATCTATTATGGGGAGCAAAATAAACCGGTTTCCATATTAAGGTTTGCCTAAAGTCGCCAAAAATACGGAGTAAGTTGGAAACAAACAAGAATACGACTAATCTTTAATTATATTTTTAATACTTTTGCTTCATAACGCAGGCAGTGTTCTTCTCTAAAGAATTAAAAAAGCCATAAATAATAACAAATGGTTTACCAATAAGCATTTGATTATGCTTATCAAAAGTGGGGGCATTCCGTGAAACTTCGTACTAAATTGCTATTGGGTTACTCATCGGTATTCGTACTGATGATAACAATTGCCATCATCAATGACCACAGCAAACAATCTATCCTGGAAAGCCAACAGCGGGTAGCGCACACAAACGAGGTCATAGTCAACGGGTATTTGGCTAAATCCAGCCTACAAAATTTGCTGATCAAAAAACGGGATTATTTCCTTAGCGCTAACGAAGATGATGTACAGCGCTTCAAGCAGGAAGAGGTTTCGCTCGATAAGATGCTGGAAAAACTGAGTGTTTTGGTCAAAGACAACCCTAATCAACTTAGTTTACTGGCCGATATCGGCAAGGAAGTTGAACATTGGATCGATCTTTCGCAATCAGAAATCGCGGAGCGACGGAAGATTGGCCTCGATCCCGCCAAGTTATACGCCATTGGGCGCGACTTTAATAAAAGGACGGAGACACCACAGGTATTCGCCAAGGTTATGGATGGTCTTGATGACTATATCAAGACCGAACTCGACCTGTTTGCTAAACGCAACGAAATTGCAGCAACATCCGTCAGGAATAATAGTTACCTAATTTACGCGACCACAATCTTCGCAATTATGCTGGGTTTGGGCGCATTGTTTTATACCGTTAAACAGGTTTTGTCCCAAATCGGTGGCGAACCAGGGGAAATTGCTAACGCTACGCGGCTCATCGCCCAAGGCAATCTTGACGTAGAGTTGAGCGGGGACACGGGGATTGCCGCTTCCGTTAAACAGATGGTGGCCACGCTGAAGGATGTTGCTCGACAAGCAAATATCGTTGCAGGCGGAAACTATAACTCCGACATTACGCCGCGTTCGGATAATGATGAGTTAATGTTTGCGTTAAAATCCATGACGGCAGCTTTACAGATGGCCGAAACGGAGAATAATGCCCGTGAATGGCTGAAGAACGGCCTTGCCCGCCTCAACGATGTGATGCAGGGCGACCTCGATATCAACAGCTTGGCAGGTAAAGTCATCAGCGAAATTGCATCCTGGATGGATGCCAAAATTGGCGCGTTGTATGTGGCGCAGGAAAGCGGCTTGTTGATACTGAAAGGCAGTTATGCTTATGTCCAGCGGAAGAACCTTTCCAACGAATTCCGTCCGGGCGAAGGCTTGGTTGGACAGGCAGCGTTAGAAAAGCAGCAAATCCTGATCAGCAATGTGCCCGATGATTATATCAAGGTCACGTCCGGCATAGGTGAGCACGCACCGCATTTTATCTGCGTCACCCCTTTTGTCCATGAAAATCGGCTCAAAGGCGTAATCGAACTCGGCACCCTAGGCACTATTACGCCGTTACAACTGGAATATTTGCAGCAAGCGATGCCAGCCTTGGCGGTGGCGATAGAAAGCGCCCAAAACCGCACCCAGCTTTCGCAGGCACTTACCGAATCCCAACAGCTTATTGAAGAAATCCAGGCACAGCAAGAAGAACTCAAGGTGGCCAATGAGGAATTACAAGAGCAAACCCAGCGACTTAAGCAATCCGAAGAGGAGTTTAAGTCCCAGCAGGAAAAACTACAGGTCAGCAACGAAGAATTAGAGGAAAAGAATAACCTTTTATATAGCCAGAAGCGCGAGGTCGAAAACGCCCGTAAGGACTTGTCCATTCAGAAGGAAGAATTGGCTCTGGCCAGTAAATACAAATCGGAGTTTCTCGCCAATATGTCCCACGAACTGCGCACCCCATTAAACAGCCTCCTGTTGCTGGCGCAAAGCCTGTTGCAAAACAAAGAAGGCAACTTAACGGATGAGCAGGTGGAATCCGCCCAAGTCATCTATGGCAGTGGCAATGACCTTCTCAATCTTATCAACGAGATTCTCGATTTGTCCAAGATAGAGGCAGGCCATATGGATCTCAATTGGGGAACTGTAACCATAACCGATTTGAAAAACAATTTGCATGCTTCCTTTAATCACATGGCGCAGGCCAAAGGGCTCGACCTTAAGTTCGAAATTAGTAAGGATATCCCCGACGAAATTGTGACCGACCGCAAGCGCATCGACCAGATTTTGCGGAATCTCATATCCAATGCACTTAAATTCACCGAAAAAGGGGACATTGCCGTCATTTTTGGTCATCCGCTACCAGGCCTTGATTTGTCCCTCAAGGAGTTATCCAATGACCAAGCCTTGGCTATTACCGTCAAGGATACAGGCATCGGCATTCCGCCAGACAAGCAAAAGCTTATTTTTGAAGCTTTCCAGCAAGCCGATGGTACAACAACGCGCAAATACGGCGGCACCGGCTTAGGGCTGACTATTTCACGGGAACTCGCCTCACTGTTGGGCGGCGAGATTCACCTTGTTAGTGCACCTGGCCAAGGTTCCAGCTTTACCCTTTATTTGCCACTCAAAGCGCACTCTCACCCACAGGCAAAAACTACTCGTCCGGTCGTCGTCCAACCCGGTGCGGAAGCCGAGATCGCACGACAACCTAAAGAAGGCCTTGCCCTGCCATTCATTCCCGATGATCGGGACACCTTGGATCCAACCGACACACCCATCCTGGTTATTGAGGACGATGCAAAATTCGCCGTTATCTTACGTGATCGTTGCCACGACAAGGGGTTTAAATGTTTGGCGGCGCCATCCGGCGAAGACGGGCTTGAGTTAGCAGGCAAGTTTACAATCGCAGCAATTATATTGGATCTTCGATTGCCGGGAATGGACGGCATGGCCGTGCTCGCCGCCCTCAAAGAAGATACCCGCACCCGTCATATCCCAGTCCATATTGTCTCCGTGGATGAACATATTCTCGAATCATTGCGTAAGGGGGCCGTCGGCCACGCCATTAAACCTTTGAGCCAGGATTCCCTCGACGCGATATTCCGAAAGCTCGAAGAGGTTTCCGCTAGCAATCCGAAGCGCGTCCTGGTAGTTGAAGATGATGACAATATTCGCCGTAATACGGTGCAGTTGATCGGTAATGGCAATATCAAGGTAGATGAAGCCGAATCGGGGGAATCAGCCCTTAAAGCTTTGCTTAGCGACCGCTACGACTGCGTCGTGCTCGACCTGAAATTGCCGGATATGAGCGGAAAGGAACTCCTAACCCGGCTGGAAGATAAAGGTGTGGCAATACCCCCCGTTGTCGTTCATACGGCTAAAGAGCTTACCCCCGCGGAAGAAGAGGAACTGCGCGAATACGCCGACTCCATCGTCGTGAAAGGCATACGGTCACCGGAACGCTTGCTCGACGAAGTTTCGTTGTTCTTGCATCGGGTAGTTAGCCAGATGCCGGAAAAGCAGCGCAAGATCATTACCGACCTTTACGATTCGGATGTTGTGTTGCGGAATAAGAAAGTCCTAGTGGTGGATGATGACATGCGTACCGCCTTCGCCATCTCAAAGTTACTGACCGGGCATGGCATGACCCCATTCAAAGCGGAAAATGGCGAGCGTGCATTACAGGTACTGGCGGACAATCCGGACATTGAGATTATCTTAATGGATGTGATGATGCCGGTCATGGATGGTTATGAAACCACCCGGCGAATTCGCACCCAAGAACGTTTCCGTAAATTGCCTATCATCGCACTGACCGCCAAGGCTATGCCTGAAGATAGGGAAAAATGCCTCGCTGCCGGTACCAGCGATTACTTGACCAAACCGGTTGAAGAGTCAAGGCTGATTTCCATGATGCGTGTCTGGTTATATAGCTGAGTGAAGAAGCTTGGAAGGGCTAGACCATGAAACCATTCCATCTTGAACGGATTGAACTTACCCTGCTACTGGAGGCAATCTATCAGCGTTACGGCTATGACTTTCGTGCTTATGCCTTGGCATCCATCGAACGGCGGGTAAGGCAATTTCTGTCGACTTCGGATTGCAATACGATCAGCGAACTGATCCCTCGCGTACTGCACGACGCCACTTTTTTTTCGCGCCTGTTAGGCTATTTTTCAGTCCCGGTTACTGAACTATTTCGCGACCCGTTTGTTTACAAAGCCGTACGCGAGAAAATTGTGCCGCTTCTGCGTACCTGGCCACATATAAAAATATGGCATGCGGGCTGCGCCACTGGGGAGGAAGTGTATTCGCTCGCCATCGTATTAAAAGAGGAAGAAATTTATAATCGCTCCACAATCTACGCTACCGATTTTAACGCCGAAGCGCTGGAGCACGCCAGACAGGGTATTTACAACATCGCCAAGTTGCAGGAGGCGACGCGCAACTATCAGCATGCAGGAGGCAGGCGTTCCTTCTCCGAATATTACCATGCGGGTTACGAGGCAGTTACAATGGTTGACGAACTCAAAGATCGCCTCGTCTTCTCCACCCATAATTTGGCCACAGATAGCGTATTTGGCGAAATGCACCTGGTATTCTGCCGCAACGTGCTGATTTATTTCAATCGTGATTTGCAAAACCGTGTGCTTGGCTTATTTACGGATAGCCTGGTAGAAGGCGGCTGCCTCTGCCTGGGTACTAAGGAAGACATCCAATTCACCGCCGCAAGCGAAACTTATTCGGTGATCGACAGAAACGCCCGGCTCTTCAAAAAGAAGGCAGGGAGATGAATTGTTCTGCTATCGTCATGGGTGGTTCTATGGGCAGCTTTAAAGCGCTTGAAATTATCCTGGCGGCTTTGCCGACAAATCTGTCAGTGCCCATCCTTATCGCCCAGCACCTTTACAGCAACGATGAAGGCCTTTTTGCGCATCATCTTTCAAACATGACATTGCTTCCGGTAACGGAAGCCTACGATAAAACACCCATTGAGGCAGGGCATGTTTATGTTGCCCCAGCTAACTATCACCTTCTTGTAGAAGATGAGGCGACCCTCAGTCTGTCTATCGATGAGGCGGTTAATTATTCACGCCCAGCAATAGACGTGCTTTTTGAGAGCGCTGCCAGAATTTGGGGAAGGGCACTGGCCGCAATTCTTTTGTCCGGTGCGAGCAGGGACGGTACGGATGGCATGGGTATGGTAAAAGCTTTAGGCGGCCTTACGATAGCCCAGGATCCTGCCAGCGTAGAAACGCCGTTCATGCCGCAATCTGCAATCGATGCAGGTGTGGTGGATGAGGTCTTGACCCCGCCACAGATTGCCGCCTTGCTTAGGAAATCCGGTTGCCCGCCTATAAAGAAATAAAGTGACCCAAAGACTATGGAAAAATCGACACTTGCTTTGGCGATATTGGTCACATTGACTGGCCAGGAGATTGTACGAGCCTTTGTGCATCGAAAGCGAACAAAACAGACCAAGATTTTAGCCGATGTAAATTCCGTTTAGGTTTAAAAGCATAATATCAAATCGAGAAAAGCGTATGAATAGTGATACACAGTCTGTCCGCCAAAAAATCCTGATCGTTGACGACAGGCAGGAGAACCTTGTTGCGCTGCGCCGGGTTTTGGCCGACCTCGATACCGAATTGGTTGAAGCTAACAATGGCAATGATGCGCTGGCAGCTACCCTTCATCATAATTTTGCACTGGCTATTTTAGATATCATGATGCCTGGAATGGACGGCTATGAACTGGCAAACCTGTTACGCGGAGATTTACGTACCCACCGCCTGCCCATTATCTTCTTGACCGCTGCCGCCGGAGAAGACGCCCAAGTTTTTATGGGCTACGAAAGCGGCGGGGTAGATTATATCGTCAAGCCTTACAACCCGATGATATTGCTTGCCAAGGTACAGGTTTTTCTTGAACTCGACCGCAAAACCCTTGAGCTGGAAGAAAAAATTCAAGCGTTGGCCGCATCCGAAGACCGTTATCGCAGCCTTGTGATGACAGTACCGGATGTCATCTATCGCATTGATCGGGGCGGCCGTTTCACCTTCCTTAACGATGCTATAAATAATCTAGGCTATTCCCCAAGCCAGCTTATCGGCCGGCATTTCTCGGAGATAATGCACCCTGACTACGTAACTGAGGCAAGCCGTGAAATGGCCTTAGCCAAACTCGCCGGTCAGGCAACGGAGCCTAGGGATACGCCCCGCTTGTTTGACGAGCGACGAAGCGGTGACCGCAAAACCAGCGGACTGGAAATAAACCTGATCTTGGGCCAAGGAAACGTAAACCCCGGCGTAGCCAATCCCCTGAATGACGGATATGTTTGCGCTGAAGTGAATAGCTCTGGTATTTACAGCACAAACCACGACCAGCAAAAACCGGAATTTTTAGGGACTGTCGGTATTATCCGCGACATTTCCGAGAGGAAAGCATTGATGGATGCACTTGCGGAAGCAAAAGAAGAGGCGGAAACGGCAACCCAGGCAAAATCGGCATTCCTTGCCAACATGAGCCATGAAATCCGCTCGCCAATGAACGCCATGCTGGGCTTGGTTTATCTGCTTGAGCAAAAGGCGTTGGACAAGGAAACCCGAGAGTTGGTGCGCAAGGTGAGCGATGCCGGACAAACTCTACTGGCTATTATTAACGACATATTGGACTTCTCCAAGATTGAATCTGGAAACTTGGAAATTGAACATCTTCCGTTTCGCTTATCCGATGTGCTGGACCGGGTCGCCACTTTGATGTCGGCTTCGGCCGGCGACAAGAAAATCGAATTGATCATCAATCCTTGCCCACTATTCGCCAACAATTTGGTCGGCGACCCTTTAAGGCTGCAACAGGTATTGGTTAACTTAACCAGTAACGCCATTAAATTCACCGAAAAAGGAGAAGTCGAGCTATCTATTAAGGTCGTCGAAGCGATTAAAGGGGATTCGGTTAAGTTGCATTTTGCCGTATACGATACAGGTATCGGCATTTCATCGGAAAAACAAGACGATATCTTCACTGCATTTACCCAGGCAAACAGCACTATCAGCCGTCGCTTCGGCGGTTCCGGATTGGGATTGTCGATTTGTCGGCAACTGGTTAATTTAATGGGGGGAGCGCTCCGCGTAGATAGCGAAGAGGGCAAAGGCAGCACGTTTTGGTTTGAGCTTACATTTGGGCTTGACCAAAACCCAGGGCAAACATTATCCTCCCTGCAAAGGCTTGAGCTTTTGATAGTGGAGGATTCCGATTCTGTTAGAACCGCCCTTGTCAACATCGCCAACAGCCTCGGTTGTATGGCCGATGTGGTAGAATCCGGGGAAGCCGCGTATATTCGTACCCTAGAATACTCGGATTCCCCGAAATCTTATGACTTGGTGATTTTGGATTGGCAAATTTCAGGTCTCGATGGCTTAACAACCGCTAAAATCATTACAGAATCCTTTCGGTCTGGAAAGAATAAAAAGAATAAACCGCCAATTATAATGATGGTATCCGCATATTTGCGTGATGAATTGCTAGCCCAGCCTAATATCGATTGTGTCGACTTTATCCTAAACAAACCCGTCACCCCTTCTTCATTTTATGACGCCATCCTGGCAGTCCTAAAGAAACCTGCGTCAATCAGTCCAATGGTAATAGGCGCATCGACGGAAGATAAGCAACAGCGCTTAGCTGGCGTGCGGATACTTGTGGTCGATGATAGCGATATTAACAGGGAAATAGCTAAAAATATTTTGACCTTGCATGGCGCTTCGGTGAGCTTGGCGGAAGACGGCGAGGATGCGATCAATTGGCTAAATGCGAATTTAAGTGCAGTCGACGTAATCCTGATGGACGTCCAAATGCCGCGTATGGACGGTTATGAAACAACCTCCCGTATCCGGCAGGATACACGTTTGGCAAAGTTGCCCATTGTAGCCTTGACGGCAGGCGCATACACGGCAGACCAGGACAATGCCCGGGAGTCCGGCATGGATGACTTTGTCGCCAAACCCTTCAATGTTGAGCAACTTATTTCAGTTGTTCAGCGGCTGGCTAGAAATGCGCCTGATTACCATATTAAAGGATAGACAATCCATAAAGCGCCAAGGACTTTCTAGCCTTAATACCAAACCCATGGAAAAAATGACCCGCTATGCTGGCAATAGCCTACCAGTAACTTCTATCTCCTTTGGTTTCTTGCGTAATCAGGAAATTTTTATAGTCCTTTTGAACCATTGGCCGTTTCTTTGAAATTAACGAATGTATCGAACAGAAAGTAATACTTATCACTGATTGTTGATATATCCGTTTCTTTTAAAAACTTTGGAGAAAAAAATGAATTTTAAAAATACCATAGGATTAACAGTTTCCGTTTTGGCACTTAGCTTGGTTGTTTTAGGGGATGCGAATGCCGCAGGCGTTTCAGTCAAATGCGAGGTTGGCAAAGGCCGTTCAAAAGCTTCAGTAGATGGCTCTGGCGTTCGTGGCACATATGTCGCTAAATTAAGATCGGGAGGGGTAACGAGAACTTCAAAACCACAAACGGCAGACCCTGTTACTAATGAAGTTGAATTTGATTTCGATAGCAGGCCTAACGATATAAGGGCAGGTGCAACAGCAATCGGGGCTAATTTTATTAAAAGCGGAAAAGTCACAGGCGGCATATACGCTGCTTCGAATGGCGCCTTGATAGCTCAGGCAGGTGCAACCTGTAGGGTAAGGTAAACACTTATACATCGATTTTAGGATTGGATTCGAAAATAACTCAAATAATTCAATTTCTTATTTAAGATGAAGCAAATGAAAGAGAGTTATTTTCGAACTAAAAATGCCATTTAACTTTCCAATGCTCCATGCGCAATAACTTCTTTTAGGGTTTGTATGGGCGTCAGTTGAAGTATAGCCTGAAGGTTAAAAGCATCAATTTAGAGGGTGTGGGTAAAAAAACTTAAAATGTATTTGGCGTACTTCAGTTATTCGTAAATTGCGTGAGTAGGGCCTCAATGTATAGACCCCGCCCCCCTCGATTGATTTGCTTTAAATCTTTGCGTAACTTGCACCTTTACATAAACTCAACAACTGATTCAATTTCAATCAAAAATATCCATTTGTCCGGTAATCGCCGTCGGCCTGAATAATCCGGTTTCAAATGGCGGCAAACCGGGAAATGCGAGTTTCTTCATGGCTAAACGGAAACGCTGTGCAAGCAGTTCGGCATACTGCCCGGTGCCGCGCATACGGACGCCGAAATTTGAATCGTACGCTTTCCCGCCGCGTGAATCGTAAACCCGGTTCATGATATGGTTTGCTTTAAGTGGCTCATGGATGTGCAGCCATTCTTCGAATAAGTCTTTGAGTTCATGCGGCAAACGCAAAAACACATAACCGGCATCTAACGCACCTACTTCGCGGCTAAGTTGCAATATAAGTTCAAGCTCGTAATCGTTCAACATGGGGATTAACGGCGCGATTAATACGGATACCGGAATTCCTGCTTCCGCTAATGTAGCCAAAGTTTGCAGCCGCCGCTTTGGCGCAGCCGCGCGGGGTTCTAAGCGGCGCGCCAATTCAGGGTTTAAAGTGGTGATCGATATACAGACATGGATAAGTCCCTGCTTTGCCATCGGGATTAATAAATCAAGGTCGCGCTCGATTAAGGCTGACTTGGTCACAATGGAAACCGGATGGCGGGTAAGGTGTAAAACTTCAAGAATGCGGCGGGTCAATTTCAGTTGCCGTTCTACCGGTTGATAAGCATCGGTATTGATGCCGAGCGCGACGGGCGCAGGCCGATAGTTTTTTGCCGCTAATTCGGATTTAAGCAATTCCGGGGCATCTGGTTTGTAAAACAATTTGGTTTCAAAATCCAAGCCCGGAGAAAAGCCTAAATAGGCATGGCTGGGACGCGCAAAGCAGTAGACGCAACCGTGCTCGCAACCTCGGTAAGGATTGATTGACCGATCAAAAGGGACATCGGGCGATTGATTGTAGGTAATAACCGATTTTGCAGTATCAACGAATAACTGTGTTGGTATTTGCGGGCGGAATTTATCTGGGTGGTCCCAGCCGTCATCGCTTTCTTCCCTGGTCAGTCGTTCATAACGGCCTGTTTGGTTGCTTACTGTACCCCGGCCTTTTTTCGATTGTGGCGGCATAGTCAAGGAATTAATAAAAAAATACGCTATCCGCCTGCACTTCCACAGCAGCAACGGCAACCCAGATGTACATGATACCATTACCAAAAGGCACTTTAGGACAAACGATATACAAGGTTAAAATTCTATCTCATGTTTTATGGACTGTTAACATGAGTGAAAATTTGACGAATTAATAGTTTATCTATATCATCTGTCGGTTATGTTAGCCCGGTTGCCAGAATTAATTGACCCCCTGTTGCTGGCCGATAGGAATGCCAGTTTTGAAGGACAGTTACCTTTAAGCAGCTTCGACAGGATAGCCGACATGTTGTCCGATGACGTTGGGAACGTTGAGGTCACCTTGCATTTTGGTAGGAAAGGCAAGCTGGCTACGGTTGAAGGGCATTTCTCCGCTGTTTTGCGACTTAAATGCCAACGTTGCTTGGAACCTTTGGAATGGGCTGTAAACAGTGATATTAAGTTAGGTGTCGTCAATTCATTGGCTCTGGCGGATAAACTGCCGGACGGCTACGAACCTTTATTATTGGATGATGAAGATAAAATTCCTATCAAGAACATGGTTGAAGATGAGTTATTGCTGAGTTTGCCGGATATCCCTAAACATCAAAATGATTGCTTGGCGCCGAATAATATTAATGATAAGCAGGAATCTTTGCCCAAAATACCAAAGGCTTCAACTGAAAACCCATTTTCCATCTTAGCCAATTTAAAAATACTGGAGACCAACAATGGCAGTACAAAAAAGTAAAGTATCACGGTCAAGGCGCGGACAGCGCCGTTCACATGATTCCTTAACGGCAAGGACATTGTCCCAAGACCCATTGACGGGCGAAACGCATTTGCGCCACCATGTCAGCCCGGATGGATATTTTAAAGGCCGACAAATCGTCAATGTGGATAATGAAGAGTAATTATTAGTTTTCGCATTAGATAACATGTGGTTAGCTAACGGATTTCCGTTGGTTTTGCCCTAAAGATTATCCCCGGAGTTATTCTTAAGCGTGAGTTTGACTATCTCGATTGATGCAATGGGCGGCGACTTCGGCCCTGAGGTCACAGTGCCTGCGTCCCTGGAATGTTTAAGCAACAATCCTGATTTGAAATTGATATTGGTAGGCGATTCCGCCGTCCTTGAGCAGCGTTTGGGGGAAAAGCTTTCCGCATTCAAGGGAAGGTTGACCATCCAACATGCCTCGCAACAGGTGGAAATGCATGAATCCCCTTCCAAGGCATTGAAGAACAAAAAAGATTCTTCAATGCGGGTGGCTATTAACCTAGTCCATGAAGGCCATGCCGATGCCTGTGTAAGCGCCGGCAATACCGGGGCATTGATGGCGACCGCCCGGTTTGTGTTGAAAATGATCCCCGGCATTGACCGTCCAGGTATTATTTCCACCCTTCCGTCGGTTTATGGTCATACGCACGTCCTTGATTTAGGCGCTAATGTCGATTGTGCGGCAGAGCATCTTTTTCAGTTTGCCGTCATGGGTGGTGAATTGGTAAAAGCGGTAGAAGGTATTGAAAACCCTAAAGTCGGCCTTTTGAATATCGGTGAAGAAGAAGTCAAAGGCAATGAACAGGTTAAGGCGGCGGCGAAACTATTGGAAAATTCATTCCTGAATTACATCGGCTATGTTGAGGGCAACTCGCTCAATGCTGGCAATGTTAAAGTCGATTTGATTGTTTGCGACGGTTTTGTAGGCAACGTGGCGCTTAAATCCATAGAAGGCGCCGCAAAAATGATCAGCACATTACTAAAAGAAAACTTTTCTAAAAATATTTTTACCAAATTTGCAGGAATAATTGCTTATCCCGTCTTGAAATCCTTTAAGGATCGGATTGATCCGCGTTTATACAACGGCGCAAGTTTTTTAGGGCTTAAAGGCTTGGTCATAAAAAGTCACGGCGGCGCAGACGCACTGGCTTTTAAAACAGCCATCCAATTAGCCGAAATTGAAGTCAAACAAGACGTCATCAAGAAGATTAGCGAGCGGGTTGAAAAATCCTTGAGCCAGAGTAAAAGCGCATGACGCGTTATTCAAAAATAATGGGCACCGGTGGTTATCTCCCGGACGAAATCCGCACTAACGAAGACATTTCGAATACCGTAGATACCTCGGATAGCTGGATCTACGAACGCACAGGCATTAAATCCCGCCGAATTGCGGGCGCGCATGAGACGGCTTCCAGTATGGCTGAAATCGCCGCCAAACAGGCGATTAACGCCGCCCAAATCAATCCGGAAGAAATCGATTTGATTATTGTCGCCACAGGCACGCCGGATCGTGTTTATCCAAGCACGGCCTGTTTGCTTCAACAACGGTTAGGGATCAAGAACTGTGTCGCTTTTGATGTACAGGCCGCCTGCTCCGGCGCAATTTACGGCCTAAGCATTGCAGACCAATACATTAAGACGGGAGCGGTAAAATATGCCCTTATCGTGGGCTCTGAAATCTGTTCACGTATTGTCGATTGGACAGACCGGGGGACTTGCATCCTGTTTGGTGATGGGGCGGGTGCGTTATTGCTTTCCTCGTCTGAAACAGCGGGCGTGTTATCCACTCATATCTACTCCGATGGCGGCTATGAAGACATGCTTTATTGCCCAAACCCTCAAGTTGCATCCGAAGCCAATAAAAATGAGCCCGGTACCATCCGTATGCGCGGCAATGAAGTTTTTAAGATGGCGGTCAACACCCTTGAACGTATTGTGGATGAAACCTTGGATGCCAACAATATGCAACAATCTGAAGTGGATTGGCTGGTTCCGCACCAAGCCAATATAAGGATTATTGCGGCAACCGCGAAAAAACTGAAACTGTCTATGGATCAAGTCATCGTCACTTTGGAAGGGCAGGGCAATACGTCCTCGGCTTCGGTTTTGCTCGCGCTGCATGAAGGCATTAGCGATGGGCGCATCCAACGTGGACAAGTTATTTTATTGGAAGCATTTGGTGCCGGGTTCACTTGGGGCTCCGCATTAATTAAATATTGATCGACTATTGCTACCCATGAGCAAGCTACAAAAAAAATTAGCGTTTGTGTTCCCAGGGCAGGGTTCCCAGTCTATCGGCATGTTAAGCCCGTTAGCGGCAAGTTATCCGGAAGTTAAACAAACCTTCGATAAAGCCTCTTTTGTATTAGGCCGTGACCTTTGGCGACTTATAACAAATGGTTCGGAAGATGAGCTTAACCAAACCCAAAACACCCAACCCGTAATGCTAGCTGCTGGAGTGGCAGTCTGGGAAGTCTGGTGCAAACACAGCGAAATCCGTCCGGCGTGGATGGCAGGGCATAGTTTAGGTGAATACACCGCATTGGTTTGTTCAGGTGCATTGTTTTTTGAAGATGCCGTAAAATTGGTTGAAGCGAGGGCCCGTTTTATGCAAGAGGCCGTGCCCGCAGGTGTAGGGGCAATGGCTGCCATCCTGGGCCTAGAAGATGAGCGAGTGATTGAGATATGCGAAAATTCCGCCGGAACGGAAATAGTTGCGGCAGTCAATTTTAATGCGCCTGGGCAAGTCGTTATCGCAGGCCATACGGCGGCAGTCGAACGCGCGGCAGCGGCCGCAAAAGAAGCAGGGGCAAAAAGGGCTGTGTTACTGCCTGTCAGTGTGCCTTCCCACTGTGCGTTAATGCAATCAGCGGCGGAAAAACTTGAAGAATGTTTGCACACTATTGCGATTGAAGCACCGAAAATGCAACTGGTGCACAATGTCGATGTAGAGTCGCATAGCGCCCCGGAAATCATTAAAAATGCCTTGCAGGAACAACTTTATAAACCTGTACGCTGGGTAGAAACCATCGAACTGATGCATTATAAAGGGGTAAATACCTTTGTAGAATGCGGCCCGGGCAAAGTTTTGACAGGCTTGGACAAACGTATAGTGAAAAATGCCGATCATTTGGCAATTTATGACCCGGAGACTTTAAATAAGGTATTGGAGCAACTCAATGTCTAAACCAGTCGCTTTAGTAACTGGGGCCAGCCGAGGCATCGGCAAGGCAATCGCAGAAAAATTGGCTGAAGACGGTTTTTTTGTCGTCGGCACCGCAACTACCGATAGCGGTGCGGAAGCTATTTCAGGCTATCTGGCTGAAAAGGGGAAAGGTTTAACCCTAAATGTCGCCGATCCAAGTTCCGTTGAAGAAGTCATCAAGACTATCAATGACACAATTGGTGCGCCAACTGTGCTCGTTAACAATGCCGGGATCACCCGGGATAACTTATTGATGCGTATGAAAGATGATGAATGGGATGACATCATCAACACGAACTTAACTTCCGTATTTCGGATGAGCAAAGCGGTATTGCGGGGCATGATGAAAGCCAAAACAGGGCGCATCATCAATATTTCATCCGTGGTGGGTTCAACAGGTAATGCCGGCCAAGCTAATTATGCCGCCGCTAAGTCCGGAATGATAGGCTTTGCCAAATCTATGGCTAAGGAAGTTGGTTCACGTAATATAACCATCAATACTGTAGCGCCTGGATTTATCGATACGGACATGACTAAGGAATTGAACGACGACATCAAAAACACGTTGTTGTCTTCCATCCCTTTGTCAAGGCTGGGAGAAGCCAGGGAAGTTGCGAATGCAGTTGCGTTTTTGGCTTCCGAAGGCGCCGCTTACATTACCGGGGAAACCCTCCATGTAAACGGTGGCCTGTTCATGCCTTAAAATTGTGACATTATTGTAATATCAAGTATAATTCCCCCGCCGTCTGGAATTGCCGGAGACGGGATTTCCAGTAAAACTAATAAAACCACATTGTAAGTCACTTATTTTAAAGGCGAACTTACATTGATTGAGGATATAACTATGAGTAATGTAGAAGAGCGTGTAAAAAAGATTGTAGCAGAGCAATTGGGTGTTAAGGAAGATATCGCTAACGACGCATCGTTTGTTGATGATTTGGGTGCTGATTCTCTGGATACAGTTGAACTCGTTATGGCTCTTGAAGAAGAATTTGAATGCGAAATTCCAGACGATGAAGCGGAAAAAATCACAACAGTACAACAAGCTATTGATTATATAGTCAAAAACGCCTAAACCCACAGTTTTAGTTAAGGTGGATGGACAGTAAAAGTTCATCCACTTACGTTTTACCTCTTCATTAACCTACCTAACCCACTACGGATTTTAAATTGAGCAGTCGTCGAGTTGTCATAACTGGATTAGGTGCTGTGACGTCCCTTGCCAATACAGTTTCTGAAACTTGGGACGGCATCATCAACAGCCGCAGCGGCATCAGCGCCATCGATTCTTTCGATATTTCGTCTTTTGCGACGACTTTTGGGGGAGTTATCAGAAACCTTGATATTACCCAATACATTCCCGCTAAGGATGCCCAACGGATGGACGGGGTACTTCATTACGGCCTTGCCGCAGGTTGCCAAGCTATTGAAGATTCCGGACTTGAAGTAACGGAAGCGAATGCGGAACGTATTGGCGTCGCTATCGGCGCGGGTATCGGCGGCATTACCGGCATAGAGGAATGTTATGCGGTCTACGAAAAAAGCGGGCCTCGCCGCATATCGCCTTTTTTCGTACCTGGCAATATCATCAATATGATTTCCGGAAACCTAAGCATAAAATACGGGCTCAAAGGCCCTAATTTTGCAATTGTCACGGCCTGCGCTACAGGGACCCATAATATTGGCGATGCGGCAAGGTTAATCAAATATGGCGATGCCGATGTGATGGTGGCAGGGGGTGCCGAACGATGCACTTCTTCCCCTACCGCTATGGGAGGTTTCATTGCTGCGAAAGCGCTTTCACGCCGGAATGACAACCCAAAAGCCGCCAGCCGCCCTTGGGACAGGGATCGTGACGGGTTCGTGCTGAGCGATGGCGCCGGTGTTGTCGTCCTGGAAGAATTAGAGCATGCCAAAGCGCGTGGGGCCAAAATTTACGCCGAGTTGGTCGGTTACGGGATGAGCGGCGATGCCTACCATATGACCACGCCGTCGCCAGGAGGGGAGGGGGCTGCAAGGTGCATGAAGAATGCATTGCGCGACGCCGGGTTAAACCCAGAGGATATTAATTATATCAACGCTCACGGTACATCCACCCCGGCAGGTGACCTTGGGGAAACGCAAGCGATGAAAACCGCCTTGGGCGACCATGCTTATAAAGTGGCAATCAGTTCCACGAAATCGATGCTCGGCCACATGTTAGGTGCCGCAGGCGGTATTGAGGCGGTTTTAACCGCACTGAGCATCAAAAATCAAATTGCCCCTCCCACCATTAATTTGGAAAATCAGGATGCAGAATGCGACCTGGACTATATTCCAAATATCGCCAGGAAAATGAAGATTGATATCGCCATCTCCAACTCCTTTGGCTTTGGCGGCACTAACGGCACCTTAGTATTTAAGCGCTTTGTATAACGTGTAAAATTAACCATTAGCAAAGCGGTCGTCCCTGAAAATGATTCTGGTGAATGGGGAGGAGATTGGCCAAATAGCGGTCAATGACCGTGGCTTTCAGTATGGCGATGGTTTATTTGAAACCATTGAGGTTATCGAAGGCCGCCCCGTTTTTCTTGAGCAGCACCTGTTAAGGTTAGGGATGGGCTGTTCGAGATTAAAAATCCCTGCTGTTGATACCAACCAACTTACTGAAGAAATACACTTCGTATGCAATCAAGCAAGTCATGCCGTCCTCAAGATAATAGTCAGCCGTGGACTTGGAGGGCGTGGTTACCGCCAGCCTGATGCCATCCAGCCTACCCGTGTAATAAGCCTTTATCCTTTCCCCGACTATTCCACAAACCTTGCCGATCAAGGTATCAATGCGCGGTTCTGCGAGACACAGTTAGGGTTAAATCCCGCCCTGGCAGGCATCAAGCACCTGAACCGCCTGGAACAGGTCATGGCGCGCGCCGAATGGGATGATCCTGACATACAAGAAGGTATAATGATGGATGTAAGCGGCCATGTTATTGAAGGCACGATGACCAACCTTCTCTACGTAAAAAACGGTACCGTCTATACCGACCCCCTTCTGTTAACGGGGGTCGCCGGTATCGTGCGGGGTATCATCAAAAACATTATTGATGAGCGCGGCTTGACTTTAATCGAACATACCTTTGGCAAAGAAACTTTGTTGGCGGGCGACGAAGTATTTGTTTGCAATTCTATCGTCGGCATTTGGCCGGTCAAGAAAATAGAAAACATATGTTTTGCAGCCGGAAAGATCACTAAGCAACTTCAGGGCTGGTTAAAGCTAGCAAAAGAAAAGGCACTGATTGATGCTTAAGATAAAGGTAGGATGTGCAGCTATCCTGCTAATTTTAATGGCCTGGTTAAGTGCTGGTTATTACAAGGCTATCAATCAGCCAACAGTCCGTCATGGGGTAATTATCGAGGTAGAAAAAGGGGATTCCTTTGCAAGGATCACCCAAAAACTACTCGACCAGGACCTTGACATTAACCCGCTCTGGTTCCGGGTTATTGCCTTACAATTAAAGGTTATCAACAAACTCAAGGCTGGCGAATATGAATTGCCCCCTGGTTTAACCATACCTGAAATACTGGCCATGTTTTCCGAAGGCAGGGCAAAAAAATACAGTATCACTTTTCCTGAAGGGTGGTGCTTAAAGGAAATATTGCAGGAAATTGAAAAACATCCTAATATCAAACCATCCTTGCCAAAATTAATTCCCTCTGAAATATCATCCCAACTTGGAATAACCGAGAAAAACCCCGAAGGTTGGTTTTTCCCTGATACCTATCATTTTGAAAAAAATGATTCGGATATCTCGATATTAAAACGGGCTTATGACAAAATGCAATCTGTGATACAGAAGGAATGGCAGGATAAGGAACCGGATCTTCCTTATAAATCAGCCTATGAAGCCCTTATCATGGCGTCTATTGTTGAAAAGGAAACCGGGGCAAAGGATGAGCGGGCTAAGATAGCCGGGGTATTTGTCCGTAGGCTTGAAAAGGCAATGATGCTGCAAACCGATCCAACCGTCATTTATGGAATGGGCGATAACTATAAAGGTAACATCAGGGCAACCGACCTGATCACACCGACACCCTACAATACCTATGTTATTACTGGGTTACCCCCCACCCCGATTGCCATGCCGGGGCTAGATGCCATCCGCGCCGCCTTGCATCCCGCTAAGGACAATAACCTGTATTTTGTAGCCAAAGGGGATGGCAGCCATCATTTTTCTGCTACCCTAGACGAGCATAATGGGGCGGTCAATAACTTTCAAAAAAATAAAAGATGATGATTAATAAAGGCAAATTCATCACGCTAGAAGGGGGGGAAGGTGTTGGTAAAAGCACCAATGTCCCGTTCATCAAAACCTATCTTGAAGGCCAAAATATCCCCATTATTGCCACACGGGAACCTGGAGGCACGCAGCTTGCTGAAAAAATAAGGGAATTGCTGCTCCAGACTGACGGGGAGGCTTTAAGCATTCAGGCTGAAATCCTGTTGATGTTTGCCGCCAGGTCACAACATTTAACCCATGTTATCAAACCGGCATTGGCTAAAGGCATCTGGGTGCTTTGCGACCGTTTCACCGATGCGACTTATGCATATCAAGGCGGCGGGCGTAGTACGCCCATGGAAACCATACGCTGGCTGGAAAATTTTGTCCAAGATGACTTACGGCCTGATTTAACATTACTGCTGGACGTGCCGATAGAAACCGGAATGGCGAGGGCAAAATCCAGGGGAGGGCGGATAGACAGGTTTGAGTCCGAACAGCAGCTTTTTTTTAGCAGGGTTAGGGAAGCTTATTTACGGCAAGCCCAACAATATCCGGTACGCATTAAAGTCATCAACGCCGACCAATCCCTAAACGGCGTACAGAAAGCGATAGTTGAAGAACTAAAACCACTGCTGTCATGAGCGGAACAGAAGGGAGGCTGCTTCCTTGGCATCACAAAAACTGGCAATTGCTTTCCAGTTATATCCAGCAAAAGCGCATCCCTCAAGCATTATTGTTTATCGGCGCAAAGGGATTGGGCAAATATCAACTCGTACAGCAATTCGCATTTTCCTTACTTTGTTCAAAGCCAATGGAAAATGGCCTTAGCTGCGGCAAATGCAACAGTTGCCTGTTAATTCAAGCGGAAACGCATCCCGACCTGATCTTTATAAAGCCTGACGAAGACAAAACTGCGATTTCGATTAACCAAATCAGGCAACTGATCGCCAACGCTTACCTAAAACCGCAATTTGACAGCTATCGGGTCGCTATCGTCAACCCGGCTGAAGCGATGACGCCCTCGGCAGCCAATGCTTTCTTAAAATGCCTTGAAGAACCCAATGAACGTACTATATTTGCTTTAATAACCGACAAGCCCAGTAAATTACCTGTAACAATTATTAGCCGTTGCCAAAAGATAAAATCTACGTTTCCCCATAGGGAAATGGTGTTTAACTGGTTGCAAGGGCAGGGCATTGATAACAACCAGGAAACCCTAATAAGCTTATTGAAGGATTCTATACTAACGACAGGACAGGTTACTGATACAGTCCTGTTGAAGCAGCGACTAGATTGTTTTAGCGAGTGGTTGGCCATCGCGAGGAATCATGGCCATCCGGCAATGATTTCAGAAAAATGGCAGAAACTACCGGAAACAGATTTGCTAAATTGGCTAATTTCCTGGGTCGCCGATTTAATTAAATGTACGATAACCGGCAACCAGAAACAATTATGCAATCAAGACCTAAGCACACCTTTATACGAAATGGCGCAACGGCTAAACCTACAAAAGCTTTATAAATTCTATGACTTACTGATTGCAAGTAGACAACGCCTGGGCATGCAGATCAATATCCAAATGATGTTTGAAGAAATTTTAGTACAATGGCAAGAACTTAACGGGAGTAGTTAGCTATGTCAGAAGCAGCAGCGCCTAGACAAGGCATTTTATCGCTTTCCATTAAAGACAAGAATGCGCTATATCAAGCCTATATGCCGTATGTTGTTAACGGCGGATTGTTTATCCCAACAGACCGCGACTACAAGATGGGACAGGAAGTCTTTATGTTGTTAAACCTTATGGAAGAACCTGAGCGGTTGCCCATCGCCGGAAAAGTCGTTTGGAAAACCCCGCCCGGATCATCAGGTTACAGGACGGCGGGCATAGGGGTCCAGTTCAGCGACCAAGACGGTGGCCTGGCGCGGGCCAAGATAGAAAATTACTTGGCAGGCGCTTTGGGTGGAGACAAATCAACACACACTATGTAAAGCAAGCGCTAAAAATTCATGAACTTGGTTTATTAAAAATCAAACCATCTCTAAAAGCACTGTAAGTGCATACAAAAAGCAAAAATGTTAATCGACTCACATTGTCACCTGGATCGTCTTGATCTGTCCCCATACCAGAATGATTTTGCAAACTTTATGGAGGCTGTTAGCGGCTGCGGGATCGAACATTTATTGACCATCGCTATCGACTTGGAATCCTATCCAAACATGCTCTCGTTAGTATCGGATTACCCGCAAATATCCGTAACCGTTGGCGTACATCCTAACGAGCAAGATGGCAAAGAACCTACAGTTGAAGAGCTTGTTTACCTGGGGCAGCACGAAAAAGTAATTGGTATAGGCGAAACCGGGCTTGATTATTTCCGTAGCACCGGCGACCTTGACTGGCAACATCAACGGTTTAGGAACCATATTGGCGCTGCAAGAATACTTAACAAGCCATTAATCATCCATACCCGCGACGCTAAAAATGACACCCTGCGGATTTTACAGGAAGAAAATGCGGTTGATGTGGGCGGCATTATCCATTGTTTTACCGAAGACTGGGAATTTGCCCAAGCAGCATTGGATTTAAATTTTTATATTTCTTTCTCCGGTATCGTAACTTTCAATAGTGCTAAAGAAATTAAAGAAGTGGCAAAAAAAGTTCCTCCCGAGCGGTTTTTGATAGAAACCGATTCACCTTACTTGGCGCCTGTACCGTATCGAGGAAAATCCAATTATCCAACGTACGTACGCTATGTCGCCGAACAAATAGCCCAACTGCGCAGTGAAACGTTTGAAAATATTGCGGAGCAATCAACGGCAAATTTTCGATCGCTTTTTAATTTGCATATTGAACAATAATCCAACATTGCATTTTTAGGCAGGACGATTATTTAGAAGAGCCGCCCAACTACTTTCTACCAATTCAAAAGTAAGGCTTGAATTCTCCCAAATAGGTTTGAGCATACTGAGTGCCGATAGGCTGATTAAGCCATTCAGTGCGGTAGCCTCGGATATTTTGAGTCTTTTTGATGCTTCTTTAGCGTTTATTTTTCTTCCCTGTCCTATTTCACCAATTAGTTTCCCATAAAGCTTTGGTATTCCAAATTGAGTAACGAATTCATGCTGTTTCGGTGATGTTGGGTTTATCGTCCTATTTGGGGGTGGTTTTATATAATCATCATCTGGCTTTGAAGCTTCAGCTATTTCCCATAATTGGTCGATAATTGCAGGCTGAGTAGTTTCAAATAGCATCTTTATACATTCTGACATCGAAATATCGGACTTAGAACGTATCCTATTGTTTTCTTCTCGTTGTTCTTTGGTTAATATCGATTTCCTTAACGCTTTTGCCTTTACATCATTGTGCCAGCGTTCATAAGTGTTTGTCGACCATGTTGAAACTAACGATATTAAAGGAAGTATGAAAACATAAAATACTGCACCTAAGAGAGGTAACCATAATAAATTGCAAAAAGAAGAAGACGTTTCTGGGTAAAGCGTTTTTTCGATGTAATCCAACTTCTTTACATATTCACCGTTGCTGAATATGACAACCACAAATTTGTAGTTGACGATTAACCAGCTAACTCCAAACGAATGCAGGAGTGGGTGTTTGAATCTATCGATTACAGATTGCCAAATTTCTTTTATTGAGTTCATTTAATGCCAACAGCAATACACAGTAATTTTACGGAATTAGCTGTTGTGCTAACTAGCGTAATTACAGAGATAAAGTTTAGCGCTATAACTTCGTATAATGCATATTATGTTAAATAATATGGTTTAAATAGTTTCTCCCTAGCAACAATCTGTTTTGCCTTGTTTCTTAAGGATTTGTTGACATTATAGATACTTACGTGTAAAAAATCGATGTAGTCAAAATATTTTTAATATTATTTAGGGGAATAAAAATGAAAATATCGCATCATATAATGAAAGCTACACAGCTTTTTGTCTTTCTGTTATGTGCACAGCCCTTCCAGGTTTTTGCCATTACCCAAGTCGCGGCCTGTTTCCAAAATCCCACGCCGAAAGGCCCAGCCATAGCAGGCGACCCAACCCTCACAGATATTTTAAGGCAACCTAATTGCATAAAGGTGGATAGCGTTGAATTCGGTGCTGAAAACGCGGTAATGATCGGTTCAGCGTCCGGCGGCGCAGGTGCTGGAAAGCTTCAGTTTAGTAACGTAAGTATAAAGAAGAAAGTAGACAGCGCATCGCCCATCCTGTTCCTTACTATGGCCACTGGATCACATTACCAGCAAATAATAATTTATTTTATTGAAGAAAGTATGAGTGCAGGCGTGGTTAAGCTTACAAACCTGACCACTTGGCAATTGGGTACTGCTTTTATTAGTAAAATGAATACCCTTGGTGAATCCGGTGTTGAAGAATCCGAACTAAGGGGCACTGAAACCGTAACCGTGGTTTTTGGTGAAATGAGGTTTACCCAAGGTTCTAGGTCAGTCACTTGGAGCCAGATTAACAATTCCCCAAATGTTGATGATTTGCCGATTTTGCCCCGTTAGCGGCAAATAAGCGATCCCAAGAAGCTGCTTAATAACTTAAGCAGCTTCGCTTTGGCGTTTTATTTTCCCAATCCTTATCATCCCGACTAAGGCAGCACCAAAGAGCCAAATTGCCCCTGGAATAGGCACAACAGCACTGTTATGAAATTTGAAGTCGTCCATTGCAAAGAAACCATTTTTATTAACCGCAGTAGTCACGATAATTTTGTCAAAGCCCAAACTACTCTGAACAGCCAAGAAATCTGGGATTATCCCATTTTGGTTGAGAAAGTTAACGGATCCAATTGATGACCCTCCCAAAAATGCTTCGATAGTGACATCGTCTTCGGTGTTTGACCTCGCAAAGAACCCAACAATTTTTTGGGTTGAGGAGAATGTCGACGTCCAACTGGGGCCTGTGTTTCCAGTGCCATTGTAATCCCAGTTCGAGGCAATTGTGCTGCCATTGAAGGCCAATATATCTTCATTATTTGTCAAGCCCACTAATGAGCCGCCAAAAGTGACCCCAGAGTCCGTGAATTGTTCGTTGATTGATTCCGTGTCTAGGATATTATTGAAATCAATGATTGTCTCCGCACCATTAAAATCAACTTGATTGGCTACATCTAACGCAGCCGATGCTGATTCAGCACCGATCATTACCATAAAAAATAAAGCAAGTTTTAATACGTTTAGTTTCATTACCTATCTCCTAATATCCAAATTTAATAAAACGGGGTTAAATAGGGTTAAAACACAGTCCACAAGAAATTAAATAGTCGTATCCTATTGTATATAAATAGTTTTTATTAGCAAGAATTATTTGAACCAGTGCCACATAATATTCGTATTCCGGTAAGGTTTTAAATATGCTTAAAAAATGTTACTCTTTTTCTTGATGGAAAAAATAAGCAGGATTGAAAAAAATACTAGTGGACTATGCCCTTAAATAATAACTATAAAGTGATAAAACCCATGAAATCCACCATTTCTAAAGATAACCGTAAATCTACTCCTGTCACGATTTCGCTGATTGTGACCATTGCTACAACAACTTTGCTGGGTATTCCAGTTATGGCCTTTGGCGATAGTATGACACTGGAAGCGGACAGTTATGTGACAAAGGCGGACATAGCTAGTAAGCACGGCAAGGATCCCACTTTAACTGTAAGAAGGGGCAGCACGGCATTCCTCAAGTTTAGCATGACTGGTTCATTGCCCAGCGGCGTGGCAGCCACGGACATCGATAAGGCAACTTTAAAGTTGTATATATCGAACATTAAAAGAGGCGGCCTCTTAACTGTTAGTCGAGTCGCCCAGGATTGGGTTGAAAGGGCGATACCAGTTGGGGGAGCTTCCCCAAGTATTGACCTAAATCTAGCGCAATCTTTTGCCATAAAAAAAGGGCTTGCCGGAAGTTGGGTACAATTAGACGTAACTGATATTGTGAAAAGTTGGCTGCCCTTGCCTTCGCAGACGAATTTCGGCTTTGCATTATTAAGTAGCGGTTCTTTGGATGTCAGTATAGACAGCAAGGAAAACACCAATACCAGCCATCCTGCCATTTTAGATGTCGTGTTAATTAACACAGCAGCAGCGCCCCCTATTGCAGGCGCTCCGGGAGCCATCGGCCCCCAAGGGCCTGCCGGACTAACCTTTCTAGGAAACTGGTCTAATGGAACAAGTTACAAAGCAACTGATGCCATCAGCTTTTTAGGCAGCAGCTATATTTCTTTGCAAGACAACAATACCAACCAATCACCCGACGCTAGCCCGGCATTTTGGGGCTTGCTAGCTAAAGCAGGCGATGCCGGGGCACCAGGGCTGCAAGGGGCATCTGGCCCTAAGGGTGACGCGGGCGTAGCGGGACCGCAAGGATTGCCCGGGCCGAAAGGCGATATTGGGGCAGTAGGGCCTCAAGGGGCGACTGGCCCCCAAGGCCCCATCGGATTGCAAGGCCCAACGGGCCCGCAAGGACCTAAAGGGGATACGGGAGCAACCGGCGCACAAGGTCCAGTTGGGCCACAGGGACCCAAAGGGGACACGGGAGCAATAGGTCCGCAAGGCCCTGCTGGAACCGGTAGCGGCGCTACGGTAAAGGATGCTTCTGGAAACATACTTGGAACCATGGTTAGCTTTAGTCCGCAAAATGGCCTGATCACTATTTATAAATCGGGGTATTTCATTCAAGCTTCGGCAGCAACGGGCAATGTAAATGGTGCTCAAATTTTGTGGGGTAACGCCAATTGTACGGGCACGGGCTATATTAATGCCGGATTTGGTTCGCAAGCGCCAAATCCAGAAAGGCAGTACTATACCAAGAACGTGATATTTTCAGCGACCAATAACACGCTCTACGTTCCCGTCGGCGCAGGTACGAATGCAAATACAGTGAATGCGGTGGGGGTTACCGCATCAATCGAAAATAGCGGCAGTATCACTGGGTTATCCAATTGTGCAGCAGGCGGAGCCACTACCCAGTGGGGTTGGCAGTTGACGCCATTTACGGGTGCTGCGGGGCTTGGATGGGGACTAAGCGGCAATCCGTTGCACTTTGCCGCACCCTTAGTGCTCCCTTGATTTTCTTAAAGAAAACATGGTGGAGACAACCCAGTCGTAATTACAAAATCGCACATGTTATATCTAATTTTATAGGCCGACCATTACAAAAGGCCGGCCTATAAATTCCCTGCATCCTGGCTAGGTCGGTTGCGCTTTAGACGTGGCAATGTTATTTCATGGCGGCAACAATCGCATCACCCATTTCTTTAGTCCCGGCTTTGGATTGGGGGTTTAAATCGGGGGTAACGCACTTCCCTTCCCTAACCACTTTTTCAATTGCCGTTTTGATCTGTTTGGCTGCGTCAATTTCACCTAAGTGGTTCAACATCATCACACCAGCCATGATAACCGCTGCAGGATTAGCAAGGTTTTTTCCGGCGATATCCGGTGCGCTGCCGTGCACGGCTTCAAACAAGGCGGCATCGTCGCCGATGTTCGCGCCAGGTATCAAACCTAACCCACCCACAAGCCCAGCGGTCAAATCCGACAGTATATCGCCAAACATATTGGTGGTAACGACAACATCAAACTGCTGTGGATTCATCACCATGTGCATACAAGCGGCATCGACGATTTTTTCATCAAACTGGATATCGGGGTAACGCGCCGCGGTTTCGCGGGCGACATCCAGGAATATGCCTTGCGTGTATTTTAAGATATTGGCCTTATGGCAAACGGTGACTTTATTGCGGTTATTCTCGCGTGCGTATTTGAAAGCATAGTCGATGACGCGTTGCGATCCGCCCCGGGTAACGACCGCCAAGCTTTCGGCAATGTCTTTTTTGGAGGTGAGGTAATGCTCCAACCCAGAGTAAAGCCCTTCGGTATTTTCCCTGACAATCACGATATCGACATCATCGAAGCGTGTCTTGACACCTTCCCAACTCTTCGCCGGACGGACGTTGGCATAGAGTTCGTATTTTTGCCGGAGCGCCACATTGATGCTACGGAAACCGGTTCCGACCACTGTCGTCAAGGGACCTTTGAACGCCACGCGGGTTTTATCGAAAGATAACATCGTCTCATCCGGAAGGGGAGTTTCGAATTTCTCAAACGCCGTCAACCCGGCATAGGCTTCCTCCCATTCGATTTTCGCCCCGGAAGCGTCGATTACCTTAACGGCTTCATCCATAATGGAAGGGCCAATTCCATCGCCTTTTATCAGCGTGACTTTATGCATTTATGTCTCCAAAAAATTCAGTGATCCCAGCCCAAAACCTTCCACACATTGAACGTATTATTTTGAGCGAAAATGTAAACAATAATAACCTGTTACGGATTATATCTGAATCAACCAGCCTTGAAGCCCAATTATTGGCTACGATTAGTATCGAAACCATAAACAATCTGTATCTTGAGACAAAACAGACCGCATTTGCTATGATTGGTGCGGGTTAGCATACCGTGCTTTCGATCAACTGCAGGAGTCCCTATGAACCGCGTCATCCCCCCCCCGAACGGCAAACCGATTACCTCGCATAACGGCAGGTTGATAGTGCCTGACAACCCTATCATCCCTTATATCGAAGGCGACGGCACCGGCCCCGATATATGGCGGGCCACAGTTCGGGTTTTGGACGCGGCCATTGAAAAGGCCTACTCAGGGCAGCGTAAAATCCATTGGCTGGAAGTGTATGCGGGCGGCAAATCCTTCGGGTTGTTCAATACCTGGCTACCGGATGAAACCATCGACCTATGCAGGGAATTTCTGGTCTCCATCAAAGGCCCGTTGACGACCCCAATCGGGGGAGGCATCCGCTCGTTAAATGTGGCGTTACGGCAATTGCTGGACTTATATGTGTGCTTAAGGCCGGTAAGATGGTTTAAAGGCGTGCCCTCCCCCGTCAAACGGCCCGACCAAGTCGATATGGTGATTTTTCGGGAAAATACCGAAGACATTTATGCCGGGATCGAATTTGCCCAAGGCAGCGAGGAAACCAAGCTTTTTTTAAAATTACTGCAAGAAAATTTTCCGAAGCATTACGAAAAAATCCGTTTTCCCGAGACTTCCGGAATTGGCGTCAAGCCAGTTTCACAGGAAGGCACGGAGCGCTTGGTCCGTGCCGCTATCGAATATGCCATCACCAATAAACGTAAGAGCGTTACGATTGTGCATAAAGGTAACATCATGAAATTTACCGAAGGCGCATTCCGGAACTGGGCTTATGCCTTGGCGGAGCGGGATTATCCCACCCAAACCTACACCTGGGAACAATGGGAACGCACTAAGGCCGCACAAGGCGAGGAAGCTGCCAATAACGAGCAAAAAGCAGCCTTGGCTACGGGCAAGATTTTGATTAAAGACGCGATTGCCGACATCACCTTACAACAGGTCTTGACCCGCCCTACCGATTTCGACGTCATCGCCACACTGAATTTAAACGGCGATTACCTGTCCGATGCATTGGCGGCGCAAGTCGGCGGCATCGGCATTGCCCCGGGCGGCAACATCAATTACCTGACTGGCACAGCCGTATTTGAAGCCACGCACGGCACCGCACCAAAGTATGCCAATTTGGATAAGGTTAACCCCGGCTCATTGATACTCTCCGGTGAAATGATGCTACGTTATCTGGGATGGACGGAAGCCGCCGACGCTATTATCCATGCCATGGATGCCACCATTGCCAGCAAACAAGTCACTTACGATTTTGCCCGTTTGATGGAGGGTGCGACAGAAGTTAAATGCAGCGAGTTTGCGGATGCAATGATAAAGAATATGTGATGTTTTATTTGCAGCATTCTATAAAATAATTGAGAATTTAAAAATGAATTGCTTTGTTATTATGCCTTTTACAGCTGAGTTCGATGATGTGTATGCCGTTATCAAACAAACTGTTGAGAACGCTACGAATACAGTTAGTGGGCGTTGTTTTAGGCTCGATGAAACACGACCTGCAGGCCGTATAACAGACCGATTGTTAAATGAATTACGTGCTGCAACATTTTGTGTTGCTGATCTAACAGGCAATAGACCGAATGTAATGTGGGAAATTGGTTTTGCTATGGCTTTAGAAAAGCCAATTATTATAATCACTCAAAACCTCGATGAATTGCCATTTGATATTAAAGATATGCAAAGCATCCCATACAGCCGAAATCACTTAAGTAACTCCTTAGGCAATCCATTAAATAAGATGGTTATAGATACCATAGCAGGAATTACATCGGTTCCCTCCGTAAAAAACTCAGAAACTGCGAATAATTCCGAGGCTCTTGGTATAGTTATGAAAGATCTCGCACAAATGAAAGAGATCGTGCTCGAGGCGGTAAATTTACTGAAAAACAATGGCTCAGTTATTTCTCAACCTGTATACGAACTACAAGGATTATGTGGACATTGGTTAAATACTGATTCTGGAAGCCACGGTTATGCAAGAATTATTCATGGTGAGCTTGTCGTACCCTATTGCTATTTGGGTAACACAGAACTTACTGGGGTTTATTACGACTGGCGACGTACTGGCGACTATTGGTTCGCTCGGTATAGTTGGATCGCACCAAACACACAAATATCCGGATTTTCTTTCTTAAAACAAGAGTCTTACAGCACTTTGAAAGGTGCGTGGTGGTCTTCAGAAGAAAAAATTGTAAGCTTAGATTCACCTCCAAGTGGCACGGGTGTTCCAGCATCTTGGGAAAGACAAAATAACTCAGAAACACCTGTATGGGCGGAAATATTTTTTAAAAAAGTTGAAAATGAAGGGCTTACAAATTTAATAGCTCATGGGTATCGTTAAGAACGTAGATCCCATCTTAAAAGTCAACATGCAAAAGCATAATTAGGTTGATAAGGCTGTTGGCTTTGCGGTTGAATTACCACCCAATGTTGGGTTACGGCGCACGGTTATCCTCTTTGAAATATCGGCATGGTTTGTTTTGTGCGCCTAACCCAACCTACGATAATACGGTTTCATCATTTGATGTAATGGGCAACAGGAATCAAAGGCATCAAATTTACGTATACGGTGATTGGAAATATTTAACGAGGCATGAACCATGGCAATGAACATCACTTGGGTCGATAGTTGTAACGGCGAAGAAGAAATAGATCACATCCACACGCCGGTCTGTGCGCTTAAAATCCATCGTCGGCAGGATGTAATTACGAACATCGAATGGGATTTTTCACAAGATTCTAACGTTGGAGAGAATAATATCAGCCAAATTTTCAATTTCTGGCCTGAGCCGAAGCAAACCGTGAATTTGAAACTGTTAAAGCAAGGAACAGTCCACCAAAATAAAGTCTGGGCGGAACTTTTAAAAATCCCATTGGGAGAAACCTTGACCTATTCTGCCCTGGCAAAAAAAATCGGCTCCGCCGCTCGTGCCGTCGGCAATGCTTGCCGCAACAATCCTTATACGTTGCTTATCCCTTGCCATCGCGTAGTTTCTGTCAACGGCATGGGCGGTTACAGCGGACAAAGGCATGGCGAGTACATGCTTATTAAGGAAAAATTGCTGGCTTATGAGGCCGAACTCGCTACGTGCAAAACGACGCATTAATCGACCAGTTTTTGGACGCCGTCTGGGTAGAACAGGGGTTGAGCGAAAACACCCTATCTGCTTACGGCAGCGACCTTAGGATATTCGCACAGTGGTTAAGCTCCCGTTCCATGCTCGATGTGAATACCGGCGATTTGTCCAAGTTCCTGGCCAACCGCTATCAAGAAGGGATCGGTAACCGTTCGTCTGCCCGTATCTTATCCAGTTTACGGCGGTTTTACGGCTATTATATCCGGGAAAACAATATTACCATCGACCCCACTGCACTGATTGAATCCCCCCATATCGGTAGGCCTTTACCCAATTCGTTGACGGAAGAAGATGTGGAGTTGCTATTGAATGCACCAGAAACCGCCCTGCCCTTAGGTTTCCGCGATAAAACCATGCTGGAAATGCTGTATGCGACTGGGTTGCGCGTATCGGAGTTAGTGGGTTTAAAATTAGACCAAGTGAGTTTAAGGCAGGGCGTAGTCAGGATTATCGGCAAAGGCAATAAAGAACGGCTGGTGCCGGTCGGCGAAGAAGCGATGTCTTGGTTGGAAAATTATCTGAACGGAACCCGAAAGGCCTTATTGGGGGATCGGCAATGCCCCTATGTTTTTGTCACTAACCGCGCGGACAACATGACCCGCCAAGCATTTTGGCATATTATTAAGCGGCACGCCCTTAAAGCAGGCATAAGCAAAGCCCTGTCCCCGCATACATTACGCCATGCATTTGCAACCCATTTGTTGAACCACGGGGCGGATTTGCGGGTTGTACAGTTGTTGTTAGGACATTCGGACTTGTCGACCACCCAAATCTACACCCATATTGCCCGCGAACGTTTAAAAGAACTACACACCAAGTATCATCCTAGAGGTTAACAAAAAATGGTGCAAACTATCCATCCAACCGCATATATTGCCCCCAATGTAAAATTGGGGACTAACGTGGCCGTCGGGCCTTTTGCAGTCCTGGAAACAGGGGTTGAAATAGGTGATGATTGTCAAATAAGCGCCCATGCAGTCATCCAACCGTTCGTTAAAATGGGCAAAAGCAATATCGTACATCCGAATGTTGTGTTAGGGGATTTGCCGCAAGACACTAGCTTTAAAGCCGATACAGTTTCCTGGCTGCTCATTGGCGACAACAATATTTTTAGGGAAGGCTTCACGGCGCACCGTTCAGCCAAGGAAAACGGCGAGACTAAAATCGGTTCCGACTGTTTCTTTATGAATAACAGCCATGTAGCCCACGATTGCAGCATTGGCGACGGTGCTATTTTCGCCAATAATGTGGCCATAGGCGGCCATGTGGAAGTTGGCGACAAAGTTTTTTTGGGGGGCAATGTTGTCGCCCATCAATTTTGCCGGATAGGCGCCTATGCGATTGTCCAAGGCACGACAGGGCTGAATATGGATGTTATCCCCTTCATGTTGGTGGGCGGACGCCCTGCCCGTCATTATAAGCTCAACACGGTAGGCTTAAGGCGTGCCGGCATTACAGGCGACAGGTACAAAGTATTGTCATCGGCTTTTCGCTTATTGAAAAGCAAACAACCGATCGACGACTTGGAGGAAACCGAAGAAATCCTTTACCTTAAAAAATGGTTGGCGGTTAAATCCAAGCGTGGTTTACATGGGTTTATCGACGTGTCCGAATTTAACAAAGAATAACATGCGGTTTTGTGTTCGATTGGCGTATCCCTATTGCTTATTCATTTTATTGAGAGTATTTAACCTCAACCGCCGCTGTCCCGTTCAATCTTTTTAACCTTGTCAGTAATTCATCGGTTGGATGTACGCGCCAGTCCTCGCCCAGCAGTAAATTAACTGATGCTTCTGGCGAGGTGTAACGGATTGCAACCGGACAATTCCCGCCTTTAAAAGGATATAGTAATGTTTGTAGTTTAGGTATAAACATGTTGCTTTCTGGGGCTTGCCCGTCAACTGCCCAGCTTAAATGCAAGCCTCTGGCGAAGTTTTCCCTGGCTTGTTCCATACTATAGAGGGTTTCAGCAGATAGCCTCAGGTTTCCCGAAAAATCGTCAATTGCCAATGCGCCTTCGGCAACCAATAACGTATCTTTGGAGATAATGCTCCGGTAAGTCTCGTATTTGTCGCCAAATAAGGCTATTTCCAGGCGACCAGTGCGGTCATCGAGGGTGACGAAGCCCATGACTTTGCCTTGTTTGGTCTGGCGAGTCCGAATTTCTACTACCAGTCCGGCAACGCGGGCTTCCATCCTCCCTTTTGAGCGTTCGACTTCTGAGAGCAAATAGGCGATGGTGCCGTTGGTAAATTTCCTGATTTCGTCTTCGTACTGTTTAATCGGATGCCCCGTCAAATAAAGCCCCAGGGTCGATTTTTCCCCCGCCAAGCGTTCCTGTTCCGACCAGGGTTCGGCACTTGTGGTGTAAGCCTCGGCATTATCGCTAACATCTTTTTCTGAAGAAGTCGCCAAACCGAATAAATCATCCTGCCCGGTTTCTGCCATCTTGCCGTGTTGCTCCGCTACCCTGACGATAGTTGGCAGCTCAGCCAGATGTCCGGCGCGGTTTGGGTCGAAAACGTCGAACGCCCCTGCCCTGCATAAGGCTTCCAGCACGCGCCGGTTGACTTTCCTTAAATCTACTCGTTTGCATAGATCGTAAAGGCCTGTGAATAAGCCATTTTGAGACCGTTCGTTAATGATTTCTTCGATAGCGGATTCGCCGACCCCTTTGATGGCGCCAAGGCCGTAAACGATGTGCTCATTGTCATTGGCGGTAAACCGATAATGGGATACATTAATATTAGGTGGGCAAATTTGCAATTTCATCTGCCTGCATTCTTCGATTAGGGTGACAACCTTATCGGTGTTATCCATATCGGACGACAAAACCGCCGCCATAAAGGCCGCTGGGTAATGCGTCTTTAGCCACGCAGTTTGGTAAGCAACCAGCGCATAAGCTGCGGAATGCGATTTGTTGAAACCGTAACCGGCAAATTTCTCCATGAGGTCGAACACATAGGAGGCGATTTTCTCTTCGACCTGATTGGCAACAGCACCGGAAATGAAGGTTTCTCTTTGTTTAGCCATTTCCTCAGGCTTTTTCTTACCCATCGCCCGGCGGAGCATATCCGCACCGCCCAAGGTATAACTGGCCATTTCCCGGGCGATTTGCATCACTTGCTCCTGGTAGAGAATAACGCCATTGGTCGGTCTCAGGACAGGTTCCAGTAAAGGATGGGCGTATTCGGCTTTGGCACCGTGTTTTACCCGAATGTAATCGTCCACCATGCCCGATTCCAAAGGTCCGGGACGATACAAGGCCACCAATGCAATAATGTCGTCGAAACGATCGGGTCTGAGTTTCTTTATCAGCTCCTTCATACCCCGTGATTCCAACTGGAACACGGCGGTAGTCAGCCCTTGCTTCAACAGCTCATAAGTCGGCGCATCATCCCTGGGTATGCTGTTTATATCAACCGGTGGCGTTCCGCATTGCCGGTGCTTTTGGTTAATGGTTTGTAACGTCCAGTCGATGATGGTCAACGTACGCAGGCCCAGAAAATCGAACTTAACCAGGCCGACCGCTTCCACGTCGTCCTTGTCGAACTGGGTGACCAGGTTACCGCCGCCTTGTTCACAATAAAGCGGGGTAAAGTCGGTCAGTTTCGTCGGCGAAATCACCACGCCGCCGGCGTGCTTTCCGGCATTCCTGGCCGTACCTTCCAGCGACAAGGCCATATCGATCAGGTTTTTAACCTCTTCTTCAGTCTCGTACTGTTGCTTGAGTTCGGCGCTATCTTCCAAGGCTTTTTCCAGCGTTATGCCGATCTCAAAAGGAATCAGCTTAGCCAGGCCGTCAACAAATCCGTAAGGGAAACCGAGTACCCTGCCGACATCGCGAATCACCGCCTTCGCCGCCATTGAACCGTAGGTGATGATTTGGGCGACATGATCGCGCCCGTAATTTTGCGCCACATATTCGATCACTTCATCGCGCCTGTCCATACAGAAGTCGATGTCGAAGTCGGGCATGGAAACCCGTTCTGGGTTTAAAAACCGTTCAAACAGGAGGTCGAACTCTAAAGGGTCGAGATCGGTAATCTTTAGGGCATAAGCCACTAACGAACCCGCACCGGATCCCCGCCCAGGACCGACAGGTATGCCGTTATTTTTTGCCCATTGGATAAAGTCCGCCACGATCATGAAATAACCCGGAAAGCCCATATGGGTAATCATTTTCAACTCATCTTCCAGGCGTTGGCCGTAAGCTTTGCGGTTTTCTTCAGCGGAACCCTTACCGACTGCCGTATGGCGGTTCAACCGTTCGTCCAAGCCTTTTTTTGCGGTATCGGACATTAACTCCGCCAACGTCATTCCTGGCGGCACTGGAAAATCGGGCAGGAAATTTTCCCCTAATTCCAGGTGCAGGTTGCAGCTTTTGGCGATTTCGACGGTATTCTGCAAAGCTTCCGGAATATCGGCAAACAAGGCCTGCATTTCTTCGGCTGTGCGTAAGTATTGCTGGTCGGTATAGTCTTTAGGACGCCGTGTGTCTTCCAACACCCGGCCTTGGTTGATGCAAACCCGTACCTCGTGCGCGGCAAAATCGGCCTGACTTAGGAAACGGACATCGTTGGTTGCTACGACTGGAAGCCCTGTCGCTATGGCCAAGTCAACTGCGGCGGCGATATAGCGTTCTTCTTCCGGTTTCCCGACGCGTTGGAGTTCCAGGTAAAAACCCTGCCCAAACAAGGCGCCCCATTGTCCAGCCAACTGCCGGGCCAAATCTGTGTTCTCAGCCAAAAGCGCCTTGCCGATATCGCCATTCATTGCCCCGGACAAAGCGATCAAACCGTCATGCTTAGCTTCGATCCAATCTTGTTTGAGCATGGGGACGCCTTGATGCTGGCCTTCCTGATATGCCCTAGAAATAAGCTCCATTAAGGTAATATAACCAATACGGTTTTTTACCAGTAGGGTCAATCGATGTGGGGCTGAAGCCTCCTCAGGGTTAAAAACCAACACATCGGCGCCGGCAATCGGCTTGATGCCCTGCCCGATTGCCGCCTTATAAAATTTGACCAGCGCAAACAGGTTGGCGTGGTCGGTCACTGCCACTGCGGGCATTTTTAGGTCGGCTAGCCGTTTGACTAAAGGCTTAATTTTGACGATACCGTCAACCAGGGAAAATTCTGTATGGAGGCGGAGATGGATAAAGTCGGGTTGCATTTAGATGTGTAAAAGTTTTGCCGAGTAGTTAAAAGCTTATTATTGCAAAAGATTCAGCCCAATAAACCACCAAAATCAGACTATTTTGGATAATCCTTTATTTTCAGCAGTGTATTAATATGACGGCGGGAAAGACATTTGGCATTTTAAGGTAACCTGTCCTCATAGTAAGCCAAATTATTGGCTGTTAATGCCATCCAGCAGATGGCGATTCGATTTTTCACCAATGATAGGAATTATAGTTTCGAAAAGCCATGGCTCAGAAAGCGACGCAATAGACGAACTCATTGGCTTGCGTTTATATCACCTCAGAGCAATATGTTAAATTAGGTTTCCGGGAATATGTTTTGTAATCTTAAGCTGATATTTCATCATTGACTAACTTGGATATATCCTATAGTATTTTTACGGGTTATCCTTTAAACTGTATTAAAGGAGTTATCATATGATTGTTTTATTTAAGAATATTCCAGAAAACAGCTACCATAACGATATTAGCAATTTTATCCAGCCCGTGATAAAGGGGGGGTTATTCAGGCCACAAGGCTATGTAAATAGTATTGAAATTATAGCGTTGCAGGAAATGAATGACACATCGCTTGAATTTCAGGCCTTGGCTAATATTGAACCCGATGCCGCAGCAAACCGGGTTATTAAAAACCTTCATGGGCTTTACATTAGGGGTCGACGTATTGTAGTAAGGCAATATTTTTTGAGAAATTGGAGAAACGATAAAAGGAGCGAGGGAAATAACCAGTCTTGGCAACATAAAGACAGGCGCTCCAATCAATGTCGGCGCAGGAAACTGAAAACTTACAAGATCGCCCTCCCCGATTACCAATGACCGTTGGTTAAAACCATGGATAGCAAATGGATTAGGATTTAAGGCCATCGCCTTATCTATCACGCATTGAAGCAATACCAACGTCTCGACACCCTTTTCAGCAAAATAAATTTTCCGCCATAAACATAATTTTTCGTCAAAGCCATCCTTAAATAATTATCTTTTGGCATAAATTTATCGACTGATTGATTCGGCCTTTTAATGTTAGAACCGTTCGTGCTGAGCGAGCCGAAGCACATAAGCCTTTCGACAGGTTCAATACCCAAAGGGCACAAGGGCGAACGGAAGTTAAAACTTCACAAGGCCAAATCGATAATAATAAAACCTAAACCCTAACCCAGTTTTTTGTATAATCGAGCGTTTACCTTACCCTCAAGATTATGCAAGCTCATTTCAAGACGATAGGCATTCTTGCTAAGCCGACTGGTGCAAGCATCGCGCCTACCCTGTCTGTGCTTTACGGTTACTTAAGGCGGCATCACGATGTCATTATCGCCAGCGACAGCGTCGGATATATTGATGACAGTTCAGTTGTTTCCTGTGCGGCGGATGAACTTGGCCGACGATGCGACTTGGTTATCGTGGTGGGTGGCGACGGTACTTTCCTGTCTGCCGCTCGGGTAACCGCCAACTACGATGTGCCGATAATCGGGATAAACTTGGGGAGGCTGGGCTTTTTGGTGGACATTTCGCCCAGTGAGCTTCCAGAAAAATTGCACAGTATGCTGCAAGGGAGGTTCATCGAAGAAAAGCGCAGCCTATTACAGGCTAAAGTTATCCGGGATAAACAAGTGATCCATGAGGAAACGGCGGTAAATGAAGTTGCTATCCATCGTTGGGTTACACCCAGTATGATCGAAATAGCTACCAAAATTAATGATGTCTTTTTGAATACACAGCGTTCCGACGGGCTTATCGTATCTACACCCACAGGCTCTACAGCCTACTCCCTTTCGGCTGGCGGACCTATTTTGCACCCTACGCTAAATGCATTGGTACTGGTCCCGCTAAACCCTCACACATTGTCCAATCGCCCTATCGTCATTGATGATTCTGTAGAAATCGAGGTTAGTTTTTGCCAAACCAAACAAATCAATGCGTTAGTTACCTGCGACCATATAGAAATTCCGGATGTCCTAATCAGTGATATAATTATCATTAAAAAATATCCCAAATCCTTACGCATCCTGCATCCTGAAAACCATGATTTCTTCCAAATCCTCCGAACTAAATTAAATTGGAGCGGCGGCAATTCCAACTGATTGAGATGTTAGTAAACCTTAACATTATTGACTTGGCAGTCGTAAAATCACTGGATTTAGACCTTGCCCAAGGCATGTCTGTGTTGACCGGGGAGACCGGGGCGGGCAAATCCATTTTGCTTACCGCATTGGGTTTGGCCTTGGGGGACCGCGCAGATTCTGGTTATGTGCGTCCTGAATGTAAACGCGCCGAAATCAACCTTGAATTCGATCTAACCCATATACAGCAAGCCCGGCAATGGTTGGAAGACAACAATATGGATGAAGGGCATCGTTGTATCGTAAGGCGTATCGTATCGGACGACGGCAGGTCAAAGGCATTCATAAACAACCGTCCGGTAACACTGCAAACCCTGCAAGAGCTATGCGAGTCACTGGTGCAAATCCATGGCCAGCACGCCCACCTTAATTTATTGAACAATGACGAGCAGCGCCGTTTACTCGATACCTTTGGGAAAAACCAAAATTTACTGGATAAGGTGAACAACTGTTACCGGCGCTGGCATCAATGCAACCAAGACCTTGAAACCCTGGCCAAAGCCAATGTCGACCGGCAGCAACGGGAAGAATACTTGCGCTACCAGATTGATGAATTACGGCAGATCGATTTGCAACAATACGACTATAAGGCATTAACCGAAGCGCACAATAAACTGGCGAATATGGAAAACATAATCGCCATCGGACAACGGCAAGTTGACAGTTTGTATGAAAACGACCACCTTTCTGTCAACCAAATGCTGAATCAGGGCGTTAACGACATTAGCCAGATTGCCCAGTATGCGCCTGAATTAAATAACATATGCACCCTGCTTTCGGAAGCGCAAATCCAGACCGAAGAAGCCGCTTTGGAACTGCGGCGGTTTATCAAATCCCAGGAAGCAGACCCGCAACGCATGGCGACCCTGGAGAATCAGCTGACTATCATCCAAAAACTTAGCCGTAAACATCATGTTCCCCCTGAGGCATTGCCAGAACTGGCAAAAAACCTCGAACATGAATTGGACGGATTGACGCATAGCAGTGAGAGCATAGCCAACCTGACCGCACTCGCGGAAGAATTGCTCAAGGAATATCAAAAGCTGGCTTCTGAATTATCAACGATCCGCCAGCAACAGGCCGTCAAACTCCAACAACAAATATCGGCGATGATCAAGGAATTGGGCATGCCCCAAGGCGATTTTATCGTTGATTTCAAAACAATCGATGGCGCAACGCCTAAACTCAACGGTAATGACAAAATCGAGTTTTTAGTGTGCCCAAATCCCGGCTTGCCTGCCAAACCTTTGGCCAAGGTGGCTTCCGGCGGCGAACTTTCCCGGATTAGCCTGGCGATCCAGGTCGTTACCTCAAGTGACAAGGCGATGCCAACCATGATCTTTGATGAGGTTGATTCAGGAATCGGCGGTAGTATTGCCGAAATTGTCGGCCAAAAACTGCGTTGTTTGGGGGCTGGCCGTCAGGTGCTCTGCGTAACGCACCTTCCTCAAGTTGCCGCACAAGCTCATCATCACCTCTATGTGGAAAAAAACAGCCAGTCCGAAATAACTTCGACCACTGTAAGGTTGCTTGATGACGATGAACGTGTCGAAGAGATTGCACGGATGTTGGGCGGCATTACCATTACCGAAAACACACGGGCGCACGCCAGAGAAATGTTGACAACAGGGACAAAAAACCAATGATACGCTTTCCAGCCGAATGGGAACCACAATCCGCCATTTTGATCGCTTGGCCGCATAGTTCGGGAGACTTCAGTAATCACTTAAAAGCTATTGAAGACACTTACACGTTTATCGCCAAAACAATTACCCAGTATCAAAAACTGATTATCGTTTGTCGTGACGACAATCATCAACAACATATCAAGTCGCTTTTAATCAGCGACCACAATATTGATTACATCCAAGCCGTCGTTAATGACACCTGGGTAAGGGATACTGTATTTCTGAGCATAGAGAATGACAGTAGACCACAACTGCTTAACTTCCGTTTTAATGGCTGGGGAAACAAATATCCTTACCATGAGGACAATGCGCTTAACCATAAATTGTTATCGAATGCCCCATTCCTACGCGGCGCAGCCCATATAGATATCGACTTGGTTTTGGAAGGTGGCAGCATCGAAAGCGACGGTAACGGTACCCTGTTGACAACGCGCCAATGCCTGTTAAACCCAAATAGGAACCATGGGCTTAAGAAAGAGGAAATTGAGCGGCAACTGTCGATACATCTAGGTGCTAACCGTGTTTTATGGCTTGACCAGGAAAGTTTGGCCGGTGACGACACCGACGCGCATGTCGATACACTGGCCCGTTTTTGTTCCCCAACGACCATCGCTTATACCAGTTGCGAGGACAGTCACGACAGCCATTTTCAAAGCCTGAAGCGTATGGAAGCACAGTTGCGATCTTTTAAGCCGCCTTCCAAGGAAGCTTACGAATTGGTCGCCTTGCCGTTACCCAGGCCCATATTTAACGAATATGGGGAGCGGTTACCAGCCAATTATGCCAATTTTTTAATCCTTAACCACGCCGTGATGGTTCCGGCATACGATGACCCAATGGATGATATAGTGGCATTACGTATTGAAAGCTGTTTTCCAGGGCGTAAAATTATTCCAACTCCTTGTCGGCCATTGGTGCAACAATATGGAAGCTTACATTGCATGACCATGCAATTCCCGGAGAAATTTTTAGCTGAATGTCGCTGACTGGCGTTTTACGTTAGGGCTATTGGGAAATTTTCTCCACGACATAACCTTAACATTGGATTTTATCCCCAAAAATCATGTCATATCAAACACGACTAACAAGCCATGGTAAACTTAAGCTACAATTGAACGGTAATAACTTATCGTGCGTGTAGCGACCTTCACACGACTTTATGACAATTCCAAATAAATCTACAGAAAAACGCCGCCACAAACGTCGACGGACGAACGTAGAAGCTGTAATGGCTATTGGGGATAAAACCACGATCCAGTGCGTTATCCTTGATTTCTGTGAACAGGGGTTATTCCTAAAACTCAAAAACCCTTCGGTCATGGGCTTGCAAAAAGGCAAGAACACTAAAATTTATTTTTCAGCAGAAATAGGTACGGAAAAAGAATACTTCCAGATTGACGCCCAAGTCGCCAGGGTGGCGGATGATGGCATAGGCGTCGTATTCGATAATATCTCAGATTCGATGTTCAAGGCATTGGCGCTATCGACCAACGTCGGCTCGATTGCCGCTTACTCCAATAACCCAAGGTTTTTCTTGACTTCATCCAACCAGGATAAATTCAAAGAATCGTTCAGGATCATGCTGGACAATAATTTGCCTGCACTCATTAGCGAATTTTTTGATGATGCCGAAGACGAGCTGGAAAAAACGCCTGATTATGCCCAAAACTTTCAAGATGTAGCGGCGCAGTCAAACTTAATCTCAGTCTTGCGGATGAACAAGGCGCAACTGGTTGCCAATTATTGCCGTGCTGTAACTACAGACCTTGACTTTACCGGTTTTAAGGAAGATACAAAAGAAGGCCCTGGTGATCCTGGCGCTAACCTTTCATTGGTAGAAAAGGAAGCATTTGAGGATTGGCTTAATTTCTCGACTTTAATCAGGAAAGTTAATGCCCAGTACAAAAACCAGCTATACCAATTGGAGCTAAAGCTCAGTTATGTTACGTGTTTTCCTCGGTACTTGATCAAAAACCCTATTGCCCCTGAACGTTTGTGCCAATGTTTCCGTAAAGAAATAGCGGGCATTGAAGATAGCGTGGCTGCAAAAAGGACGCTTTACAAAGCTTTCCAGACAACCTTGACCGACCATTTGTCCTCTTTATACAAAACTTTTGAGGTGCTGCTCGCGGAGCATGGCGCCCCAACCCAAACCGCGCAAGACATTGTCTGGAAAAAAAATTTCCCTACTAGCACAAAACCGGATGCCTTTACCGAAACTTTTACCCCTGGATATGGACAACCATTGCCATCGTTTGATAACGAAACTTATCAATATGCTGACCCCTCTTACTTTCATGAAACGGCAATTCCGTCAGCCCCATTATCCAAGCCAGCCCGAGGTAGTTACCATCGTCCTGTCAGCCTAACTGCAAGCAAGCTATTCAACCTAATCAACCAAGGAATTACAGCCAATCCATCGAGCAACCCCGATATGGCGCATTTAGCGGCTGGCGGGCTAGTATCCCACGGCGGTGGCTCAGAGTATTCGCCGGATGAACTGTTGGCTGCCCTGATCAAGCTACAGGCTTCGCAAACCTACAACCAGTCGCATCAAGATGCCGTAAGCTTATTACAAGCCCAGCTCAGTGAATCTTTGGGATCGACAGGAAGCGCGGGCGGCAAAAACCTTTCAGTCGAAGATAAAAGCAAACTGGATGTTTATGACCAACTTTTTCACGCCCTATTTAATCAATTAACGCTCAACCCCAACATAAAATCCTATGTCGAAAGCATCAAGTTACCTTTGATGGCCCTGTCTTTACAAGACCCGAAATTCCTGGATTCTGAAAACCACCCAGCCCGTAACTTGCTGAACCAGCTTTTTTCCTTGGACAGCGCCGTCAATCAAAATAAAGTCGTCAAAAACACCCAAATCAAGCAAGCGCTGGATCAGTTGATTTCCAGGATCGCCCAAGGGTCGATCACAAATCCGGATGTATTCGCCAAAGCAAATGAAGAATTGAAGGAACTTTCTGCCCCTATTGCACGGTCCAAGGAAGCAAATATCCGGCGAGTCGTTGAAGTTTACGAAGGCAAACAAAAGCTCGAGAAGGCCAGGAAAAAAATACAGCTTGCAATCGATAATCGGGTTGAAGGCAAATCTATCCCCAAGGTTGTGCAGACGCTTCTGGATTCAGGATGGCAACATCTCCTGGTGATTACGGAACTCAACGACGAACCCCAGGAACGACAACGTTATTTTGAAGTCATTGACGAACTGTTGGGCTGGTATTCCGACCTGGACAAACTGCCTGAACAGCAATTCGCCATCATTGGAATTGAACTTGAATTTATCAATAAAACCTTGGGGTCTGTTTGTTCTAACGCTTTTGTCCATAACAAGATTATGGAGGAATTGTACTCAACCTTAATCGGCACAGGCACGCCTAGAATACGAAAACCGGTAGACAATACTTTCGTAGTGCCCAAGGCTAAAGAACAACCCAATGAGTTCGTTTCCGATAGGTGGTACCTTGAGGTTGACCAATTCGAAATCGGCGATTGGTTTACGTTTTCACTCGAGAAAGAGGCTTTTGAACCTTTGAAGCTGGTATGGGTAGGCGAGTTGCCAAGGAATTATGTCTTTGTAAACCGCGACGGTTATAAACGACAGGACCTTACCCGCAACGAACTTGCCGAACTGCTGCAAAGTGGCGTAGTTACCCAAATTGAAAATCTCGATGAGCCGGTTATGGATCGCGCGACGACGACCATGTTGCAACAAATGCAGGAAAAATTGATCCACAGCGTTTCCCACGACCCCGTCACAAACCTACCTAACCGCAAACGCTTTATCAACCTGATAAAAGAACAAATAATACGTTTCAGCGGCTCCCAACATCTTTTGGGTTATCTTGAGATTGAAGACTTTCGGATCATAACCAATGTTTGCGGATTAAGTGGCGGCGACCAACTTTTGCTGCAGGTTGCCCAATTAATCAAGGATCAACTTGGTAATGACGGCATTGTTTCAAGGATTGGGGACAAAACTTTTGGTTTTTTAGTGCAAAACTGTACGTCTGACGAAGGCCAAGAAACAGCCAAACAAATCCGGAACGTAATCAATAAATCCAACTTTGTCTGGAATGACAAAAGCTTCACGATCAGCGTCCACATGGGCTTGGTGCCAGTCATTGAAGGCAGCGTACACAATGTCGAGGAACTCCTGCATAAAGCGGATTCCTTGATTATTTCCGCAAAACGGACTGGCCACAATAAAATCAGGGTTTACCAGGAAAATGATGAAACCTTAAGGACCCAAACCGATATCCATGAATGGGCGGGGCGCATTGACCGCATTTTCTCCGAGAAGCGCCTTTTTGCCCGGTGTCAGATGATCGCCCCGATAAATCCGGAAAAGAACAGCCATTCGCATTATGAAATATTGCTCGGGGTTAAGGATGAAGTCGGCAATATCATCCCGCCCGATAATTTTATCCCTGCGGTTGAACGTTGCCAAAGGATGCCGGAAATAGACCGATGGGTCGTCGAAAACGTATTCAACTGGATCGTAGAAAATCGGCGAAGTTTCGAAAATATCGGCGGGTTCGCCATTAATTTGTCCGGACAATCCCTTAATTCAGAAGAATTCCTGACTTTTCTCAAGGACCGTTTATCAATGCAAGACGTTCCCGCAGAAAAAATCACCTTCGAGGTCACAGAAACCGTGGCCGCTGGCAGTTTGGTGTTTACCAAGCGTTTTATTAGGGAAATCAAGCAGTTTGGTTGCAAATTCTCATTGGATGATTTCGGCACCGGCTATTCTTCTTATTCCTATCTAAAAAGTTTGGACGTCGACTACTTAAAAATTGACGGATCTTTCATTAAAGACATTGCCAATAGCCCGACAGATGTGGTCATGGTCAATTCGATGAATGAAATCGCCCATTCTTTAGAGTTGGAAACCATAGCGGAGTACGTGGAAAACATGAAAATTCATGCCATTCTGAAGGAAATAGGGATCGACTACGCGCAGGGTTGGGGAATCCATAAACCCATGCCACTGAATGAATTGCATAGTGCGCTCAATTCTTAGCCATAGTAGCCATAATCGAAAGTCCACCAAGAATACAATGGCCGTATAGGCGTTTGCAACCAGCACCAACAAAAAGAATCCTAATCCTGCCATTATTTTTGGTAATTGCCCATTACCAAAGCTTCGAAAAATTTAAAAACTGAACCAACGCCACCATCTCCGTATGTACAATACGGAAGCTTGATTTAATCTGCCCAACTGAGAACTTTTGATATCAAACAACTTTGTTATGCGATAATTATCAGGAAAATAATAAAGGCCATATGGCCAATAAATAAGGATCCGACATGTTCTCATTGCAAACCATCTTTGGCAAAGGCGATAAATTCTATGGCTTGCTAGAAGCCAGTGCTGACTCTGCGCGCTCATCGGCTACTGCGTTAATCGAACTTCTTAGCACTCCAGTGTCGCAACGGTCGCTGGAAAAATTCAAACAGGCGCGCCGCCGGGAAAAAGACCTGTTCGCGCAAATCAGTGCAGAACTGGTCAATACTTTTGTTACGGTACTGGAACGCGAAGATATTGAAGCCCTTAACAGCGCCCTTTACAAAATCCCTAAAGTCGTTGAGAAATTTGCGGAGCGCTATACGCTTGCCTATGACCGTATTGCTGACGTGGATTTCGCTAGCCGTGCCGCCATGCTGGAACAAGCCTGTGAAGTCCTGGAACAAATGGTTAGGCATTTACGTCATGGGATGGATCTGGACGTAACCAAAAAGATAAACGACCAACTACAGGCTATTGAGGGCGAAGCGGATCGTCAAATCCTTGAGTTGTATCGGGAGATCTATATCAATGAGTCCGATCCGATCCGTTATCTGGTTAAAAAGGATTTGTTTGAAATCCTGGAAAAAGCAATTGACCGCTGCCGGGATGCTGGAAATGTCATCTATCATATCGTCTTAAAAAATTCATAAAAGGATTGCCATGCTGACCATGCTCTTGCTTGTCATCTTGGCAGCACTGGTGTTCGAGTTTATCAACGGGTTCCACGACACCGCGAATTCGATAGCCACAGTCGTTGCCACAAAAGTTTTGTCCCCAACGCAAGCCGTAATACTCGCAGCAATCACTAATTTAATGGGCGCATTTTCAGGAACGGCAGTGGCTAAGACCATTTCTTCTGGAATAGTCGATACAGGCTTAGTGACGGTTTCTTCGGAAATCTTGATTTGTGCCTTGGCCGGAGCAATTATCTGGAACTTGATCACTTGGGCTTTAGGGTTACCCTCCTCTTCTAGCCATGCCTTGATTGGAGGTTTATGCGGCGCTGCACTTGCGGCAGGCAATAATAATTTTGATGTGCTAATTTGGTCGCAAACTGCGGCAGTTTGGACAGAAAGCAAAGGTTTGCTTTGGAAAGTCGTAATGCCCATGGTTAGTTCGCCGATTGCCGGTTTTTCCCTAGGCATCATTATAATGGGAAGTCTAATGGGCGTCATAAGCGGGATGAATTCCGCAGGTGGGATCATGGCGCGTATGGCGCGACCTAAGTGGGTCAATGTACTATTCGGGAAAGCCCAACTATTATCGGCCGGTTACATGGGCTTTGCCCATGGCAGCAACGATGCGCAAAAAACAATGGGTATTATCGCTTTGGCAATCTTTACGGCCAACGGTGCAGGTACGCTCGATCAATTACCAACCTGGGCGGAATTCTTACGCCCTAATGGCGGGGAAAAAGATATCGATGCCTGGATCATCTTTACCTGCGCGGTGGTAATGGCGCTCGGAACTGCGGTTGGAGGATGGCGCATTATCAAAACGCTCGGCCATAAGATGGTGAAATTACATCCGATCAATGGATTTGCTGCGGAAACCAGTTCGGCGACCATCCTATTGACTGCCGCCCATTTCGGTATGCCGGTTTCCACAACACACAGCATTTCTACCGCCATCATGGGCGTAGGCTTTGCAAAGAATCCCCACGCACTTAAATTGACCGTTATCGAACGGATCATTTGGGCTTGGGTTTTGACAATTCCGGCTGCAGGTGGATTATCCTGGGCTATGGTAAACTTGTTATTCCTGCTGCATTAGCACAGTAATCTGGCTATAAAAAATATAGCAGGGCATGATGTCCTATATCTTGTAGTGTCCGGCGGCAAATAATGGGAATATGCTTTACGGTTTATTTATCGTGTTGCTGCAAATCTGCAAAAACAGCTATAGTTTTTTTTCCATCAGCAGGCAACTCTCAATCCCATCGGCGAAATGTGCCACCATATTCTGCAAAGTGTAACGGTTTGCGCCAGCCAATGAGCCCTCTTGTAAGTGCCTATATTGAGATGGGTTTTTTAATAAGCTAATGATGGCGCTAGCATAATTGCCGGCATCACCGTGTACAACCAATCCATTCTCGCCATCCTTGAGGTAAGCGATCTCCGGGCTATGTCGCGCATCAGGGGTGGTGACCATAGGCACAACGGCGCAGAATGAATCGAGCACATGTAAACCAACCAATCCGGGGTTTAATACCACTTGCGCCAACCGAAAATATTCCGCTTTTTCTATACCTTTGCGCACGCCGACCCAATGCAGCCAAGGACGCGAGCTAGCCGCTTCTTTAATTTCTGCAGCACTCGGGCCATCGCCTATTACCAATAAATGAAAACCGGGAAGTTCCGCTTGAATTTTATCAGCTGCCGTAACTAGGTATTCAAGACGCTTATCCGGGTAAAGTGAACCGCAAAATAAACCGACATATGCACCTTCAGTCAAGCCGAGGGTACGTCGCAGTTCAGCAAGCCTTACATCAGTAATAGAATCCAAATCAGTGGAAAAACTATCATTATCAATGGCATTATCCAACACTGTGATTCTCTCGGACGGATAACCGTCTGAAAGCAATATGTCTTTTGTCATTTCGGTGTAGGCAAACCACCAATCGACCTGCCCTACCAAAAACTGCTTCCACTTTTCGCGAAAACCGGCCGGGCGTTCTGCCTGGAAATTACGGCCATGCCCCCAATAAGCAACTTTGGCTTTATGTAAGCCACGTAAAAAAAGCCATGGGTAATTGGACAGTAGGCGGTTTTCTTGCATCAAAACAACCAAATCAGCGTCTCTATGCTGCGCCGGGAAAGGTTGCCAGAGAACATCTTTGTTACCAACAGAAATATAGCGGTTGATTACTGCATCAGCCCAAGGTAAATACCCGGCATCGCGCTTTTGTTCTTCACGTTTGGTCGGTTGTCCGTGCACCAAGTGCAGCATTATATTTTTTTTATTACAGGCATCACGTAGCTGATCAAAAAAGCCTGTACGATAATGAAGTAAACGATGTTGAAGAATAACAACCTTTTTCATTCAATTACCCATCAGTGAGTTATAGTGTCGATTACTCTTCCTGGTTCAACAATCCAATGATCGTAGCCGCGCTCGGAAGATCTAAAACGACCAGCTTGTATAGAAGCTTCATGCTGTTGAATGCTTGAATAGTCCTTAAAACGAAGGCCCACTTTTTTTGCCGGATTGCCCGCCACAATTTCATAAGCACCAATATCGCGAGTTACAACGGATCCGGCGGCAACAATCGCGCCTCGACTAATTTTGACACCAGATAACACAATAGCCCCAAACCCAAGCCAAACATCCGATTCAACGACAACTTTTTCTGTTTTATATTGGCTTGGTTTCAAAATGCTGCCCACATATGGTGAAAAGCGTACAGGGATACCAACTGCACGAAAATCATGGTCGTGGCGTCCAATTAGTGCTACACGATTTGCTATTAGAACGTAATCCCCAATTTCCGCGTTACATTCAATCAAAACATCTTTGCCAATATAAACACCATTGCCGATCGAAATCGACTCAGGCGCCCAAAAGCGGCAACGAGCGCCAATATGGAGATCGGAGCCAATGCTGCGTATTTTTCTTGATGTAAGCACTTTAAATCTTGTTTTCAGTCGACGCAAAGTAGCCAATAGAATTTTGAGCATTAATATCCCTTTCGTAAAGGATTGAAAGAATCAAAGAAATCTTCTACTTAAAGTATTGTGTTGTCATTTTTTATTCAGGTATTCAAAGGAATTGCCAGTCAAGCGAAAACACTTAGGTTAATAGCTTAAAGGCTACTGCCATCCCCAATATAATGCTTATGAAGCCACAGCCAAAATATCATCATAAATCAGTTCCAATTTAGCCGTGCAATCATGCACATCAAAACGATTGATGACAAATTGCCTTGCTTGCATTCCAGTCTGCTGGAGATATTGAGGATCTGCAAGCAATCTGTCCACCTGGATTGCTAAAGAATTGAAATCATCTTCTTCAAATAACAGTCCGGTTTCATTTTCAGCCATTGCCTCAGGTATCCCTCCCGAACGAGTTGCCACGACAGGTAATTTACAGGCTTGCGCCTCAATTAATGAGATTCCGAATGCTTCAGTTTGCCCCTTTTCGTCTTTTCTGCTTGCATGCACATATAAAGATGCATTGCGAAGCTCAGAAAGGACTTCATGATGGGGCAATGCCCCTCGCCATTGTACTTTATCGGCAATTCCGAGATTTTCTGCTAATTTCTGTAATTGAATGGTCTCAGTCCCTGAGCCAATCTGTACCAAATGCAAATCGGGGTACTTGGCAATTAGGGAAGGCATTGCTTTTAAAATCGTATCGATTCCTTTATAGCCGATATGCCTGGATACGTTAATGAGACGATTGGGTACTTTGTGTTCAGTACCTAGATTAAACATGGAAGTATCTACGCCAATATATTGGACACAAATTTTATCACTTGGGCAACCCCGCAATATCAAGCACTGTTTTAAAAATTCAGAAACAGCGATTATCCTTGATGCATAGCGGTATAATGCCTTTTCCCGTAAAAGAAATATTAGGTTTGAAATCCTACAGGATTTAAATTGAACCCAGCGATGGTGTTGTACATCAAAACCATGGAAAGTCACCACTAACGGCAAATGATTTCGTTTAGCAAAGGGTAGGATCATTGTCGCGTCGGGACCAAAATGGGCATGTACAATTTGGGGTAATTTTTCAACTCTTGTAGTCCCAAGCAATGTAAATTTTAATCTTAACCAAAAGTTTTTAGACTCAATTAGACATACAAATAAAAAATTATGTGCATTTAATGAAGCAAGGCCGTATTGTGTGGCATCCCTGAACCAAATAATGGGTGTATAACGTTTATAGGCATTTACTTGACTGGGAATAAAGGCCTCTGAATGCAGGAGATAAACTGTTCGATATATTGCAATCAATTTTTTCATACTATTTAATCAATAAATATATTTTTTTTAAAAAAAAGTATGCATTAGGTGAGTTTAGTGCTATTTTTTCCTTTAAAGTAGAAGTAGGGTTGTCCTTAAATAATTTAAAAATGTCTTTAACGACATCAGGCAAATAATTAAAATTTTCCACACACATATCGATCAAAGAAAATAAAGACCAGTTAATATACTTTGACCTGATAAGATTAATTTTATTAAAATTACAATAATCTTGCTTACCTATAATATCTAAAGCACTATTAAAAGCATCGATCCTATCTATTAAGTTGGCAATGCTAATATCATGTGATCGTGTTAAAGATCCGGTTCTGTATCTTTGTAAATAAAATACTTTCGTCGTTCTATAGCTGGTATGGCAAGCCAAATAAACGGTAATGGTTATCTCGTGGTCTTCATGGATGCGACCTTTAAATCCAAGGTTATTGTCAATTATAATTTTTTTTCGAACAATATACGTCCAAGATGCTGCTGTATAGTCTCCATTGATTAATAAGTCTGCAAGGATATCATTAGCTTCTGTGAACCAATCAGAAGTGTTATGGCTTACTTTAGATACATTTGTCCCATTTTCAAAAAACAATTTAGAACTGAAACAAAATAAATCGAGTGTATTATTCTCATGAAGTCTGTTATTGAATTCTTCAAATAAACCAGGAGCAATAATATCATCAGAATCACAAAAAAAAATAAATTCACTAGCGCTTAATTTAATACCTAAATTCCTTGCTTCACCCGCCCCTTTATTTCTTTGGGTTATAATTTTTATTAATTTATTGTCTTTATAGGCTTCTGAAAGAAGCTCTACTGTATTATCAGTCGAGCCGTCGTCAATGACAATAATTTCATTAGGTTTTAAATTTTGAGCTAATACAGAGTCAATAGTTTCAATTATGTAATTAGCAATATTATAAGCTGGTATAATAACCGTTATTGGTACATAATAATCGTTATTTTTTAACTCATTTATAGTTAAGTCTTTTGTATGCATTAATTTATCAATTTATTTTGATAATATTTATTTAAAATATAATAAAGCTAATCTTTTTACAAAAGCTATTTAGAATTTTTAAATTCATATTTATATCCGACGCTATAAAAATAGCTAATCAAAAAAACATACCACAGCAAGTGTGTATTCCTTGATATAGAAGCTTCAGTAATATTATGAATCAACCATGGTATGATAAATGCTAATATTATAATGTAGTTATAGTTATTGTTTTTTGCTTGTTTTAATATAGATTTAAATATTTGAAATAACATTAGAATAAACAAAAAAAATGATACGTACCCAGTACGAACAAGAAAATCCAAATAACCATTATGGAACTGGGTAAACTCTATTTCATAATATCTTATATAAGTATAAAGGCTATCATCGCTCCATCCAAAAAATGGCTTTGCAGAAATTCCTCTTAAAGCCATGTACCATATGTATGTGCGACCCGTAAAACTTGAATCTCGACCGATCCCTTTAAAAAAATATTCAATTGAAAAAACTTCCGGTTTAAATAAATATAGAATGGCCAATGATACCAATATGCCAAAAAAGGCAATTATTATCTTTAAAATTAATGTTCCACTTGACGATGATTTAATATAACGAAACCAGATTACAATTGCACCCATGATTAAAGTGACCAGTAAGGATGTCATGCTATCTGCACGGATAAGGCAATACAAAAGTAAGGTTAACAATAAAATGGCCTTAAATGAAATTGTCTTTTTATTGTTATTTATCAAATATAAACAGCAAAATGCCACCCATGCACCAATCACGCAAATTCCTCCTAGTGTGTTTGGATGTAGTGTGAGTCCGCGCATACCTGCCCTGTATTTTCCGTAAAGTGTTGCTGGCATAAGCCCAAGATCAGGCCTTAGTTGGGTAAATATGATATTGGCTAGAAAGTACGCAATAAAAACGAGGAGAAGTACCCCAAAAAATTTATTTTTGTCCTGTATTAGTAAACTAGTAGCACATATTGAAACCAAAATAGTTCCCGTTTTATGTACAAAGCTCATTAAAACATAACGAGGAAAATCGGACCACGATAATGATATCAAGCCCAATATGGATGTAATTAATAAAGGGATTGACTTAGATAATACATAGAAAAAAAACTGTCGCTCCGTAGACAATAAAATAAAAAATGCGAATATGTATGCAGAAGAATACATGATTTGGTTAACTACGCTACTTTCTTGGTGAGTATCTGTATGCAATACAGATGTTCCGTACACCATTAAAACAACGACGAATGGCAAAAGGTATATCTTCCCAGATCGCGAGTCGATATTTTTGTTTAAGTAAGTCATTTGTCTAGAATTAGATTAATTAGGATTTATGCCAATCTCACGCTTTGTTTGGATACGCTGTAACTCAGACCATGAGCTACATGATTATGTAGCAGCGCACTTTAGTACCGTCCCCACAAAAGACACGGGAACAGGGGGAAGCATTGACCCCAATTTATTTATTAATTTGATGCTTTCAAGAAAGGATTTTTGGGCAGTTCAATTATATTGAATCCTGCACACTTTAGTAATTCAAGAATACTTGCAGGGGGACGACCATTAAAAACCACGGCCGCCCCAAGGCCGTAACCTAGCAAACCCATCCTAACAAGGATATTTTGTACCCCAACACCCAGTTTTGTAACAAAAGAACCAATATTGTGAGTTTTGGCGTCATGCATACCAAAACGGGGATGATAGAAATCGTTTATGCCCTTAAATGCCATTACTTCATTACCCATCGCAGTCATCAACTTACCTAACTCACGTATATCAAGCCTATATAGAAAATTTCCACTGGGCTCAAATTGCAATTGCTTGTCGCCACGTATCAATTTTTTCAACATGACTTTCGCAAAATCGAGAAGCTTTGGATTGTCCAGAGGCTCTATTAAGACAGCTCCGATTCTGGCAACACGCAACATTTCGTATAAGGCTATTGGAGGCCGCGGAAAATGATGATAGCTTTCTTTGCACAGTACAAAATCCACGGAGCCATCCGCAAGGGACAAATTTTCGGCATTTTCCGCTTGGTATTTTTTTATATACCCATTTTCATATGCAATTTTTAGCTTCTCGCTCGTCAGGCTTGTAGCGATGACATCAATATTTTTTTGGGTTAGATACGCCGCATCTGATCCATACCGACCGTCACCAACAGTAATCCAACGAGCGTCAGGAACTGCCTTGACAAGTGCATCAGTCAAATCAAGCATCCTGGAATGCCGCCAATTGTCAATCGAATTAGGTGAAGTGTACCTTGAAGGCAAACACATGTTACTTTCATGTTCGGCTTGTTGATTGTAACTACATTCCAATGTGTTCATTTTCATTGATTAACTCTCAAAGATAGGGGTGCGTTGTAAGAAATCTTAGTATTGTTTATAAAAAACGTAGGCATATATATAACCCATAGAATCTTAGATGTTAAGCGCGATTGAATATGATGCATCGGCATTTTTAACCATGATTATTAAGGCCTTGCCAGCAGTCATTCATTATCTGATTGTTTCGGCAAAAATGTGATGATGGGCATGTAATCAATATTTTTGGTGACCGCCAAGATCCCGTTCGGTCATGTTAACTCGGCTTGTACGCTTAAGTAGGGGCTTTCAAATTCGCCATGGCCTGTCGGAAATCCCAATTCCAGGCCTTCAATGTTAATCTACCTATCGGCAATTCTGGCAAGTATTGGTTGGCACTTCTTGCACAGGCGCGCGCGGGTTGATTTTGGATAACTTCGCATAAGATGAGATGCCAACGCCTCAAGTCTCATTGAAGGTTTATTTTGAGATCTTCCTTCCGTTATTCTCTAGCCAAGGTTTTAATACGCCCAATAAGTTTAGTACAGTCTCTACAAAAAAACCACGAAAGACATAAAACCAACTAATCAGTGCATATCTGACAAATTGTTCACCCCTTTTGCCTATTTATCTATGAGACATTATCGCCAACAGTATATACATATGCCTGTGCTGCAAGCTTTGACATTCAACTCACAATCTAATCTTAACCGTCTAAATGTTTTGGGCACGACAAAAAAATCATATAAGGCTTCCTAATTCATGGGCAATACCAACGCCTAGTTACACTTGCAGGCGGTGGCAAAGCTTGATTTTTTATTGGTCAAGGCGATCTGATCTTGCCCTACTTACACGGACACCCTGCTAAGCGACTTTTTTGGTTTCA
>CAYSYU010000028.1:0-53967 GCA_964435245.1 uncultured Methylomagnum sp.
GTGGCAGGTGATTTTCGTCTTTTTTAACATAACCACATAAGTTCATCAATAAGTAGAACGCAAGCTATAAATAATTAACAAATAAATTATCATTATTAACCTGTAACAGATCCGGCTTGGTATAAATATAAGCTTGCAATTGTTTATATTGTTGGCCTAGTTTCTTTCGGTATGGTTGCTATCAGCCGCAGACGTTTTTGGCTAGGCTAGAAGTTTAAGCTCAATTTCCTAAGCTTCCTTAAAATTGCCGAGCATGATGGCTTTGATGAGAAGACATTCTAGCTCAGCGCGGTTGTCTGTGATGACTTTGAACTTTATTAAACGGGAAGGAGTGTTGCTCATTGCCAAATTATTGCCATAATAAACAAGGTAGGCAATACGAAGTAGAGCCTTATAGAATTGGGCCGTGTAAAGTTTTAAGGTTCCGTTCGCTTAGCGCTTGTCAAATGATGTTCATACTTCGACAGGCTCAGATACAACGGTTCAAATATTAACTTCATAAATCGAAATCTATTTTGCAAATCGGATTGTGAGAAAAAAATGTTTATTAGCAACGGCATTGCTGGATGATGGCAGTAACCAGAGAGAGCAAGCAGCGTTTGCTGGTGAAATTTAGCCAAGCATCATTTCGGATAAGCCGGTCATTATTTGCGCCTGAGTCCGATAGGGCGGTCATGGTGCATCACTCCGTTACAGTGATTTTCATTAAGAAGGGATAACCGGTAATGGGTAACGACTCCCACTTATTGCCCCGTCGGTGAGTAGTTCCAGCCGTTCACCCAATAGTTGCCACGCCTGCCGCTGTTCCGCTTTCAGTTCGTGCCGCTGGTATATGCGCTTCATCCGGTTTTGCTCGGTGTGGTTCAGGCATTTTTCGATTACGTCCCCGTGGATGCCCAGATCGCCCATGAGGGTTGCGCCTGTCCGTCTTAGATCATGGGGTGTCCAAGTTCCGCCGGGTAACATAAGTGCGATGTTTTGCTTGGTGCGGTTGCTGTAAATCACTGGGTTCTGCCTGCCGTTGACCTGCTTCGCTATGGTTTTGTCGCTAACGTGGCCGTTGCCGTCACGGTTTGGGAAAAGCCAAAGTTCGGATTGCGCCAAAGCTTGCAGGCGGTCAAATTGGGTCACGGCGAAATCCGACAGGTAAATAGTGTGCGGCTTGCCGTTCTTGCTGTTTTCTGCCGGGATCGTCCAGGTTTTTTTATCCATGTCTAGGTCTTGCCATTGCGCCTTTGTGATCTCACCCACGCGGCAACAGGTCGCCAGCATGATCCAGATCGCGCATTCGGTTGACCAAAGCAGGTGGGCATCGGGCATTTTCCTGGCAAGTTCGCGGATTTCATCTTCGCTTAGCACCCGGTCGCGCTCTACGTTTTTGCCGCCGATTGTGGACTTTTTTAGGCTTGAGGTTGGATCAAATTCGATGATGTCGCGGTCAACGGCAAACCGGAACATTTGCCGGGTCAGGGCCAGAATGACTTTGGCCATGCGGTTGGCATCCCTTGCCAGTATGCGGTCAATAATCTCAGTAATATGGCCTTTGCGGACATCAGCAACGACCAGGTTGCCGATTATGGGCAAGACATCCTTTTCAAACTTGCGACGGGTTTCCCGCCCGCCGTCCTTGTGGTTTTTTAGGTCAGTTTCCAGCCAGCGTTCAAACAGCCCATTGACCGTTATCATGGCTTTCTGCTTGGCAAGTTCGACCTGTTCGTCCAGTTGTTTTTTACGTTGGCGGGCGATTTCCAGGTTCTTTTCAGTGGTTGGGTCAATGCCATTTTTAAGCTGTCGCTTGTATCCGTCCCGTTCCTTTCTGGCTTCGGCCAGGGTTGAAGTCCTCAAGGTCAGCCAGCGCAGTTTTTTGTCCACCCGGTAGGCATAGCGGAACGAGATAGCGCCGCCATCGGCAACAGGACGGACGCGTATAAATAGGCCACCACCGTCCGAAAGCAATTGCTCCCTTTCGGTGGGCTTTATTTTCCGTAACGCCAGGTCGGTTAATTTGTTAGTTGCCATTTTCCTATCCCTTGCACTTTATCCGGGATAACTTTCGGGATAACATTTTACATCGCTTCGGTGGGATTTTAACGGAAGGGATGGGAATGTGCAAATATATAACTTATTGTTATATAGAATATATAAGATTTATCTGGGAATCCATGAAACTGTAAAAAACAATAATTCACCTATATGGGGTGCAAGGGGTAGGAGGTTCAAATCCTCTCGTCCAGACCAATTAAATCAATAAGTTATATTTTTCCAATCAGCCATAAATCTTAATAACAGTCGTCGGGATACTTTTTTCCAAGACCTTGGATAACCAATAAATTTGCTGATTTTCAGCTATCCAATTGTAGGTTTTATGAAAAGTTCACAAGCAATCAAAGCATCCCACCTTGGACTTCAAAATTGGTTGTGGGTTCTACATAATCAGATTCCGATTTATTGCAACAAGTATGTCCTGGCAAGATTATTTGCCCGTCCTAAATAAGGCTTCCCAGTTTTGTTATTTTTGATAAGTCCCCATCAATTCGGCATGGCCGATGATGTGGCCAGCCATCGCTTGCTCAACCTGCGATTTATTGGGCAATTTCAAATCCGGCAATGCCGTATCCAACGCATAGAGCTTAAAGAAGTAACGATGCCTGCCAATAGGAGGGCAAGGCCCCCTATAACCAGGCTGACCCCAGTCGTTCTTGCCTTCCAGGGTACCTGACGGCAAGTCATTCGACATTGCGTTTTCGGGCAGCCCTTCAATGGTGGGGTCGATATTGTATAGCACCCAGTGAACCCACGTAAATTTGGGGGCGGTAGGGTCGGGGGCATCAGGATCATCTACGATCAACACTAGGCTTTTGGTGGTTTTCGGAACATTTGACCAGCTTAATGCCGGTGACACATCTTGGCCGTCGCAAGAATATTGTTTTGGGATTTCAGATTGGTGGCCGAAGGCCGAAGATTTAAGGTTAATGGACATGGTGGTTACCCCTTCAAGCGATAATGCACTAGTGGCATAAAAACAGAAAATCAAGCAAAGTAAGCGTAAACTTAGTGGTAATTTTATGGATTGCATCGGTTTACCCCTTAAGTGGGATTCTATTGAATGTGAAAGCTTTTAACCGGATGGCGAAAAGCCACTAATCAAACCTGTGGTTTTCCCTTCATCGAGCCTTGAACCTTCCCATGAAAAATAAATGCACAATTTATTAATTGCCGACCTTATCGCCTTAGTCCACTTTGGATTTATTTTGTTCGTTATTTTTGGCGGAATCCTGGTATTGAAATGGCGGAACTTGATCTGGCTGCATCTTCCCGCTGCAATTTGGGGCGCCCTGATCGAATTTTTTGGTTGTATTTGCCCCTTAACGCATTTCGAAAACGTCCTGCGCTCAGCAAGCGGCAAAGGCTATGCCAGCGGCTTTATTGAACATTACCTTATACCCATGATATATCCTTCAGTATTGACCAGGGAAATTCAAATCGGCTTAGGGTCAATCGTCATTTTGGTAAATTTGTTGATCTATAGAAAGTTCCTTTTGAAACGAAAAAACAACAGCCAATAGTGTCAAAAATTATTGAAGTTTTGCCAACATTTGCCAGAAATTTTTTTATCTTGTTATAGATACGGCCTTATGAAGCTTGAACTTATGGGTAACCAGGAAAACATATGGCTTTTGTTTTGAATTTGTCCTTATATTTTTATGGAATCGATAAACATTTGGTGGCGGCTAGGTGAATTACTGAAGTTCACTATTGTCTCAGTTTGCATAACGGAAATAGAAATTTATTGAAGATACTGGGCTTTATTAACAACCAAATCCAAAGCCTTGAACAAATGCCGCAAGGGGGTTGTCTCGAATGAGGCGACAATACGGTTGGTGAGATGCCCGTTTTGTAGCGGCCATCATAAACCAGGAGCCTAAAAAAACAGGCAAGGGAAAGAAAAATGATCGTGGCCTCTATCCTTGTTCGAATCAAATGTGCTCTAGTCCTTATTGCCTTCATGTTGATACCACTATTTCCCATCACCAGTACGATAGGACTGTTTGTAGTGATTTTTCGGCCTGTCTGGTTTAAAAAGCTTGTTGATAATGTGTATACCGATAAAAACGACCCTGGAGCCTGATGTTTTCCAAATATCAATTTGCCCAAATCTGGATTCATCATGAATAAGCATACCGAAAACTTTGAACAAATGCCGCAGTGGGTTTGCCTTGAATGCGGTTACAACATGATTGGTGAAATGCCGGATGTGTGCCCATTCTGCGGGGCGAGTCATGATAAGTTCATGGCATGGGAAGAGGTTGAACAGACGTATCGGGTGACCGCCCATGACATAAACAATGACGTAAGCCAATTGTTTTCTGTGCCGAAACTTGGCCTGGAACATGCGGCTTACCGGATTGAAACGGACGAAGGTAATGTCTGGATAGATTCCCCGTCAGCGTTCAATCGCAACCTGGAACCGGTCGATGCGATTTTATTCACCCATCATCATTTTATGGGCGCATCAAATCAATACCGACGGCTGTGGCGATCAGAAGTTTGGTTACATGAACTCGACGCTAATCATCCCTTGGTCGCCTCGTTCGACGTTGACAAACGATTTAACCGTGATTTTAGCCTCTATGGCATAGATGCGTACCACATTGGCGGACATACACTGGGATTTACGCTATATATCTACCAAGATGTCTTGTTTATCTGCGATTATGTGTTTCTGAATAATTCTACTTTAAGCTTTAATCCCTACGGTCCCCAACCAGAAACGCAAAGGCAAGCCCAACGGATATTTGAAATTGTAAAAACCAGGCAACTCATCACCGTGTGCGGTTATAACTATGTGATGGATTTTAGGGAGTGGTTCGTTGCCTTTGAAAATTTGATCTGCAACAAGCGGTAGCCATGAGGATCATTGCATGGGTAAGGTAAAGGACAAGATTACAGTTTACTATGACGGTGCCTGTCCCGCATGTGTCCGCGATAGACAGACTTATGAAAAGCTCTCAGGGAAAAATGCAGGTCAGGTTTGCTGGTTTGACATTACCGGAAAAGAGAGCCAGTTGCACAAGTTAGGTATCGATCCACAAAAAGCGTTATCTGAACTTCATGTCAGCACTGAAAATGGCCAAGTTGTTTCAGAATTGGATGCTTATATCCTGCTCATGCGTAAAGTTCCCCTAATGAAACCCATCGCCTGGTTTATTGGGTTGCCGCTGATACGGCCTGTCCTGGCCAAAATATATCATCGACAGGTCAACCGCCGATTGAAGGCTAGAGGCTTGCTTTAATGTTGGGTTGTTAACTCAAACGTATTAGAAATACGATAGTTAATCAGTAGCTTACCTATGGCTTCCCCTTATCTGGGAAAGTGACCAATAGTAGGCATTAATTATGCCGATGCTTTCAGGGTAAGGATAATCGGGCATGTCACTGAACCGGTATTGCTTGCACAGCTCTCGACAAGATTGGACAAGGCCGCCTCCATCTTACGTAAGCCTTCGATGCGTTCACGTATGAGAACCAGTTTTCTTAGGGCAATTTCTTTGGTTTCTTGGCAATGTTGCCCCTCCTCAAGACTTAATAATTCTGCAATCTCATCGAGCGAAAAGCCAAGTTTTTGGCCTTGCTTAATGAACCGCACCCGCTGCACGTCTTGCTCGGTGTAATGCCGAACGCCATTGAACGGCTTTGCTGGCATTACCAGAAGGGCGCGCCGATGGTAAAAGCGGATCGTTTCGACGTTAACACCCGCTTTTTTTGCCAGTGTGCCAATCGTGAAATATTTTTGTGTCATGACCTTGACTCCGTATATAAGTACGGAGCTTATAGTAAATCAATTCCTGTGAAAGCGTATCTTCATGAATTCAAAACAAACTATAACCGCGAGTGTGCTTGCCGGAATCGGGGCGAGCCTATGTTGTGTTGCACCTTTGACGTTGTTGAGCCTGGGCCTCGGTGGGGCTTGGGTGGCAAACTTGGCCGTGTTTGCGCCGGTACGCCCGATTTTCATCGGCCTGACCTTGCTTTTCATCGGCCTATCGTACCGCGAGCTCTATCTCACAGTCCCAAGCTGCGAACCCGGCAAATCCTGCTCAGATGATGGAATCATCCGCAAGCAACGCTTCATTTTCTGGAGCGTGACGGTTCTTTTATTGGGGTTACTGGCGTTCCCGTGGTTCGCCCCCTTGTTCTATTGAGGAAAATCCGATGAAAACAAAAAAGCTTCTGTTTTTTCTGGCGTTTGCCGTGGCTTCCGATGTGGCGCTGGCGGCGCCAAGCACAATCACGCTCGATGTCCAAAACATGACTTGCGCCGTCTGCCCGATCACGGTCAAGAAAGCCCTTGAACGCGTTTCCGGTGTGCAACAGGTTAAGGTCGATTATGCAAACAAAACCGCGACAGTGCAATTCGACGATACCATCGCCTCGGCTGACAAATTCACCAAGGCGACCGAGGATGCCGGCTATCCGTCGTCAATTAAGAAGGCAAATGAATGAAGGCCGTCATCCTCGACTCGACGATCACTTGCCCGCGCTGCGGTCATGCCGAAACGATAACCATGCCGACCGATGCCTGCCTGTTTTTCTATGAATGCACGTCCTGTGGAATCCTGCTCAAACCGAAGCAAGGCGATTGCTGTGTGTTTTGCTCATACGGCTCAGTAAAATGTCCGCCGATCCAGCTACAAAAAACCTGTTGCGCCGGATCGATGTAGCAGCTTGAGAATATAAACACCAACACCCACAAACATCGCTCAGGTACAGCATTAATTACGAACAAATTCCTGCCTATTCCTGTGAATAGCGACCGCTAATAATGAACAGTATAAATATCGATCAAATATGGCAACCTTAAAATACCCTGAATCCACCATTGAAAGCCGGGAACTGCTCAAACAAACTATTGCGTTTATTGGAATTCATCAACTGTCAGCCGATCCAGTCAACTATACAGTGTGTTATGAATATTTATTGGGGTCCAATCCCTCATTGAAACAGGAGATTGATCAAGCCATCCAAGTACAAACCCCTTTAAATGACCAAATGATGGAAAACTGGTTTGAAAAGTTCTTATTAGAATCCAATCTCGATAGTTTGAGGCAATCACAAACCGATCTAATTGAGGTCATTACGGCATTGGCTGAATCAACGGCCCTGGCGGAAGAGAATGTGGCCGATTTCGGCCATGCTTTGCGGCATAGTGAAAAAGAGCTAATTGACCCAAGCAACCCAATTGAATCGATAGTGGCGCATTTATTGGTCAGGACAAAATCCACGCAAGTCTCAATGGGGCTAATGAGGCAACAGATTCAGGAAAGCCGGGAGGAAATAGCCGCTTTGCGGGATCGTCTGGAAAGAGTTACTGAGGAAGCGCTGACTGACCCATTAACCGGATTGGCCAACCGTAAAGGCCTGTCTAACGCTATCGAAGCAGCGCTAATGTCAGAAGGGATGTTGAAATCTTGTCCCTGCGTACTGATGATAGATATCGACCATTTTAAAAAAATCAATGATACCTATGGGCACTTGCTGGGAGACAAAGTCATTAAAGTCGTTGGGGAAACATTAAAAAGGCAAATCAAGGGCAAAGATACGGCAGCCCGCTACGGTGGTGAAGAATTTTGTGTGCTGCTCCCCGAAACTGAATTAAGGGATGCCATTAAGGTGGCGGACAATATCCGGGCGACTATTGAAAATATCAAGATCAAACGGGTTAACGACCAGCAAGAAATCGGCAAGGTCACAATTTCAATAGGCGTTGCTCAATATCAACTTAAAGAGCCAATACCGGATTTGATCGAACGTGCTGATAGCGCGTTATACCAGTCTAAGAATGAAGGAAGGAATCGTGTCATGTTTATTGAGTAGCATGAGAGGTTAAGTCCTGCCAATAGGAAACCTGGCTTACTTCATCCTCAGGCAGATGTAGGCCGCTATTATAAGCTTAACATACCATATGTATTTGCCCCTGCCTGATTGCCCATTACATTAAATGTATCGAAAGAGATAGAATCGGTTCGTAAGTTTCCGAAGTTTCCATCTTAACAAATGGCCTAAAGTCCTTCGTGCCCATCAAATTTGCAAAGAGGGAAAGGAATGGCATTATCAAAGCGCTGGCGGCAACATATAGAGCGGTGACAAAGCACTGACCTACCGCAAGCGGACTATTGCCGGCAACAACGATTGAACCGCAAGACCTTTTGTAATCGTTCGAAATTGACGCCTTGGCGATCAATTGCAATCTGTGTTGGCTTCCAGTTTATTGCCGAACGGTAACAATTCATCGATTCGGCCAAGCGGGAAGTTTTTCCAGGGTGTCTTTCAACCATGCGGCAGGATCGATGCCATTAAGTTTCGCGGTACCGAGCAAGCTTTGGATGGCAACAGCGCGTTTGCCTGCGCGTTCGGACCCTGCAAAGAGCCGATTTTTTCTGCCCAAGGCGATGGGACGGATACAATTCGCTATGGCGTTGTTGTCAATCGGCAGGTGGCCTGTTTTTGCATAACGGGCCAACGCCGGCCAACGTTTCAAGGCATAGCCAAGCGCCTTGGCTGAAGCACCACCCGGCGCGGTATTGGCCAGGGTGTCCTGCAGCCAGCCATGCAAGCTGTCCAGCACCGGTACGCTTCCCGCTTGGCGTAATAGCTGGCGTTGTTCCGGCGTGAATACTTTTGCCTTGGCTTCGACGTCATAAAGTTCCGCAATCCGCTTCAAGGCCTCTTGGGTCATCGGGCTGTAGTTGGCTTGGAACAGGTCGAAGAATTTCCGGCGGACATGGACTGATAAGATTGAGGTGTTTTATTTGCCCAGCTACAGCCCTGAGCTCAATCCCGAGGAACGTTTAAACGCCGACCTCAAACAGGCCATCGGCAAAAAAGTACCGGTCAGGACAAAAGCCAAATTACGCGATGCCACCCAACAACCTATGGACATGCTTAAATCTAATCCTGATTGCGTGCGCGGCTTCTTTCAGGATAAGTGGGTCATATGCCGCTTAAAACTTCTAAAGGCCGGATCAATAAGGTGGAGACTTCGGACGCTTACCTTATAACTACATTTTATAAACATCGATTTTTTGTTGGGTTATAATTCTCGGCATTCGGAATACAGTCTTAAATACGGCGGAACATGAGCATTACACTATCTAATAGAGTCAAAGCAGTTAAACCTTCACCTACTTTGGCGGTTACCGCCAGGGCTGCTGCCATGCGTGCGGCAGGTAAAGATATTATCGGCCTGGGCGCAGGCGAACCTGACATGGATACTCCCGAACACATCAAAGCTGCTGCTGTTAAGGCATTGGAAAATGGCTTTACTAAATATACCGCGGTAGACGGTACTGCGGGATTGAAAAAAGCCGTCATCGCCAAATTTAAAAACGATAATGGCCTGGACTATACGCCTAAACAAATCCTGGTTTCCTGTGGCGGTAAACAAAGTTCTTATAATTTAACGCAAGCACTGCTGAATCAAGGCGATGAAGTCATAATCCCAGCGCCATATTGGGTGTCTTATCCGGATATGGTTTTATTGGCGGATGGCGTCCCAGTCATTGTAGAAACGACCCAAGCACAACAATTCAAAATGTCGCCCGCGCAGTTAAGGTCGGCGATCACCGACAAAACACGCCTGATCTTTATCAACAGCCCGTCCAATCCATCGGGCATTGCTTATACTCTGGATGAATTGAAAGCCTTGGGCGATGTACTGAAGGAGTTTCCAAACATTATCATTGCAACGGATGATATGTACGAACACATCCTATGGAATCGCGGTACGTTTGTTAATATCCTGAACGCCCATCCCGAGCTTTATGACCGGACGGTAGTAATGAACGGCGTGTCGAAAGCTTATTCCATGACCGGTTGGCGTATTGGTTATGCGGGCGGGCCAGCGGATTTGATTGAAGCAATGTGTACCATCCAGTCCCAAAGCACGTCAAATCCGACCTCTATATCGCAAGTTGCCGCCGAAACAGCCCTGACCGGCGACCAAAGCTTTATCGAAAACATGTGCGTTGAATTTAAAAAACGTCACGATTATGTGGTTTCAGAACTTAATACCATTGACGGTATCGAATGTATTCCAACCGACGGAACTTTTTATGTGTTCCCCAATGTCCAAAAGCTAATTGAAAGGCTTGACGGTATAAGCGACGATTTGGGCTTTTCTGAATATTTAATCGAAAAGGCGGGTGTGGCTTTAGTTCCGGGATCGGCTTTTGGCTGCCCGGGGCATATCCGGATTTCCATCGCCACCAGCATGGCTAACCTGCAAAACGCGCTAGATCGGATTAAGAAGGCAACCTAAGTAACGTACTTTGGCATTCAACAAAGGAGCAAGTACCGATGAACCAACAATATCCCGACCTAAAAGAAAGTCTTATACATAAGCTCATGAGAAGCCCTGTCCGGTTCTTTATCGCCGTGGTATTGATATTGCTCCTGTTTTTTGTGGTGGAAGCGGTTTCTGCCGAGGAATCTAAACCGGGGCTAATCAGGACTATGCTCATGGAAAACCCAGTTGAACTCCCTAGCAAAAACATTAATACCAAAGTCATACGGGTAACCTTCCCGCCGCATTACAAAACCCCGTGGCATACCCATGAAGGGCCTGGGCCACGCTATGTGGTGCGCGGTAAGTTTGAGGTGACCGATAACGGTATGGTGAAGATTTACTCTAATGGTGAAGTCTTTTGGGAAACGGGTAAACTGATGGCGATTGAAAATATCGGCAAGGAAACGGCGGAGTTGATTATTTTTGAGTTATCTCCGGCTCATTAATGGAATAGGGCATAGAATTAGCGATTTTATTTGTGGGTAAATTTTGGCGTTAGCGGCCTAGATGCTTTAGTATTAATTCTTCTGTAAATTCAATAGTTGTATCGACATCTTTTAAATCAAATTCATCCCATTGGGCATGGTAGCTTTTGTACGAACGTGTGCAGCAACTTTGGCTCTCTTTGCCTTGGTTTGGGTTAATATCCCTTTACTAACAAGATCATTGATCAAATCTTCCATTGCTCTGCCTTTTTCTGTTTGCCCCAGAACATTTCGATAAATATTTCGCAAAGTATCTTCGAAAATAACGCCAGCAATAACTCCTGCCTCGTTTTTTTGTTTTCGTTTTGAGTATTCTTTCGCATGATCTAAAAAATCATCGAAAACAGACGCTTTTGTTTGGTCCTCTATAGAGGACAACAAGCCTAAATCGATATCCTCTATTAATGACTTTAAAATTACGTTGGCTTCACCAACAGACTTATTGACGGTGAATCCTCGTTTGATGCATATTTTGTCGATCGATAATCGATAAGGATTACTGGAGTTAGTTAATACCAAATGTACGATATTTTGGGTTGATGTAAGCCATCCTATACAATCTTGTGAATGTTTTGTGCTAACTATCTGGTCATGTTCATTCCCGCGTTTAAGCTGATTACCTCTTTTTATTAATTGGTTTATTTTATTTCGGATTTTTTCTTCAATTTCCATTGAGGCTTTCCATTAAAAAGCATAACAAATTCGTATGTTCAAGATTTCTCGGTTATCACGGAGACTAGAGTGATGGTTAAGGTGAGCGTAAAAAATTCAGTTCTTGTCACTTCCGTGTACTATTCCCGACCCGATAAAAACGGCACAAAACTAACGGCTTCAAATTCTTCAACTTCATACCCTTTCTCCGAGCGAACGACTAACTGCAATGCCTGCCTGCCGCTTTCGCCGATCGGGATTACCATCGCCCCGCCTATTGCCATTTGTTGCAGTAAGGTTTCCGGGATTTCCGCCGGTGCGGCGCTGACCAGGATGCCGTCAAACGGCGCATATTCGGGCCAGCCCCAACCGCCGTCGTTGTGCAAGTAACTGACGTTTTTAATTTTGAGTTCAAACAAATGGTTTTTGGCTTTTTTTTGCAGCGGGAGAATCCGTTCCACGGAATAGACATGATCCGCCAGTTGCGCGAGGATAGCGGTTTGGTAGCCGCAGCCAGTGCCTATTTCAAGCACTTTGGAGAGGTGTCCGGCTTTGAGCAAAAGCTCGGTCATTCGGGCAACGATGTAAGGCTGGGAGATCGTTTGGTTATAACCGATAGGTAAGGGGTTGTCTTCATACGCCCTGCTGGCCAGGGCTTCATCCACAAAAATATGCCTGGGCATATTGCGCATGACATCCAATACTTTTTTGCTGCGTATGCCTTGTTCGATCAGGCGGTTCACCATTCGGTCGCGGGTTCGCTGCGAGGTCATGCCTATCCCTTGTAGGCTGTGGATCATACGTTCATCTCCTTAGGCAACCATGTGTTGATCTCATTGATCCGTTCATACCAAGTCAAATCCAATTGTAGCGGGGTTACGGATACATAACCCGAACTAATCGCGAAAAAATCAGTGCCTTCACCTGCATCTTGCTCCGCACCCGGCGGGCCAACCCAATACAAAAGCCGTCCGCGCGGATCTTTGCCCGTTATGACAGGTTCGGACTTATGCCGCTGGCCTAAGCGGGTAGCTTGATAGCCTTTCAAGTCTTGTATGGCGATATCGGGTACATTGACGTTTAGGATAGTGTCTTTAGGCAAGGGTTTCTCGATCAATCGTTTTAATATGGTTACGGCCACATGCGCGGCGGTCTCAAAATGCGACACCTGTTCGCTGCCGCCTGCCAATGAGATCGCTACTGCGGGCAAACCTAAGAACCGGCCTTCCGTCGCCGCAGCCACCGTGCCGGAGTACAACACGTCGTCTCCCAGATTGCCGCCGTGATTGATGCCGGCAAACACCATGTCGGGTTCTTTCTCCAACAAACCCGTGATCGCCAAATGTACGCAATCCGTTGGCGTACCATCGACCTTGATAAAACCATTCTCGCCTTGGGAAGCCCGTAAAGGCATGTCCAATGTTAAAGAATTGCTGGCTGCGCTCCGGTTTTTGTCGGGGGCTACCACGGAGATGTCGGCATGTTTCCCTAGCGCATTGGCTAACGCGTACAGCCCCTCTGCCAAGTAGCCATCGTCATTACTTAACAAAATGTACATTAATCATCGCCTTGCTGCTGATTACCCTATAAAATCCAACAATAGTATCAATTCTGTACAACAAAACCAGCTTTCATGACAAAAAAATTCATTAACCCTAAAGACAGCGAGTTATTTCGTCAATCGGTAGGAGAGGTACGCGCAGTAAAAAGCGATAAAGCCAAATTAAAACAAGATAAACTGAAACCTTATCCAAAACCTAAGCCTCCCGATTTTGAGGACGCGTGGCATACTGCTTATGATTTGGATATTGGGCAGGTGAGCCATGAAGATACCGTTAGTTTCACTGCGCCTGGCATACAAAACAGTGTCATTGCAAAATTGCGGAAAGGATTTTTTGGGGTTCAAGCAGAGCTCGACTTGCACGGGTTAAGCGGTGATGCAGCAAAAAATGAGTTATTGCATTTTTTGCATTTTAGCGTTATGTCGGGATATCGTTGTGTCCAAATCATCCACGGCAAAGGCTACCGTTCTTCCGATAACCATCCAGTCTTGAAGAACAACGTCAACCGCTGGCTCAGGCAGCATAAGGATGTCCATGCCTTCTGTTCGGCATTGCCAAAACATGGGGGCGCAGGGGCTGTCTATGTGTTGTTGAAAGTATCCAGTGAACATCCTGAGAAATTCGACTGACGCGTTACCTACTTAGGCATTATTTATTGATTTGGCTAACGTCTCTGCGTAGCCGATATATGTCCTTGGTGTTAACTCTAACAAGGCGGCTTTCGCATCGTTTGGGATGTCCAGCTTAGCAATGAATGCCCGTAGTTCTTCAGGGGAAATTCGCTGTCCGCGGGTCAATTCTTTTAATTTTTCATAAGGGTTTTCGATGCCGTAGCGGCGCATCACTGTTTGGATGGGTTCGGCAAGGACTTCCCAATTGTTGTTTAGATCCGCTTCTATTGCTTCCGGGTTAATTTGCAATTTGGATATGCCTTTCAATGTGGCTTGAATGGCGATACTGGTGTGGGCGATGCCGACGCCGATGTTTCTCAGTACGGTTGAGTCGGTCAAGTCGCGTTGCCAACGGGAAACGGGCAGTTTCTCGGCCAAAAATGCAAACAAGGCATTGGCTATGCCCAAGTTGCCCTCGGAGTTTTCAAAGTCTATCGGGTTGACCTTATGCGGCATGGTGGACGACCCGACTTCGCCCGCCACGGTTTTTTGTTTGAAATAGCCTAAAGAGATGTAACCCCATACATCACGGTCAAAATCCAGCAGGATTGTGTTGAACCTCGAAAGTGCATGGAAATATTCGGCGATATAATCGTGGGGTTCGATCTGGATAGTATAAGGATTAAATAGCAGACCTAAGGATTCGACAAAGCGTTGGGCAAATTCCGGCCAATCGACTTCAGGGTAAGCGACGTAATGGGCATTGTAGTTTCCGACTGCGCCATTGATTTTGCCCAACAATGGCACAGATTCCATTTGGTGTATCTGACGTTGCAGGCGGGCAGCAACATTGGCGAATTCTTTGCCTACAGTCGTAGGTGTTGCCGATTGCCCGTGGGTGCGTGATAACATGGGCTGGGCGGCATTTTCCACGGCATATTGTTTGATCGCATTAGTACACGCCTGCATTTGGGTAGTGATTATCTCACGGCCTTCTTTAAGCATTAGCGCATAAGAAAGGTTATTGATGTCTTCCGAGGTACAGGCAAAATGGATAAATTCACTTACCCGTTCTAATTCAGCGACACCCTTAATCTTTTCTTTCAGGAAATATTCAATTGCCTTGACATCGTGGTTGGTAGTCTTTTCAATCTCTTTAATTCGTTCGGCATCGAGTTTTGAAAATTCTTTAACGATGGTCTCAAGCTTTTGGTTGGCTGGTTCACTGAAATGGCTGACTTCGCTTATTTTGTCATGCGTGGCCAGGGCTTGCAGCCAGCGTACCTCAACCTCGACACGATAACGGATTAAGCCGAATTCACTAAAAATTGGCCGTAGTTGGTCAACTTTGCCGGCGTAACGGCCATCTATCGGTGAAAGTGCGGTCAAGTTAAAGTGGCTCATGTTATTGTCCAAATGTTACTGTATATTACGTATTAGTTTTTGATTCGATGATGCCGCCCCCAAGACAGGTTTCGCCTTGATAAAACACGACCGATTGGCCTGGGGTGATGGCCCGCTGTGGCGTAAAAAAAATGGCCTTGATACGGTCTCCGCCGAGCGGTTCTAAACGACAGGGCTGGTCTTCTTGCCGGTATCGGGTTTTCGCCGTGCATTTGATAATTTCCGATAAGGGCTTGCCGCTGCACCAGTCCAAACGGCTGGCTTCCAAAGTGTTGTGCAGCATAAGGGGATGGTCATGGCCTTGTCCCACGATAAGGACATTGTTTTGCAAATCTTTATCTAAAACATACCACGGTTCATCCGGCGCATCTTTAACGCCGCCTATCCCCAGGCCTTGGCGCTGCCCTAAGGTATAATACATCAAGCCTTGGTGCGTTCCGATTTTTTGGCCTTCCGATGTCCGTATTTCCCCAGGTTGGGTGGGCAAATAGCGTTGCAAAAACTCGGTAAATTTGCGTTCCCCGATAAAACAAATGCCGGTGCTGTCTTTCTTTCGGTAATTATCGAATCCGGCTTGTTGCGCCAACCGCCTTATTTCATTTTTGTGCAGATGCCCGATAGGGAATAAGGTACGCGCCAGTTCGTATTGTTTTAAGGTGTAGAGGAAATAACTTTGTTCCTTATCGGGATCAAGGCCTTTCAATAAGGAATATTCGCCGTCTTTTTCAGCGACCCGCGCATAATGTCCGGTGGCTATGAAGTCGGCGCCTAAATCTTGGATAGCGTAGTCCAGGAATGCCTTAAATTTAACATGCTTGTTGCAGAGAATATCAGGGTTAGGCGTACGTCCTGCCTTAAATTCGGACAGGAATACTTCAAAGACTTGATCCCAGTATTCAGTAGCGAAATTGACTGTTTTTAATTCAATGCCCAAGCGGTCACAAACTTGCTGCGCATCAGCGAGGTCGGCCATTGCCGTACAATATTCCGTGCCATCGTCCTCTTCCCAGTTTTTCATGAACAAACCGGTGACATGATGGCCTTGTTCCAACAATAACAGTGCAGTTACGGAAGAATCGACGCCTCCCGACATACCGACGACAATATGTTTAGGCATGCTCAATATCGAGGAAAGACTTAAGCAAGGTTATCGGATAACGTTGACCGCTGAGATATTCTTCAACTGCAATCGCTACTAGTGGGCTACGCATACGGTGCCGCAGATTATGGATTTCCTCTTGCGTGAGCCAATGTGTGGCAACCACGCCTTCATCCAGTGCTTGATTGGGATCATGGCTATGGCATTGCCCGGCAAAACAACATCTCAAGAAACTGGGGGAGCGCGGTTTTTTACGCCAAAGCTGGATGGAGACTAGGTATTCGGGTTCAAAATGCCAGGCCGTTTCTTCCTTAACTTCTCGCTTGACGGCGGCTATAAGGCTTTCGCTTTCTTCAAGATGCCCGGCAGGCTGGTTGAACTGCAAACCACTTGATGTGTGTTCCTCAACCAGCAAAAACTTTCCATCCCGCTCAATAACAGCGGCAACCGTAACATGCGGTTTCCACACCATTTATGACTATCCAAAAAATAAAGATGCATTTTACAAGATTTAACCGGGCGCAGAGGTAAAGATTTGAACTAATCTTAGGAAATAGGTCAAAACTAGCGGTTTGCATTAAATATGAGATCTACTATACATCCTAGCCCGGAATTTATTGTTATAATTAGGTTGAAATCTCCCTATGTGGGCACTATGTTTAGTTTATGAGTTTGATGTTAGGTTCCTATGGCTGAATTTGAGCCTTTTGAAGATAATGACCAAGGTTTGGCTGTACAACAGGCTAAACCTAAGCTAAAAAAACCGCCTTTATACAAGGTCATCCTTCTCAATGACGATTTTACCCCCATGGGATTTGTCATTGAGATCTTGATGCATTTTTTTAGCATGCCGGAAGATTTGGCGACTCGGGTCATGCTGCAAATTCATACCCAAGGTGTGGGGGTGTGCGGAACTTACACCAAAGACGTTGCCGAGACCAAAGTGCACATCGTCAACGAATATTCACGGGAACACCAGCATCCGTTGCTGTGTTCAATGGAAGAAATGTAGGTTGGAGAATGTATGTTAAGTAAAGAGCTTGAAGTGACATTGAACAATGCCTTTAAAAATGCCCATGATAAACGCCACGAGTTTATCACGGTTGAACATTTGTTATTGGCTTTACTTGACAATGCGTCTGCTGGCGCCGTCATGGTCGCTTGCGGTTGCGACATTAACACCTTGCGCGGACAACTGACGCAATTCATAGACGAAACAATTTCCTTGATTCCCGAAGGCGTCCAACGCGACACCCAGCCCACCTTAGGTTTCCAGCGGGTATTGCAACGGGCTGTTTTTCATGTTCAGGCGTCTGACAAGAAGGAAGTCACGGGCGCCAATTTATTTGTTGCCTTGTTTAGCGAACAAGATTCCCATGCGGTGTACTTGTTGAACAAACAGGATGTCTCAAGGTTAGACGTGGTCAATTACTTGGCCCACGGAATCTCCAAGCTTGACCAAGACAATTCATCCCCCGATGATTCTGCGATGATGGACGCCAATTCCCAGGATGCGGATGCTGCGGGTAGCCCCTTAGAAAAATATACCGTAAACCTGAATGAAGAAGCGATTAAGGGCCGGATCGACCCCCTTATCGGCAGGGATTTAGAAGTGGAAAGGACTATCCAAGTACTGTGCCGCCGACGGAAGAACAATCCCTTATTTGTGGGGGAAGCCGGGGTCGGCAAAACTGCAATCGCCGAGGGTTTGGCAAAACGGATAGTTGAAGAAAATGTACCTGACATCTTGATGAATAATGTCATTTATTCATTAGATTTAGGCGCCCTGGTAGCAGGCACCAAATATCGCGGGGATTTTGAAAAACGCTTGAAGGCTTTAATCAACCATCTCAAGAGCAGGCCGGAGGCCATACTTTTTATTGATGAAATCCATACCATTATCGGTGCCGGCTCCGCTTCCGGGGGTACCATGGATGCATCCAATTTAATTAAGCCCATGCTGGCATCGGGGCAGTTGCGTTGCATAGGTTCTACGACTTACCAGGAATTCCGTGGCGTTTTTGAGAAAGACCATGCCTTGACTAGACGTTTCCAGAAAATTGATATCCTGGAACCTTCTGTTGAAGACACAGTGTTGATCTTAAAAGGGCTTAAGTCCCGTTTTGAGGAACATCATGATGTCAAATATTCGACAGAAGCGCTACGCTTGGCGGCGGAATTATCCGACCGTTACATTACCGACCGCCATTTGCCGGATAAGGCCATCGATGTCATAGATGAGGCAGGCGCGAAGCAACGCATGACCACCCTGGCCAACCGCAAATCCCTTATTGAAGCTGCCGAAATAGAGGAAATCGTCTCTAAAATTGCGAGAGTCCCTGCAAAATCTGTTTCTTCCAATGACATTGAAAAGCTTGGCAATTTAGAGAAGAACCTCAAAATGCTGGTTTTTGGCCAAGACGAAGCAATTACGGCCCTCGCGACGGCCATCAAATTGTCACGTGCAGGGTTAAGGGAATCCCAAAAAACCATTGGATCGTTCCTTTTCGCGGGTCCCACAGGTGTAGGTAAGACTGAAGTCACCAGGCAGTTGGCAAAAGTATTGGGTATCGAATTGATCCGCTTTGACATGTCGGAATACATGGAACGGCATACGGTATCCAGGTTGATTGGCGCGCCTCCTGGCTATGTTGGCTTTGACCAAGGCGGCTTGCTGACCGAGCAAATCAGCAAACATCCGCATGCAGTATTGCTTTTGGATGAAATTGAAAAAGCCCATCCAGATGTGTTCAACCTATTGTTACAGGTAATGGATCATGGTTCGCTTACGGATACGAATGGCCGTAAGGCGGATTTCCGTAACATTATCTTGGTCATGACAACCAACGCAGGTGCGGAAGAAAGCAGCCGTGCTTCGATTGGCTTTACCCAGCAAGATCATGCAACCGATAGCTTAAAAATTATTGAAAAAGGCTTTTCTCCCGAGTTCCGCAACCGTTTGGATGCGATTATCCAATTCAAGCCGCTAGACATATCGATAGTGGGCCATGTTGTCGATAAATTCATTTTCGAACTGGAGGCTTTGCTTGCGGATAAGCACGTAACTTTGTCGCTCGACCCTGAAGCGCGCTTGTGGTTAGCAGAGAACGGCTGCGACCCCAAAATGGGTGCAAGGCCAATGGCGAGGCTTATCCAGGAAAAAATCAAGAAGCCTTTAGCTAATGATTTGTTATTCGGCAGGTTGGCGCACGGCGGAAACGTTCGTGTTTACTTGGAAAACAACGAGCTGTGTTTTGCGATAGAAAGCAAAGAATTGACGGTTTCGGAAAACAACTGAGAGGAAATACCGATTGGTTATACCTTCCGTATGGGCTGTTAGCGCATACGGAAGGAGATACGCCCTTTGGTTAAGTCGTAAGGTGTCATCTCGACCTTAACACTGTCGCCTGTCAAGATACGGATGTAATGCTTACGCATTTTGCCTGAAATATGGGCAGTCACGATATGTCCGTTTTCCAGTTGCACTCGAAACATGGTATTGGGTAAGGTATCAATAACCTTCCCTTCCATTTCTATTTGATCTTCTTTAGCCATAAATAGTTACCAAAAAAATTAAAAGGTAATTATACCATAATCTAATAATCGTCAATAGGGAGCATGGCTAACTTATTATTAGGCTTGTAAAAGTTATAAGTCTTCTTAATCGCTGGCAAGGTAGGCATTAATCAAACCAAAATCACAACAGGATGCCTATCCTTAAAGCAATTCAAGATTAGGCCAGTAAGTTCATAAGGATTTGCTCGTAGATAGCTGACAGGAGTTCAAGGTCTTTCAAGTCAATATGCTCATTAATTTTATGGATGCTTTCATTGAGCGGGCCGAGTTCGATTACTTGTGCGCCGGTGGGTGCAATAAAACGGCCGTCAGAGGTGCCGCCGCCGGTGTCATCTTTGCTATCGTAGCCGGTAATGGTTTTAATGGCGTCATGAGCCGCATCAATCAGTTTTCCGTGCTGGGTCAAAAAAGGATTACCAGATAAGCGCCACTGAAGATCATACTTTAATCCGTGCTTATCCAGGATAGCTTGGGTACGATGCTTGATGATGCTTTCATTGAGCTCCGTACTAAAGCGAAGGTTAAACTGGACTTCAACATTGGCTGGGATGATGTTTTCTGCGCCGGTTCCCGAGTGGATATTTGAAACCTGTAAACTGGTCGGCGGAAAATTGTGATTGCCCTGGTCCCAGACTTCTTCGGTCAATTCCTTTAATGCGGGCGCAAAGGTGTGGATCGGGTTTTCTGCGAGTTCGGGATAAGCGACATGCCCTTGTATGCCTTGGATAGTCAATTTTGCACAAAGCGATCCGCGTCGGCCGATCCGAATTACATCGCCGATACGCTTATCGCTGGATGGTTCGCCAACCAAACACCAGTCGATTTTTTCGTTGCGGGCTTCCAAAACTTCTACGGCTTTTACAACGCCATTAGTGGCAATGCCTTCTTCATCACTGGTCATCATGACGGCGATTGAGCCATTATGCTCAGGGTAATTAGCAATGAAACGTTCGGCGGCGGTTACGAAGGCGGCTATACCGCCTTTCATGTCGGCAGCTCCCCTGCCGTACAGTTTACCGTCGTGCAGTGTTGGTTCAAATGGCGGCGACAGCCAAGCGTCCAAAGAGCCGGGGGGGACGACATCGGTATGACCCAAAAATACAAACAAAGGTAAGGACTTACCTCTCCTTAACCAAAGGTTTTGGGTGTCGGCAAAGTCTAAACGTTCTTCGGCAAAACCTAACGGCCTTAACCGCGCCGCTAAAAGGTCTTGGCAACCTTCGTCTTTGGGGGTGACCGAGGGGCGGCGAATTAGGTCTTTAAGCAACTCCAGCGTGTCACTCATGTTAAATGGGCTTGGTAAATATCCGGCTTAAAGCCTAGCAAAAGTTTACTGCCGGTGCTTAGTATTGGCCGTTTAATCAGGGTAGGGGTTTCCAGCATAAGTTGCAAGGCTTTAGCTTCGGTGAGGTCGGACTGCTGCTCGATAGTCAACTGCCGCCAACTGGTGCTGCTGCGATTAAGCATTGCATCCCAGCCCAATTCAGCGGCGAATTGTTGCAGATGTTCCGGCGTTAACCCATCCGTCCGATAATCGTGGAATTGATAGTCGATACCGTGACCATCCAACCAAACCCTAGCTTTTTTTACGGTGTCACAGTTTTTAATCCCGTAAATCACGACCATATCTTGCCCTTATAATTGGCTGTTTAATAATTCATCGATATCCGGCAATTCTTTGTCGGACTTGCAACGGTTTTTATAAAGGTCGACGAATTCCATAAAGGCTTGCTGCAAGTCTTCGAGGATGTCTGTCTCATTGTCGCGTTCGTCTTCAGGCACGTCATCCGATTGTAGGTATTCTTGTTGCAAGGCAATTTCGCTGTTAAGGGCGAGCGTTGCGTAGATGATGGCGTTGTTGCTTAGGTCTTGGTTCATTTGATAGTGCTCGCTGGTTAGGTTATTTGTTAATCGCGCAACAATTCATTTATACCTGTTTTGCTGCGAGTCCGTTCGTCGACTTGTTTAATAATCACAGCGCAGTAAAGGCTGTATTTGCCGTCCGATGAAGGCAGGTTTCCGGAAACGACCACAGAGCCAGCAGGAATACGTCCGTAAGTGATTTCCCCAGTCAACCGGTTAAAGATTTTGGTGCTTTGCCCGATGTAAACGCCCATGGAAATGACACAGCCATCCTCAACGATAACGCCTTCGACAATTTCTGAACGGGCGCCGATGAAGCAATTGTCCCCAATGATGGTCGGGCCTGCTTGTAAAGGCTCCAAAACCCCGCCGATGCCGACACCGCCGGAGAGATGGACGTTTTTCCCGATTTGCGCACACGACCCGACAGTAACCCAGGTGTCTACCATCGTGCCGCTGTCGACATAAGCGCCGATGTTGACGTAGGAAGGCATCAAGATGGCGCCTGGGGCGATATAAGAACCCCGGCGGGCAACGGCATTAGGCACAACGCGCACGCCCGCTTTGGCGAAATCTTCTTCTGAGTAAGTTGAATATTTGCATTCGACCTTGTCGTAATACCGGGTGTTGCCGCCGTCCATCAGCCGGTTTTCGTTGATACGGAATGACAATAACACGGCTTTCTTAAGCCATTGGTTGGTTACCCAGTCGCCGTCGACCTTTTCGGCGACACGGGCTTTGCCTGTGTCAAGCAAGCTTAAGGCTTCGGTAACCGCATTGCGGACTTCTGGGCTGGCGTTGGCCGGTGTTATATCGGCGCGTTGTTCAAAGGCATTGTTGATGATGTTTTCAAGTTGGGTCATATTGATGATTTTGTGTTTAAGGTGTTAATGAAATTTTTGATACGGTTCGCGGCTTCTATACATTCTGAAACCGGCGCAACCAAGGCGATCCTTACATGGTTTTGGCCGGGGTTGATTCCGTCAAACTCCCGCGACAAATAACTGCCAGGTAGGACGGTTATATTTTCCTGGGCAAAAAGTTTTTGGGCGAATTGTTCGTCTGGAATTGTTGTCTTTAACCAGATATAAAAACTGGCTTCAGGTTTTCGGATATCGCAAACAGGACTGAGAATGTCGATAAACGCAGCAAATTTTGCCCGGTATAGGCACCGGTTTTCGATGACATGCTTTTCGTCCTGCCAAGCCAGGATACTGGCTTGTTGGGTTGGTAACGGCATCGCGCAGCCTTGGTAAGTACGGTAAGTGAAATAGGATTTTAAAATCCCGGCATCGCCGGCAACAAAACCGGAACGCAGCCCAGGGGCATTAGAGCGTTTGGATAAACTATGAAAAACCAAGCAGCGTTTGAAAGTGTTGTTGCCCATTCCGTAAGCGTTTTGCAGTAAGCTTGGGGGCGGGCTTTCTTCGTCGTCATAAAGCTCGCTGTAACACTCATCGGCAGCAATCACGAAATCATATTTCTCCGCCAGCTTGATAAGCTTTTCCTGCCCTGATTGCGGTATGACTGCACCGCTGGGATTGCCGGGAGAACAAATATAGATTAACTGGCAGCGTTGCCAAATCGATTCTGGTACGGAATCAAAATCAGGCAAATAACCGGTAGCTTCCACGGTATTTAGGAAATAAGGCTCTGCACCCGCCAGTAATGCTGCCCCTTCGTATATTTGATAGAAAGGATTGGGCATGATGACGACAGGTTTGCCGTTATCCCTAGTTTTTGTCGTATCAATTATGCATTGAGCAATTGAAAACAAGGCTTCTCGTGTTCCGCTTACCGGCAATATTTGAGTTTCAGGGTCTATCGATTCAGCCAGAATTTTGAAGCGGGTATTAATCCACCCGGCAATGGTTTGTCTTAATCCAGGTATTCCTTTAGTTGTTGGGTAAACGCCAAGCCCGGCGATGTTGTCGAGCAAGGCTTCTTCAATAAATTTCGGCGTAGCATGGGCAGGCTCGCCGATGGACATGCTGATGTGCGGTTTGCCATTCGGTGGAATGATGCCCTGTTTAAGTTGCGCCAATTTTTCAAATGGATAAGGATGGCACCTCGATAACCCCGGATTCATTTAGATGCAGTGCGGCTGTTTTCCCATCGCTTGGGCTTGCTGGTACAACCCCATCGCTTGGGGCATGTGCTTTTCCAGGTCTTGGATACGGGTGGCATGGGAAGGGTGGGTGGACAAAAATTCCACGGTTTGTTTGCCTTGGGTGGCTTGTTCCATTTTCTGCCACAGGGAGACACTGAAACGTGGGTCAAACCCCGCCTTCGCCATAAGGTCCACGCCGATGATGTCGGCTTCGCTTTCTTGGGTACGTCCGTAAGGCTTGAGTACACCGTATTCCGCACCGACCCCCAGCAATCCGAAACCGAGTTGGCCTAACGGCGAGGTGGGCATCGTTAAGGCTTGCAATATATTCAAGCCTTGGTTCATTGCCAATTCTTGGGATGCCCTCTCATTACTGTGTTTTGCCAAGACATGGCCGATCTCGTGGCCGATGACGGCGGCGAGTTGTTCCTGGTTGTCAACCAATTGCAACATTCCGGTATAGACGCCGATTTTATTGCCGGGAAGCGCAAAGGCATTCGGCGAACTGTCTTCAAAAACAACAACCTCCCAATTGCCGCCGACTACCTGGGTAATGGCATTAGCAATACAGGTCGTAGTTTGATTATATTGGCCGTTATAGCTGATTTTTTTATCCCTTTTTAAGGTATCGAATGCCTGCAAGCCCATTTGGTCAACCTGTGCATCGGGCATAAAGATCAACTGGCTTCTTCCGGTCGGGCTAGTGGCGCAAGCGGAAAACAATAGGAGCATTACCAAAACAAGAAATAGTTTTTTGAACATATTAAGTGTCCTACATATACTAACAATACCGCTTATTTTAACGTAACTTGGCGTTCACGACCTAATCAAACAGGGATAAAAATAGTAGCAAAATTAAGTTTTGAATTTTGTTAACTGTAAGCGCTGGAAATTTTCTAGCTCCCGTTTCGCCATTTTTTGGTAAGAAGCGTTGTTAAGTTTCATCCAAAGGTTCATGACAAAATAGCCGTAAGGCAAGATCGGGCCTTGCTCTGAATAGGCGATTTCATGGAAATGCTTGGTCTCGTCTTCATGGTGGCCGATATGGTGGGATAAGCCGATCAAAGCGTACAGGCTAAGGGATGAACGGCTGACCCATCCGAAGGTCTTGCCGAATTTTCCGTTTTCTAAACCCCAATGTTGGAAGTAATTGACGGCTTCCAAGATACGGACGGCGGCAATTGCCTGATAAATAAACATGAACGCAGCCAGCCAGCCGAAGTAAATGAGGATTATCATGATTAAGGCGAATTCAGCCGCTAGTCCCTGGAGTACTTGATTATGGAGAAACTTTAGCCTGTAGGGGGTGTGCGCTAACCGATCCTGTTCGGAGCGCCAAGCATAACTAAGATAGCCCACATATACCCGCCGCCAGTAATCCTTAAAGCTTTCGCCTAATTCCGCCGTCGCTATATCTTCAGGCAGGCCTATGCTGGGATGGTGTCCCCGTTTATGCGCGATAACGAAATGGTCGTAACATACGGTGCATAAGAGCAATCGTCCCAGGAATTGCCAGCTTTTTTCTTGCCGGTGGATGAGTTCATGGGCGACTACGATGCCGGAAGTGCCGGAACTGGTGCCCACCAAAAACCGGATAACAACCAAGTTAACCACGCTAACCAACAGGTTTTCATTGGAGTCCCAACGCAGTTGGCTTACATAATGGAGCATCAAGAATATGTTTGCCAATTGTAAAAAAGTCAGCGCATATAAAATACTGTCATAGAATGTTTGCGGATAGTTCGGCGCAGGTACAGGCTTATAGTCAGGGCTAAGCCAGTCGGCCAGTAACACCAGCCAAAACGGGATAGACCAAGCGATGGCGCCGGCTATGCCGTGGTGTCCGGAAACCAGGAACAAGAAGGTACTGGTTGGGAGGACAAAGCAAAGTAAATGTTTTAAATAGGTTGGCATTACAATGGCGCTGCAATGGCAACGGAATGGGGTACAAACATAATCATAGTGCCTTCTGGTTGTTGTTATTAGCACTTGGGCGGTTTAAAAAATATTGCCCGGTGAGCGAAAATTTAAAGCGCATGCTGGCGGTCTGTAACGAGCAATAGCCGGTAAATATGCGCAGCCAATGCGCTTGCATTTGTTGCTCGCCGTAGTTGGCGGAAACTTCGTCAAGATACGCTTCTATGGCTTTAATTGCCAATGCCGAATGCCCGGTCGACAGGTTGTCTATGGAGGTATGGATATCGACGATGGCGGAATTAATCCCCCAAAATTTCAATTCTTCCGATAGACGTAAATAAACCCTTCCCAGGCCGCTGATTTCGATAGCCATGTTCAACCCTAGTAGTTCTGGTAAAAACGCGCTGGGGAGTTTGGAAATGGCCATCAAATACACCGGGATATCAAAAGCGCTGTCCAGGAACGTGGGATGGTTTATAAATCCGTTGCTATGAATCGGCGGTAGTTTGATGGCTAGGCTGTCCAGCAATTCCTGATAAATATGGGGATGGTTCTGTTCCAAGATGCCATTGCCCGTTTCATCCCGATAAATTTTCTGCAACAAGGAGCCGATGTAATGGTTGGAAAAGTAATCCAGTTGATGGATGCCTTGTAACCAGCAGCCGTCGGTCAGAATCGTCGGCGCAAATTGTTCGATGCCCCATACGTAAGCATTTTGGGAAAGCTTGGGTTTGTTGTGGAGAGGCTTGTAAGCATCGACTTCACGTTGGTAGGTGGCTTTGATATATGCTTCAAAGGCTTGGTGGGTATAGTGGCGGAATGGTAAGTGGCGGAAATACTTTGCCCAAGTTAAGACCCGGTTCACCCTTTGTTGGGCGGTAAGCAAAACTTCCGGGTAAAGGTCATTGTTGACTAGGTAATAATAAATTTCCCTGTTGCTTAGCTTGGCGTAATCGTTTTGTTCGACCTGACGGTTGTCGAGCTGGATGGTTACCGGGTCATGTTTAGGGATTGGATCGCTGGAGAGGGTCTTTAAACCAACTTTATAGTTTGCGGAAATATGTTTTTTCCCTATTCCCAGCCCAGGATTAAGCTCGGTTAGCAGCCAGTTCTTGATAATGGCTTTTCCATTCTCATCCAGTACGCCAAACATGGGGCCGCCGAATTCAAAGAATTGGAGTAATTTGCTGTTTTCTGGCTTTGTCCTGTCAACGTATGGGGTATGCATTAAGGATGCGAGAAAATTCGCGCTTTTGAATGGCGTTTCCTTAAACCATTCGTCAATGGTTTTGCCGCCCAAGCGGATTTTTCCGTGGTGGCCTATGGCGTTAGGGATCAACCTTGAAAATAATTTTTCCATGGCTTGCCGTGGCGACAGGCTGGTGTGTAATTGTGTCGTCAGGCGGTGGCCGCAAATTTCAAGTTGTTGTTGATGTAACCAGAAGCCGGTTTGCACCCGCTGCCATAAGCCATCAGCGTTTGGGTCAAATTCGCTTAGATAGGTTTTAATAATCGTTAAGATATTCGTAACTTCCAGTTTGCGTTTGTTGTTTTTGGAAGCGATAAAACCGGGGAGTTTGGTTTCGCTGCGTTCAGGAAAAAACTGTTCCAATAAGCAAGCGGATTGGCAGTAAGACAAGGTAAAACCTAGGATTTCAGGGAAAAACACACGGGGGAATTGCGCCAAAGCCAGTTGGATAGCTGCAAAATCGAAGATCTCCTCGCCAATTTCAGGTTGCTTTGCGAATTCAGCCGTATGTAACGGTGGCAATTCAATACCGGAAGCCAATAAATATGCCCGGTAAATCTCCCTGCTAAATGGGATGCTGTTTTCACCATCGGTTAGCCTTAAATACGTCCCCATCAATTCAATGGCTAATGGCGTTTGGTTGGTCGCTGTCTGGACGACGCCAGCTAACCAGCTTAATTCCGTAAAGTAAATGGGCGCGTATTGCAGCAGGCACCCGTTCATCGAAGATTCTTCTTGTGGATCGGGGTGTGCTGACGATGCGTGTTTAAGCAGGGTGTTGAGTGCCGCAGGGTTGTATTTTGCGCTGAAACGGTCAGCAAGTTCCTTGTTAACAGATTGAAAATGCCGCTTTAAAAAAAGGTAGCATTCGGGTAAGGCATTGTAATACCCGCTGATATGTACCAGTTTGTAGAACAGGCCGCGGCTATCCGATATGGCATTAGGGGCTGATGTATCAGCCGATTTTGGGAATAACGGCTGTAAGTTCGGCGCTAAGGAAAGATTGGATTCATTCATTGCGTGGTTTGGTTATTAGGTAATCGTTGACTACCAGCACATCCAAGCCAGTCGTCATAAACACTGCCAATGCGTCTTCAAGGCTATGGATCAGCGGCTTTCCCATGATATTGAAGCTGGTGTTAAGCAGTACGGGGACTTCAGTAAGTTGGTAAAACCGATGGATTAACTCATAAAAACGCGGATTCCATTTTTTTTTGACCGTTTGCAACCGTCCAGTTCCATCGACATGGCAAACTGCCGCTATTTTATTTTGCATGGATTTTCGGATTTGTAAGGTTTTGTCCATGTACGGTGATTCTTGATAGTCCTCAAAATATTCATCCGCATACTCGTGCAAAATAGAAGGCGCAAACGGACGGAACATTTCCCGGAATTTTATCTTTTCATTAATAAGGTCTTGGGTGGATGCATATCTTGGGTCGGCCAGTATGGAACGGTTTCCCAACGCCCGGGGGCCGAATTCGGCCCGACCTTGCACCCAACCGACCAGTTTGCCTATAGAAAGCAAGCGGGCGGTATCTTCGCAAATCGAGTGCGGCAGGTGCTGAATAGTAAGCGATCTGTTGAAGCGCACCAAACGCTCCAACGGGCCAATATCGACCAACGAGCCATTGTATGGCGTTTGCAGATTCGGCTGTTTTAACCCTTGCGGATTATTCTCGTGGTACGCCAGCCATGCCGCACCTAGGGCGCAACCGTCGTCTGCGGGCGCTGACGGGATATGCACTTGTGTAAACGGGGTACGCTGGGTGATTTGCCCGTTAAATGACGAGTTCAAAGCGCAACCGCCCGCCAGGGTTAAGTTTTCGCACTTTGTTACCTTATACAGATGGCTTAACAGTTTGCTAACCATATCGGCAAAGAAAACTTGTCCGGTATAGGCAACATCCGCCATTTCCTGCGGCGGGCTTCCCGGAGGACGTTTAAATTGGTCCAACTTGGCGAATTTTTTAAAGAAATTATCTTTGGGATGGGTACAATCGAAGCCGTTGACATCAATGACAGAGCTTAACAGCCCATAAAGTTTGGGGTCGAGTTTGCCGTATGCAGCCAAGCCCATCACTTTCCATTCTTCGCCCTTCAGCCAATCGAAGCCGCACAGTTCGGTAATTTTCATGTAATACAGGCCTAAGCTGGCTTTGCTTAAGCCTTTGGCTTCATGTAATGGCTCCAGCTTCTGCTTATGGTAACGGTAAAAAGCCATGGAGCCATTTTCGCCGTAAGAATCGATGACCGCGCAAGCCGCCTCCTCAAAAGGGCTGCCATAACTGGCAATCGAGGCGTGGGTTAAATGATGGTCGTAATCTTTAAATGTTACGGAGCATTTAGGGTAGTATTCCCGGATAATCCTTACCAGATTAAGTCCGGCACGACCTATGCTGCTATGCTGGCAAGCCATCATGTGATGGATTTGGTAATTGGGCAATGGCGAGTGTAATTTTTTGATGCCCGTTTTTATTAAACCGGGAGCAGACAGAATCCCCAAACGGTTGACAATATTCTCGTAGAGTGGCCTTTTTTTACGCCAGTTAGTGGCGATAACGATGTTGTTGGGGTTAGGGCAATATTGTCCCAGCAATCCTGGGAGGTGGAGCAATTGATCGGGTTCGCAATTGAGCGCACGTTTATTTTGCAGGGGCCGTTCCGTAGCTTCGGCAAACAACACTTCACCGTCATCGCTAACAATAGCCAATGCGGAATCGTGATAGGTAACCGATAACCCCAAGTAATAGGTAGCCATGCAGTTTTGTTGCCCCCGTGTGTTATTTATAGGCCTTATGCTTATTGTGGTTTTAAGCCTACTATTTTTATTATTTTGTAATTACTTTATGCAGGTTAATTTTTACGATGTCAAATCCTATTAGGATAAAATTATGTTGTTGAAATGGCGTTTTACCCAGCGCCCAACTAAGTCAAACACTTACCAGATTTATTATTGAATGATATACGCTTTTTTAATTAACAGCATCCTTGTCGCCGTTGCTGTCCTAATTCATTTTGAGGCGCTAAATTCATTATCTGTGTTGATACCGCGCCTTAATGTGAGGCATAGGTTCCGTGTGATATTTGGCATTTTTGGGGCATTGTTTGCCCATATTGCGGAAATTTGGTTATTTGCCTTTGCTTATTATTTCAAGATCCGCTTAGGTTACTTTGGCACTTTAGAAGGCAAATTCGACAAAAGCCTTATGGATTGCAGCTACTTTTCCTTTACCACTTACACCTCGTTAGGGTTCGGGGATATTGCGCCGACAGGCGACATCCGGTTTTTGGCAAGCCTTGAAGCGCTTACCGGTTTGGTATTGATCGCCTGGACCGCTTCCTTTATGTTCCTGGAGATGCAGAAATTGTGGAAAGAAAAATGATGCCAGGCCAGCATTGCGGTATGGCTACACTAATAAGTGCTTAACCTGAAAAGGCTATTCTAAGTCGAAATCCTGTGGACATTTATTCAACCCAATTTTTTGCCTTGGATACAGCCTTTTGCCAATAATGTTTAAGTGAAGCCGCCTCATCTAACGGCATCTTGGGTTTAAAGTATTGGTTATTGCGCCTGGATTGTTTCAGTTCGTTTAATTCCCAAAATCCGACGGCGATTCCCGCAAGATAAGCAGCGCCCAGGGCGGTGGTTTCCAGGTTGTCGGGCCGTGTTATGTTGATGTTGGATATGTCGGCCTGAAATTGCACCATCAGGTTATTGTTGGCGGCGCCCCCGTCTATCCGTAATTCCGTAAGCGGTACGCCGCAGTCCAAGGTCATGGTTTCCAAGAGTTCATCGACCTGAAAGGCTATACTTTCCAATGCACCCCTTATCAGATGGGCTTGGGTTGTGCCGCGGGTGATGCCAAAGATAGCGCCGCGGGCATGGGGATCCCAATGCGGCGCGCCAAGCCCGGTCAACGCGGGGACAAAGTAAATGCCGCCGTTATCGCTTACGCTACTGGCTAGCGATTCAGAGTCCGCGGCTTGTTCGAATAACTTTAAGCCGTCCCTTAACCATTGCATGATAGCGCCGCCCATAAACACGCTCCCTTCGAGGGCGTAAGTGGTTTCGTCGCCGATTTGCCACGCCACCGTACTAAGCAAACGGTGTTTTGAGTCGACTTTCTTTTGTCCGGTGTTCATCATTAAGAAAGAGCCCGTGCCGTAAGTGCATTTTGCCATCCCGGGTTGGTCGCAAAGTTGGCCGAACAGTGCCGCTTGCTGGTCGCCGACGATGGCCGCAATGGGGATGCCTGCGCCAACTTCAGGATGGCTGGTTAATCCATAGACTTCGCTGGTCGATTTGACGGTTGGCAACAAAGATTCAGGGATATCGAATAATTCCAGCAATTCCTTGTCCCAGCAAAGTTGCCCAATGTTGTAAATTAGGGTGCGAGAAGCATTAGTGGCGTCGGTGATATGTAATTCGCCTTGGCTCAGGTTCCATACCAACCAGCAATCAATCGTTCCGAAGGCCAGTTCGCCGCGGTTGGCTTTGGCCCTGGCGCCTTTCACATTATCTAGTAACCAGGCGATCTTGGTGGCGGAAAAATAAGGGTCGAGCACCAGCCCGGTTTTTGCTTGGACCAAAGGCCCGTATCCGGCATTTTTAAGGCGGTTGCATTCATCCGCAGTCCTCCTGTCTTGCCACACGATGGCGTTATGGATTGGCTTGCCAGTATGCCGATCCCAAATAACGGTCGTTTCCCGTTGGTTGGTGATGCCGATCCCGGCAATATCGGAAGGTTTTAGCCCTTTCTGTTGCAGGATGCGTTTAACGGCACTGGATTGCGTTTGCCAGATTTCTTCAGCATCGTGTTCCACCCAGCCAGTTTGTGGATACAATTGTGTGAATTCCTGTTGGGCGACTACTATGGGTTTGGCGGTCTTGTCATAAAGGATGCAACGCGAGCTACTCGTCCCTTGGTCTATCGCTAATAGGTATTTCATCTATTTAATTGAAATAAAATGGATAATTTGTAGGGTTCTTTTGGGGGTAGGGCGTTTTTTGTGGTTAGGCTGAATATTGCAGAATTTTAACCTGCCAGCCCCTCACTTAGGAATCGGTAATTCATATATAATCTGGAAACAATGGGAATTTCAAAAGTAGGTTCCGCTGTGACCCATAAAGGTCACGGCAATGCGAAATATTATCTAAACTTCTATCGCATTTGAGCCTAACGGACAACAAAAAAATAATGATAAGGCTTGGGAAAACTTAAGCCCCTTATAACGGATGAATAGTAACCAAACCATCACCATGTCCCAACAACAAGCCGCTTTGCCTAATAAATGGCAACAGGTTGCTGTAACCGCCCTGTTGTATTATGTGGCAGGCTGGTTGACGTTTCCGCTTGCCTGGAACCATGGCTATCTTGCCGCAGTTTGGCCGCCCGCAGGGATCGGGCTGGGCGCAGTCTTGTTATGGGGGACGACAGTGCTGCCGGGAATCTATCTGGCGGAATTGTTGTTGCATCATGAAATGTTCCAGTTGTCCGATACTCCGTTCAAACAGCTTGTTTTTTTCCTCGAACCACTCAGTGCTGTTTTGCGGACGTGGCTAGGCAGTTTCCTCGTTAGGAGGTTTGCGGGTTTTCCTAACCTGTTGGTTTCAATAAGGTCGATTTTGCTGTTTTTTTTCTTTTCAGGGGCGGTGGCTTCTATTTTGCCAAACGTCATGAGGATCTCCGCACTTGATGTTTTCGGTATCCTGCACGGATATGGCTTCATTTTGGCCTTTTTGACAGGGTGTTTGGGCGATTGTTCAGGGATTGCCGTTTTCACCCCTTTGTTTTTCATCGCTTTCAATAAGTCGCATCGTATTTGGCGCCAACGGATTTTTTCGCTTGGTTTGCCTTTAATCCTAATTTTCCTGGTTGTAGCGATGGGTTATTTATACGTGCAAGGCAAGGAAAACGCGCGATTGCATGGCCTAATCCGCAATCAAGCGGAATCAGTCAAGAATGGGTTGCAAGATGATTTTAAGGTTCATTTGTCTATCTTGAACCGATTCAAAAACCTACTTTCCTTTAAGGTATTAGATGGGGCTATATTCCGCATTAATGCGCGGACGGATTTAAGGGAACATCCGGATATAGCCCGGCTAGAATGGTTGTCGGCCGTAAAAGTTAATCAAGGCTATCATTTTCAAAGCCAATTTACTGAAGCAAGCCAAATTCATCATTCAGAATTCAATCCTGTTTCTGAGTCGGTCAATAAGCTTTCTATGGATCAGGATGTCGTGACCGTAATGGGAGGTAAACAATATCTGGTTGCCGTACCTATCTATGAAACCGGTGCCAATAGCTGCAATTGCCTTAAGGGGGTAGTTGCCGGGGTTTTTGATATTAACTTATTCCTGAACAATGTAATGTTGCGAGGCAATTATAGGCATATTTCCTTAAAACTGACTGATGATGTTAGTCACCCTAAGTTATCGTCAATTTTTGGCTTAAATGCTGAAGAAACGGGCGATGGGCTAGGCTTAACTAAACTGGAAACGCTTAATTTTGGAAACCAGCACTGGTTTTTACAAGTTACACCCAATAAAAATTTCTTCGTCGAATACCATTCCTGGGCTTCCTGGCAATTGTTGGTGGGCGGGATGTTCCTGACCGGGTTCATGAGTATCGGGTTACTAGTATTAACAGGGAATACCGAACTGGTGGCGGCTCAAGTCGATAAGCGTACCCAAGAACTTAGGCGCAGCAACGTCAAGTTGGCGGCGAGGGAGCGGCAATTCAGGAAGCTGGTGCAAACCCAGTCGGCTATCGTTTGGCGTGCCGACCCCGTGACATTTCAATTCGTATTTGTCAGCGCCGAGGCGGTCAGTATTTTGGGATATCCCATCAGACAATGGTTGGAGGAAACGGATTTTTGGCAAAAACACCTCCACGAAGACGACAAGGAAACCGTCCTGAAATCCTGTGCGGAAGGCCGAATCAGCACGAAAAACCAAAGTTATGACTTAGAGTATCGCATGATTGCGGCCGACGGCCATATCGTGTGGTTGCGGGATATCGCCACGTTGGTAGTGGAGGGCGGCGTGATTACAGAGCTGTACGGTTTTATGATCGACATCACCCGGCAAAAACATTCAGAAGAACAATTAAGGCTGGCGGCCAATACATTTGAAAGCCAGCAGGGGATCATGATTACGGACAAGGACGCCAACATTTTGCGGGTAAATAAGGCCTTTACCCAGATTACGGGTTTTTCAGCGGCACAAGTAATTGGGGCAAACCCTAGGATTTTAAAATCCGGACGCCATGACCATGACTTCTTCAGGGACTACTGGGAACAGCTTACCACTAAGGATAAGTTTGAAGGTGAAATCTGGAATAGGCGGAAGAATGGCGAGGTTTACCCTGAATGGCAAACTGTGACGGCGGTCAGGAATAGCCTCGGCGAAGTAAGCCATTATGTCTCTGTGTTTTCGGACATAACCGAAAAAAAGGATGCTGAAAATAAGATCCATAGCATGGCCTTTTACGATCCTTTGACCAATTTGCCTAATCGACGGTTGTTGCTGGATCGGTTCGACCAGGAAATCGCCATTGCCAAGCGGCACAAGCAATACGGTGCGGTGTTATATCTCGATTTGGATCATTTTAAGATACTGAACGACTCGCAGGGCCATTTAGTGGGCGATGAGCTCTTGATTCAAGTCGCCCAGCGCTTGGCGTCGGTGCTTAGGGAAGAAGATACCCCTGCCAGGTTAGGGGGCGATGAATTTGTGGTGCTGTTGCATGCCAATTCGGAATCCCTGGAAGCCGCCGCCGACCACGCCATTGTTGTGGCTGAAAAGATACGCGAACAACTCAATGCCCCTTTTGCACTGGGACAATATCACCATCAAATCGGTACAAGCATCGGTGTGGCGCTTTTTCCGGAGGGGCAAGATAGCCCTGATGGCGTATTACAGCAGGCCGATACCGCCATGTACCGGTCGAAATCCAGTGGCCGCAATGCCATTAATTTTTTCCAGCCCAGCATGCAAGAAGCTGCGGATTTGCGCTTAAGCCTGGAACAAGACCTCAGGGGCGCCATCGATAAGGGGCGGTTTATCCTTTGCTACCATCCTGAAATGGATAATGACTTCAACATGGTCGGCGCCGAAGCCTTAATAAGGTGGGAAGACAACATTAAAGGCCGGCTTTCGCCAGCGGATTTTATTCCCGTTGCCGAAGAGAGCAACCTTATCCTGACTATAGGGAAATGGGTGTTGATGGAAGTTTGCAGCCAAATCAAGATATGGGACGATGCGGGGCTAAGTGGGCTGCCTTATGTCGCGGTCAATGTCAGTTCCAGGCAATTCAGGCAGCAAGATTTTGTCGACCAAGTCAAATACGCGCTTGAAAGCACAGGAATTGCCCCTTCCCGCATAGCTATCGAGTTGACGGAAAGCGTGATGATAGTCGATACCCAGGATACCATCGATAAAATGAACGCGCTGAAATCTTTGGGTGTATCGATTGCGGTTGATGATTTCGGCACCGGCTATTCTTCACTGGTTTACCTAAAGCAATTGCCGCTTGATGTGTTAAAAATCGACAGGGGATTTGTCAGGGACATCCTTAACGATAGCAGCGATGCGGTAATCGTGGAAACCATCATAAGCATGGCGAAACATTTGGGCATAAAAGTGATTGCGGAAGGTGTGGAGACCGCCGAACAACTGGAATTTTTAAAACAGAAAGGTTGTTCCATCTTCCAAGGCTACTACTTTGACCAACCCCTGACAGCAGCCAGTTTTGCAGAATCTTATTTGACGAAAGCCTGATCTTTTATCGATGATCTGGTGTCCAAAAGCCAGTTTAATTGGTATACTTCAAGCTAAAATCTGAATTTTTAAGCTGTTTGGCAAATATGACTAGTAAATATCCCAGGCCCACTTCCCCCCACTTACAAGTTTATAAGTTGCCGCTTACCGGCATTATTTCGATAACACACCGGATCACCGGGGTGCTGCTGTCCTTAGGCTTATTGTTTGTGGCCGCTATTTTTTATGCGCTTTCACAAGGCGAAGATTCCTATGCGCTTATGCAAAGCACGGCTAATTTCTGGCCGATAAAAATAATGTACTGGGGATTTATTTATGCCTTGTTTTTCCATTTGTGCCATGGCGTTCGCCATCTATTATGGGACATTGGCGTAGGTTTCGACCCCAGTATTTTGGCAAAGTACGCCATCATAGAATTAACATCGGCGTTATTGCTCACCCTTGCCACTTTGATTTTCATATAGCCCCATGATCAGCAACCCAACAACTTCAATAAATAATCCTAAAAAAACAGCTACCTTACATTGGCTTATGCAACGGATTACGGCTGTGATCCTTGTCCCTTTATCCTTTAAGTTAATCGTTTTTCTTGATCTTTGCATAAACGAGCCTTACCAGCAATCGATAACTTGGTTGCAAAATCCAATAAATGGGGTGTCTTTGGGTGTTTGGCTGCTTGCGGTTTTTTACCATGCTGCGCTTGGGTTACAGGTAGTTGTTGAAGATTACATTGGCAACCAGGGGCTCCAAAGCACAATAATCAAGGCCATAAACCTGGGCTTCTTATCTCTGATGGCGGCGACATTATTTTTTATGTTCCGTGCCATATAACGGACTTCGACTATTTAGGGTTAGCAGGAAAAATTCATGACGGAAGCATATAACATTACCGAACACGAATACGATGTCGTCGTGGTCGGTGCGGGTGGGGCAGGGCTGCGTGCGACGTTGGGAATGGCGGAAAAAGGTTTGCGCACAGCCTGTATTACCAAGGTTTTTCCTACCCGCAGCCATACGGTTGCGGCGCAAGGCGGGATCAGCGCCGCCCTCGGCAACATGGGAGAAGACGATTGGCGTTTCCATATGTACGATACTGTAAAAGGGTCGGATTGGCTAGGCGACCAGGATGCCATCGAATATATGTGTAAGGAAGCCATCCCCGCGGTTATCGAACTCGAACATTACGGTGTGCCGTTTTCGAGGACGGAAGACGGCAAAATATACCAACGCGCTTTTGGGGGCATGACCACCCATTACGGCGAAGGGCAAGCTCAACGCACCTGCGCTGCCGCAGATAAAACCGGCCACGCCATTCTGCATACGTTGTACCAACAATCCTTAAAGCACAACGCATTATTCTTTATTGAATATATCGTCTTGGATTTGATTATGGAGGACGGTGAATGCCGCGGCGTCCTGGCATGGTGCCTGGATGACGGCTCGCTGCATTTATTCAAAGCGCATATGACTGTCCTCGCAACCGGAGGATACGGTCGTACTTATTTTTCCTGCACATCTGCGCATACGGTTACAGGCGACGGCAACGGGATGGTATTGCGCGCGGGCTTGCCTTTACAGGATATGGAGTTCATCCAGTTCCATCCTACAGGGATTTATGGGTCGGGCTGCTTGATCACCGAAGGGGCAAGGGGTGAGGGCGGTTACTTAACCAATTCCGAAGGCGAAAAGTTTATGGCCCGTTATGCGCCTCACGCGAAAGATTTGGCTTCGCGGGACGTCGTCAGCCGCGCCATTCAAATTGAAATCAACGAAGGCCGAGGATTGGGCGAGCATAAGGACTATGTCCACTTGCACATAGAACACCTTGATTCCGCCGTTATCCATGAGCGCTTGCCGGGCATAGCCGAAACGTCAAAAATATTTGCCGGAGTCGATGTCACCAAGGAACCAATCCCTGTGTTGCCGACGGTGCATTATAATATGGGCGGTATCCCGACTAATTACAAGGCGGAAGTCGTAACGCTTGCGGACGGTAATCCAGATAAAGTTGTCCCAGGTTTAATGTCCGTTGGCGAAGCAGCCTGTGTCTCGGTGCATGGGGCAAACCGCTTGGGTTCCAATTCATTGCTCGACCTGATTGTGTTTGGCCGTTCCGCCGCCATCCGTTGCGCAGAACTTATCAAGCCGGGGGCAAAACATAAACCTTTGCCCAAAACCGCCTGCGATACGGCGATTAACCGTTTCGACAAGTTCCGGCATGCTGACGGCGGCAGCACCACGGCGGAAATTCGCTTGAATATGCAAAAAACGATGCAAAGCAAAGCCGCCGTATTTCGAACCCAACATACCATGGACGAAGGGATAACGACCATGAAGGGTATCCTGCAATCAATGAATGATGTCAAAGTGACGGACAGGTCGTTGATATGGAATACCGACCTTGTGGAAACCTTGGAACTGGATAATTTGTTAAGCCAAGCGATGGTGTCTATTTCTGCTGCCGGCAATCGCCAAGAAAGCAGGGGCGGCCATGCGCGGGAGGACTTTCCCAAACGCGACGATGTCAATTGGATGAAACACACGCTGACATGGTTGAAAGACGGTAATGTCATATTCGATTACCGACCTGTCCATTTATATACGCTGACAAAAGATGTCGAAGTAGTCATGCCCAAAGAGAGGGTTTATTGATGGCTGAATTCATATTGCCTAAGAACTCGGTTTTAAAACAAGGTAAAACATTCAACGCTTCTAATGGCGCTAGTACCATCAGACGCTTTGAAATATACCGCTGGGATCCGGAGACGGGAGAAAACCCACGCATCGATATTTATGAACTGGATGCGGATAATTGCGGTAAGAAGGTGTTGGATGCCATCATTAAGATCAAAAATGAAATCGACAGCACCTTAACGTTTAGGCGTTCCTGCCGAGAAGGGGTATGCGGTTCCTGCGCGATGAATGTCAACGGAAAAAACACACTGGCTTGCACCAAAGCGATTAACGATTATCCCGGTACGATCAAAATCTATCCTTTGCCGCACTTGGATGTCGTCAAGGATCTAGTGCCGGATATGACCCATTTTTATAACCAATACGAAGAAATTAAACCCTGGTTAACGGCCAAATCGACACCGCCGGAAAAGGAACGCTTGCAGAGCAAAAAAGACCGAGACAAGCTGGATGGCTTGTACGATTGTGTATTGTGCGCCTGTTGTTCGACCAGTTGCCCCAGTTATTGGTGGAATGCCGACAAGTATTTAGGTCCGGCCGTCCTGCTGCAAGCTTATCGATGGCTGGTCGATAGCCGCGATGAAAGCACCGACGAAAGGCTGGATCAGCTTGACGACGCCTTTAAGCTTTATCGCTGCCATACCATCATGAACTGTACTGATACTTGCCCTAAAGGTTTAAATCCTGCTAAGGCTATTGCGGAAACCAAAAAGCTTTTGGTGAAACGGCAAAAGCCTGTATGACGGAATTTGGGAAGATAATGTGGCAATGCCGACGAGGCACACGGGAATTAGACCTATTGCTCAACCATTATCTCCAAACCCGTTATTCGATCGCCGATGATGTGGAGAAAGCGCATTTTCTTGAAATACTAAAACTGGACGATTCCGAGATCGTGGATCAAATTGGTTTGCTTAGCAGCCGATGTATTACAGATTAAATGATGGCTGTTCATAATTTTGACGCAATTTGTGCCCTTGATTTTATAATTTGCCCAATTCTTTGAATAACCCGTAATGGAACCAAATTTGGCTAGCCCTCCTCGAGTCAGGTATTGGGTCGTCGGCTTGCTTATAATAGGATTGTTGATCGGTGCGGGGATTTGGCTATATTTTTCCAGCCAGTCTGACCCTGAAAAACAGTCCTTGGCGGAAATGACTGCAACCCTTGAGTATGGCGACATTGAGGAAAATGTAACTGCACAAGGGAAGCTGGAACCGAAAGAATATGTCGATGTCGGCGCCCAGGTTACAGGCCAATTACAGAAACTGCATGTTGAGATTGGCGACATCGTTAAGGCAGGTGATTTGCTTGCGGAAATCGATCCCCGCATTTATGCGGCGCGGGTAAATGCGGATGAAGCCAGGATAAATACCTTGAAGGCGCAACTGACCGAACAGGAAGCACAAATTTTATTTGCCAGCCGCCAGTACGCCCGTAATCAGTTAATGTTTAAAACCAAAGCAGTAAGCCAAGAAGTTTTGCAAAGCAGTGAAACCAACATTAAAGCCGCAAAGGCCAAGGCAGAATCGATCAAAGCACAGCTTAAAGAAGTGCAGTCAACCTTGTCCGGCGACCGTACCAACCTCGGTTACACCAAAATATTTGCCCCGATGGACGGCACCGTCGTACAACAAAGCGCACGCGCCGGGCAAACATTAAACGCCAACCAACAAACGCCGACCATCATGCAATTGGCAAAGCTGGATAAAATGACGGTGCGTTCCCAAACTGCCGAAGCCGATATTATGCGGATCACGCCTGGGTTGCCAGTCTATTTTACGACCTTGGGTTCGGAAAAGCGGCGCTGGCAGGGTATAGTGCGGCAGATATTACCGACGCCAGAAGTCGTCAACAATGTCGTGCTATATAACGTCCTTATCGATGTCGATAACACCGACAGGCAACTGATGACAGGCATGAGCGCCCAGGTTTTCTTTGTCTTGGGCGAGGCAAAAAATGTGCTGGTTATGCCCGTGGCTGCCTTGGGAAAGCGTTTGCCTGAAAAAGACAATGAAAACGGGACGGCTTACCAGGTGAAAGTGTTGGGGACGGAAACAGATACCCAAGAAAAATTAGTCCATATAGGCCTACAGAACCGACGTTTTGCAGAAGTACGGGAAGGCTTAAAAGCAGGGGAAAGGGTAAGGTTAAGCTTGCCACCGAAAAAAAATAATAGTCAATATGGTTATCCAAGAACGCCACGGCTATGACCGAAAGTTCACAAGAACAACAGCCGTTGCTGAGATTGGAAAACATCTGCCGTTCATTCCGTAACGGGGACAACTTGATTCGGGCCCTCGATGGCATAAACTTAAAGATTTGGCCGGGTGAGTTTGTTGCAATCATAGGGCAATCGGGTTCGGGAAAATCAACCCTTATGAATTTGCTGGGCTGTCTCGACCGTCCGACTTCAGGTTCTTATTATATTAAAGATAAGGATGTCGCTTTATTCAGTTCGGATGAACTTGCCGCACTGAGGCGGGCAACATTCGGCTTTGTCTTTCAACGGTATAATCTCCTCGGCTCCGCGAGCGCCGAAGAAAATGTCGAAATTCCGGGTTTGTATGCCGGGGCCAACAAAAACAGGCGCATGGAACGTGCACGCAAACTGCTTGACAGCCTTGGCCTTGGCGACCGTATAGGCCATGTTCCTTCTCAGTTGTCTGGAGGACAGCAACAACGTGTCGCCATTGCCCGCGCTATGATGAACGATCCCTTGGTAATTTTGGCGGATGAACCGACAGGGGCGCTGGATAGCCGAAGCGGCCAAGAAGTCATGGACTTGCTGGCGCAACTCAACAAGACAGGCCGAACTATTCTGTTGATTACGCATGATTCCAAGGTTGCGGCGCATGCCGAGCGTATTATCAATATCAGCGACGGCAAAATCACCGATGATACCGGTTTGGTCGAACGCAAATCTGGGCAAGAGGCTTATTATCTTAATCCATCAGGGAAAGCGGATGTTTTTGCGGACGTCGGCGAAGCCGTAAAGACCGCAATGCGCGCTTTGCGGGTCAACCTTTTCCGCACGGCATTGACCTTGTTGGGTATTATCATCGGGGTGGCGGCCGTCGTTACGATGCTTGCCGTTGGTCAAGGCAGCCAACAAGAAGTGTTAGATCAAATCCGCTCGATGGGAACCAACTTGTTGTCGATACGTCCAGGCGCGCCCGGCCTACGGGGATCCAGCGACGTTATCACTTTGGTTCCAAGCGATGCCGTGGCTATAGGGGAGTTACCGAATGTTGACGTCGCCTTGCCAGAACGCAATGCGAGGATGACGGTACGCTTTGGCAATATTGATTACGCGACCAGCGTCCAAGGGGTAGGCGCGGAAATGACCAGGGTACGCGATTGGCCGGTAGCCTCGGGTGATTTCTTTAATGAACGTGATTTAAGGCGATACGCCCCGGCTGCCGTCCTTGGGCAAACAGTAGCGCAAATCCTTTTCCCTGGCATGGACAATCCCATTGGTCGTTATATCCTAATCGGCAACAACCCTTTTGAAGTGATTGGCGTCATGTCGCCCAAGGGCGCGTCAGCTTATGGCGGCGACCAAGATGATACGGTCATAGTACCTATTACCACAGGGCTTATACGTTTATTTGGGCAAAATTACCTCAATGGCATCACCGTGCGTGTCAGCGATGTTTCAATCATAGAAGAAACTGAGGAAGCCATATCGGATTTGCTGCTGTCACGGCATCAGACCGAGGATTTCCGGATACGTAATATGGCCTCTATCCTGGAAACCGCAACGGCTACGCAAAATACTTTGACGACATTGCTTGGCACTGTGGCGGCGATTTCGCTGTTAGTCGGAGGGATAGGGGTCATGAATATCATGCTGGTTAGTGTTTCCGAGCGTACCCGGGAAATCGGGATCAGGATGGCGGTCGGCGCCCGGCGGCGAGACATACTGCTGCAATTTAACACCGAAGCGGCTGTTGTATGCACTCTGGGCGGGATATTGGGCGTGTCGCTCGGTTATGGCACCGGCTACATTATTAAGATGTTTGAAGTCCCAGTGATATTTTCACCGTTACCTGCCATCTTGGCATTTTCCTGTGCATTCGTGACCGGCGTATTGTTCGGCTATTTGCCGGCGCGTAAAGCCGCAATGCTCGACCCGGTTGTGGCGTTAGCGTCCGAATGATGCAAACCAAAATCGGGTGGTTGGTTGTTTTAGTGTTGTTCCAAAATACGGGATGTTCGTTAATTCCTGATTATCACCGGGCAGGGGGCGTTACGCCTGTACAATGGAAGAACGGCCCAACTATATCGGTATTTAAGTCCCCGCGTATATCCCCAGATTGGTGGGGGCAATTCGCCAGCCCTGAACTAAACCGCCTGATGTCTGAGGCGCTTAATAATAATTTGGATTTGGCTGCCGCCAAGGAGCGTATCAGGCAATTCCGGGCGCTTGCCAAAATTGCTGGCGCACCCCTGTGGCCCGCAATCAATGCCACAGGGAGTTATGATTTTAGCGATAGCACAAATTCTGGCAATTCCAATTTCAATGGGAATGGTTCCGGAGCCAACAACGATACCTGGAGGGGACAATGGAATATGTCCTATGAAGTCGATCTATGGGGGAGCATACGGGCTGGTCGGGATAGCGCACTTAGCCAATTAACGGCTTCCCGGTTTACGTTAGAGGCATTACGGCTCGTTGTTATGGGCGATGTCGCACAAACTTACTTTGCTATCGTTGGCTTGAAGGAGCGTAAGCGCGTTGCCGAAAATAACCTCAAAAACCTGAGCGAAGTACTGGATATCATTTTGGCGCGTTTCGAAGCAGGCGGAACTTCGGCATTGGAAGTGGCGCAACAGGAAACCGAAGTGGCGAATGCTGCAGCCGCCATTGCCCAGCTCGACCAACAAATAGCACAATCAGAAAATGCCTTGGCGGTTTTGTTGGGGCGTGCCCCGCAGCAATTCAAGGTAAGCGAAGATAGCCTGTACCCTATAAGGATACCTAAAGCTAATACACCCCAACCGGCAACTTTGCTGGATCATCGTCCCGATATCCGAAGCGCCGAAATGGGCTTGATTGCCGCCCATGCCGATATCGGGAAAGCGCGCGCGGCTTTTTATCCCCGCTTGCAATTAGGCGCCGACAATATTTTTACTGCCGCCACCCTATCCCAACCGGCAGGCATCGCCATTGCGTTGGCAGCGTCTTTAACAGCGCCCATTTTCCAGGGCGGACGGCTTGAAGGGGAACTCGAACGGACTTTGGCAAGGCGCACCGAATTATTGGAAATTTATCGAAAAACCCTGCTTACGGCCTATCGAGAAGTCGAAGATGCGCTTGCTTTGGGCAAACAATCAACGCGTCGCCATGAACACTTACTGTTTTCGGTTGACAATGCCACCCAGGCATACGGACTGGCGCGGGACCGTTATATGGCTGGCGCTACGGACTATGAGACCTTGCTGATTGTCCAGCGTAGTTGGCTTAATGCCCAAGACAACGAAATTCAAGCCCATGTCGATATCCTGACGGCATCGGTGCTGCTTTTTAAGTCGCTGGGGGGGGGGTGGAATTATCAGTGACGACGTTTACTTCCGACCCTCCTTCCGGTGTAGGCGCTGGTTCTGGTTGCGGCGTTGGGTTTTTGGCATATAACTGCCAGAAGACTTGTTGTTCTTCGGCAAGTACGGTTTCCACTCGTTCGACGAATAAGCGGTAAGCCGCGTCTTCGTCGGGGGCATTGGTGTAGGCGTCGGCGTTGTTGAGGTACAGCCGGTATTCGCGCTTCATGCTTTCGGAAGCTTTCCGGTAACCTTGCCAGGTTTCCTCGGGATGCAGTAAGGTGTCCATGGCGCGGAACACGGATACCGCGGCGCCAAGGCCTGCGGTGATATACCTAACCAAAGTTCCGGCTACCTCGACAACTTGTAAGCAAGAGATAGCCGCCCCGAGGATAATGACCGAAATGGCGAAGAACAAATGCCGCCTCTTTTGCCCACCTGCCTTGTCAGAATACCACTCGCGCTGGTTTTCCAAGACGACCTTAAAGTAGTAGTCCGCCCGTTCCCGGCGGTTTTCTATGGGGGCGAGCCATTTATTATTGGCGTTAGTTAGGGTGGATTCTGTTGCCATCCTGGTCTCCATTTTTGGGTAAACACCTAAGCGTGCGGCATTTATAATGCTGTGTAGGTATACAGCCGTTGGCTATTTCCGCAAGCGGCGACACTATTATTTTATGATGCAAGCCTTCAAAATGCTTTCAAATTTTTCGGCATAACCTTTGATCAGGTCGCACTGGTCTAAGCCATTAATAATCTTGCGGGCATTTTTATAATCGCATTTATCCCCTGAGATAAAATCCTGCAGTTTTTTGCCCGTAAAAGCGCCATTACGCATTCCATAAGACATGATGCCGTAAGCGACCGCTGGAATGAGCGTATTGTCTGGGTTGTCTACCAAGTTTTGGTCGTTCGGCAAATGCAATGCTTTGCTTAGTCTGTCGTAGTTGGCGCGGCCTGTGATTTGTACGTAGCCGCGGCCACGGTATTTGTAGCCGTCGCCTTTTACCGTATTACCCAGTCTTTTTCCGATTGTGGTGCCAGTCTCATATTTATCGAAATAGCTTTTATTACCAAATTCCGTAATAGGTTTCCACTTATTGGCGCACTCGTGTTTAACAGTTGCTAACATGTAAGCAGCCCAACGCAGGTCAGTGATTTCCTTATCCGCCTCCATTTGCCTTCCCAACAGCTCAATCCCGGTTACTGTATCCTGTTGTATTTTTCCGAAAGCATTGCGATAGCCGTTAAAAAAAGCCGTATGATCGATGTTCATGGGGTTCTCCTTTTTAGAGTGCAGTCAGGGTATTTTAAAATTAATTCTCAATTGCGATAATAACCATAGAATTTTTATACCACATGGCAATATTACCAAATTGTACCGGCCTTAACCTTCATAGTAATCGACAGGATCTATCTGTTTTACTTGAACCGCAGTAAACTTGGTTATGATTGTGGCTAATTCTCCATACTTGTCATGAAATCCGCCTATTAATTCCAACTCCATTTACTATGATTAGTGAAAGCCGTTGAAATGGCCGATATCAACATGCTTTGCGGCATAAACGGAACCAACGCGTTGAATGTCCGGCATGCTCTTGACCGAATCCATAACCTGGACATTTTCGGCCTTTATAAAGTTGAGGTTAAGCGCATTTAGGCCGTCTTGGGTGACGTCCGGGTCGTAACGCAGGTAAGTAAAAAGCTTCTGTCCGGTCCAATTCGCATCGTTGCCGGACGGCATTACCATGTCCCCGAATTCCCGGTCTATTTCACCGCCATGGCGGCATTCGCCCAAGACACGGCATACCATATCCCAACCCGCAGAGGCGGAATTCATCAGGGCGGAAGGGATGCTGGTCGCATAGTGGACTAGGTTCATATCGTTTACGTCCAAATTTGGGCGGGATTTGGCGGCGCCACCAGTGCCGATGGAAACAACCAACAACTTATTAGCTCCCGTTTGCCAGTTGATGGAATAAGGCTTGGACGTTGCCATTTGGAAGGCCAGATAAGCAGGGTTGTTGTAAGCCGTTACGCCGCCGTCGACAAAGATAAAGCGGTATTCATCGGGTGCGCCTTCCGCGAAAGTGACGACTTCCGGCGGGAAGTATGTTGGCGCGGCGGTGCTGGCGCGAACCAGTTGCCATAGCGGCAGGTTGAGGTTGCAATCCTTCCGTACGCGGGCATTGTATTTTGCATAAGGGTTATTGGAAACGGGCCAGGGCGAATCCGTGCTGTGGTTGCGCATCACCATCATCAATAAAGTCCTGAGCTTGTCGCTGCCCAGTTTGGCGTCGTTTTCTTTCAGTTGTCCGTCAAACGCTGTACGCAATAATTTCGCCAACGGCTCGTCATTATAAGCATACTGCAAACGTTTAAACAGGGAAGCCTTTTCAAACATCTGCGCCCCGCTTTCCTCGTAAAAGTCACGGATTTTGGCCATGGACATCCCGCTGGCAATGCAGGCCGCTATGATCGCGCCGGTACTGGTGCCGCAGACAAAGTCGAAATAATCCGCCAGTACGAATTTGTCATCCTTGCCTAACTTGGCGCGTAAATCCGCTTCGATTTTCGCCAGGATTTCCACACTCATCAAACCCAAGATGCCGCCACCGTCACAGGCGAGGATTTTTTTTGGGCCGGGAGATTTAATCTTGTTGTCTATATATTGGTTCATTTGAATCTCCTATTACAGGGTTAAATACAACATAAGCTAAAGTATCCATGAAAACGGGGGGCTATTGTCGTCATGAAAATAAGGTTTATTGCCTGTTCAATTGGGATTAGGCCCAATGTCGGCATCCGCGTTAGGTTCGTCCGAAGGTATCGGCAAACCAGGGCATTGTTCTATATAGCCAATATCGGGGGACACCCATTCTTGCCATTCTTGTTGGCTCATGTTACGGCTTAATTTTTTGCAAAGCTCATCAACCCAGCCTTCAAACACAGGCCACAGGCGCAAGGTCTTGTCATCACTTCCGGAGGCGATGAGTTTGCCGTCCGGGCTGAAGGCGACGCTGCTAACGCTATCTTCATGCCCAGTGAGCGGCTGGCCAATGGCTTTGCCCGATTCCGCATCCCAAAGGCGCAGGGTCTTGTCACTACTCCCTGAGACAATGCGCAGGCCTTCTGGGCTAAAGGCGACGCTGGAAACAGATCCTTGATGCCCTGTTAGTGGCAGCCCAATGGCCTTCCCAGTGTTGGCATCCAACAGGAGCGGGGGCATGATTCCACCGCCTGAGACGATGCGTTTGCCGTCCGGGCTGAAGGCGACGCTGTCTACCCAACTTTCATGCCCAATGAATGGCTGGCCGATGGGCTTGCCGGTGTCTGCATCCCACAGACGCAGGGTCTTGTCCCAACTGCCTGAGACGATGCGTTTACCGTCCGGGCTGAAGGCGACAATGTGAACATCATCGTTATGCCCTGTGAGCGGGTGACCGATGGCCTTGCCGGTATCCACATCCCACAGGCGCAGGGTCTTGTCATCGCTGCCGGAGACGACGCGCTGGTTGTCCGGGCTGAAGGCAACGCTGTAAACAGTACTTTCATGACCCGTGAGCGGCTGGGCTAATGGCTTGCCGGTGTTGGCGTTCCACAGACGCACGGTCTTGTCAGCGCTGCCGGAGGCGATGCGCTTGCCGTCCGGGCTGTAGGAAACGCTGAAAACAGTATCTTCATGTCCGTTGAGTGGCGAGCCGATGGGCTTGTCGGTGTCCGCGTTCCACAGGCGCAAGGTGTTGTCCTTACTGCCAGAGACGATGCGTGACCCGTCCGGGCTGAAGGCGACACTCATAACGCTACCGTGATGTCCGATGAGCGGATTCTCAACGTGAGCATCCCATAGCCGCAAGGTCTTGTCGCTACTGACGGATACAATACGGACGCCGTATGGGCCGAAGGCGACACCGTTAACGCTCGCCGTATGGCCTGTAATGGGTTGATCGATGGGCGATCCTGTCTTGGCATCCCATAACTTGAGTGTTTTATCATCGCCCCCTGAAACGATCCTGGTGCTGTCCGGGCTGAAGGCGACGCTGTAAACCCTGTCTTCATGGCCGGTAAGCGGTAGGCCGATAGGTTTGCCTGTTTTGGCATCCCACAAGCGCAGGCTATAGTCGCTGCTGCCGGACACGATGCTCGCTCCGTCTGGGCTGAAGGCGGCACCCATAATGCTGTCGGTATGGCCGGTTAGCGGTTTGCCGATGGGTTTGCCGGTATTCGAATCCCATAGGCGCAGGGTATTGTCATTGCTGCCGGAGACAATACGATTGCCATCTATACTGAAGGCGACACAATTAACGTCAGCTTCATGCCCAATGAGCGGCAAGCCTATGGGCTTGCCGGTGTTAGCATCCCATAAGCGCAGGGTGCTGTCATGACTGCCGGATACGATGCGTTTGCCGTCAGGGCTGAAAGCAACGCTGTAAACGCCTTCCGTGTGGCCGATAAAAGGCTCGCCGATAGGTTTGCCGGTTTCGGCGTCCCACAAACGCAAGGTCTTGTCATCACTCCCTGAAACAATGCGCTTGCCGTCCGGGCTGAAGGCCACGCTATAAACATTGGCACCATGGCCTATAATCGGCGAACCTACAGGATGTCCGGTGTTGGCATTCCATAACCGTAGGGTATGGTCGTCACTCCCGGACACGATGTGAACGCCGTCCGGGCTGAAGGCGACGCTGTTAAGGGCCGCCGGGTTTTCATGCATGAAAATCTGATGCCGCAATTTTTGGTATATCGTTTGCAAGGCTTCGTCAGTGTAGGCTGAATGGGACACCCGATGTGCGGCAAGTACCTCGAATACCCCCTTTGTTGTCCCCCCAGGACGTTCCCCGGAAGTCATCGCCACGCCTTCTACAACCAGGCGCAGAGCGGTCGCCTCCCGCAGGGCGGACTTGGTTTTCGAGAATGCATTCATTAACGAAACGGTAAATGCCGCCGCAACACACAAAAAAATTACCGCGCCGGCCCAAAGCCACTTCCGTATCCGAGATTGCTGCAAGTTCAGCAATTCCTTTCGCTGCTGGTTTTCCCGGCGGCGTTGTAAGGCGACTTGCGCCAAGCGGTCATGCACCAGTTCGATGCGGTCGCCATCTTCAAGGTTTTCTCGGCGAATCAGCCTTTTATCCACCAAGGTTTTGATTTGTTCAGGTGTGGCGAATTTTTCCGTTTCCACGGAACGGATGGGGTACGATAATCGCGCCCCATCTGCCGTGATAAGGTGTTGTTCGACGAAATCCCGCAACGATTCCGGTTGATTGGTAAAGGCTGCATCGTAAAAACCTTCTACAATTAGGCCGCCTTCCTTTGCCAAGTTGTCTGTAGTCAAACGTTCTTTCTTATTTTTTAGGCGCTCTGAATTGAGTCCGGCACACATCAGGCTAAGCAAAGCGGGTTCTATCTGGGCTTGCTTGCGGCGACTATGTGATTCGGCTTCGTTTAGATTTTGGGTATGCGATAAATAACCGACTATATTTACCGCATCTTCATGCGTTACTAAAGCACCGCCGGTTTTTTCAATGGCTTCAGTGGCCTGGGTAACCGACATCGGCAACAAGCGGTAACGGTTTGGCCCCAGCCTTGGGATAAGGTCCGACCATTCTTCCAGGTCGGGAAGGTAATCTTCCCGTAAGGAGATTAAAAAACGGTAAGGTTGGGTATCGATATTGATGCGGTCAAATAAATCGTCATCAGTATGCAGGCGGTCGGCCAATACTTTAGGAATCCGGTTTTCCATGAGGTCGCCGAGTTCATAGAACACTTGTTTTTGGCGCTCGGGATAGGTAGCGCAAAGCGTGAAGATTTCCTCGAATTGGTCCAAAACAAAAAGCGGTTGCCAGCGGCGTTCCTCGCTGTCGCTTAGTTCGATGTCGCTTCGGTGTAACTCTACCCACAGGGTATCGGTGGGCGGTTCGGTAAGTTCAGGGTTATTAACTAAGCGAGACCGAAAAGCGACAATAGCTGTTTGCTGGATTTCTTCCTGCAAGCGTTTGGCGATTTGTTCAGATACCGGTGCCGAATTTTGTTCATGATTAATGCGGATATAAACAGGCAACAGCCGCTCTTTTCTCAGGAGTGGGAATAACCCTGCTTGCAACAAGGAGGACTTCCCCAGGCCGGATTTGCCGAACAAGACGGTAACCGGAGCAGACAGAACGCAACGCTGTAAGGCGTCCGCATCGTCGTCACGGCCATTAAAAAAGCGGGCGGCCTGTTCCGGGAAGGCTTCCAGCCAAGGCCAGGGGTGTTCCGCGTCAATGACTAAAGGATCAGCCATTGGATTTCTCTACGAATTGCCGACATCGTTCCCTCAGGGCATCGGAATCGTCAGCCGATAAGTTGCCGTCTGGTGCGTGGATAAGATGTTTGTCGAAAAAAACCGCGGTGTCGCCATCGGAAATTCGTTGGTAACGGGTTTTAGACGCTGGATCGCTATCAATGCCAACGGGTAGTAAGTAGGTGTCTTTGATCCGCCTGGAGCGCTCGATTGCGCTTTGCCATTCATCCCAAAAAACGCCTTCACGGCGATTGTCCGCTTCCTTAGAGAGGATAGGAATAAAAAAGTCGCATTTTTCAATGGCTTCAACAATCCGGTCTGACCAGTCGTCGCCCCCTTTCAACTTCTTCTTGTCAAACCAGACATCGCTAAAACCAAGGTTGAGCAAGGTGTTGGCAATATTTTTGGCGGCATTGCCATTTTCACTGGCATAACTGACAAAGACCGTTGGCCCGGTGCCGGAAGTCGATTTTTGTACGGAAGGTGTTTTTTGTGCAGGGGAAAAAGTGCCAAAACTTTCGGCGAGTTTGCCAATGAACACATCAGGTTGCCCATCAAATCCTAGGGTATTCGGGCTGTATTGGGTAAGGAATGTGTTTAGCCCTAAGTCTTTAGAGACAGGGCAAAGAAATTCCTGGGTCTCTTTGGCATAAAAACGGTTGTCGTTGAGCAACCTTAACATGGCTCTGCCCAGCCAATCGGGAAAATTACAGCCAATTAACAATTTATCTCGGCGACGCAGTTCGGATAGGATATTCCCAAAGCGGCGCGCGGAATCGGACTGGAGCTTGTATAAATACTCCAAGGTATCTTCCTCATGCATCGCAAACCCTGCGCCTATATTGATGCAAGAACCTAACAACTGAAATATACCGCGTTCGCCTTGACGGAGATAATCGAGCTTATCCAAGGTTTCAGACGCATCGCGAGGGGAAAAGGTGCAGACGCGGACATTATTGGTATTTTCGCCGTTGGACATTGCCTGTTCAAGCAGGTTGTCCGGTGTTAAGCTGACAAAAAGGCTGAATGTACTGAGATTAGCAAGCGCCTTCAGGCTGGTTGCGGGTTCGCAGAGGTTTAGATAGTAGGAAACGAGCCGGGAAATTTCGCGCCGAATTTTCTGTTCGATGCCGGAGCCGCTTTTGCTGGCCAAAATAACGCTTACTGCCTTATGCAAAGCCCAGGTATCCTCAAGCAGTTCAGGATTGGCTTCGACCTGAAAAGTCTTAAGCAGATCGGCAGCCACCAAACGATAAAAAGCTTGCGGTTGCTGGGTTTCGCCTTGGTCTTTCAACACCACCATCAACGCATCAGGGCCGATAACGGGTATGACGTTACCATCCTTAATGGCGTTTTCCAGGGTATACCAGTTAGTGTCTGAGAAATTGTTCACGGTATTTATTATTATAATTCAATAGGTTTTAGACTTGCGGTTTCCTCCTCTAATTATAGGCGCGGGCAAAAAAATTACCATTAATCCCGTCTAAAAAACCAATCAGATTTCTTAATCTGATTATGACTTTAGTAACCTGAATAAACAGTTTGTCATAAAAATTATTAAAGAAAAAAGACTTGCTCTACCATTAATTAATGGGTTTTGGTTTCTACGGTAGCTGGTAGTTCTGGTTCATCCGGAGGTATCGGCATCCCAGGGCATTGTTCGATGTAATCGATATCCGGCGATACCCATTCTTTCCATTCTTTATGACTCGTGTTACGGCCAACTGTCTGACTTAACTATTCCAATCCCTAAGCCTCCAGCTCTGCCGGAGGAATCCTGACGTTTTACATTTGAAAAAAGGTCTCCTAAACAAGTACGACCGCTCGAAGCTTGTAAAGGAGATCATAGGTGACAGTTGAAACGAACCATTTGAATCATAGCACGTGGGAATGCAAATACCATGTGGTGTTTACGCCGAAACACCGGAGAAAAGAGTGGTATGGTTTTCTTCGGAGGGAGTTAAAAGATGTGTTGCACTGGCTCGCGGGGCAAAAAGGCTGTGTGATCGAGGAGGGTTACTTGATGCCAGGCTCTGTCCACATGCTGGTCTCGATCCCGCCCACGCATGCCGTGTCGCACGTTGTTGGCTTTTTGATGGGCAAAAGCTCATGGATTGCCCAGGACGTGGCGGGGAAGCAGCGCAACTTTGTCGGCCACAAGTTATGGTCACGGGGTTATTTTGTATCCACGGTAGGCACTGACGAGAAGACGAAACGGGACTACATCCAAAACCAAGAGGCCGATGACAAGCGGATTGACCAACTCAACCTGTTTAACAGGTAAAAAAGTAACACTAACCGCTTCGAGCGGTTCAATAATCAAACTCCCAGCTTAGCTGGAAGTAATTGGCTCGTTGATAGGTAAGCCACTAGTTTGGCTAGTGGACTCCCAAGGCTTGGCCTTTAGATTCAGTATAGTAAGGTGGCTAATGAAGTGATGATGTGTAATTTTTCCTTGGGCTTGACGGTCACAAGGGGAAACCATAAAGACAACAACATCTTACAAAAGCTTAAGCCTTTCGAAATGGGATTGCAAATATCACCTGGTGGTTATTCCGAAAGGCAGGAAAAAAGAGTTGTATGGCAAGGTACGAGGGCATCTTGGCCCTTTGTCCCATGAACTTGCGGCCCAGCGGAATTGTAAAATTGTGGAAGGGCACATGGTTCAAGGCCATGTGCACATGCTATAGGTTCGGCCCTGTGAAGTATTAAGTTTCCGTTCGCCTTGAGCCTGTCGAAAGGCGGTGTGTGTGCTTCGACAAGCTCAGCACGAACGGTTCAGGCATAAAAAGGCCGAATCAATAATACGCATACCGCCAAAGTATTCTGGCGCTGAGGTGGTCGGTTACCTAAAGGGGAAAAGTGCCATTTCTGTTGCACGGCAATTCAGCGGGAGGCAGTGCAATTTCAATGGGGAGGACTTATGGGCACGAGGTTATGCGCTAAAGGTAGTTTTTAGGGGATGGTTTTTGGCATCCCTTTGGGCTGCTCCAAATTTCATCAATTGGTGTAATTTTGCAGTCCTTGGGACTGCTAACAACCGTCAAGCCACCTGCTTCGCAGGGGCGTTCTGACTATAAAGTTGCTGAAACTTATATGGAATCAGGAAAACCTATGAAGCGCGAGAAGTTGAATTGAACAGTCGCACTTTAGCTGCTTTAAAGCGCCACAGTCACATCACTTTTAAAACCAACGGATGGATTTTTCTAAATCCAAATACAGGGAAACCATTTATAGATGATAGACCAATGAGACGTTGGATATGGACTCCAACATTACGTTTTCTGGGATTACGGCATCGAGCCTGTTACCAAATCCGGCATACTTACGCTACTTTAATGTTAATGATCTGAGCCAATCCGACTTGGGCTGCATCGCAATTAGGCCATAGCATTCAAATGTTCTTGAATGTCTATGCTCGTTGGATAAGAGAGGCCGATAAAGGCACGGAACTGTCTAAACTTGAAACTATTTTGAAAGGAACAAGTATGACGGCAATCGAAAATACGACACAAAATTCACATCCGAATCAATCAAAATGTGGCTGGGACAACCGAATTACAGCCTATAAGCCGCATTACTAATGGATTTAAGAATCTGAAAATAAAAACATACCCCCAAAAGTACCCCAATTAAATCATTGCTGGAGACTGTAAATTAATTTGTGTAATTGCTTATCATTAATTCCCTTAATGGGAGAGGATAAGCACCATGAACAAAGCAGAACTCGAGGCGTTTGCCCGCGAGGCGGCGAAAAGCATAAAAACCGAAAAAGACCTCAATGCGTTCAGC
>CAYSYU010000029.1:0-45437 GCA_964435245.1 uncultured Methylomagnum sp.
ATGTCCGGTGGTGTGGGAGGGATAACGGGCGAAATCCCGTTATCTCCACCCGATCGGCGCTGGCATGTTAGGCCAGATACAAGGTAATTTGTTAAGCATTTGTCAAACTTCCCATAGGTTAATGCGTCTTACGGCTTTGGAATAAATTGCTGCGCCTCCTTAACTGCATAAGTGAATTCAGGGTTTTTCCAGAATGCTAGTACCCAAAAAACAAACGTAAGTGCAGAACAAAAGATAACCGTGCCGACGAGTGCAAGGAACTCTAACTTGAGTGCGTCTAATTTAATAGACCAAACAATGCCAATGATAGAGCCAGCCAACATAAATTGCCATGGTTTTATCCATTGTAAAGCGATGCAACAAAAAGTTAGCGGCATACAAACAAGCAATCCAAATAAAAAAGCCACTAGGCCATAAATTGTCGTGAACGGTGAAACTATATTGTTATCGATTAATAAATAAATGGATGCTGGAAACAAGAAGGTAATTCCGATGAGTGTGAAGATGACACGAAGCATATAAGTATGCCTAACGTCTGAATTCACCGGCCTGCGCGGCTTTTCGCGCAGGTCCGGTGGAATGATGGGTTAGCCGCCGCCGAGCAGCTTGCCGAGAGTTGCTTGAACTTCTTTGAGCGCACTATCGATTTCCTTTTCTGTGTAAGTGAATTCGCCACCGTGGGCAGCGCCGTTTCTAAGACGCGCAATGGCTTCCAGGCGTTTTGCCTCGAATTCCGTAAGAGCCATAGGATGTGCTGAACGAAGTAAAGCGCATCAATCGCAAAAGATACGCCTCATGCATCAGCATACCCTTTGGCAATAAACTAACGTCGTATAAAAACGCAAAATCTTATGCGGCAATATCAACATTCCACCCAGGAAAAACCAATACCGCTGGATGGCATTTAAGGGCTTTGGCTAAAATTTTTGCACGCTCTATGCCTAAATTTACTTTGTCATGCTCAATGGCTGAAATGGTGGACTGGGGAATGCCCGTCAGTTCAGCCAATTGGTTTTGGCTTAATTCTTGAAGCTCACGGATAATTTTTACGGATTCACCGACAGAGACATCAATTAATTTTTTGGCTGCAACATATTCATTTTTCATCATTTTCTCCGATAATCATGCGGTGTGACCTGTTCAACCTGCACATATACTTCATTCGCTTTTATCTGGTAAATAACCCGATATTGCTTATTCAAGCGGGAAGACCGATAACCGTTCCATTCACCTTTTAGCGCTTCGTCAGCAAAACCTTTAATTAACAATAACCCTTGTGGGCCCGATATAACCACAACATCTTTCCATTTTTCGTACCTTTTCTGGACTTCGGTTGGGCAAGATTTTAATTGCTTTTCAACGCGCTTATGTTCGTATATCTTCCACATACCATAAATAGTATGTCAATTTGTGGCAATGGTCAATTTTTTGAAACCCTTAACAAAAACAATACTGCATCAATTGTTGTATTTTCTACATTAATATGCCTAAGGTTTGTAGACAGTTAGCTTATAAAAAATACGTTGCCCGTCATGCCGTCAGGGAATGACGAGGATATTAACTGTTGTTAAATGTAAGCACCCCTAATCATCCACATCCTCATAAATGTCGCCGAATTTATCCGATTTAGCTTCTTCCAAGTCGCTTTCATCCGGTTCAATAGCCATGTTTAGGACTAAATCCGAAACGGCGGGATAGTTGATTTTGCCTGACGCCAGGACGGGAATGCTGTCCACGGCCATGATTTTCCTGGGCAGGCTGATGGCGGCGACTCCCGGCGATGCCAAGGCGAGTTGATGCGTTGTGGCGTCTTTCTGGGTGGTGAGTAGGATCACCATTTCGCCTTTTCTGGCATCGGGTATGCTGGTTGCGGCATGTAAGGCATTAGGCCAGGCGTTGGTGGCGAGTTGTTCGACGGCAGTCAACGACACCATTTCCCCGCTGACTTTGGCAAAGCGTTTGCTGCGTCCGCGGATGCTGATGTAGCCTTCTTCGTCCACATGGACAATATCGCCCGTGTTATACCAGCCTTTGCCGTAGGTGGATTCCGGCGGCACCAGTTTTCCGGGGTTGTCGGCTAGCAAATAACCCAACATAATGTTAGGGCCTTTGACGTGGAGCTGGCCTGCGCCTTCAATGCCGGGTATCGGTTCCAGTTTGTATTCCATGCTGGGCATAAAGCGGCCGACCGTCCCGGCTTTGTAGTAGATGTTGGTATTTACCGAGGCAACGGGGGCGGTTTCGGTAGCGCCATACCCTTCCATAATGCGGACGCCGAACTTATCCATCCAGGCTACGCGGGTGTTTTCTTGCAGTTTTTCCGCCCCGGCAACGACATAGCGCATGGTGTGGAAATCATAAGGATGGCCTTTTTTGGCATAAGCCGCCAAAAAGGTATTCGTGCCGAACATGACGGTTGCCCGAATTTCGTAGGCGATTTCAGGGATAACGGCATAATGCAAAGGCGTGGGGTAAAAGAACACCTTCATGCCGGTCAGGATAGGCAACATGGAGCCGATGGTAAAACCAAAGGAATGGAACATGGGCAGGAAGTTAAGCACTACATCCAGGGGGGTGAAATCGGTACGCGCTTCCAGTTGCTTAAGGTTAGCCAAGACATTGGCATGGGACAGCACCACACCCTTCGGCGTACCTTCCGATCCGGAGGTAAACAACACCACGGCAGGGTGGTCGGGGTGTTGTGCGGTTTTGTGGTACCAATTATCGGCGGTCTTACATTGCCAAAGTGCCTTGATTTTATCTTTTCGGGTAATGGTTTGGGCGATATCTTCCAGGTAAACGAGCTGCACTTGTTTCGACAAGGCTTCCGCTTCGTCGGCTAATCTGCCTTTTTCCAAGAATTGCCTTGAAGTCAGTACGGTTTTTACTTCGCCTATGCGGCAGGCGGACAGCATGGCGGCTGAGCCGGTTGAATAATTCAGCATCGCCGGGACACGACCATGCAGTTGCAAGGCCAGGATTGTTACCAGGGTTTTCGTTGAATTAGGGAGGAACACGCCGACATTTTCACTTTCCTTGGTCAACTTTGCTATGACATTGCCCAAAACTATCGTCCGGGTCATCAAGGTGTTGTAAGTTAAGGGCTTACGTTCCAGGTCTTCAGCGATTTCATGCTTACCCCCGTGGATAGTACGGGCATCCAATAAGCTTTGGAAGATAGTTTGCCTGAATACGCTGGTGGTAAACATCATTTCGGTCATAATGTCGGCCAAGAGATGGCCGCTGAATTTGCGCCGCGCCTTGCCGCGCAGGTATTCTGGCGTTATTACACGGGTAGGCGGTAAAATATTGATGGTGATTTTGGGGAATAAACGTAAGCGGAAGACCTTATGTAACCTCGAAAAATGGGTAAATTGGCCGCCATAGATGCGGATGGGGAGGACAACGGCTTGCGTTTTATCAGCGACCATACCCGTGCCGTCGAAGACTTTCATCAATCCGCCAGTCGTCGTGATACGGCCTTCTGGAAAAATAACGGTTCGGGTATCGTCGTCGCGGAAATAGTGGATCAAGTTCTTCAGCGACATCGGCTGGGTGGGATTCATGGGGAAAATATGGGATAACCCCAAGAACGGTTGTAGCCACCAACGCTGTGAAATCCCCGTGTTAATGGCGAAAGTGATATCATCCGGGAGATAAACCCATAACATTAAAGGGTCGAGGAAAGAGGTATGATTAGCGATAATCAGCACCCGCTTTCCGGCTTTCTTATAATTATCCATGCCGGTAATCTCAACCCTGTAGACCAAGGCCAGAATAAATCCCACTACCGTGCGCAACAGTTTTTTCAGCATAAAGATCCTCCTGCCATTATCTTAGCAGAGGTTAAAAATTCCAGGCACCATAAAACGCCAAGGTAGTGGCTAAATGTTAACTGATACGCTCGAATTATAGGAGACGGCAAACCAATGGATCACGCCGTCATGCCACGTTGCGTCCTTGGAAAACGAAAGCGTTTTCCGCACCATCCCCATCCGCCCGACCCGCTGGCGCAGGGTGTTGTTCCAGCGCCCCATGTGCGCGGTCTCGCCGGTTTCCTTGCCGACGCCCAGGTGCCGCGCTTCGGAAAAGGCGCTGGCGTAGGCTTTCCAGAAGCCGCTGAAGGTGCGGCAACGACGGTAAGCTTCGGGTATCCTGCCCCAAAGCACCCTGCAGGCCGCCTCGCTCCGGTCGCCGTTGACGTAGGCCGCTACCTGCCGCGTCCTGCGGCACAATGCCGTCCATGTCCACACCTTGTTGCGCCTCTTATGGACATAACCGCACACCTCGTCAAGTTCCAGGACATCGCCGGGCTGCGCCTCGGCCAGGCCGTCAGCCACCTTCGGCAACCGCCGGAGTTTTTTTTAGCCACGCGGCCACGGTGGGGCGCGACACGCCGAAAACCCGGGCAAACGCCCCGGCAGTCCTTGCAGCGGTATAGTTGCTTGCCAGACGCATTGCGCCCGTTCTTGACAATGTTTGTGCTTTGGCAAGCCCGGCATGCGTATTTTATTGCCATTTGGATCATCGGTTTATGGCATACCTATAATGTAACTTATCAGTTATGATTTAGCCACTACCAAAATTTATAATGGAAGCATTAAAGCATCTAACGTTCTTAGTGAAAACGGTAAAAAAGAACCCATTACGAAAATAGGTGAAGGGAATATTGTTGGTGTTGAGTTGTTGATAGATATTCCCAATAAAAATAATTCAGTTTTATTCCATTACTTCTTCAGAAAAAGGCTATGGTGGCAAGATGGTATCCGCAGTTGTTAATTCGGCCCCTAACGATTGGAAAATTGTGGTGTTAATGGATTGGAGTATGGGGTTTTGGCAAGTCATGGCTGAAAGGTATCCAAGACTGGTTGTGTGCTGATAATCAAATGCTGACCCGCTATTTGAACTGGCACTGGCCTTCAGCCTCACCAACATCGAGGGTATCTTAAGCATTTTGTTTTAAAAACAAATTTTTCTTACCGGATCGAATTGATCTGCTTAAGTTACCGGATTATTGATTTTGCCAGTGCCTGACTTTAAGTTTTTCTATGAATTCGTAAAGCAGCCATTGACGTTATTGGAACCATTCATTCAAAATCGACCGAAACCCGACGGTCGAAATACACGCTTCCCTTTTTGATAATCAATCTGTCATATCCGTAAACTGTAACCCAGATTGGGGCAAATCTTGCTAAAAAATTAGGAAACGCTATCGATTATGAAGGTGATCCGAACAAAAAAACCATTTTTTTTCTTTGATTTGCCGCTATATTAGCCATTTTTGTAAGAATCCTTATGCCTAGCCTATTACTTCATCCGTGAATACAATACCAGCAGCCGCAACTGTGACCACTGAAAATTCCGCTTCCATCATCCTGGTGCGCGGCATTAACAAGACCTATGCAGGCGGTTTTCAAGCGCTGAAAAACATTAACCTGGACATCAAGCGCGGCGAGATATTCGCCTTACTCGGGCCCAATGGTGCGGGCAAGACGACACTGATTGGCATCATTTGCGGTATCGTCAATGCCAGTTCCGGCACCATCATCGCGAATGGTTTCGATACCGTACGGGATTACCGGGCGGCGCGGGCAGCCATCGGGTTGGTGCCGCAGGAACTCCATACGGATTCGTTTGAGTCGGTTTGGGCTACCATAAAATTCAGCCGCGGGCTGTTCGGTAAGGCGCCCAATGCAGCCTACTTGGAAAAAGTGCTGCGCGACCTGTCCCTGTGGGACAAGCGTAACGTGAAAATCATGGCGTTATCTGGCGGCATGAAACGCCGGGTACTGATTGCCAAGGCCCTCGCGCATGAACCGTCGATATTGTTCCTCGATGAACCTAGTGCCGGCGTGGATGTGGAGTTACGGCACGACATGTGGCGTATGGTGCGCGAACTACGAGCGCAAGGCACCACCATCATTTTGACTACGCATTACATTGAGGAGGCCGAAGACATGGCAGACCGCATCGGCGTCATCAACAAGGGCGAACTGGTCGTTGTCGAGGATAAAGAGGTATTGATGCGCAAGCTCGGCAAAAAACAACTCACCCTGACTCTGCGACAGCCCATGACCAGAATCCCGGATGCTCTAAGCCCTTGGCCGTTAACGCTCTGCGACGACGGACACACCCTGGTGTACAGTTTTGACAGCCAGGAAGAGGAAACCGGTATTGCCGAGCTGCTACGCACGTTAGGCGAACACAACATCGAATTCAAAGACCTACGGTCCAGCGAGAGTTCACTAGAGGATATTTTCGTCAGCCTGGTGCATCGGCCCGAGGGGGCTTTGGCATGAACATCTATGGCATACGCGCCATTTACCGCTTCGAAATGGCGCGCACCTTCCGTACCCTGGCGCAAAGCATCGCCGCGCCGGTGCTGACCACCTCGCTGTACTTTATCGTATTCGGCAAAGCCATCGGTTCGCGCATGGGCGATATCGACAGCATCGGTTACGGCGCTTTCATCATCCCGGGGTTAGTGATGTTGAATTTACTGAACGAAAGCATATCCAATGCTTCTTTCGGCATTTACATGCCCAAGTGGGCGGGCACTATTTACGAGCTGCTATCGGCACCGGTTTCGTGGGTCGAAGTGCTGATCGGTTATGTGGGGGCGGCGGCGACCAAGTCCGTGATGTTAGGCCTACTCATTCTGGGTACAGCCCGCATTTTCGTACCCTACGAGATCGCCCATCCCTGGTGGATGGTCGCCTTTCTCTTGCTCACTGCGGTTACTTTCAGCCTATTTGGCTTCATTATCGGCCTGTGGGCAGATAATTTTCAGAAACTACAAGTAGTGCCGATGTTGGTCGTTACTCCGCTGACGTTCCTGGGAGGCGCGTTCTATTCGATCAATATGTTGCCGCCATTGTGGCAGAAGGTTACCTTGTTCAATCCGGTGGTGTATTTGATCAGCGGCTTTCGCTGGAGTTTCTACGGCATTGCCGATGTGAATGTCGCCGTGAGTATCGGCATGACGTTCGGCTTTCTCGTTATCTGCCTGACTTATGTCTGGTGGGTGTTTAAGACTGGGTACAAGATTAGAAACTGAGGTATCGCTGCATACTTTGACAAAGAAGTTCAATTGATGCTTGGAAAACATCCAGGGTATGAACGCAAAATGAAATTAAGGCTACATTCCATGCACGGAAACTGAAAAGGGCAATTTATAGATTCGGCCTTGTGAAGTATGAAATTTCCGTTCGCCCTTGTGCCCATTGGGTATTGAGCCTGTCGAAAGGCGGTGTGTGCTTCGACAAGCTCAGCACGAACGGTTCAGACAAAAAAGGCCGAATCAATAGTTCGCTGGGTTGATGGCAAAGGTATCGGGTTCTCCAAACCAAAAAACGGGGATATTAATGTTATCATCTGTTTGTTGCTTTTGATAAGCCTAACGGTTCAATCGAGGAGGCCTGTATGTTGGTGACATTTACCACCAAAGCCTATTCCGACATCACCATGTTTGGGGATATAGCGCTTGCCATGTTGAAAATGATGGGGCACAGCGCAACGGTGCCAGGCGCTATTCTGGCTGAAGATGTTCCTGCGGCGTTAAGCCGGTTAACAACAGCCATCGCTGAAGCAAAAGCCTCACCGCCAAAAGAAAATAAGGATCAGGAAGAACCCGGCGTAAGCATGGCCCATCGGGCGCTGCCTCTGATAAACCTGCTTACTGCCGCAGCAAAGGAAAATTGTAATGTCATGTGGGAATAAACCGTGGTTTAGTCGTTTGCGAATGCCACGAAATAATGGATATCCCCCAAATATTTTGGGCTGATTGCAGCAGTGCGCACTCTTTATTGCAGGAGATGAAAATTTAGGCATTACTTTCTAATCCAATCACCAATTCGAGAGCCTTGGAGAGTTCCCCTGTGGTATTATAAAAATGAGGTGAAAATCGAATTCCGCCGCCGCGCATGGCGCAAACAACGCCGTTTTCCTGCAAGTGTTTGTAAATAAGGTCATTTGAAATACTTTTGTGTCTAAAAGTGACAATTCCCGATTTCAATTGCTCCCGCCTGTGGGACAATAAGGCCAACTGGTCGCATTTATCAATTTCTCCGGTCAAAAAGTCTGAATTTTCAACCACCAAGGACTCGACAACAGGCATAGTCGTTTCCAACAATAAAGAGAGGCTGGCGGACAATGCGTGTATTCCCAGCATATTCGGGCTGCCACATTCAAACCGGCGGGCAGTGGGGTGAACCTCCCAAGGCCTGTTTTCATAATCATGGATATCTTTCATCATATGCCAGCCGTACTGCGTCAACGACAATTTGTCCCTGGCCTCAGGCGTGGTGTAGAAAACGCCCAAGCCTTCGGGCCCGAACATCCACTTATGCCCGTCAGCCATCACAAAATCCGCTTGGTAGGCTTGCACATCGAATTGAACGGCGCCAAGGCTTTGAATTGCATCAATACAAAACAATATGTTGTTGCGTTTGCAAAATGCGCCTATTTTTTCCAGGTCCAAACGCAGTCCTGAAGCGAATTGTATAGAGCTTATGGTCAATAAGCGGGTTCTGCTGTCAACCAAGGAAAACAGAGCCTCCTCAGGGCTATTGCCGCTCTTTAGGTCGGCTTGCCGGAATTCAACACCGAGCGTCGCCAAGGACTCCCAAGGCAATCGGTTGGAGGGAAACTCTTCATTGCTGGATACAATATTGTCGCCGCTGCGCCAATCCAGGCCGTAGGCAACAAAAGATATCGCTTCAGACGTATTTTTAACCAAGGCTATATCGTCTGCAGACGGGGCATTTAACAAAGCTTGCAATTGGTGGCGTAACTCAGTCTCTTTTTCCAGCCAGTCCGGATAAAAGTGTGAACCGTAAATTGTATTTTGTTCAGCAAACTTGATAACAGCCGAGCCGGTCCTTTTAGGCCAAGGGGCAACCGCCGCATGGTTCAGGTAAATTAATGTGTCCGATACAGGAAATTCCGGGTGTCTCATATCAATGTTAATGGCATAGTTACCTGCGATTTTGGATACTTCAAGGGATAGCCAGTTCATTTTAAATTTAAATCGGCCGAATTGATCGTTTAGGGTTGAACAGTTGCTTTTTTCGCCATGCCTTGATTGTTATACCCAGTTTTTGCCGACTTTACTATAGTTGACAGGGTTTCGATTTCGCGGGAGATAATCGAATAAAGCTCCGAGGCCCATTCTGGAAATTCTTCGGGGTCAGCCTCCAGTGGGTAAGTCCTTGGGTCGTGCGGGGCAATCACGACTTTCACATTTTCGGCCCCTACTAGCGCGGTGAGGACGAAAAGTTCCTCTATCGCTGCATCGCCCATGGCTAGGCAACCGATGGAAGCATCTTTACCATGGATGAAAATATCGGAGCCCAAATCGGTGCGCCCTTCCTGTCCGGCATGGAAGAGGTCGAATTCGTTGGGGTAATTTATTTTCATCGACAAGTGGTAATGGCTGTTGGGATTCAGCTCCGCAATACGGTAAATGCCTTCCGGCACTTGCCTGTCACCTTGGTGCAATTTGGGGCCTGCCACACCGCTGGCGGTCAGGATGTAATAGTCGCGGATGAAGCGGAATTCGCCGTTGTCCTTTGCCCATAGTTCCAGTTTCTTTTCCTGTTTGAAGGCGATGAAGGAAACTTCCCGGGGAGGGTAGGACACCTTGGCCTTGGTGAAATAGTGGTTGAGTTTGCCCGTCACGTATTCGCCGTAAGCTTGTAGGACATCCTCCACGGTCCATTGGCCGGGCAGCTTGGGAGGCGGGATAGAATAAATTTTCAGGTTGGCCTGGATTCGGGCTTGGGGCTTGGCCGCAGTGATGCTTGCCGTGGTGGTGGCGGGCTTGTGACCGGAGCACGCGCCGAGTAATACTGTCAAGGCCAAGCTGACAATGATTTTGGCTCTTGATTTCATAATGTGCGCTGGAAATGAAGTGGGGGCCGACATAGTTTAGGTAAAACCGTAACATGTATGCAAATTCTAAGTATTATAAGCCTTCGCAGCCCGATACAGCCCTAATTGCTTGCACAAAAAGGCTGTTAAGCTTAAGATTTTTGCTTGCATTTTTGCAGTGGCTTTCATAAAGTCCCCTGGAGTAAAAGATGATTACCCTTTACCAGTTCGCCCGTACCTGGGGAATCCCTAACTTAAGCCATTTCTGCACCAAACTCGAGACTTATTTGCGGATAAATAAGTTGCCTTACCAAATTGTAGAAACCCTGCCGATCAAAGCGCCGCGGGGGAAGCTCCCTTATATAGAAGACCAAGGCCGAACACTCTCCGATACTCGATTAATTGTGAATTATCTTGAGGCAACCTATGGCGACAACGACAAAGCGCTGCTTTCGTCCGAACAACAAGGCATTGCCAAGGCTTATCAGCGGCTTTTGGAGGAACACCTGTTTTGGGCAAGCATGTTCACGCGTTGGGATTATACGGATGAAAACTGGCAAACGACTAAACAATCGATTTTCAGCGGACTGCACCTGGCTATCCGCGACCTGGTGGCTGCAATTACCCGAAAAAAAATCAAGGCGCAGATTATGGGGCATGGCATGGGGCGGTTAACGCACGATGAAATTTTCGCTTTGGCTAGGGAAGACATCGACAGTTTGGCGGATTTTCTGGGCGACAAACCGTACTTTATGGGGGACAAACCGACAGCCTTGGATGCAAGTGCTTTCGGCATACTCGTCAACACCTTGTGTTGTCCCATTGAATCGCCGCTTAAAGACTATGCATTGTCCAGGCAAAACCTGTCGGATTATTGTCAACGTATGCAAGCTGAGTTTTTCCCTGAATTGGTGGTTGGCAGGTAAAGGCAAATTAAGTTCTCAGCCATTATGGAATTTTCCCGATACAATATAGCCAACACAGATTGCATCTACTAGACTTTACTTATGGACATAATTGCACAAATACTTGATTTTTTTATCCATCTCAACACCCATCTTGCCGAAATTTTGGCGCAATACGGTACGCTAACTTACGCCATTTTATTTTTGATTATTTTTTGCGAAACCGGCTTGGTACTTCTGCCGTTGTTGCCGGGCGATTCCCTCTTGTTCGCTGTTGGGGCATTGGGGGCAAGCACTGGGCAGTTGGATGTTTATATCCTGATAGCGCTGTTAATCGCGGCGGCTTTAATGGGCGACAATCTCAATTATCTGGTAGGTAAATTTTTGGGGACTAAAATCAAGGCGAAGGAAAAAATCGGATTTTTCAAACGCGAATATATCGACAACACGGAAGCGTATTACGATAAATATGGCGGCAGGACGGTTATCGTTGCCCGGTTTATACCGATCATCAGGACTATCGCCCCGTTTGTGGCGGGAGCGGGCAATATGAATTATCCGCGTTACCTGCTTTTCTGCATAACGGGCGCCTGCCTGTGGGTGGGCGGGCTTATCACGCTAGGTTACCAATTTGGTAATCTCGACATCGTGAAACGGAACTTTGAGTTGGTGATTTTAAGCATTGTCGTCATTTCGTTATTGCCCGTCTTGCATCAGCTTTTGGGCAATAAACTGTCGAAGGCAAAGGAAACCTGATTCGGCCACTTAAATAATAAGGGCTTAAAACTTATAGGTAATTTATGTTGTCGTATCAGTATTTGAAAACATTTTTATTGTGGACTTTGGTTATAGCAATGCCAATAGCAAATGCTGAATCCCTAGACAGCTCTCGGCCCCGTTCCATCCATGTTAGCGGCACGGGCAAGGTTTACGTCGCCCCGGACAAGGCGGATTTGACCTTATCGGTGGAAGTGCAGGCGAAAACTGCCGAAGCCGCCAGAAATCAGGCGGCAGTTGCAATGGAGGCGCTAATCAAAGCAGTAAAAGGCGCGGATGTTGCCGGTAAAGATATCCAAACCGGTTCGGTTTCCCTTTACCCTAATTACTCGTCCGATACAGCGAATAAAATTATCGGCTACCAACTGACCAATCAAGTGACGGTCTGCATCCGCGACATCAGCAAAGCCAGCGATATTATCGATACTGCCGTGAATGCAGGCGGTAATTCGACACGCGTCCAAGGGATTAACTTTGGGCTTGATAACCCTGACAAAGCTTTAGCCGAAGCGCGTGAAAAAGCCTATACCAATGCAAAGTCAAAAGCCCAACAATACGCCAAATTGGCAGGTGTAACCTTAGGCGCGCCCTTACACATCAGTGAAAATAACGATATGCCCCCAGTCCCGATGGCCTATGGTGAGATGGCCATGATGAAATCTGCAATTGCCGATAAGGCGGCTACACCGGTACAGGCGGGCGAGCAGGAAGTGACGGTAACTGTCGATGTAATGTTCGGCATCCAGTAAAGTAATGGGCAACTTTACTATCCTGCTGTCATTTAAAGTAATATTCATTTGATCATCAAATCTTGCCTTATCCACCATCCGGATACTGTCTGTAACTCCGTTAAAGATACCCATATTGGAGTGAAGGCCTTGTTCCAAAACGGTAACCTAAGGCTGCATTACGATCTACTTGGGACAGTAGACAGCCTATTGATTCCCGAAAAAAAAGCGCCGGAAGAATGCGAAGGCTTATGGAAACATACCTGTTTTGAAGCTTTTGTCGCCATCGTGGATGAAAGCCCTTACCATGAATTCAATTTTTCACCTTCCGGCCAATGGGCTGCATACGCATTCGACGATTACCGGGCTCCCAGGGTTTGGCATGCGCTTAATCCTCCTGCTTTTACTTCGGTTTACACCGAAGATCGCTTGTCGATGGAAGTTGTCATTTCCCAACAAGATCTGCCGGATAATCCGTTCCATAAAACCTATCGGTTGGGGTTGTCCACTGTTCTTGAGACCAAAGACGGCGGACTTTCTTATTGGGCGTTATGCCATCCTGCGGGTAAGCCGGATTTTCATCACCGTACAGGCTTTACCCTGTCTTTTTAATTAAAAAAATCTCAAATAATAGATAATGAAATTTGGCATAGACCGATTCTTAGAAGATCCGAATATACGTAAGCCGCTACAGGGGGAAAAAATTGCGTTGCTGGCGCATCCGGCTTCTGTTACCGCCGACCTGGCCCATGCCCTGGATGCCTTGGCAAACCTGCCGGACATCCAGCTTAGCGCCGCCTTCGGTCCCCAACACGGGCTGCGCGGCGATAAGCAAGACAATATGGTGGAATCGCCCGATTTTATCGACCCCATCCATGGCATTCCGGTATTCAGCCTGTACGCGGACGTGCGCCGACCTTCCGATGCCATGATGGGCGCTTTCGATGTCTTGTTGGTGGACTTACAAGACCTCGGTTGCCGGATTTATACTTTTATCACCACTTTGCGTTATGTATTGGAAGCGGCGGCTAAGCACAAAAAATCCGTTTGGATATTGGACAGGCCTAACCCTGCCGGTCGTCCCGTAGAAGGGCTGGCTTTACATCCTGGCTGGGAAAGCTTTGTCGGCGCGGGCGCAATGCCGATGCGGCACGGCCTTACGATGGGTGAATTGGCGGGATGGTTTATCGCTACCCTCAAACTGGATGTGGAGTGCCAGGTGATTGCCATGGAAGGCTGGCAGCCTGATACCGCTCCGGGTTACGGTTGGCCGCTGGGTGAACGTACCTGGGTCAACCCCAGCCCGAATGCGCCGAATTTATGGATGACCCGCTGCTATGCCGGAACAGTCATGTTGGAAGGCACGACACTTTCCGAAGGCCGCGGTACGACGCGGCCTTTAGAACTGTTCGGTGCACCGGAGATTGATGTCCGAGGCCTTATCAAACTTATGTTTGAATTAGCGCCGCAATGGCTAAAAGGTTGTCGGCTGCGCGAATGCTGGTTTGAACCGACTTTCCATAAACATGCCGGTCGACTTTGTTCCGGCGTGCAAATCCATGTCGAGGACGCATCTTACGGGCATTACGCTTTTCAACCTTGGCGCTTGCAAGCCTTGGCATTCAAGGCGCTAAGGTTGCAACAGCCGGATTACCTGTTATGGCGCGATTTCCCCTACGAATACGAGCTTGATCGCTTGGCTATTGATGTGATTAACGGCTCGCCTTTGTTACGCGAATGGGTCGATGATGCCCAAGCATTACCACAAGACCTGGAGAAACTGCTGCTAATGGATGAACAAAAATGGCGGGAAGAACGACAGCCCTTCCTGTTGTATTGAATAATGTAAGGATATACAGACAAAAATCGTCACTTGTTGATTTTTTTGGGCAGGCTTTTTTTAGCTACAAAATTTTCAACAACCCAATGTTAAGTCTTAATATTATGATTTTGTTTGCTATTTTTGCAACCCCAAGCTTTTTTAAAAGTTGGCATCATAAATGCTTTGTCTATCGTGAATGTACTGGAATTACTTTCATGTGTTTAGCTCCTCGTAGTAAGCTTGCTTTCTTAATGTAAGCGCAGCGCATTATCTTCCCCCTCGGACAGTAATGCGCTTTTTTTTTTGCCCGCGGATAAGGTTAACACAGTCAATTACGAAAACAGCAATGCATCAGGTTTACGATGCCCTTGCCGTGAAAACATCGTCAATACAAGTCGACAGGGTCTACATCCAAACTCCAATGGTTTTTTTTTGCACTAGCAATACTGTCGATGCTGGCAATGAGGGACGACAGGCATTTTTGTAGATCGCTACGCTGATTGCTTTGGAACAAGAGTTGATAGCGGTAAAGGCCAGCGCGTTTTTCCATTGGCGCAGCAACCGGCCCCAATATTTGGATGCCCCTGGTTTTATTGGCTTTGGCTAAAGTGCAGACAGCTTGCAAAAAATCCAATGACTGTTGGGGGGTTCCGCTTTGCGCCCTAACCAAAGCGTGATAACTAAATGGCGGCAATAAGGCTTGCTTCCGTTCTGCTAATGCGATTTTGGCAAAGCTGCTATATCCCTCATGGATCAAGGTGTTGAGCAAAGGGTGGTCGGGATAACGGGTTTGCAATATCACCCTACCCGGTTTTTCGGCACGTCCGGCACGCCCTGCCACTTGAATAACCGTTTGCGCCAACCGTTCGGTCGCATGGTAATCGATACTGAACAGGCTACTATCCACGTCAACGATTGCAACCAAGGTTACATTAGGGAAATGATGGCCTTTGGCGAGGATTTGGGTGCCGACAATAATATCCGCCATGCCCCCGTTGATTTGGGAAATATAACGTTCGAGCGAACCTTTCCTTTGGGTGCTGTCGCGATCTAACCGAACCACGGTTTTATCGGGGAACAACTCGCGTAAACCGTCTTCAATTCGTTCGGTGCCCAGGCCCAAAGGGAGCAATTCGCCGGACTTGCAAGCCGGGCATGCGCTAAGCAAGCGCTGTTCCCTGCCACAATGGTGGCATCGCAACTGTTTCTTCGCGTTATGGATGACCAAGTTAGTGTCGCATTGCTTGCAACGCGCTACCCACCCGCAACTATGACAAATCAGGGTCGGCGCAAAGCCCCGGCGGTTAAGGAATAGTAAGGCTTGTTCCCCCTTGGCCAAAACCTTGCGCAATTCGTTAACCAAAGGCTCGGAAAGCCCGTGGTGCATTTTTTTGTTCCTTATGTCCAATAGATACAAGGTTGGTTCTACCGCCGTCCCTGCGCGTTTCGACAAAATTAGATGTTGGTAACGCTTTTGGCTGGCGTTGTGCAGGCTTTCGAGCGAAGGGGTGGCAGAACCGAGCAATACAGGGATTCCTATAAATTTGCCGCGCATAATGGCAACATCGCGGGCTGAAAACCGGAAACCTTCCTGTTGCTTGAATGATGCATCATGCTCCTCGTCAAGAATAATCAAGCCTGGCTTTTTTAACGGCGTAAATAAGGCCGAACGGGTGCCCAGGAGGATTGAGCCGATTCCTTGTTGCATATTAAACCAAGCTGTATGCCGTTGCTTATTGGTCAGGTTTGAGTGCGATAACTCCATTGATACCGAAAACCGTTGCCTGAAACGAGCTTCCAATTGCGGTGTCAGGTTGATTTCCGGCACCAGCACTAACACTTGTTGGCCGCGTTCCAATACGGAACTGATAATTTGCATGTAAACTTCTGTTTTGCCGCTACCCGTGATGCCCTCCAACAAAAACACGCCAAACTCTCCCAGGGATTGGATGACGGCTACGATTGCCGCTTGCTGTTCTGTATTCAGGTGCAGTTTGGCGGCGTCTATGCTGGCAGTTTTTTCGATAGGGAATTTTGGGGTCAAGGTATTTTCCGTTTCGTATTGCGGTGGGCAAGGAGTATTTGAAGAAATTTGTGTTAGCAAGGATTTCGACAATAACCCTGTAACTGCAGTCCGCCAGTTTTTATCCCAAAGGGCTAATTCGGCTTCGGCCAAATGCCTGGGGAGGACGCTTTGAAAATGCCTAAGCAATTTTTGTTGCTTAGGTGTCCTTTTTAGCTGTTCGTCGGACGTTGCCTTACCAAGCTCGGTCAAAACATAAGCCTTTTCGAATTGTAAGCTAACTTCCCTACCTTTGCGCAAACTAGTGGGCAATGCCGTGCTTATCACTTCGCCTAACGGATGATGATAATAACTGCTCGCCCAGCCTAATAAACGCATGTCTTGCTCAGACAATAGGGGCTTTGAATCCAGTATACGGTCGATTTTTTTTAACTTGTCCGGCGCCACTTCACTTTGTCGGCTTATTTCTACAAGGAAGGCAATCTTTTTGCCCGCGCCAAAGGGGACTTCTAGGCGAATTCCAGGCATGAGCATATCAAGGTCAAGGCCAGGGGGCGCAAGGTAATCGAATAACCGATGGAGGGGAATGGCTATGGCTACCCTAAGGATAGGTTGGGGCGATATTTTTGGCGACTTAGCCATAGTGTTTGAGTCAAAATTTACATTGTCGGGCTAAGTTGTTATATGCCCTAAAATAATTTAAGTTACCCACAAAAGCTGTGGATAATTCTGTGGATAAGCGCTTTTGAAGAACCGTTAGTGGCGGTTTTTATTACAGTTTTGTTACTTTGAATAGTTATTGTCCTGTAAATTTAGTTATTATTATTCAACAAGTTAAAATATAACAGTGGTTTTTGTAACGTTCATTTAATATTTCTATTGATTTATTTTGCATTGTGGATTACCGCAGGGATGTCGGATAAGTTGGCACGTTCAATGCTGCCGAATAGTTGGCCGGGCAGGAAGCTAGCAATGGATTTTCGCTCAGGCTTTATGAACTTAATGGTCATCCGGTCGCTTTCGCCAATAGCCAGATATTTTTCCCTATCCTTATCTTTTAGTTTTAGGCTCGGCGGTAACGTCCATACACCTTCGGGATAGTTTTTTGTATCCTTAGGGTTGGCATTAATCTCGGATTTAGCCAAGTATTCAAAACCGGCATTCCTGGCCAAAGCGATGATGTAATCTTCGCTGACATAGCCTGAAAGCGCTTTTGGGTCTTGCGGTTTTATGGATGAACCCCGGTGTTCGACAATCCCGAGTATCCCGCCCGGTTTTAAGGCCTTGAACATGGCGCTGAAAACCTCAGTGGCCTGATCCTTGCCCATCCAATTGTGGACATTACGGAAAGTAAGAGCCCTGTCAGCCGATTCATCAGGTGCAATTTTTACCTGCTTGGGCGGTTGTAGTACGGTCACTTCAACTTTGCCGTACAGTTTGGGTTGCTTCCGCAGTTTGTCGAGATAAGCCTTTAAGCTCTCTTTAAAATATGGTTCTTGGTTTTCCGGCGAAAAATGGGCGGCGTACAGTTTACCTTTGTCCCTGAGATAAGGTGCCAATATTTCGGTGTACCAACCTTTGCCCGGCCATATTTCCACAACCGTCATGTCGTCTTTGACATCAAAAAAAGCGAGGGTTTGTTCTGGATGGCGATATTGGTCTCGGTGTTTGTTTTCTTCGGAACGGTGCTTTCCGTTGAGGATTTTCTGTAACTCGGTCAGTTCCGTTTTGTCGCTGGCCGCGTAGGCGAAAGAGAGATAAAAAAGGGAAATCGCAACCAATAATTTGAACTGAATTTTTTTCATTTTGTATCGCCTCGATCAAAACCGGATTGTGTATTTGGGTGGTGGTAAATTTTTATTATTACTTTTCTTGAAAATTCCAGTACTGCAATAAGCTTAGCGCCGCCAAAGCCAAAAATGCAAAGAGGGTCCAAGTGGGCATGCTCATGCCCATGAGCGTCCAGTTAACTTCCGCACAATCCCCAGTGCCGCTTAACATCAGCTTTATGGTTTCTGACAACGGAAAGTTATTTAATACATAATCAAGGCCAGGGCCGCATTCGGGCACCTTGTCGGGCGGCAAATGTTGTATCCAGATATGGCGCATAGAAATGGCTCCTCCGCATAACGCAATAACTGCGCCGATAATGGCGTAACGCCGAGTGCCGGTTTGCCCGGGATTATGCAAGGCCGCTATCAAAAAAGACAGGCCGGCCAAAAAAATGGCAATGCGCTGAGAAATGCACAAGGGACAGGGTTCCAACTTTTCGACGTACTGAAAATAATATCCAGCAGCCAGCAACCCGACACATCCCCAAAACCCCAAGAAAAACCACGTTTGTGGTTTGAATTTTATCAGCTTTAACATAGTTAACATTCCGCTTAATCGTCAACATAACAACACCCCTCTTAACCCCAAGGGCATTTATGTCTTAGTGAGTAGATTGTATAACGTCCCTAACAGTTTGTCTCATTTGATATTGGCGTGTCGCTGAATTCTTGGCCCGCTCCACTAGATACGGGTAACGGTTAAGGCGATAACATTTCGGATAAAAATCCTTCCAGAAGGATAGCCAGCCATAGATTCGCAATGGAAATTTACTGTATTCGTCTTGCGTGAGCTAGTTGTAATCAAAGGTTTGAGGAACCGAGAAATTTGATAGCGAATAACATCTAGCAGGCAAAAATATCCGTACAACGAAGTTAACGCATCATTCTTTATCTTTAAAATTACGAATGTACCTTGAAAGATGGTTGGTTGTGATTTTAATTTGCTCAGTTGTTAATATCTCTTTGTCGTTTGCAATGGCCAGGCAACGGGTTTTTCGGCGGAACGCCTAGCGGCCTCCGCCTTACGTGTTACGGGTTGCCTTCGGTTTCATACCAATTCACTTGCGTTGCTAAGTATTGAAAAATAGGGGCTAAATGCATCATCATTGCTGGAACTGCCTGACTTTCATCATCAAGTATATGACTTAAAAACTCTAAATCATCAAAAAGCTGCCCAATTCCAAAATCTTTAGGGTCTTTTTCGATGTCATATAAATCGTTCGATGAAATTGCCCAATACATATCTTCCGTTAGTTCAACAGATTTAATTTCTAAAGTATTCAATATATGTTCGAAAATTAAATCCGAAATACGTCGTAACTCAACTATGTCGATGGTTTTAGTTTTAGCCATAACGTCTTTCACATTCTTCAAGTTGTTTGCGGTAAAGTTCTATATCGCTTTTAAGTATTTTTATTCGTTCTGGTCTTATTTTCCAGAATAAATCCATATTGCCTCTATCAAGAGCATATTTTAAGCGACCTTGATTATCCATCGATGAAGGATCGTTTAGATATTGAGCCAATTTTGCTTCATGTATCGCTAATATTTTTCGTAACCCTTTGCATGGATTCTTATTCCCTGGTTTTGGTGGACATGCCTCGCCTTTTGCGGCTGAACTACTTTTCGATGAGGAATCCGTTTGTGATCCTGAGTTTGAATCATCGCTCGACATGGCTCCAACAACAGAATCAATAATAGCTTCTATTGCTTGTTCGCCTAAATAAGCCCCTGCGATAGTTCCTGCAACGGCACAATAAGGGGCCGCAGGTCAGCATTCCCGCATCACCACCAGCGGCTGCGCCCGCAAATGGATTAAAGGCTGTAAGACGGATTATATGTAGGACGGATTAGCCGCGAAAACACACGGACTGACCGTGTTGTTTTTCCTCTGGTCGCGGCGTAATCCGCCAACCGCAGTGTTCATCGAAATGGCGGATTACGACGCGCGGTAAAGCTTTACATACATTAGAGTCAGGGGGATGTGCGCGTCTAATCCGCCCTACGCCCCTTTTGATAAGTTTTCCGTAGCAATTGTCATTCCGGAAAGCGGCGCAAGTTCCTGCTTACCTGCAGCGCTTACGCCGTCCTTGGCGGTCGTCCCTGCCGGAATGGCAATTCGAATAAATTTTATTTCGCCGTCGTCCGATAATACTCAATCGCCGCCGCTACACCACTTCCCGCTTTAATATCAAACCCATTATCCAGCAACGCCATTTCCACACCGGCAATCGCACCCAGCATAGAGACATCGTTCATGTCGCCGACATGGCCGATACGGAAGGCCTTACCCGCCAGTTCTGACAAACCTGCACCCAAAGAAATATTGTATTTGCTGAATGCGGTGCTGATAACATGGCGGGCGTCCTTATCTTCGGGGACTATCACGGCGGTGACGGTATTGGATTCAAAGCCAGGATAAGCACATTGACTCAAGCCCCATGCGGCTACGGCTTTGCGGGTGCCTTCGGCCAGCCGGTAATGACGGGCGTAAACATTTTCCAAACCTTCTTCCAGCAATAAATCCAGCGCCTTACGCAATCCGTAAAGCAACGGCAAATTGGGTGTATAAGGTGTATAGCCGTCTTTGTTGGTATTCATTTGGTCGCGTAAGTCCAGGAAGCAACGCGGATAAGTTGAGGTTTCGGTCGCTTTCAATGCTTTCTGGCTGAAGGCAACGAACGCGCCGCCTGCCGGCAGCATGAAGCCTTTTTGCGAACCGCTTATCGCACCGTCCACCCCCCATTCGTCCAGGCGGAAGTCGATGCTGGCGATGGAACTGACGCCGTCCACGAACAACAATGCCGGATGGTTGGCTGCATCCATCGCTTTACGGACACCGGCGATGTCGCTGGTGACGCCGGTCGCGGTTTCGTTATGGGTTGCCAGAAAAGCCTTGATTTCGTGTTTGGTGTCTTCTTTAAGGCGCGCTTCCAGATGGTCGAGCGGTACACCCTTGCCCCATTCGACTTGATGGATTTCAACGTCAAACCCTAAACGTTTCGCCATTTCCGCCCATAAGTGGCCGAATTGCCCGAAGCGGTAAATCAATACTTTATCGCCGGGGTTTAAGCAGTTGGTCAAGGCGATTTCCCAGCCCGCTGTTCCAGTTGCCGGGAAAATAAAGGCTTGCCCGGTTTCAGTGCGGAATATTTTTTTCAAGTCTTGCAACAGCGGCGTCAACAGGTTGGGAAAAATCGGCGAACGATGGTCTTCCATCGCGATATGCATTGCGTTTAATACTTCGTTAGGTACGTTTGTTGGGCCTGGAATGTACAGGTGATTACGGCCAGCCATGGTTGCCTCTCAATAGATTGTATAAGTTGAAAATTAGGTCGGCAATTGTGTGTTAATCGTCCATATTGCCTACAAATCCTGCAAATAATGACATACGCCAAAATATTCGGCAATCATTCGCGTGTTATAAATTGACTTTGTGCCTGTGAAAAGTAAAATGGCGGGTTGATTTTGATAAGGGTTTTTCCGCTGGCAGCGCGTGCTGTCTGTCGTGGCATCCCACCCGTGCAATTAGGAATTTAGCAATGAGTCATACCTTATACACAGCGCAAGTCCAACGCGTGCAGCGCTGTGAATTGGCGGTTCCGGGATCAAACCCAGACATGTTCGAAAAAGCGCTGCTTAGCGGAGTCGATTTCGTTTTCCTTGACCTGGAAGATGCCGTTGCGCCAGACGACAAACTGCAAGCCAGGAAGAATATTGTCGAGGCCATCAACGACCTGGACTGGAAAGGCCACGGCATCACTGTTTCTGTCCGCATTAACGGTTTGGATACCCAATATATGGTGCGGGATGTGGTCGACCTGGTCGAGCAAGCTGGCTCCGGGATTGATACCATACTCATCCCAAAGGTCGGCGTGTATGCCGATGTTTACATGGTCGAAGCCATGCTCAACCAACTGGAAATGCAACAGGGACTTAAAAACAAAATCGGTATTGAGGCGTTAATCGAAACTGCCTTAGGTATGGCTAATGTTGAAGACATTGCAAGGAACGGTGCTTGCGGACGTTTGGAAGCCTTGCACTTCGGCGTTGCCGATTACGCCGCCAGTAACCGCGCACGGACTGTTAACATTGGCGGCTTGAACCCGGATTATCCAGGCGACCAGTGGCATGCCGCCATCAGCCGGATGACGGTTGCTTGCCGCGCTTACGGTTTGCGTCCGATTGACGGGCCGTTCGGCGACTTTAAGGATCCTCAAGGCTATAAGCAAGCTGCCCGGCGCGCCGCGGCATTAGGCTGTGAAGGCAAATGGGCCATCCATCCATCCCAGATTGCCTTGGCGAATGAAGTGTTTACCCCACCTCCCGCAGAAGTTGAGAAAGCCAAACGCATATTGCAAGCTTTACAAGAGGCGGCAACACAAGGAAAAGGCGCGGCTGCGCTCGATGGCCGGTTAATTGATGCGGCATCGGAACGCATGGCAAATAATGTCGTTAGGGCAGCCGAAGCGATTGCTGCCAAAACTAAATAACATCAAACATTTACGGAGATGCCGTGGATATTCATGAGTATCAAGCAAAAGAAATATTAAGCCATTATGGGGTGAAAATCGCCGAAGGCGGTTTGGCCTATAGTCCGGAAGACGCCATTCAACGCGCGAGGGAAATCGGCGGCCATGTTTGGGCGGTGAAAGCGCAAATCCATTCCGGCGCACGCGGTAAAGCGGGCGGCATTAAAATCTGCAAGACCCATGATGAAGTGACGGAGGCGGCTGAACATTTATTGGGTAAGCGGTTAGTAACCCACCAAACCGGTTCTTCAGGCAAGGTATGCAGCCGTTTGTATATCGAGGCCGGAACGGAAATCGCCAAAGAACTGTATTTTTCATTCCTGGTCGACCGTAGCGCTGAACGTATCGTGATGGTGGGTTCTGCGCAAGGTGGCATGGAGATTGAAGAGTTGGCGGCGGTAAACCCTAAGGCCATCACCAAAATCCATATCGAACCAGCCGTTGGCTTACAGGATTTCCAAGCCAGGGAAATGGCTTTTGCTTTGGGTTTGGACGCCGAAATCATGAGCCATGCCGTGAAAACCATTCGCGGTTGCTACCGCGCCTTGCGTGAGCTCGACGGCAGTATGCTGGAAATTAACCCTTTGGTCGTGACCACCAGCAACGAACTGATCGCTTTGGACGCCAAGATGAGTTTCGACGACAATGCGTTGTTCCGGCAGCCAAAAGTCTCGGAGTTACGCGACAAGTCGCAGGAAGACCCGCGCGAAATGGCTGCGGCCGACCGAGGTTTGAGTTACGTCGGCCTAGATGGGGACATCGGTTGCATGATTAATGGCGCTGGTTTGGCGATGGCGACGATGGACATGATTAAACTGGCGGGCGGCGAACCCGCGAATTTCCTTGATGTGGGCGGGGGGGCTTCGCCGGAGCGGACTGAAAAAGCGTTCCGCTTGGTATTGGCCGACGAAAACGTCAAAGCCATGCTGGTCAATATTTTTGCCGGTATCAACCGTTGCGACTGGATTGCGGAAGGTGTGGTGCATGCCGTGCAAAAACTCGACATGAAAATTCCGCTTATCGTCCGCTTATCCGGCACCAATGTCGAGGAAGGTCGCCGTATTATCGCCGAAAGCGGTTTGCCGATTATTACTGCGGAAACATTGGCGGAAGCGGCTGAAAAAGCGGTGCTGGCCCGTAACGCCGCTGTTTCAAGAGGAGGCTGCTAGTGTCTATTTTAATCAACGAAAACACGCGCATCATTGTCCAGGGCTTTACCGGTAAAATCGGTACTTTCCATGCCGAAGACATGATGAAGTACGGGTCGAAAGTCGTCGGCGGCGTGACGCCCGGCAAAGGCGGGCAAAAGCACCTGGGGCTTCCGGTGTTCAATACGGTAAAAGAAGCGGTGCAGGCAACGCAAGCCGACGCCAGTATCATCTTTGTGCCTCCCGCCTTTGCGGCGGACTCTATCATGGAAGCGGCGGATGCCGGTATCAAATACTGCGTCGCCATTACCGACGGCATCCCAACCCAAGATATGATGACGGTAAAAAACTTTTTGCGCCGTTTTCCGGATGACAAACGCATGGTTTTGACCGGCCCCAATTGTGCGGGTACGATCAGTCCCGGTAAATCCATGCTGGGCATTATGCCTGGACATATTTATATGCCAGGAAATGTCGGTATCGTCGGACGGTCAGGTACTTTGGGTTATGAAGCGGCCTCGCAAATGAAGGCATTGGGTATTGGCATCAGTACTTCCGTGGGTATAGGCGGCGACCCGATTAACGGTAGCGCCCACCAGGTGATTTTGGAGAAGTTTGAGAACGATCCGGAAACCAAAGTCATCATGATGATCGGCGAAATCGGCGGCCCGCAAGAGGTGGAAGCCGGTATTTACGCCAACGCCAACATGACCAAACCCGTTGTGGCCTATATTGCCGGATTGACTGCGCCACAAGGCCGCCGCATGGGACACGCCGGTGCGATTATTTCATCGGTCAGCGAAGGTGCGGCGGAAAAAGTGACCATGCTAAAAGATTTGGGCGTCACTATTTGTCCGACTCCGGCGGCAATGGGGGCGACTGTGGCTGAGGTACTGGCGAAGTTGTAAAAAATAGGTTTGGTTGTCATTTTCCCGTCAAAATATGCCAAACAATGAAAAGCGCTACGAACTAATCGGCTGGGTCGGTTTTATCCTGATTGTCAGCGCCTATTTATTTGTGACGATCAAGCTGGTTGAGGTAAGTTCTGCTTCTTATCACCTGATGAATTTTGTTGGCGCTTTGTGCATGGTAGTTAATGCCAAACATAAAGGGGCGAGGCCGTTGTTTTGGCTCAATATCGTTTGGTCTTTGGTGGCGATTATAGGTTTATTGCAACTTGGAACGGATTGAATGTCGGCTTTGCTTTTAAATTGATGCCCATTAGTCCTCATTATATCCTACTTAAGGTAATGTGCTGATGGCTAATTCAACATGTTACATGTGCGATTCTCCCGAAACATCTCGTGAACATGCTCCGCCGCTCTGTTTTTTTCCGGAGGCAAGCAGTTTTGGCCGAGATTTGCGCCGAAATCTCATCACTGTACCTTCATGCGATCATCATAATTCAAAGAAATCGAAGGATGACGAATACTTCCGCTCGGTTATTTTAGTGGTTGCAGCTCAGAGTAGTGATGCCGCGAGGCATCAGTTTTTCCAAAAGCTCCTTCGTGCTTCGAATAGAAAACCTTATGCTTACAAATCTTTCTTTTTAAATCAAGGGACGATTGAGGAGGGAAAAGGACGTGTACTTCGTATTGATCGAAATCGATTTGAAACTTGCGTTGATCATTTAGCAAGGGCGCTATTCTTCAACGAATTTCTTTGTAAATGTAGTCAGCCTATATCCGTTGTTTCGCCAAAACTTTTCAGTAAGGTTGTTTCCGACCAAATAATTCCGCATCACCTTACCCGTAAAATAGTTGACGCTTCCAGGCAGTTCCTCGACCTAGAACCTATTCGCGGCGAAAACCCCGATATTTTTAAGTATCGACTTCGTTATAGCGAGGAAGATGATTCATTCGCGTTTGCAGCAATCTTCTATGGCTGCTTTGAGGTTTATTCTTTTTCATCGAGTCATTTGGCATAAGCAATCTTATGGCAATAGATACAGATATACTGGTTACTTTTTCATTTTACTCAATTTAGAGCTACACATTGTCTGCGTGTAATGCACAAGCAGACAATGTGTGCAATCTTAAAACTACTGGTTACAAACCTTCTTACGGTTTGCCACATAGCCTTTGGCTTGGGCATCGGCTTCGGGCATATATTCGCCTTCTTTGGTGTTACCGTAATATTTGGTGCCTTCGCAGTGGTAAATTTTGGAACGGGTATTGACCCATACCTTACCTGAACCGGCCGCTGGTGCTGAGGTTTTGGCAGGAGCGGCAGGGGCTTCCGTTTCTTCATCCGCAGTGGCGGCGGGAGCGGCTGCAGCGGGCTTTTCATCCTTTGCTGCTGGTGCTTGCTTATCCGCATACCACTCTTTTACGCCCTTGTGGCCGCGGCAAGCGCCCCTTTTTGAAGTTCCAGTGTATTCAGTCCCATCCTTACATAAACCTGTTGCGACACTTTTAGTTGCAGGAACGGCGGCGGCAGGCGCGGCCTCGGCAGGTTTTTCATCCTTTGTTGCCGGTGCTTGCTTGTCTGCGTACCATTCTTTTACGCCTTTATGTCCACGGCAAGCTCCCCTTTTTGAAGCGCCAGTGTATTCAGTCCCATCTTTACATAGGCCTGTCGCAACGCCTTCGGATGCCGCTGCGGCAGCAGGGGCTGCTTTAGCAGGTGTTTCTTCCTTCGGTGTTGGTGCTTGTTTATCCGCATACCATTCTTTAAGTCCTTTATGCCCACGGCAAGCGCCTTTTTTGGAAGCGCCGGTATAAGCCGTCCCATCCTTGCATAATCCGGTTGCAGGGGCATTAGGGCTGGAGGCTGAAGGTTCTTCTTTAGTGGGTGCACTTGCAGGTTTTTCCTTCTTTTCAGTGGCCTTGTCGCCGTACCATTCTTTTACGCCCTTATGCCCACGGCAAGCGCCTTTTTTTGATGTGCCAGTATAAGAGGTCCCGTCTTTACACAGTCCTGTAACGGCCTCACCAGATTCGGCAAAAACGCAAGTGCTGAAAAAAAAGATTATGCTTACTACAAGAAGTGATTGAATTTTCATAATATTTCCTTAGTAGATAAATAACAAGAAGTAGCGGTTATTTTTTAAACAACTGGTAGTCGTTATAGGCAATAAAGCAAACGTGGTATAACAGCCACCTGATTTTTATACTGCTGGTAAACCTAATTCATCCTTACAAAAATGTCGGTTATGTTAAAGCTAGTGTGTAATTGCGGTTTTACTAAGATTTGGCCTAAATAATGTTTTTTCTTTAAGTGACAAACTTCAACTAATCCCCTTGTTAGTTAAAATGTTGATACTATCCTTTTTTAACCTTAATACAAACTGAATATTGCTAATGTTTTTTTATTCTTTACCTATTTTGTTCAATGATATCCAGTCAATCAGCCCGGTTGAGTTTTTTCTGATATTTGCCGCCGCTTTGGTTTTATTGTATATCAGTGCGCCAGCGCCCGGACAAAAATGGAAACAACAGCCTTTTGAAAGTTTTCTTCTAGAATCTTGGCTTGGCGGCGTTTCCCTACAGTGGGTATTTTGGCCATATTTTTTATTTTTGAACGCCAGCTTATTAGTGGCCGATTTGCTGGCTAAAACCGGAAAGATCACGGTTTCCAGTTGGGATGAAATTCATTTTGTCTTGCTGTTAACCGTTGTTTGGTGGGCAACCGGCATCTGGCGCTGCTCCGGCAATACGGATTTACGGATCTGGGGTGCGCTGGCGCGTTTGGCTACACTGGCCGTAATTGTCGAATACGCACTTAAGATGTTGATCCGTATTGATTATCCACGCATCTTTTTTAATTGCGAGGATATCTTGTTGGATTATGGCAGTTGTTTTTGATGTCCTGCAAACGAATCTTTCCTTAACCCGCCGTTATTTTTTCCAATACCAAATCTGCCGCCAATCGCCCGGTTTGTGCAGCACCGTTCATGAAACCATAGAAAGCATCGCTTAGGTGTTCCCCGGCAAAAATTAAATTTCCGGCATTGACTTGTTGACGTTCGTCAGGAATTTCAGACTCTAGCCATAAGAGGCTGCCGAATTTGGTCAATTGCCCGGGTTTATAGTTGGCATAACCACCCATTGTCAAAGGGCTTTTTGTCCAAGCTGAATTAATGGACTGACCGGTAGACGCATTTGAAGCGCCAGGGATAAAACGGTTAAGTTCGGCGATAAATTGCTTGCTTTTCCGGATGGCGTCATCGGTGTTCACTAGCTGACGGGCTTGGTTGCCGCCCAAGAAAAAGTTAAGCGCCCCGTCGGGTCGGGTCGGTTGCCGTTGGGTTTCATCCCAAACTTCGGAAAATCCGAAATCCCCCCATGCCCCGTTGACAAAGCCATTGGCTTGCCGCCAAAATCGCGCCTTGAACCCGGCAATAACTTTCTCATTTGATCCGAGTTTAGCTTCATCAATGAAGCGGCGCAGCAGTTTCGGTAGTGGCGCATGAATTTCAACCCCGCTTAAAACCGGGAATGGGATGGCGACGATAACAATATCGGCAACAACAATCGATTTGTCAGCGAAACCTAGCTGAAATTTATCGGCATGCTTTTTAATTTCTTTTAATGTTTTCCTCAGCCGGATTTGGCTCGCCAGTTCCTTGCCCAAAGCGTCGGTTATTTTGGCGCTGCCTCCTATTACACTGTAAGTCTCATCGCTGTAGCTCAACAAATCAACCGCTTGCCCGTTTACGGTAGGCAACACCAAGATAAACTGTATGGCCGATGATTCTTCCGGTTCAACGCCGAATTCGGTGTGGATAATATTCCTGAACAACTCAAACAAATACGGCTTAGGAATCTTATCGGCATGCAATGCCAAATAATCCGCCACAGAAAGCTTGTCGAATTCCGGTGCATAGTTATCCCAATCCTGATCGAGCAACGCGGCATCCGCCGCTATTTGTCGGGCGATAACCCTTAAATCATTAGCGAGTTCCTCCTCGCTATGGCTGACGCCGTTAAAATAAAAAGCTTCTTTAGGGAAGGGTAAATCGACCGAATCTTCTATCCTGTTGAACAGTCCGATATCGAAATCTTTTACCAAAGCCAACATGTCCCCGTGGTCGGTGTTGATCAGTTCGGCACCCAAATCGACAACCAGGCCATTGCCCAAATCGACTGAATGCATACGTCCGCCTATTCGGGAACGGGCTTCGTATACCGTCGCCGAATGGCCTGCTTTTTTTAATTGGTAAGCTGCATTTAAGCCGGCAATCCCAGCGCCAATGATGGCGACCCTTGGCGAAGCCGGTACGGCTTCAGCATCATTAGGAAACGACAGGCAGCCGCTTGCTAAACCGGATACGCTAACTGCCGCTGCGGTTTTAATGAATTTTCGCCTAGACCAATTGTTGGTTCTATTGGGTAATGGCGGCGGCAACCCCTCCGCTTTAAGGTTTTCCCTTCTGGCTGCTTGCAAGGCAAGCACAAGTTTTCGAAAAAGCGGAGTACGTCCCATATTCGCACCTTTATGACGAGTGGTCGGTCATTTATCAGGCCTTAGTATAGCAGCGCAAAGCAAAAATTTTCACGGCGATCGACTAAGGAATAGATGGGTATTCCCTTCCATACTAAGTCCCAGCTTTAGGCAACCGCTAAACAGTGTGGAAAAAATTGACCTTTCCGGTTTCTATATCGTACATTCCGCCTACTATTGCAATTTCCCCGGTTTTTTCCATTTCAGCCAACAGCTTGCTTTGTGCCCTGATATAGTCAACAGTCAAACCGACATTCTTATCCGCCACTTTTTGGATCAGCGTATCTTTATCCAAATCGTTTATGTTCGGGTTTTCAGCGTGGACATTGTCGATAGCCGGTTTGATTTTAGCGAGCAACCCAGTCAGATGGTTCAATTGGGCGCCAGCGACGGCGCCTTTAATGGCGCCACAATGGGTATGTCCCAGCACGACAATCAATTTTGAGCCAGCCAGCTTGCAGGCGAATTCCATGCTGCCCAGGATGTCGTCATTGATGATATTGCCTGCAATCCGGGCGCTAAATACATCGCCCAAGCCCAGGTCGAAAATCAATTCAACAGAAGTCCTGGAATCCATGCAGCTTAGGATAATCGCAATCGGAAACTGGCCGTCGCTGGTATCGTTAACTTGCTCCAATAGGTTCCGGTTGGATTTAAGGTTGTAGACAAAGCGCTCATTTCCTTCCCTGAGCAAACCCAATACTTGGGCTGGAGTCAATGATTTTTGGGATTCGTAATTATGCGTCCTAACATTCTCAACGGGCGGTAAGGAACCGAAACCGCGCATGTTTTCAAGGATGATCTTGATATGCTTATGGTGGGCTTCGCTTTTGAAATTCTGGATAATTTCATAGATATCATAATCAATAAACTTCGACCGGGTGGCGTCAATAACCACTTCACTGTTCGGCGGTAAGGTTTCCAGCGTTTGTTGGAGATTCGCCCTGTTCAAGAATGAAACATGTTCGGACAACCGGATAATTGTCTTGCTGCCTATTTGCGCCTCTTTAAAATAGGTAGCGCTTTTATAGTTTTCCATCAAAATCGAAAACAGCGCAACGGTAAGCCCGATAATAATGCCAAACAGGATATTGGTAAGCACCAAGCCAAAGACCGTGGCAAAGAACGGAAGAAACTGATAACAGCCCGATTTATATAAGGTTTTAAAAGCCGCTTGCGTTGCCAGTTTATAACCGACCACCAGCAAGATAGCCGCCAAGCTTGCCAGTGGAATTTTATTTAATACTGTGGGTATCAACAGGATGGCCGAAAGCAGTAATGCCCCGTTGATTATTCCCGCCATCTTTGTTTTTGCACTTGATTGGATATTGATGGAACTGCGGACGATAACCTGGGTCATGGGCAAACCGCCTAATAATGCGGAGCATATATTGCCCACACCTTGCGCAATCAATTCTTGGTTAGAAGGGGTAATCCGTTTGTAAGGGTCGAGTTTGTCAACAGCCTCCACCGAAAGCAAGGTTTCCAAGCTGGCGACGATCGCCAAGGTAATGCCGACCCAATAGACCTGGGGATTCGCCCGTTGGCTGAAATCCGGGAAATGTAATTGTTGCATTAACGACGGGATATTTTCCACAACCGGGATTGACACTAGATGGGCTTCATCCAGGGCGATGGCGGGATAGAAGTTGCGCAAAATTCCATTAATCAAGACGCTGGCAAACACAGCCACCAAAGGGGTTGGTATCGAATGGCAAAACCGCCGCCTTTGCATAGTGGGCAGTTCCCATAACAGGATGATGGCCAGCGATATGGCCGCAATCAAGACCGCACCGGGATGAAAGTTGCCCAACATATGGAATAATTCCGTAAAGGATGAAAAATTGTCCGACTGGATGAAGGAAAAATCGCCTTCGTAATCCTGGTCGTAACCTACTGCGTGGGGAACCTGTTTAAGGAAGATGATGATGCCGATGCCGCTCAACATGCCGCTGATAACCGAGGAAGGGAAGTAATAGGCGATTACGCCCGCCCGCATCAAACCCATCACGATTTGCAATAGTCCGGCAATGAGGGCAGCCAGTAAAAAGGTGCTGAACCCCAAGTTTTGGATGGCGGGCAACACGATCAACGAAAGACCTGCCGCTGTCCCGCTGATACCCAAAGCCGAGCCGCTCAAAGGTGCAACCACCAGTCCGCCGACGATGCCGGTAATCAAACCTGAAAACAAGGGCGCCCCCGATGCCAGGGCGATACCCAAAGACAACGGCACAGAAACCAGGAAAACGGCAAGTCCTGCCGGAAAGTCGTCTTTTAAGTTAGCGAGGAGGGAAAAACTGTCTTCTTGTTGGTTTTGCTTTTGAAAATCAGCCATTGGCAACACATTCCTTGATTATTGGTAGCTCACACTTAAGTGTTCCGCGTTATAGGGATCTTAGCAATCAAAACAGCCCCTAACACAATGGTATTTATATCTGTATAGTAAAAATTGTACAATGACAATCAGTTGATTTTCTATTTATTGTTATCGGGTTCACGGGCAATTGCCGAGGAAAAAGGCGATTGTATTACACCACGAATATAAGACAGAAGGCGGTTTGAGATGGAAATAGGAATAATTTTGAAGGTAATTTTTTTCCTGCTGTGGCCTTTTTTGCTGCTCTTGATCGTTTATATCTTCAACAAAAAGAAATTCCTGGCCAATTGGGAAAAATTTAAAAAAGGCGGTTTTTTTGAAAAAAATAATTAACAAGTTTTCCCGTTCCCCTGGTAGCGCTCAAGGTCGTCTTTGGTATCCAGGTCCCATTGCTCGTCCAATTCCTGGTATTCGATAGCCAAGGATTGTAATCGGGCGCGGGTAAGCCCCAAGACTTTATCTGTTCCCCAGGGCATACCTTCAAATAAATCGGGTTGCGGTTGCTTGAGCCCGATCATTACATAACCGCCGTCCTCCGCTGGCGCTAAAACGCATGTTTTTCCTTGATGTAGCGAGGCTAAGGCCTGTTCAAGATAGGCATTGGTAAGGGATGGGCAATCGCAACCGATAATAAGCGCAGCGTTATAGTCCGTTAATGCTTTGCAAAAGGCGCCGTGCATACGCTCGCCCAAACCTTCGCCCTGTTGTAATCGCCGTGAAATAGAATACTTTTGGGACAATTCATTAAAAAACGGATGGCCGATGCCGGGCGAACACCATAATTGCACTTCGCACAATTTCTTTTGCGTGGCGGTAGTTAACGTTTTTTCGGCCAATTCACAGTGGAGTTGTGCCGCTTCCTCTGGCGTTAATGGCGGAATCAAACGGGTTTTTACCTGTCCCGGCACCGGGGCTTTACAGAATACCATGATGACGGCGTCAGGGTATTTAAACATTATCTTTGGCGTCCTGCGTTTGCCTTGAACGGGATCAGCAAGCATTCCACAAACCCCAATTCATCCTGCTTTCGGAAAGCATTTAAACCGATGGACATCGAAGTTTGGGGCTGCTTAGGGCTTGCAACATAGGTTTTACATAACCTGTCCCACCAGGAGACAGAAAACCCGTAGTTACTGTCCGTTTCGGCGGGTTCGGCGGAATGGTGGATGCGGTGCATGTCCGGTGTGATAAGCAGCCAACGAAGGATATTATCGACTTTGTCGGGTATCCTGACATTACTGTGGTTAAACGTTGCCGCACCGTTAAGGAGTATTTCAAAAAGGATAATAGCTCCAGGATTGCCGCCGATAAGCGTTATACAAACCGCCTTATACAGCATGGAAAGTACGATTTCCAAGGGATGGAATCGTACCGCCGTGGTTGCGTCAAACTCAAGGTCGGTATGGTGGACTTTATGCAAGCGCCATAACAACGGCCATTTATGCATGGCTATGTGTTGGCAATAGATAGCGAAATCAAGCAGTAACAATGTCGCAATGATGGTCGCGCTGTTCGGCAACGGCCAAAGATTTAACAAGCCGTAACCGCGTTCTTCCGCCATTACCGCGCTCATATACGCAAGGCTGCCAAGCGTAAACCGCATCAAAACCATGTTCAGCAAGGCAAGCCCTAGGTTGACCGACCAGCGTTGCTTACGTCCGACCTGTAGGACACGTCTCGGCTTAATGGCTTCCCAACTCACCATAAACCCAAAAATACCGAGCGCTATAGCCAATCGGATTACGTTTTCCAAAACTTCCCCTTATCGTATAAATTAGCCAGTGTTTGCGGGTCTTCACCCAGGAAATAGCGTAACCGCAAATTCCACATGAGTAAAATGGTCTTAAAAACCCCGAATTGTTCCCATCGCCTGCCTGAAGTCGTCACTTTGGCAAACAGGCAGGCCGGGGGCGATATCAGCTTAAGTTTTTTGGACAGGGCTATATCCTCCATTAACGGTATGCGCGGATATTGGCCGACGGAGTCAAACAATTTTTTTTCGACAAAAATAACTTGGTCGCCTGTGGCTATTCCGGTAAGGCGTGAACGCCAGTTCATGAAAAAAGCGACGAACTTCAGCATTGGGTGATTGCCGCTAAGGTTTACATCAAAACGCCCCCAGTGGCGGCCATTATTGATGGCTTGTGCGATCTGGCTTAGCGCATCTGGCGGCAAAAAAGTGTCCGCGTGCAGGAATATCAACACCTCACCGGTTGCACTTTGGCTCCCCGTATTCATCTGGATAGCACGGCCTTTTGCCGAAGAAATGAGTTTATCAACCAAGGGCATGGCAAGTTCCTTGGTGTTGTCCATACTGCCGCCGTCAACCACGATAATCTCGCAACATGTCCGTAACGGCTGTAATGCCGACAGGCAATTTACGATAGATTGCCCTTCGTTAACCGTTGGCAGGATTATGGAATAGTTCACCCTAATTTATTGAGTCGGCCTTTTAATGTCTGAACCGTTCGTGCTGAGCTTGTCGAAGCACACACCGCCTTTCGATAGGCTCAATACCCAATGGACACAAGTGCGAACGGAAATTTCATACTTCACAAGGCCGAATCTATAAGTGGGTACGTTATTTCTTTTTGAGAAAGCCTTTTCTGGAATCGATAACGTCAACCGTTAAATCCCCATTTCGTACACAGTTTGCGTAAGCTTCATTTGTATTGTCTTCGCCACGGGCTTGGTCGAGGCATCGCCTGGATATTTCCAAGTAGGCTGTAGGGTCGGCGTCCACCTTAGGTTCCGAGTGGCCTGCATATAACATGCAATTCTTAAAAGCTCCCGCATCGTAAGTAATAGGAATGTCGATAGTAATGGGAAAAGCGAAGCTATGCTCAGTATTTCCAGACATCATGACGTTTACCTTCTCTTTTCTTTGCGCAGTTTGATAGCACTCGCTGGCATCTGCAAAGTACCGGCTGTTGTCGTCAGTTCTATCGGCCTTGGCCACAAATTGGTTGCAAGCTTGAAGCGCTAAGAGGGACAGCAATATAACCGCAAATTTAACCAACTCACATCCGCTGCATAATTGTACTGCTTGGTTTTTTGGTTTCATGACTTGGCCAGTTAAATGGAGGGTTGCACTTTATAAATACCGCCAGGAAAATTGACCCAAGCGTTAAGGTCGCATCGTGCATGCAAAAGCATCAAAAGCTTATCATAGCATAATGGACGTTTCCATAAGTTCAGCGTTGTTCCCGTGCTGCTAATTTTAAGCGGACTAACACAATTAATAGATCGCCACATGCCTGACTTAGTTCATCAGTACAATGATGTTTTACGGCATATCGGGAAGTATATCTTCGCCATATTAAATATAGGTTACGCGAGCAAATATTAAGCGGGTTAGTGTAGCTAAACCGCAATTCTATTGAAAAACTATTCCATAAAACAGTCTATTATGCTATCAACCTTTGTACGTGTTGGCGTATATTTACAGATGAATATGTGTAGCGCCTTAGGGCGGCAAAACGTACTAACAAAAGCCAGATAGGATTTCATGCAAGAGATATTATGCCTAGGTAGCGCCTATATAGCCGGTTTAATTGCGAGCCGTTTGTCTTTCCCGCCTTTAGTGGGTTACCTATTGGCCGGATATGTATTGAATTTCTACCATGTAGGGGTCACGCTTAACTTAACCCATCTTGCTGATGTTGGAATCGAGTTACTATTGTTTACCGTAGGCTTAAAGCTCAAGTTAAGTTCGTTATTGCGTCGGGAGGTATTGAGTGTTGGCGGCTTGCATTTACTGATTGTTAGCGGCGTATCAGGCGCTGTATTTTTTGGTTTGGGTGAAAAAGTAACTGGCGCTTTAATATTAGGAGTAAGCCTGGCATTCTCCAGTACCGTCCTGGCAATTAAAGTATTGGAAGATAGCAGCGAACTCTCTAGCTTGCATGGTCGCGATGTCTTAAGTATCCTGATTTTGCAGGATATTGTAGCTATAGGATTATTGGCAATCGCAGAGGGCAAGCAGCCGTCTTCCTGGGCTTTAGGTTTGTTGTTATTGCCCATATTGCGTCCCGTCGCCCACTTCTTTCTCAGTATTAGCCGTGCCGAAGAATTACGCTTGTTACTAGGTGTTTCCTTGGCGCTAGTTGGTGGTTTTTTGGCTGAATCAGCTTCCATTTCCTCAGATATTGGCGCATTGTTAACGGGAATCATGTTGGCGTCGCATCCTAAAAGCGATGATTTGGCGAACAAGCTTTGGGGATTAAAGGAGGTCCTGCTGGTGGCGTTTTTTTTGCTAATAGGGCTTTCAGACTTACCAAACCGACAAGATATCGGGCAGGCAGTCCAATTATTGGTGCTCCTCCCTTTGCAGGGGGTGTTATTTTTCGTGCTGTTCTTATTTTCAGGCCTGCGCGCCCGAACGGCCTTCGTTTCTTCTCTGGCATTGATGACTTATAGTGAATTTGCCTTAATCACCACAAATGCGATGGTGACTGCCCATTTATTAACACCGGATTGGACAGCCATCATTAGTTTAGCCTTTGCGGGTTCCTTGGCGGTTGCCGCACCCTTAAATAAATATTCCCATCAAATTTATTCACTGTTTGAGCCTTTTTTATCGCGCTTTGAAAAAAAATCAGGCCATCCAGACCGTTTGCCAGAGTCGATTGGCATGGCCGAGTGGTTGGTGGTCGGTATGGGTCGCGCCGGGGTTGGGGCCTATCTGACATTGCAGCAGGAAGATAAGCGGGTAGTGGGTTTGGACTCAGACCCCATCGCTTTGGAAAAAGGGCTAAGCAAAGGCTTGAGGGTGGTATACGGCGATGCCGAAGATAGTGGGTTGTGGAATCGATTGCCATTACACCGTATAAAAGGCATTGTCCTTACGATGCCCGAATATGGGGTGCGCTCCGGTACTGTTAATAATCTTCGCCGCAAAGGCTTTACAGGTCAAATCGGCGCTATTTGTTTTGATGCCGAAGAAAAACAGCAGTTAGAAAAAATAGGGGCTAATTTTGTAATCTACCCAATGTATGAGGCAGGCTGCCAATTGGCGAAGAAAATTATGGGATGACAAATTAAAAGGGCGTGGTTTTGAAATTTCACAACGGCTCAAACAACGCCGTGAGGTCTTCCGCCGTCAATTGTAAGGACTCTTCTTTTGTCCCTTCGCCATAAATGCCATCCGCCAGAGCGCGTTTGCGTTCCTGCATGGCGACCATTTTTTCCTCGACCGTGTTCTCGGTGATGAGCTTGTACACGAATACCGGCTTGTCTTGGCCGATGCGGTGGGCGCGGTCGGCGGCCTGGGCTTCGACGGCGGGGTTCCACCAGGGGTCGTAGATGATGACAGTGTCGGCTTCGGTCAAATTCAGGCCGATGCCGCCCGCTTTCAGGCTGATAAGGAACACGTCGACCTCGCCGCTTTTGAACAAAGCGATGGCGGCGTCCCGGTCTTGGGTTTGGCCCGTCAATTTGCTGTAAGCGATTGACCGTTTTATCAGTTCATCTTCGATCAAGGCAATCATGCGGGTAAATTGGGAGAACACGAGGATTTTGCGTCCTTCCTCCAACAATTCCGGCAACAGTTCCATCAACAGGTCTAGCTTGGCGGACTCGCCGACTTTTTGCGCTTCCTGGATGGGCAATGTGCGCGGGTCGCAACAGGTTTGCCGTAACTTTAACAAGGCATCCAGGATGGTGATATGGCTGCGCGACAATCCCCGTTGCGCGATCGCTTCGCGGACTTTTTTCTCCATGGTAAGCCGTATGCTTTCGTAGAGGGCAGCCTGTTTTTCGTAGAGCGGGACTGAGCGGATAATCTCGGTTTTTGCAGGCAGTTCCGACGCGACTTCCTGTTTGGTGCGGCGTAACATAAACGGCGCAACCCGGCGCGATAAACTTTGTTTTCGTTCGGCGTTGCCAAACATTTCGATAGGTGTGCGGTAAAGCTTTTTAAATGTCGCGTTGTCGCCTAAAAAACCCGGCATCAGAAAATCGAACTGCGCCCACAACTCGCCCAAATGGTTTTCCATTGGCGTTCCAGTCAAACACAGCCGATGGTTCGATTTGATTTGGCGTACAATCTGGGCTCCCTTGGAGTGCGGGTTTTTGACGATCTGGGCTTCGTCCAGTATCAGGTAATGGTAACGGTGTTCCAATAGGGTTTCTTCATCCCTGGGAAGCAAAGGGTAGGTTGTCATTATCAGGTCGTAATCCCTGATTTTATAAAAAAGTTGCTTCCTTTCCGTGCCCTGTAAAATTAGCATGTTGAGGTCGGGGGTAAAGCGTTCCGCTTCCCTTCGCCAATTACTTAACAGGCTGGTAGGGGCGATAATCAGGCTGGGTTCGCGCATCCGTCCTTGTTGTTTTTCGATAAGAAGATGGGCGAGCGTTTGGATGGTTTTGCCCAAGCCCATATCGTCGGCGAGGATACCGGCGAAAGAATATTCCCTTAGGAATTGCAGCCAGTTAAGCCCCGATTTTTGGTATCCCCGCAGGGTCGCTTGCAGGTTTTGGGGGACGGGCACATCTGTTATCCCTTTAAAGTCGCTTAATTTTTGCGCGAGTTTCCTTAATTCTTCACCACCCCTGATTGAAAACAGGCCGTAGCTATGCGATTCCATATGGGCAAGGCTGGCTGCGTTAAAACGGGATATTTTTAATGCACCGCTTTTGTCCAATGTGCTGCTGCCAAACAGTTCCAGCAAAACCGCCAAGAACGGTTTGATTTTTTCGCTGGGCATGGTCAGGTAGCGATAATCGCTGACGGGGATATTTATCAGTTCAGGTAGGTTATTTAGGTCGTAATTTTCCAATACCGGCATAATTAGCGGCAGTAAGGGGAGCGATTGGCCTTCGACCTGGATGTTAAAACGCATTTCAAACCAGTCATTCTGGCTGTCGCTGATTTCGGCGTCCCAATTTTCTACGCTTTGGAAATTCAGCAAAAAGCTGTCGCGGAATTCAATCAACCAACCTTCTTTTTCCAGTTCCGGCAACACATTTTCCAGGAAGTGCCCCCACCGGTTGGCGCTTTCGACAGGAGATTTGGCGTAGCTCGTCAGGATCAATTCCTTCGGCTTGGTTTCAGCGGGGCTTGCGGCAGTAAAACCCAGTTCCGTCAACCGCTGTATCGCTGCTTTTTCTGCTTCTAGCGAACGCTTGATACGCACCAATCCATTCGAGGTTTTTATTACGCTGAAGTCTTTAGCCTGATGTCCCGATAACAGGTAATCCCCGTACTTGAAATTGACGGATAGGAAATGCACGTAATGCTTAAGGTTGGCCTGTTCCCCAAATAAGTTGATTTGGGGGATCGGTTCCGCAGAGGGGAGTTCGGTCAATGCCACTTTTTTCGGCGGCGGCAAGGGCAAGCCAGGATGTTCCGCGGTCAACCGATAACTGAATTCGTCGGCGAATTTTTCCGGTACAGGAGGTGCTACCAGGATACTTCTTAGTTGGTCGACATCGAGGTTTGCTGTTGTAATCGCGCCGACGGTACCTTCGTCAGGGTCGAGATAATGGGGCGGGTCGACCAATATCGGCATTGCCGCCGGTATGATGCCGGTTTGTAGTTGGTAATCGCCTTGCTCGTTAACTTGCCAACCAAATTGCAACTGCCGTGTAGCGCCTACTATAAGCGCTGGCCTTTCGGTGTCCTGCCAGTACAGGCGTCCTGTCGACAACAATTTGGTCAAGGCGATTACCCCCATGGAGCCTGTGAAAATCGGTTCACCGCCGAGGGAATTGTCAAGGGCTGACAGGATCTTGGCGAGTTCGCTGTCTTCCGGCTTGACGTAAGGGTAATGCGACAAACTGAAACGCAGGTTTTGGAGGCTGGTTTTGCGGCCTTTGCTGAAGCCGCCGAATTTTTTTTCTTTAGTGACGACAAGCTCAACGGTCAATTCGTTAAGCGCGCGCGCAGGCTTGATGATATAAGCGATAAATTCCTGCGAGTCGTCATTTCTAGGAATCTTGTCCTGAGGTTGCAAACTGTCCAACCATTGCAGGCATTTCGTCCCCGAACCTTTCGGCGTTTTTTCAAGATTTCCGTCCTGGTAGGTAAGGCAGGCGGCGACGACATGTTTGCAGTTATAGCCGACCGGGCAAGAACAAGAACCTTCGATCTCAGCAAACCTGAAATCAGGCCGCCAGGTAATGCGGATATTCTGTTTATAAGGGCTGCTGCCGCTACCATCAACCGTAGCGTTTAATTGGGAAAACAAGGTGCCTTCGCTAGTTACCTTACAATCTATCACCATGCCGGCATCATAGTAATGCCTTCCGCGTTCATAAAAACTTGCACCACATTCCTTGATAATGTCGGAGCGGAGAAGTTTTTTTTCGTTGGTCATCTTGGGCGCAATAAAATTCGGAATAACCGTTTATTGTACAATAGTTGGCGTCGCAATGGCGGCATGAAAATCATCGTTAGCGGACTTTACCCGGAGATGGAGAATTGTTGAATAAGCCCAAGGCCTGTTTTCTGGCATTCATCGTTGTTTGTGTCAGTTTGGCGTATGCGGACAGTAACCAATCCGAGTCGGCCCAAACGCTAGCGCCTGGATACGGCAACTTAAAATTTACTGTCCCTGTCCCAGGCACCTATAAATTACCCCGGTTGGGGTTGGCGAGCGACGGCAATGTGCTCGACAGTGAGGGCAGCGCGACTACGTTATATAAACTCATGGGCGACAATAACGATCAAGGCAAGATCGTCTTGCTTAGCTTTATCTATTCTACGTGTAGCGACATAAACGGTTGTCCGCTGGCGACCGCCGTCTTCCATAAAATTAAAAATCGGCTGAAAAAAGAGCCCGGATTAGCCAAGCATATAAGGCTAATCACCCTGAGCTTTAATCCCGAGCACGATACGCCGGAGCGTATGAAAGCCTATGGGTCGGAATTGCAGGGTGACGGCCTCGAATGGTTGTTCCTGACAACCCGGTCCGAACAGGAATTGCAACCGATATTGAAAGGCTATAAGCAAAACATTGAAAAAATCTACGACGCCAAAGGGAACTTCACCAATACCTTTAACCATAACCTGCGGGTTTATCTGATTGACCAACAGAAACAGTTGCGCAATATTTACAATACGGAACTGCTGCATCCCGATACGCTTATCAGCGACCTTAAGACCCTATTGCAACCGGAAGCCAAACCCTTAACGGTAACGGCAATAGAACCCAATAGCCGGGCGCGATACGGTGCAGGCGACAATAAACTGTTATATGAAAGCAAATCCTACCTTACCCAATCTATTGCGCTTACCGAACGTAAAGGCCAACCAGCCGACCTGCTACTTACCCTAACAAAGCCGCCGCTGGGTTTGCCCGAAGTCCCGATACCGAAAGATAACCCAATCACCGCAGAAAAAATCGCCCTAGGACGCAAGTTGTTTTACGACCGCCGCCTGTCGATCAACAATACCTTTTCCTGCGCCATGTGCCATATCCCTGAGCAAGGGTTTACCAGCAATGAGATGGCGACGGCGGTTGGCGTGGAAGGCCGGACGGTCAGGCGCAACAGCCCGACCCTCTACAATGTCGCTTACATGCAAACGCTTTTCCACGATAGCCGGGAAAATACCTTAGAGCAGCAAGTCTGGGCGCCGTTGTTGGCGCATAACGAAATGGCGAACCCTTCGATTGGTTATGTGATCGACAAGGTCAAGAACAATCCTGATTATGAAGGCTTATTTGAAAAAGCCTTAGGCAAACCGCCCGGCATGGAAACTATTGGCATGGCGATAGCCAGTTATGAACGGACATTGAATTCGGCAAGCTCCCCCTTCGACCGCTGGTATTACGGCAAAGACAGGCAAGCGATAAATAGCAAAGCCAAACGGGGTTTCGAATTGTTCACCGGTAAAGCCGGTTGCAGCCAATGCCATACGGTTAGCAAAGATTATGCCTTGTTTACCGATAATAAATTGCATAATACCGGCATCGGTTATGCGGATGCAATGGACAAAAACGAGCAGCCAGAACAAAAAATCCAAGTCGCACCGGGTGTCTATGCCAACGTCCCAAACGAAGTGATCGCTTCGGTATCCGAAACAAAAGCCAACGACCTTGGGAGATACGAAGTCACCCAAAAGCCGGAAGACCGTTGGCTTTATAAAACCCTATCCTTGCGGAATATATTACTAACGGCACCTTATATGCATAACGGCAGCCTTGCAACCTTAAAGGATGTCGTCGAATTTTATAATCATGGCGGGGTGGCGAATGATAATCTCGACCCACTGATCAAACCGCTAAAACTGTCGCCAAGCGAGATTGTAGATTTGACTGCCTACTTGGGAACATTAACCGGCGATAATGTGGAAGATCTGGTGTCCGATGCGTTTGCCGCGCCGATAGGTGATAGGGAATAGCCTTAGGTTGTTTGGTAATTGCAAATTGTTAGGACTGTGTGAGCATGGCGAAACAATTGCAACCATTCAATTAGATCATAATCGAAATGGAGGATTCGACACACCACGATCTTTCGTATTTCCCGCAAGCTAATTGCAAATGGTCAAAAAAAGGATTATTCTTTACTTTGTTGAGTTAAGTAAAGAGATGGCAATATGCCCAAAATAAGTTCAAAACGCCAAATTACGCTGCCGGTAGATCAATGCCTAGAATTAGGCATTAACCCAGGTGACGAATACCAAAGTTTTGTTGCCGACGGCCGCATTACGATCATCAAAAAAAAATCGGGGGCAGCACAAGGCTTGCTTAAACATATCATGGCGAATTCTTCAATAACCGACGAAGACTCTTTGCAAAGCGCGCTACGTTAGGTCCATTTGATCGCTATAGATACCAATGTCCTGCTTCGCTACCTGCTCTGGGACGATGAAATACAGGCGACAAAAGCCAAATTATTAATCCACGGGGCCCAGCCTGTATTAATAACTGATATTGTCCTCGTGGAAACCGTTTGGACGCTTACCGGAAAAAAGTATCAGCTTAAAAAAGAAGATGTATTGGCGCTGCTCAATGCACTCCTTGAAGAACCCAATCTGTTTTTCGAGGACGTGCAAACAGTGTGGCGGGCAATAAATGATTATCGACAAGCCAAACCGGTTAAAGTTGGGAGCAAACAAAACGCGGCTAGTTTTCCCGATGCCTTAATTATTAACAAGGGAAAGTTTTGCATTACCCAAAATCGAGAAAGTTTCGGAGGCGTTTATACTTTCGACATTGCAGCCCAGCAAATACCAGGGACGAAATGTCCTTAATACAGGCCAATTGCAATTATGGCTGTAAGTAATCAACTGTCAAAACCCCAAACTGATGATGTTGAGCAACGATGCCTTGCTTTATACCGTCGCATGTGGAGCGTCTCCCCATGTACCAAAGTAGGGGGACAAAGGACGGAACCAGTTTGGAATTGACATCATTGGTAACGATGGCAAAAAAAATGTAGGCATCCGGTGCAAACACTACAAAAAATCATTCGCCTTAGCGACCGTAACGGATGATACTGCACTATCGGATGCTGCCGATCTGGAAATTGACCACATGCTGTTTGCGACGACAGCCGCAAACAAAACCAACTTGGTCTTTAGCGTTCGCACGCTTACTGATCAACGGCGTCGCGAGGGGAAATTCACCGTTTCCGTAGGCTTCTGGGATGAGATATCGGGGCATTTGCGTTCATAGCCCCAAGTTGAAACCGCGTACGGAGCATAAAAATTCCCGCTATCGGCGTAAGTCCAAAGGCGGGAAAAAGTTCCTGCGTAAGCCGCGGTTAGGGCTGTAAGCACGATTAGCATAGCGTAATCGCACGCATGTTTTTTTCTTTCCTCCGATTACGCTAACACTAATCGGAGCTACGCGGGCTAAGGCGATCAAAATTTAAAGAAGAAATATACAGGATTTTAGAAGAAAATGGTGTGGGAGAAAATGATTTAACTGGTGAAATTCTAGCAAAAATTTTTTAAGAAGTTTTTATATGTATACATGGTGATTCTGGTCATTCTTTTTGGTCTATATAACCTAGGATTAAGTCAGGATAGCCTACATTCACAACCCTATCTTCTTTTGAAAGGCCAAGTCCTTCTGCTATTCTGAATAGTGCCTCACTTGAGATGTCATCACTTTTTGCCTCTATTTCTACAAACGTTCCGAGGGATGCGATCCTGTCAACTGTTAGCTCTACCAAATTAGTTTTATAAATGGTACGACTTTTGTCTACAGTGCAGACCAATGAATATCCAAGAAACCCAAGTATATCTTTAACCTTTCCTGCATCTTGAATCTTCACTTCTATTTCTTGCGTTTCGATGTCAGATGTAGCCACATGGTAATCTAATGAAGCAAGAGAAGAAGAATCTGACGGGTACCTAATCCTTAAGTAGTGCTGTTCATTGTCAACCAATTTATTGACAATATAATAATCATCAACTTGCCGAATAATATCTATTTTTTCATACCCCAATTCCTGTATTCTTGTCTCGATGCCATCTTGGGTTCTGAATTTTATTTCTCTTTCGATGCTTGCGCTCATTTAGGTACAAAATCAGTGTTATTATTTTGTTGATCACGCGATTTAAGTAGTGGTGGTCGCATTTTGTAAAAATCTGGAGTTAGCGTGTTTCGCGCATTCCAATGTCGTTTTTTATCGAACCCTTTATAATTCCAGATTTCACGAACATCTGATTTAAGAAGGTCTCCCGCAATTTGATCTTCTCCATGAACGGTTACGCGAACCTTTCCATCAGGATTTACAGAGAAGTAATTCCCATTTAGATAAGCTTTATCTGCAATAGTAACGTGAATTCCCGTTAACTTAGCATTCTCAGCCGCTTCTTGAGATTTTTTGAGAAAAACTTCGTGCGGTATGGAAAAGCACTCCGCGTTTTCTTTAGCAGAACCACGTATCGGCGAAAATTCAAATATTTTCCAACGATCTGGGTTTATTTGCATTACACGTTCGGTTAGCAATTGCAACGTTTCTACGTTTTGCCTAGAAAGAACCGAGTTTATTTTCAACTTTATGCCTGATTCTAAGACAATTGAAGTTAGCCTCATGACTCTATCGAAATGACTTGGATTGCGCGACATAGCTTCTTGCGTCACGCTTGAATATCCATCAAGTGGAAGTGTTATCCAGTCCAAATGAGTCTTGATTTTTGGTAAAGCTTTCTCTAACAGAATTCCGTTAGTTACAATTGAAGTGGTTATCCCAGCATCCCTCAAATATTGCAACAATTCTGACAAATGTGGAATTAAAAGCGGTTCCCCACCAACTAAAGACACTTTATGCACGCCAGCTTTGGCAAATTTTTCAGCTAACTCAAAATGCTGACTTGGTTTTAGATTAAGTTGATTTGTAACACGATAGCAAAACCTACAGGAGTCATTGCATGCGCTAGTAATGTCCCAACAGACATGTTTCGGCATCAAATAATCGTTCATGTCAACTCCTTTCGACCATGTTGATCTAGCCAACTTGAGGATTTCAATAACCGCAAAGCTACATCGATTCGAGCTGGCAAGTCAACTGGAAACGGCAGACTGCCATCAATTTTTGAGGTACTTCCTTCCTTGATAGCTTTTATCATAGCTTCCTGAATTTCTTCCTTATTCATGTCTAATCTAAGTTCCACCTTTTTTCTGTCAAGAGAGCCTTCGTGTTCCACCTCCCCTATATCAATTACAGTGCCAACAAAGGTTAGATCGAAATGTGTTTTGTGGTGCTTGCCTTTAGCGCATGTTGATGTATCTGGAATTTCAAGCAAGTAACAAAAATGTGGTGAAGGAATACTGTCGCATCCTGCATAATTATTCTGAAATTGTGATTCATTTATAAGGCGAACGCTTAAACCAGCTTCTTCCGAACACTTATTAATGGCAACCAGATGAGGGTATATCGCCTCTTTTAAATCGGTATGGCCTCCAGGTGTTAACCACCAATTCACGAAATTTTTGTTCTTTATCAAATATAAAACTACTTTATTTGCTGATCTTGCCCTACTTACACGGACACCCTGCTAAGCGACTTTTTTGGTTTCAAA
>CAYSYU010000030.1:0-44737 GCA_964435245.1 uncultured Methylomagnum sp.
GCGCGCCTGCTTTGGGAGCAGGATGTCGGGGGTTCGAATCCCTCTACCCCGACCAGCTTTGCGCTTGTAGCTCAGCTGGATAGAGCATCGGCCTTCTAAGCCGAGGGTCGCAGGTTCGAGTCCTGCCAAGCGTGCCATTCTTTATCGTATTTTCTCCTATGGTGGGCGTAGCTCAGTTGGTAGAGTCCAGGATTGTGATTCCTGTTGTCGCGGGTTCGAGCCCCGTCGCTCACCCCATTAAAACAATAGCTTGTACGCTAATAACCTAAGCTTTTTAAATCTGTGTGGTTTCGTGTGTGGTTTCAATTAATCGAATAGACCATCGGATTTAATTCAATAAACTGGAGGAATTTTAATTTTTAGGCCACGCTATAAACACCGAATTTTTTTATTGGCAAAACAGCGATTATCTTAATTTCTGAAATTTTTCGACCAATCATCTAAAAGCAATTCCTCAAAATTTCAAAAAACGTAAGAGAAAACCTCTTATGCATAATGAATGCCTATTCATCACTTATCTCTTGTTGGTTTTACTTTCTGTTTAGAGACATCGTAAACATTCATCATACTTTGGCTTCTATGTCCTGATGCCGCCATTTTATCACCTACAGTGTCAGATATGGACTTACGTTTCACATCATGTAAAGTAAAATCCGTAAAATTGACACCAAGCTTTTCAGCCTTTTCTTTAGCAAGGGCACTTACCCTTGATTTTGCACTTTTAAGTCCACGACTAGTGATTTTGTCTCCAGTACGATCACTTATAAACAGCCATCGAAATTCAGGATTTATTTGCCTTACTAAATTTTTTTCCTCAAGTATTTGGTTGCGCTTTGACTTAGCTCGGTTCCATACTGAAAGTAAATTATCGCTCCAAAGGGTTATGTTATCTTTTGAGCCTTTTGCCCTATTAATTATCAAGCCCTCTGATGTTTCGTTCGCGTCCGACATTTCTAATACTTCAATGGAACGCATTCGACATTCGTAAGCTAGTTCGATTATGTATGGCAAATACCAATACCCGCTTTCTTCCGCAACTTCCATCAAAAACTTGTAATCATAATCACTTGCGTAATGTTGTCTTGGTGGATTTTTCAGCTTAGTTATACCTAAGCTAATGTTGTTTTTAATCTTTTCATATTCTATTGCCCATGAAAATATACGTTTAATATAGGCCATTTCCTTGTTCGCCCTACTTACGCTTTGTTCACCTCTTTTATCCCTGTACTTCCTAATAGTTCCTGTAGTCCAATTTGCTATGGGCTCATCTCCCAATAAACCTGTTTTAGTTTTTGTTTCACAAATTTTATCGTGGCAGAATTGGTAATCTTGTTGAGTAAGTAGGCTAAGCTCACGCCATTTAAACGATTTTTGGAAATCCAAAGACAGGTTCCTGAATGTGACTTCCTCTGTTTTTTTGCTAATTTCGAACGAATGCCATATTTCGTGCATAGATGCGGAACCATCGCAAATTCGTTTTGACTTTTGTTTTCCAGTAGAAGGGTCGCAATAATTGACGCGCCAGTGCCCTTTTTTTCTGAATGAATGATACCAAACACCAATAGGTAGTTTGTCCTTGTCTTTAAGGATGTGCGCAGGATAGCGATTGCTGGTACGAGGTTTTGGTGTCATTTTATGAAAGATATGTATATCGGTTGTCGCATTATGATCTTTATCAAATTGGCAATTGTATCAACGATAATTACCTGTTACTCCATGGCTTAGTAAAATAATACCTTCAAAATTAATAAATACATGTTATTCAAACTCAATATTATCGCTTTCATTTATTTCTTGTACGCCCATCGCTTGATGGATTGCCTCAAGCGTTGTGAATATCTGTCCTTTATTACCATATAAAAATTTCACTTTTTGTGCACGTAAGAGTTTTTCCAACGTGGCGTTTGAATTACATCCAGTCACAGCTTTGAGTTCTTCATTGGTTACTAAGTATTGCATAGACTTTTAATACAAATTTTGTATATATTTGCACCTCATTAAATTACAGAAATTCTAAATTTGGCAGAACTTCATTACCTGCATACCAAAGCCAAGTGTTGACTTCGCTCTTTCGCATTAACGTATATAGATCATTTCTATAAACTTCATTGGCGGAAGCTGGACAGATAAACAAAGCAGTAGAAGTTTTATCTTTATCACTTAAAAGCACATTTGCTGTTAGAACAGTTAATGGCAAGTTATATTTTAGGCATTTAATAAACCGCTGCCTGGCTTGGGTCAATTCGTTAATAAGCGTAAGCTCATCGACATTGTCATAAGGTATCCAGTTTTCATTCACTATCATCAAGGCGACTTCTTCAAATGAAGTGCTTCCTGATTGATTAATCCCGAATGTCCCGATGACCATCAAATGCCCGTTAGCATTATCCGACCATAATCCCATTTCAGTTTCGAACTGTTTGCATAGGCTTTGATACCTGTCCTTGTTTAAGTGGATTGGAAAGTCCGGCAAATGCTTGATGATCATTTTGTGGACAAAGCGGGCTGACGAAATATCTTTGACTTCTCCAATGATTAACATGAGTTTTTTATGTTTGCTACTTTCAGATAAGGCTTGCAGGGCGGCATGCCGACGGTTCGCAATTTCATCCTTTTTTTCAAGCTCAAAGACTTCAGGGATATACAACAGCGAGTTTAAGCTCATGTGTTTGGCGGTTTTGTCCTTGGTCGCTTCATACAGGTATTTACGAATGATGTACCAATTGCGTTTGCCAGACATCGCGGGCGACCACTTATTGAGTTCAGCTTGTTCCCACAAATAATGCAAGGTGGCCCTCAAACTTAGCCTTTTCGGTTCGGTTTTGGAATGATGGCTTTCAGTTTTATTAACGTTAGTAGCTGTTGGTATGGGATTGAGTGAACCCTTCGTTAGGGTAAAGTCGAATTTAAGGGTTGTCAGGCCAGTCTCATTATTATCCTTTATCGCCGAGCCCATCTGTTGATCCCGTCCCGAAAATCCAGCGGGGATTTCATAGGAACGGCACTCCAGATCGTGATCGCAGCCGGTATTCGGCATCCGTTTGATAATGAAACGGTCATCGATCTTCGCTATGTACATGGCAACGGGTGGATGTTTACAAGCACATAAGGGTCGTATCTTTTGGGGATAGGCAGTTTTTAATGAGGCTTGGAAATCTTCTTCGTCCACTGCCATTATCTTGCCCTGAAAGATATAGTGCGCTGCCATCTAATTACCATCCTGTGGTGGATGCTGTTTTCCCAAACGAGCCGAGAGATTGGGATTGGTACGGATAAGTGTAAAGCTTATCAAAGCCTTTGACCCGAATGGGTGCTGAAGTGGCAGAGACTGGTTGCTGGATTTGAGGGGAATATATTTTTTTAATTGGCTGTATCGTTAGTGCTGACAAATTAGTGGTAAATTCAGGTGCGGCTTGTTTAGCCTCTAAACGGGAGGCAATTTTAGCGGCCCGTCGAATGAGATTTGATCGGTAGAGTCGATTGTATGTCGGTGTCCTGGAGTGGTAATTCGCGGCACGTTGCCAGATATCGCCCACGTCATTTTGGATATGCCCTGCAATCCGCCATGCTGCTAGATAATAAGGGTAACAACCTTTAGATAACACATGGTTTTCGTTGATGCCGAATCTACGTAAATCTGCTAAGGAAACTGTATTGATTTGCATGACCCCATAATCATAAGTGCCATTCTTATTGCGGACTTTTTGTCCCGGTTTGCCGCCTTCTTGTTCTGCCACTGCCAGCAAGACCAAGGAAGGGATGTGGTAATGGTTGGCGGCTTGGATTGAACATTCAATCCGTTCTTGGTGGTAGTGGGTTGGGATATCCGCTTGCATAGCTCGTTTACCCCATTTGGGATTTCTTGTCGCGGAAGGCGGCAACTTCAGCATTGAAGTCAGGGGCTTCTCTACCTGATTTCATGCCAGAGCGTTGTTGGGCTAACGCGCCCGGATTTGCAATTGCCGTTGCCAATTTGCCGCCGAAGGTATGTTCACGGATGTTTTGCTTGGTTTGGGCGAATTTATCTTTTGCAAGTTCTCCTATGCCGCGAGCGATAGCTTTACCAAAGGATTCACTGCCGCCCTTTTGGCTAGAAGCTGAAGCTGACGTTTTTGAATCACTGGCTTGCTGTCCCATTGGGTTTTCACTTGTAGCCGATGAGCTCATGTTACCCATGCCACCAATACTTCCAACCGCATCGCCCATTGCTGCTGCAAGGGAATTACTGCTTGAACTATTAGTATTGTTTCCGTTAGCTCCAAACGTTGATGACAGACTCGAAGCGGATGAACTGTCACCACCTGAAGCTTTCATGGCCTCGTGGAGTGCCATGGCTCCACCTGTCATCGATTGTGCGGTTGAAATTGCGGCTTGCGCAGCTTGGTTGGCGACCGCTGCGGCGGTGGCTGCGCTAGCCAGCAATGCACCTGTTCCTGCTTGCCCTATATGGCCGGTATTGATGTGGCCTGTAACAATGGAAGACACCATCACCGGTACTTTATTCGCCAAACTGTATAAGACTAAGGTGGCGATGAGGATTACCCCAAGTTCTTTCATCACCACTTCTGCGGACATTAAGTTGATAAGGTCGGCAATAAAAGTTTGGCCTATCCCCACCACCAGCATCATGGTCATTAATTGGGCACCGACCATTAACACGCTCTTATAGAAAGCAATGGCGATATCCGAAGTCCAGCGTGAACCGCCAAAGCCTAAAAAGAAGATTCCCGCATAAGCTAAAATCCAACCTGCAATATTGAGCAACATCATATTCACGGCAATCAAGCCAAACAAAAACAAGATGATTAGCCCGATAATCATCGAAATGATAGCTTGGGACATGGCACCTATGGAAAAATCGGTGACATCCACGATCTTTTGAAAAAAATCCAGTCCGGTATTTAAAATACCCACCGGTTCCAATCCCTTCACATTAGCTGCTTCACCCGCAATCCCTTTCAGGGAATTGATAAATGCCATCGCCAATTGTGGACCGTTATCGAGCAACCACAAATAAAATCCGGTAAAGCCCAAAAAGTGGATCAATTCGACAAAGAAATCGGAAATATCAGCCTTTTTAAGTGCCAAAATACCAAATGTCCATACCATACTAATGAGCGTCAATCCCCAAAATAATTGGTAGGCATGGGTCTTAATGGTTTTTTCCCAGCCAGCTGCCGATGATTGGTATTTATCCATCACACTATCAAATACCCCACTATCAGGGGTAGCAGCCAGTACGTTATTGGAAATTAGAATCGCTGACAGCAATAAAAACAACACTAAGCCAGTCCGTAATGTATTCATCTGACCATTACCAGGTTTTACCCTTTGACAATTTGTAGCTGCCGCTTTTGAACTGTTTCATTTTTGATGCGGGAATTTTAAGTTGGGCTTGGGCTTTACTGGTTGTCAGCAGTTGGGCAAGTAAGGCATTTTGCTCGGCTTGGGTTGCTTGGATGCTCTTAAGCAACTCAAGCAGCTTTTTGTTTTCATTCGCCTCGACTGTGGTTGCTGAACTTTTATTCAACAAAGTGCTTAAGACCGCTTGGTTTTGCCGCTGCTGTTCAATCAAGATGCCCATGCTCGATAATATCAAGCCCAACAACAGAATAACCAAGGCTTGAAATTTGTATTGACTAATTAAGGTAAGGAGATTCATATAATCACCATAATTTCGGTTTGGATAACTGGTAGTTACCGCTTTTAAATTTGTCTGTTTTGGCTTGTTGTTCTGCGGTAGGTTGAGTTTGCTGCAGAGCCTGCTCTGGAGGTCGCTTTTTGATGATCACCAAGATGGCTATCGTTAGTATGATTACCGTAAAGATGGAAACAAACCATTTGTGGTTTATCAAGAATGCTAATATTTTCATAAGATCATCATGTTTTGCCTTTGGATAGATTGTATTTTCCACTCTTAAACTTTTCTTCCAACGCCATCGCCCTGGCTTCCTTGTCGTTTTGTACGGCCATTTGGGTCGCCAAGGCATTTTGTTGGGCGACTAATAACCCACGGATTTGCAGCAATTGGTTGGCTTGTTCACTGGCCAGTTCATTGGCGGCTTGCAGGGCTTGTAAGCGTCCGGTCGAAGATTGCGCGGCCTGTTGCAATTGCCGTAGGTGTGCCGAGTCTTTTTGCAGGGTTTGCTGTTGCTGGTCAACACCCCTGAACAGGGCATCATTGGCTTTTTTTCGAGCATCTGAGCTTAAGCGGTCAACCTCAGCCAATTTAGCAAGGTCTGCAACCGTGCAGCTATTTGCGCCAATACACGGCAAGCTCCGGTAATAGTCGATCACCTGGAATTGTCCGAGGAAGTTGTCGAAACTGCCCAGCTGGTTTTTAAAGTCATCTATGGTATTGGTGATGCCCAATAATTGCGTGATTGTGCCTTGGGCATCATCCCAATTAAAATGGGTCAGTTGCTTAGTGTTTTGCACCATGTCGTCGAGCTGTTGCTTCGCGGTCATCAATTCGCGCAACTGGGTGGTGTATTGTTCAACTTGTTTGAGTTCCTGGGTCACCTCCGATATTGCAGCGGTAATGTTTTGGGCGAAGTTGCTGGGGTCGTAGACAATATCTCCCATGCCAAAAATAGCGTGGGCCGGTGCTGTTACCGTAACAATCATCAGGAACAGTAGTCTTTGTAAGTATTTCATCATTCACTCCTGTAGGGAATAATCAAAAGCCTGGTAAGGCTTGGTGAAAGCGAGGTCTTTGGTAACCACCACGTTAAAGCGGAAGCCGGGACGGATTTCCAGGGTTGGGGCAATGTTCAGGTTTTTGGCGATCATTTGCGCGGTGACTTGACCCAGTTGCTGGCCTAAAGCCTGGTTTAAAGCTCCGGCGGTGGTTTGTTGGTTGTAATTTTGTCCATTATTGCTGCCAGAACTGTTGCTGTTGAGTTGTGACAGTGAAGTCGCGGCAATCACCGCCGACATCAGGAACGCCGAGCCGAAGGTGCGGACAAAATGATGGTTGGTTTGGTCGTTAAAACCTGAATAGCCGGAACTGTCTGCCCCCGGCATGGCACCAATATCCAAGGCCTTGCCGTCAGGGAAAATAATGCGCTGCCAAGCAACCAACAGCCTTTCCTGGCCATAGTCTATATCGCTATCATAACTGCCCACCAGCCTCGAACCCAACGGGATTAATAAAAACTGTCCGGTGGCGCTGTCATAGACGTTTTGCCCCACTTGAGCGACGATCTGGCCAGGACTGTCGGAATTGATGCCGCCTATTAACGTGCCAGGAATCACAAATCCGGCACGTAATTCATACCGGGTTTCAGGCGGCTCCAATTGTGTAGGCAATTTCCAGCGGTTTGCCCCATCCAGGCTATCGAAGGCTTGGTAACTGCCATAATTAATGGCAATGCCTGGTTCCGATGGGGATGGGAGTATCCCTGCTGCCTTCAGTGAATTGAGGGTTTTTTGATAATGTTCAATGGGGTCTTTCGAGGAAAGCCTGTTCCTGTCTATTTCCCGTTTTATGCTGTCGAGTTGTTCGGCTAAAGAATTCCCTTCTTTATGGATTTCACCAGTCGCCAAGGCAACTTGTGATTTGGAAATGATCGCCGCCTTGGTTTGTTCCAGTTTGGCACTGCGAAGCTCTTGAAGCTCAGTCTCGAGGGCTGCCTGCTTTTCATCTTTGACTGGAATATCACTGGGTGCCGGTGGCAGGGGTGGCGCAGGATTTGCGTTAGCGGGTGGCGGTGGCAACTTTTCTGGCATGGCAAGCGGTGGCGTCGCCGATGGGATAAAACCGGTCCGGTGCGGGCCGACTATTTGGCTGGCTAGGTCTGTCGATTCGCTCGGCTTTTGTAGTTCATCCTTTTCCTGGCGCAGTTGGATTTGGCTCCGGTGCACCATCACCAGCATCATGGTCAAGACAAACACCACTGATACCGCGATGACAATGTACAGTGGCACGTTATTGACCCGGCGAACGCCCGACCCTACTTCAAGGTCGTCATCCAGGTCGAAACCGTCAGGATCAGAAACGGTGCCTTTCATTGGCGGTACGACCAATAGTTGGGTTTCGTTAACTCATTGGCATCGTACAGACGGCTCAATTGTTTCTCGCCAATTGTCAGCGTCAACCGGTAATAGCCATAATGCGACATATCCGTCATGGCATCGAGGATATAAGATAACTGCTTGCTATCCGATTTATTGGTAGTTGCACCCTCCTGGGTTTCATGTAGGCCATAACCACAATTACGCAATTCGCTTTTAAACTGGTTGCTAAATAAATCCCGACCACCCTGCTCCACAACAAAATGGGTTTGGGCAGGCGGGTAAAGGCTTACCAATTGTCCAGTAGCATCTTTGACGATGGTGTTGACGGCGGTTTCCGGCAACGGTGGCATCATGGCTTGTTGAGCGCAACCGGAAAGCCCTAAGACAAACAAACTGCCTGCAATGATTAAGGTTAGTTTCATAACTAATGCTCTCTCTCAATAGTGATCTTGTCCTGGTCACTGCCAACACCAGCCACCAGAATCACTTTATCGGGCAAGCCATCGACGATAAAACGGTTCGATTGAACTCGGTAATTGACTAGGACTTGTTCATCCTCAGCAAACAGGCCGCTTTTTTCCCGGATGGCCAATAAGGTCGGCGCTTCGGTTTGTGCCATTGAATCGGGCATTTGGATAATGGTTTTTGCGCCGTCGTTGAACACCCGCACCGGTTTCCAGGGGGTATCGCCGCTGACGGTGTAGGCAAAGTTCAGGTTACCCAGGTATTCTCCACTCTCAGGCAGGGTTTGTTGATCTTTTGCCTGTTTTGCCCGTTGGTGAAGGTGTTTCCATTTTTCCAAGGCTTCTTCTGGATACACAAAAGAAACTTGTGCCATGTATTCGCTGCGGTGCGAACGCAGTTGGATGTTATAGGTACGCCGGTCCGTGGTGACCACCATATTGGTGTTGAGGTTAACCGACAAGGGTTTAACGATGATATGCTGGATTTCATTGTTACCACTCCCAGTGACCGCGGGTTCTAATAACCATCTCGCTGTGTCGCCCATACTCACCCCAGAAATTTGTTCACCTTGTTGCAAGGCAATGTCGCACACCTGGAGAACGGCACAGACTACCCGAGGTTGGCTAGCACCGAAGATAAACTGGATAAAGCCTTGTTTGCCTTGGCTTGGGGCAACACTGTGATGCTTGCCAGGGTTGCGCCATTGGTTGCCAATCGCTAGGGCTTGTTTTTCCAGAGGCGACAATACCGGGTTTTGCTCACCTAAATAGGCATCGGGGATTTTGCCATAATCGTTGACAGTTTCCGGCGGCAGTGGCGGCAAACCCGGACCTTTAGCCCAAGCTGACAGAGATGAAAGCAAAATTGTTGTGTAAAGCAACTTGTTTACCATTAGGGTTGCCCTCCTAACTGTTTACTCCAGGAAAAGTCTTTGACATAAATACCTAACGGATTTTTAAATAGCTGTTCCTCGGTGGTTTCAGGTGTTGGTGCGACCAGGTAGACAGTAATAAGCGCCCTCCACTTTTCCGGCGGCTTGGTTTCAAAGCCTTGGCGGTCGCGGGTGGTTTCCGTCCAATCCAGTTGCCAGGTTTCATCACTTAAGGGTAGTGCTGAATCAATTTGTACCGATACGCTTTCCTTTTGCGCCCTGACAAAGGGCGTGGATTTATCGCTGCTGTTGTACCATTGGTTCATTTTTTCCATGGCTGGGTCATTGTGCGTAATTGAGGCATACACACGATAAATGGCATCGGACTGAAGCTGGGCATCGGGGGTCACCAACCTGGCATCGCTGATCAGGGACGCCAGCCGTGCCCGGATGACCAAGAGTTTGTTGGCATCGTTAAGGCCTTCGGCAGTTCCGATAGCCAGAGGTTGGCCGAGTTTATCAACCTCGATAATATGCGGCACAAATTTGGTCTGGCTACCGATGTAAATGATGCCGCCGACTCCTGCCAAACCGACCAATAAGGCCAATAACGCCAGCAGGATAATGGTTTGCCGCTCCACCGCCAGACTTTTGATATTGTCGTTCCAGGATCGCCGGGCATTAAAATACGGGTTTTCCGTGAGTTTTCCGCTCTGTAGGGTTGGAGAACTAATAGGCTTTTTGATAAAAACATTCATGAGACAGCCTCCTGTTTGACCAGCAACTGGTTGTGATTGACTTGTTTACGCACTAGCCATTCATCAATCCATTGGTCACCGAATTTAGCTTCCAGTTGTTTGATGGTCGCCACCGACTCCTTATCGGAGGCTCCGACGAACGCCAAGGCGAAAGGGCCAATGGCCAAATCGTAGAGCCTACGTCCTGATTCTGAAACAGTGTAATATTGGCGTTTGGGGACTGCAGTCGCCAATATCTCGATCTGGCGGTTATTCAAGCCCATTCGCCGGTACAAAGCACTGATGTCCTCATCCCTGGCATAAAGGTTCGGCAAAAACAACTTGGTGGCGGTCGCTTCAAGGATGGAATCGAGAATGCCTGAGTTGGAGGCATCACTTAAACTCTGTGTTGCCATCAGCACCAGGCAATTGGCCTTGCGCATCACTTTCAGCCATTCCTGGATTTTGTTACGAAAGACCGCATGTCCTAACATGATCCAGGCTTCATCAAGAATAATGGCAGCAGGTTGCCCAGTCAGGCTAAGTTCAATTCGGCGGAACAGGTACAGCAAGACCGGCAAGGCGTAACGGTCGCCCAGGCTTAATAGCGTTTCAATCTCAAAAACGGTCAAGTCAGACAGCTCCAGGCCATCGGATTCGGCATCCAACAGACTCCCCATACTGCCGTCCACCGTATATTGCGCCATCGCAGAACGGATTTGTTCATCCTGGATGGTCACGGTAAATTCGGACAGGGTTTTGGAGCCGCTCTGGTGCATATTCAAGATAGCCAAGGCAATTTCATTGCGTTGGCCTGGGGTGGTAGCGACCCCATTTAATGCCAATAATGTGTCAATCCATTCCATTGCCCAAGCTCGGTCAGCTTTACTGTCCAGGAATTGCAGGGGGCAAAAGGCCAAATTCTCGTTATCGGCGGCAATATCGAAATGTTTGCCACTCAATCCACGGGTGACCGCACGGATGGCTGCAGTCAAAGGATAAAGTGACATGCCCTTATCAAAAGCAAAAATCGTCATACCTGGATAACGCCGCAGTTGTGCCACCAATAGCGCCAAATGGGTTGATTTACCGGAACCGGTCGGACCAAACATAATGGTATGCCCGACATCCCGGACATGCAGGTTCAGCCTAAATGGCGTGGAACCGTGGGTGACACATGACATCAATGGCGGCGAATTCGGCGGGTACAGCGGACAAGGACAGTTATTCAACCCCGTCCAGATTGAACTGCTCGGCATCAGGTCGGCCAGGTTCATCGAATTGACGATGGGTCTGCGGACATTTTCCACCGCATGCCCCGGCAAACTGCCAAAAAAGGCATCCATCGCATTAATGCTTTCGATGCGAGCGGAAAATCCCAATTTATTGATGAGTTTTTCGACGATGCGCTGGTCTTTTAATAGTTGCCCACGGTCTTCATTCATCAAGACCACGACACTGGTATAGTAACCTTGACCGACCAAACCGCTGTTGGTTTCTCCAATCGCCGCCTCCGCATCAGCCACCATTGCTGCCGCATCCTGGTCAATATGGCCGGAATTGAGGTTAAACACCTGGTCGAAGAAACCGCGCACCTTTTGCCGCCATTTCTTGCGGTATTTTTCCAGGTGGGCGACGGCTTCATGGGCATCCATAAAAATAAACCGGCTTGACCAGCGGACTTCGGAATTGATTTCGGTCAGGGCATTCAACATGCCAGGGGTAGAATCAAACGGGAAGCCGTCAATGGCGACAATGCCGATAAAGTGCTTGCCGATTTTAGGAATCACGCCCATCCAGCATTCCTTGCCGCCAATCAGTTTATCCAGGTAAATGGGATTTTTGGGCAGTTGGATGGGATGGCTGAGTCCGGTCACACAATAATGAAGCCAACGCAGAAAGTCATGTTCGACCCTAATGCTGCCGTCATCCTGGACATGAGCGTTGCCTGTTAACCGATTGAGCGTAAAAGCCAAAGACAACCTTGATTCCAAGCTTTCACAGTCATGCTGGAAAGACTTGATTAAATCTTGGGTTAATGCTGATTTATCGGTTTTTTTGCTGTCGTCGTCAAACATCAGTTCGACGAGCTTTTGCTGCGCCAATAAGGGTGGAAAGTAAGTCGCCGTCAGCACAAAATAACCCTCGTACATCGTGCCGATACTTTCAAACAACCGACGGCGTTCTTCATCAATGGCTTCGGTAACCAAGTCCGGAAAGTGTGAGGCCGATTTATCCGAATAATTGGTCGCAACTCGCCTAACAGCATCAATATGTAACACCCAGCCATTACCGAGTCTGGCAAGGGCGGCATTGATCCGTAGCCGAACCGCCTCTTTTTGTTCGTCGGTGCTACTCCCCGCATCGGCACATTGGAAAATCCACGCCATCATGAACGAACCGTTCTTGCACACCACCACGTCATCAGCGACCAAGGCCGAATACATCAATAAATCAGCAAGCCCGGCTTCTTTGGAGCGGTGCCGTTTCAGGCTGGCTTGATTGTTGAAATCATAAACTTGCTTGCCCAGGGCGGTAAGGAACACTAGTCCCAAGGCCGCAATGCCAATAATAAGCGGGATCATCGGTAAGATCTCCCTTGGCTGTCCGTGTTATCTCGGAATGGGGTGCTATGGGCTGGGTAAAAACGTTTGTACAGGCGATGGCGCAAATACACCCAGCGCATCTTGGGATCAGCCTTGGCCATCAGCCTAAGCGCGAAGACCGCTCCGAACCAGATAAACGTCCCCACAAAAAACGCCGTCCATTCCTGGGCAGTAATAATCAGGGCAAAGGCACATAAGCCGGAGAACATGACCATTTCCCTATCACCGCCCAAAAATAAGTTGTCACGGTTGCCAGTTTTGCGGATCGGTAACGGATTTAACGGCATGACACTTAACCTCCAAAATTAAGCAAAAAAATGGCGTTGTTATCCCTAGGAGGATCAGACAACAATGCCAGAGGTTGCGCGGCTCTGCTTAAACCGGGTGGCGGGGTAATTTCGGCACCCGCCTGTAAGGTGCGTAAGGTATTGTCGGCGGCAACAATCAGTGCCGTCACCAACACGATAAAGATCAGGGTCCGAAAAAAACCGTTCAAATCGCCGCCGAAAATCAGGATGCCGCCCGAGACGATAATGCCGATCAATGATAAGGTATAGGCGACAGGGCCAGAGGTTGAAGCCCTCAGGTTATCCAACCAAGCCACATAAGGCATGGGTTTGGCACCACCGGCGGTACTGGCGTTAGTCTCTTGTAAATACGATGCGGAAATTACTAAGAGTACTAACAAAACAACAACTTTAACGTTTATCCAAGGGAATAGCAGCATCTGCTTACCTCCTGAAAGATTAGGGTTTACAGTGGTTCCTAATTCGATACTGGCCACTGTCGTAGCCTGAGATTTCAATGATTTCCGTGACCTTGCGTCCCTGCGGGGTCTTGGCGATATGCACAATCAGGTGCACGGCCTCGCCTATCAAAGGTTCTATCGGCCTGGGCGAAACCGGGTTCATGCTGACCAGCATCGCCAAACGGGTCAACCCGGCTCGGGCGTTGTTGGCATGTAAGGTTGCCGCCCCACCTTCATGGCCGGTGTTCCAGGCCATCAACAGGTCTAACGCCTCAGCTCCCCTTACTTCACCGACCAGGATGCGGTCAGGCCGCATCCGGAGCGTGGTTTTTAACAACAGCGCCAGGCTGACATCAAACGTGGTGTGGAACTGGACGAAGTTGGTTGCCGAACATTGGATTTCACCGGTATCTTCGAGAATAACGATGCGTTCGGACGGATCGTTAATCACCATCTCTTGAATGATGGCATTAATTAGGGTGGTTTTGCCGGAACCGGTTCCGCCGGTAACCAATATATTCCGATGACCTTTAACGGCAGCTTGGATACACTCCGCCTGTTGCTTAGACAGTATCCCAGCTGAAACATAGTCCGCCAACGAAAAAATGGCCGTTGCGCCGATGCGGATGGCGAAGACCGGTGCCGGTACCACCGGCGGCAGTGACCCTGCAAACCGTGGCAATGACCGGGAGGCAGTTTTGATCGGCAGTTCGCCTTCGATGACGGGTTTCAGTCGGGTGGCTTCTTTGTTGTGGTAACCGGAGACGGTCTTGATAATGGCTTCCGTCTTGGAGGGATGCAGGGTGCCGATACAAGCCATGGGCATACCAAGTTGCTCATGCCAGATGTTGCCGTCGGCGTTCACCATCACCTCGATGGTTTTAGGCTCGAGCAAGGCATTTAGGATGACCGGGCCTAAGTCCCGTTCCAGTTTGACAATGACCCTGTCTTTGTATCCTGACTCTGGCCTTACAAGGCTTAACTCAGCCATGGGCTTAAGGTCGTCGAAAATTGAACGATGTCAGCTGCATGCATGTACTTTCCTGGTCAAAATTGGTAAAGTTGGCTGCTTGAAAATTAAAATAGCACTTCTTTTATTTAAAGTACAGTTTTTTGTTAAATAATTATTAACAAATAATAATAATAAATATTTATAACTTTTTATACAGCTACTTACAGATAAAACAATAATTAGTTAAATACAGATAACGATGCAGATAGTATACTCTAACCGTGAACTGAACTACTCTTTGGCCGAGCTTTCGGTCCAGGAGTGGCTTAACATGAAGGAATCGGAGTTTTTCAACTTTATCCAGAATGATGAAGAAGCAAATTGGCTGTTTATGAGGGCCGCAGCGTGCCTATCGGCGTTTTCGGCGTTGCTGTGCGTGGCCAAAGTCGATGGCGAACTGTACAAACTGAACGGCATGCAGCGGCAGCTCGCCTGGACATCCGGCAAGCTTACAGTGCCAGGGCAGTTGCTTGCCCACATTATCGAGATATCGGCGGCGGATTGGTTGGCGTTAAAGGGAGAAATCAAGGCGCTACGTAAAGCGTCAGTGCCCTCCAATGAAATCGTCAAGGAAATCTACCAGGAATTGGGCTTGTCATTTAAAACGACCCGGCTAAAGGAAGGCCTGATCAGTGAGGCGGTAACGATTGCCTTTCGGGGTAGGCCAAGGGAGTTACAGGACAAACGTTTTATCAAGGAACGGGTGGATCTCAACCTCAAAAAGGCCATTGGCCTGTTGGCCGAGGAATTGCAATTTATTGACGAGCTGGACCCTAAGCCTGAAATCTTTATGACCGGGGTATTGTCGGCCGCCTTGATCATGCTGGGTGGGACTAGCCCGAACACCGAAATACGCGAGTTTTTACAGCGCCTCAATAACCGTCAAGGGGAAATTAGGGACAGCCTGGAAGACCCGGTGGCTGGCCTGTTAAGGGTGTTGGAAGGTTACCGGATGAGCGACCGAAATGCCCAGTCACAGATGACGATTGGCTTGTGCAAAACGGTCATCCAGTCCATTACCCTTTGGCTGGAAGGCGCGGACTCGCCGAAATATTGGCGCAAGAAATTGGTCACCGGGATAGACCATATGCCTTATATCAGGAAGCTGAAACACCATAAACAGGTCTATGAAGACATGGACATGTAAACAACTGGGCTGGTTGTTATTGGCATTCTCGTGCACGCTTTATGGTAAAGAGCCCCAGGTCTTAATCGTTTACCCCCAGGTTGAAGAACCACTGCACAGCCTCTATAGCTCCATCATTAAGGGCATTAGCCACAAAATAGGTACCGCCGAACACCTTGAAGTGCCGGATGGCACGGGCGAGCTGCAAACTGAGTTCGATCGGCGCCATCCCGATCTAATCATTGCCCTGGGCAAGCAGGTGGCCGATACCGCCTTAAAAAGCAGTTACCGTGACAAAATTCTGGTCGGCATGGTGCATGCCAACCCGTCCGGTTCCCCCGGCGTGAGCCTGGCACTGGACAGCCAGGGCTTGGCCAACCGGCTGTCCCAATTGGCCCCGTTCATAAAACGGGTCTATGCCGTCCAAGAACACAATCACCTGGCTATTACTGGCCTGCAACAAGACCCTGCCACCACCCCGCCGGTCATTGTCCGGGAAGGCGAGGATATGATAACGACCATCCGCCTCCTAGGCCAGCTGGTAGAACAAGAGGCAACTACTAGTGATGCCGTCCTAGTCCCCGCAAACCTACCCGGCAACATCCTGTTTGAAATCACCAAAATCGCCTGGGACCGGCACATCATCCTGTTGTCGACCAATTTGGCGCACCTGGAAAGCGGGGTTTTGATGGTGTTTTACCCTGACGAGATCGGCCTGGGTGAACAATTAGGGGTGCTGGCTAACGCAATTAAACCAGGCTTCGAAAGCCTCAAATCGGTCAATACCGGCTTAAACCAGCGGGTTGCCCAGCACCTGAAGTTAACGTTTGAAGCGCCAGCGCTCGAGCAATTTTCGGTAACGTTAAAATGAACACGCTCAATAAACTCGATTTACGGCAGCGTTATAACTTAACAGTGTTGCTGACGCTGGCCGTTGCCGGGTTCCTGCTAATTGTCAGTTTGTACCTTGCCATTAAAGACTATGCCACCGATTATACCCGTCACTATTGGCAGGAACATGCCGGCATTTTTGCCCATTCCGTTGAATATAGCGTCACTTTGGGCGCGAAAGACAAAGCTGAAGCGATCGCAAACAGCTTCGCTGTCGACCCGAATGTGCTGAATGGGGCGGTTTATACCAGCCAAGATGGCGTATTGGCGGCTTCAGGCAGAGCAACCGGATGTCATGCCAAATTGCAGGGCTTTAAAGAGCCGTTTTTCAGTGAAGCTCCGAGCCACTGGTGCTTTTATGCGCCGATCTACCAAGACACTCCAGCCGGTGCGTTTGAACAAAAATTGGCAGGGACGAAGCTGCCCACCTATTTAGGCCATGTTGAGCTGGTGGTGTCCAAAGCTGGATTGGCAACCTTAATGCGCCAAATCCTTAGCGTTTCTGGGCTTATTGTCCTGGGATTCTTGCTGGTCATTTTTATGGTTCTGCGGCATTATTCGGGTAACTTTACCGAACCCATGGTCGAAATGGTCAGGGTATTAAAACAAGTCGGCCAAGGCATCCCGGGTGGGCGGGTATCGTTTTCAGGGGCGGCGGATGTCGTTGCAATGGGCACTACCTTCAATGAAGTATTATCCCGAATCGAGCTCAATGAGAAAGCGTTGGAACAAAAAATTGCCGACCGAACCAGCGAACTTAAGGTCGCCCTGGAAAGCAGCGAAGCCGCCAATGAATACAAGTCCCAAATCGTGGCCACGGTATCCCATGAAATGATCGCACCGCTGCACACCATCAAGAATTGTTTGGCAACGTCATTGGAGGCTTTGCCTGACAATCCGCATAATACCGTGCTCAGGGAATTCCATCAACGCGCCCTAGTCCGCAGCGACGAACTGAATGACTTGATCAACAACATCTTGATGCACGGTAAACTGGAAGCCAACAGTGTTAAATCGACCCTGTTACCATTGGCATTAAAACCGTTAATGCAGGCGTGTGCCGACAAAATCAGCCCCTGCCTTAAACGCAACCGGAACATATTACAGTTAATGGGGAATGACGGCACGGTCTTGTCGGACCGGATGATGATAAGTCATATTATCAATAACTTATTGAGCAACGCCTGTAAGTTTACCGTTAATGGGGAAATTATCCTGAGTTGGCGACAAGAGGGCAACGATTGGGTTGTCGACGTTGCCGACACCGGTTGCGGGATACCCGAACCCTGCCTTGACAAAATATTCGATTCCTTCTGGCAGGTTGACATGAGCATGACCCGCAAATATGGCGGAACCGGTATCGGCCTGACTGTGGCCAAGCAATTTGTCGGCCAGTTGGGCGGGCACATCTCGGTCAGCTCCCAAGTCGCAAAAGGGAGTGTCTTTACAGTCAGAATTCCGAGCCAATCACGGTAGAGGTCTCATCATCATTAATTTTGCCTGGCAGCACGGTTTTAATGGTTGCGACTATCCGTTGGGCTTTAACAAGGTTTTTTTGGATTAGGGCTGAATCCAACGCCCAGACCAATTTCCTTAACGACTTGATTTGAGTGTCGGTATAGTGTGATTGGTAATTCAGTTTCGCCCGTACCAGGATTGCCTGGCAGCGGTCCTTAAGGGTAGCCATAGAGAAGGGTTTGCTCAGGTATTCACTGGCGCCATTGAGTAATAACTGATTACTATTAAAGATTTTGTTGTGGCCGGTAACGATAATGACCGGCTGATGTTGATCAATCGCCATGATTTTATTCAGCACGGCATCCCCATTCATCACAGGCAGCATTAAATCCAACACCACCAGGTCATGTCGTTTGATTTCCCAAAGTCCGTAGCCTGACAGGCCATCGTTGGCGATATCGATATCATAACTGTCTTTAAGGGCATGATAGGCGGAAAAGGCGGCATCTTCGTCGTCTTCTATCATCAGTAAAGTGTGTTTATTGGGATGGACATAGCCCCGTTCGTAGCCATTGCGGCGGTTATTTTCATCAGCAGTCCTTAAAGCATTCCCCAGTTCATTCGCAGGGACTACGCTAAAAAAATGCTCCTTTGCCAACAAGGCGGGTATTTCATGTTCACAGGTTTCCTGTACCAGAAAAATCGGTATGGCATGGTCGGCTAAAGGCGCTGAGATCATCAATTTGGCTAACTGCCAAATATCTGCGTCCTCTATTTCATAGGCAGAGATAATGAAATTATAGGTGTCGGTTTTTAATGCATCGACAAACTCTTCCACGGTCTCGACATAAGCGAGTGAGTCTTCATTGATCCCATCGTTAGCTAATTGATTCTGAATAGCATCTTTTATTCCATCGGAACATGTGGCTATCAATAGTTTCATAAGATCCTCCACAAGGTACTTTAAGGTGGGTTTTCATTTATCGGTTGTATTGAAAGCATAACGTCCCGGTCGGGCTTAAGGGTAACGCTAATAGCTTCATTGATAGTTTCATCAGTTTTGACTATGAATTCCCTCAAAAGGATGATAATGACTATTATCATTTCCAATTCAGCGAAATGACGACCTAGGCAATTATGCAGACCGTTGCCGAACGGGAAAAATGCATATTTACTCCCCCTTGAATTCGCTAGTGAGCTTAAAAAATGCTCCGGGTAAAATTCATTAGGGCGTTTCCATAATTTTGCATGACGATGGGTGGCGTATATACTGAGAATTATGTTCGTACCTTTGCTTATGTTATATCCACCGACAATAATATCTTCGACAGCTTGTGTTGTAATCCCGCCTGATGGCGGATAAAGGCGTAGCGTTTCGTTAAGTGCTGCTTTGGTGAAAATAAGCTTTCCAAGGTTGGCAGGAGTAAGTTCGTCATTCTTAAATTTTATGATTTCGGCTGTCACATGATTATGTGCATCCTTATTTTTACCCAACAAATAAAAAAACCAGGCTAATGTGTTAATCGTGGTGTCTTGGGCGGCAAAAAATAAATTAACCGTTTCGTCGTGTAGCAATTCTTGGGTCATGGTATATCCCGACTTACTATCGGTGGCTTGCATCAACTGTGAAATAAGGTCGTGACCAAGATTCCCACGTTTTAAGGCAATTTCCTGGCTTAAAAAATCAGCCAGTTTTGCAACGGCAGTTTCGTATCGTATTTTTTTGATGGGCATAAGCCACATTAATTTACCGTCGCTTATGATATGCGTAACCAGTTGCGGCAATAAGCCTTGGCTGATGATTTCGACTGTCTGTATCATCTCATCGCTATTTTGGATCGTATCGGCGGAACGCCCTACAAGTGCTTTGATTACGATCCGTTGCACCAACCTTTTGATCTCATGAGACAAGTTAACATTTTCAGATGACTTGGCTTTAAGTCTATCGCGAGTGTTTTCAGCCTCGATGATAAATATATTTTGCCATTGGCTCACCGCTTCCTTTGTGAACAAAGGCTGCATTATCCGCCTTTGCTTCACCCAAGTTTTAGCCTTGCTATTGAACAAGCTATCAGCAAAAAACGATTTTTTTGCCTCATAAAGAAAATCCCTGTTGAGTAAACCTTTGGCTTCCTGGATAAAAATCTCCTCAATATGATCAGGATTGCAAACACATAGGATTTTTTTGCCAAAAAAACTGGCTAACACTAAATCGCCATATTTTTGATGTATGTTAATTAATGCTTCCTGCGGCCTTCTAATAGATTGCAGAAATGGAACAATAATAGATTGCTCCTTAAGTTTTTTGACATGGGAACTTAAAACGACCACTTGATTTGCCCTAACACGGAACGGTCATTGACCGGCAAGTCCCCCGGTAATAACGTTGGCGCTACACTGGGTTCTTTTGCATTTGCGCCAAAAAGGTTATTAACCCTTAAGGTGAACTCCAACGGTTTTGCAATCTTGGTTGAAAGGGTAACCCCAGCAATAAAGTAATTGCCAAGGTTTGGCCTTGGATCATTGGCTGGGCGTTTCCTTTCGCCCACCCAACTCAGTTGGCTACCGATCACCCAGTCTTTGGTAAATCCCCAGTCGATGAGTGCTTTCGCCATGTGCTCAGGCAAAAGACCGGTATTATTGCTGTTACTTACACCGTGATAACTGTAGTTTAGGGCCAAATTTAAGTTGTCATTAAAAGCATAACGCCCTTCTAATTCAACGCCAATGCCATTGATCTTGTTTGCGTTGGAAAACGCGGTCGGGAATGGTTGTACTGTCGTCACTTTGGATTGACTGGCTGAGGTAATCAGGTTGTCCAATTGGAACCAATAGGCATTTGCCGAGGTGGTCAGTTTCGGCGACCATTTGTTTTCGACCTGAAACTCTACCGTATCCATAATTTCGGGTTTAAGGATGATCGTTGGGGTTGCTGTCAGATTTTTTTCCAAAAATGAAGGTGGTCGAAAAGCACGGCTGTAAAGTAATTTGGTGGTTAGGTTATTGGTCGTATTCCATACTAACGAAATGCGTGGACTGAAACCATCAGCCGTATCCGAGTAAAGATCGTATCGCAGCCCTGTCGTCAAGTAAAAGTCCGTCGCAAAATTCCATTCGTCCTGGAATAGCGCGTAAAAATTGGTTCGGTTTCTTGATTTTAGATTGGGGTCAATGGTTATTGCAGACAGTTCCGTAAAGGGGATTTGTTGGACAAAACCAGGCGTAATGAGATAGTTGAGTTTATTGCTGATATTATTGATCCAGTTATAAATGATTCCGGTTCCCAAGGTGACGTTGTGATCTTGAATGCCTGTGTAATTTAATTGGGTGGTAAAGGCAGTCGTTCCCTGAAAATTAGTGGCCTTTATTTTTGCGCCTTGTAGCAACAGTCCACCTATTGTTCCTGGCGGTAATAAGCCCCAATTCCAAAGGGTATCTTGGCCTACGAAGAAAGCTTTTGTCTCCAAAGCCATGTCGTTGGTAAGTTGATGGTTAGCCGATAAATCAATGTTGTATACGTCTTCGTTGGTCGTGCCAGATTTATCTAACGCCAGTGCCGCGCCTTGCCCGGTGTGGACATTGTTAAAGCGTTGGTAGCCAACCCTGAGCCTAAGCCAGTCCTTATAAGCCACGTCCATTCTGGCATCAATGTCATCCCTGCCATTGTTGGTAAATCCGGGTGCATTGGATACTTGCGTTCCAAATGCATTATCCAAGAACGACTGGGCATCACGCTCTATCAGACCTCGACTGCCATTCGTCGTGCCGCCTTGAGCGGAAAATGAATATTCCCAATCCTCAAATATCTGGCCAACTTGCGCCCAGCCTTCATAAGTGTCATCGTTCCCCAAAAAGCTGCCGACATTACCACCTTTAAGTTCTTTACCGGTTTTAAGAACGATATTAATAACTCCTGTGGTGGCATCACCACCATACAACATTGAACCCGGTCCACGTATGACTTCGATATGGCTGATATTCTTGACCGGCATCGTCCAGGCAAACGGTTTGCCACCGATATAGGTATTACGTTGTGGCACACCATTGATTAACACCAACACTTGCGTGTTAGCTTCGGAATATATTCCGCGAAATCCAATGATGTAATTCAGGTTTCCAGCTCTGGCACTGCTTATGTGAATCCCCGGTAAATATTCCAGAACATCTACCAACCGTCGTGCGCCGATTTTTTCAATATCTTTGCTGGTTAAAATAGAGGTAACGCTGGGGCTTAGTTTTTGCGGGATGGGGTGACCGGTGGCGATGGACAGCATTTTTTCATTGCCGTAGGTATCCTCTAAACCATCAAGCAAAAATTCATCTGCTTGGACGGTTTGTGGTTGGGTAAACACCAAGAATAATGAAATTAGACTGGGTATTTGGCAATGTTTGAGAAGTTTAGCTATAAGCTTTGCCTCCTAAGTTAACCCCTTTTGCTATGGAATGGGATTAACTCGCCTAGAGATTGGAGCCATGCGTTTCTCGACAGAGAGCGAAAATTATAATTTGCTAAATCTTAAGTTTTCATTAAGAAAATTATAGTAAATAAAAATATCTTTAATTTAGTTGTATATAGAAATAAAGTTATTGATGTCTTCGGATTGTCTGCCTTCAATAAAGTCTATTGATTGATCTTGTCATAACTACACGCCATAAAAACGAAGCGACCCTATTTGAGCAACTAAGTCGGAAAAGGGTTTAACCAAATTCAAGTTGAGCCATTTCGACGGCTTATCCAAAATTTCGGGTTGCTATCGAAATGTACACATCGAATGGCTGTAATGATGCCAAAACTGTCTTCCCCTAACGGGGCGCCATCTCACTATCAAGAAATTGATCCGGAACAAGACTTAACAATTCCCGCGCCTCTTCATGACTTGCCTTGAGCCAGGGCAAATACTGATTATCCTGCAACACCACAATCGACCGCTTTTCGTCCTCTGGTCGGTGAAAATTTTTCATCACAGGATGATGAGTAGCGTTTATGGTTATCATGGAAAATGAAAAATGTAATTCGCCGGTGTTTCGGTTGATATAGCGTTCCCAGATGGAAGCTACTGCCAAGGGGGACGCATCGGCACGCTTGATCCGACATCTCATTGCTTTGCCCGACTCGTAATTAGGTTCATAAAAACCCTGCATGATGGCTAAGCCGAATTGGCGTTTTATCCAGGCATTGCGGTAACTGGGCTTTTCTGCAATAGTCTCGGCCCTGGCGTTGTAGGTTTTTAAACCAAACTTAGGCCTGTTAGCCGCCCAAGCGGGCACCAACCCAAAATGGGCAAGTTCACACCGGGGTTTATCACCATCCAGCCAGATGAAAGGGGTAAGGTAAGTGGGGTAAATTTCTTCCTTCCAGTCAACAAAAGGTAGCTCACACTGGAAATGCGATTTCACCCAATCGTTGTGTATGGGTTTTAGTGATTGGAAGTTGCTGCACACAACTTTTCGCAAGGCACCCCGTCTCCGTCCTTATCTAAAGCCTGTATCCCACACACCTTAAAATAATGACGGGCTTCGTCGCAGCTGGTCATTTGCTTGCAGAAATGTTTTTGGCCGCAAGAGTTATTATCGGCAGCAGTTAATTGCGCTGGCTCCTTGGGGTACTGATCCGGATGCCTGAACTCCCAGGGCGGTTTAGGATTGGGCTGTGACCATAGGCCGATTCTGCTTGTCTTAGCTTGCTTTTCGGCTTCATAGAAGACAGGATCATCACTATATTTTCGATAAACCCAAGCCATGCCCGCCTTGACCATCTCAAGGTTAACAGACTTATTGTCGGCCCATACCGTGGCTACGGTTCTGCCGTAACGGTCGATCTTATGTGGCTTATAATTGATTTGCTTCTTGAATACCAAACTCGACAAGTGTTTTTTTGATGCTTGGCCAAAATCCTGGTTTTTTTCTGGAGCGTCAATTGAATCCAGTCGAATCTTGGTTTGCTTTTTGTCAAGTGACAGGACAGTGATGGTGTCGCCGTCACTTACCCCGACGACACGGGCAATGTTAACCTCTGCATGAGAAGTTAAGTGGTAAAGGAAAAAGAAAATGCCGATTAATTTCATTTGCATGAAAGTAAACATAGCAGAATCTTCTGCTTTTACCGGGGCATCAGAATCTTTTCTGATGGATTTTCATGATTTCCTTTTCACCCTGATTTGAATATTGCCACTCAATCGATACCGGTCGGAAATTTGCTTGTTCGATAATCTCTTTTCGATCGGCAGGGCTTCGAAAACTGCCCTGGCCATTAATGGATTTCAAAAACTGGATAGTCTTTGCGCGGCGCGGGTGTTGTAGGTAAAGGTTCTTAACCAGCAATCCTTCATTTGTTGCAAAGCTGAGTTGCAGGTGCGGATTAGGCCTATCAATCAGAAACATTTGCCATTTGGTTATATTTGCTTCTCTCAACGAAATTCTATGGTGCTGTGTTGTTTTTTAAATCGACGCTTTGAAACGGGTACGGGCGATCAAATTTTATAGCTGGACGTCGGCTTCCGACGTGGAACTAACTTTCTTTGCAAATTGCCAACTGATTTTTTCGAGTTTTTCAACAATACAATTAACAACAGAAACAAGGCAATCAACTTGATATTTCTTATTCCTTACCATATAGTAAGAAATAATGCGGTTTTGTTTGGTCTTTGCCAAGTAAATTCGGGCCATGACCTAAAAAGCAAAAATGTTACCGATATTTTAGGGGGTTATTATGACAACATCGACAATTACCAGCAAAGGCCAGATTACCATTCCCGCAGTGGTACGGGCGGCACTCGGTGTTTCAACAGGTGATCGGGTAGAGTTTATCCAAGTGGATTCGGGGCGTTTTGAATTGGTGGCGGCCACCTTGCCGATAAGCGCCTTAAAGGGCATGGTAAAAAAAACAAGCAAGCCCGTTACTATTGAGGAAATGAACGAGGCTATTGCCGTCTCTGGGGCGAAGGCCAAGTGATCGGCCTCGATACGAATGTGTTGGTTCGTTACATCACCCAAGATGACCCCATACAATCTGAAAAGGCAAATACGCTTTTAGAATCCCTGACGACGGGTTCAGAAGGCTATGTCACTGTCGTAAGCCTGGTGGAATTGGTTTGGGTCTTATCCCGTTGCTATGCGTCAAGCCAAGGCGAAATTTGCCAAGTGCTAGAAAGCTTGATGCACACTAAGCATATCATTGTCCAGGACACGGACATTGTTTGGAAAGCGCTCCGGAATTTCAAGGTGGGTAAAGCGGATTTTCCGGATTGCTTAATAAAACAGACCTCATTCTATGCCGGTTGCAGTTCTGTAGTTACTTTTGATGTTAAAGCTGCCCGAGATAGTGGGATGACTCTCATATTTCTTTAATGTTTTCTCATGATTGTGAAACGAAATTTCAAATTTATTAAGAAAGGAGTATTTATGCCATTTGATCCAACCACTGAAACTTTAGAATTGCAAGAAAAAGCACGTGACGGCGATCTCTGTGCTAAAGCTAGTTTCATGGTAAAAAAATGGAACGCTACGCATAAAGTCGGTTCTCGTGTTCTTTACTTAAAGTCTGAAATAGAAGGTAATTGTGTAATTAAGACAACCAGCGAAGCTTATACAATAAACAATGGTGAAATAACTATAGCAGTTATCGATATTGAAGCTGTTGGTATGGTTTTTTTAGAAAAGTTTCGCCTGGCTCCAGGCTATGTTTGATCTGGAATGTCTTTTTTAAAGACCGCTATGGAGTCACCAAGTCAATTTATTGTGCCTATGGTGCAACTGAGGAAGAAGCCGAAAAATCATACCTTAACTAATGCTGGCAAGATCGCCGATGGAAGGGTGATGAATTTCTAATGACCTGAAATGAGGTATTTATATGAAAAACAGTTTGAATAAAATTAGTGCCATTTCACATATTTTGTTTAATGCTCGTATATCACCCAGCCCACGTAGCTATTTATTTATGACTTTGTTTGGAGCGATAACTGTTTATTTTATAGCTCTGATGTATTTTAAAAATCATTTATTGATTATTGGTCTGTTGGAAATGGTATTTGTGTCGGGTTTTCTGTTCATGAATATTAGTTATATTTTTTCTGCTTCATGGTTTGAACTTATTTTTGACGTGTTGCTTACTTATGATCCTGTAGACAGAAAAGAATATAGTTCATTGATGAAGTTAATTAAGTCAGGGAACGCTACATTAGAATCTATTGATGATTGGGTAAAACATGAACGCGCACACGGCATACACCTACTTGATCAGTAAACAGATTTATGGATGATAACCAAATAGATCAACTTAACCTTAAACGGTTGCGCAAGCAGTTGTCATTATCGTTATCCGGCATGGCGCAATTGCTTGGCTTAAGAGGTGAGAATTCTGCCGATGTAATCAGGGAAATTGAAAACGGTAAACGGCCTATAACTGCACCTATTGCTACGTTATGCCGTTACCTTAATCAAGGCGTTCCTGGTGATGATGTCGTGTACCCACGTTGACTTATTTGCGAGGGACTTGAAGCTACAGCGGACAGTAATATGAATTCGCCCGAAATAATCTTTCACACTTGTTACCCATGGTTCTTGGTTTGGTAATCGAAACACATGACATTGAACCTGAGTTTATCCATGTTGTGATCGATGCCGTATGGTGAAGATAAAACAATGGCATTGTTTCAAGAGAAGCCGCCAAATTGGTCTATAAAGGTTTACGGACTTGGCAAGGTTGGGAAATGGCGGAAGGGTTGCCAGGGCACCGAAAAATGGATGTGGCTTTATGGGAATTGTTTAATATGAAAATTTCGCCCAATGCGCATAAGTGAATCATGGCTTTGCCACACGGCTTTACGAATGACCAAGTTTTATAGTGTCATTCTAGGGTATTCCCTAATCTAACATCCGCTTAGACCATTATTTTGCGTCAGAATAGAGTGTTTTTATTAATTAGTTGACACTACTAGCCAAGAGCTATATAGACTTTAATCTGACACAATGGTTTAAAATTTCAATCATGCCCGGTATCCGAGTCGGTTATATCCGCGTTAGTTCTTACGAGCAAAACTTAAGTAGGCAACTTGACGGGATCCGTGTTGAAAAAATATTTGAAGACAAGCTATCCGGCAAAGACACAGCTAGGCCTGGACTTGAAAGCTTATTGAATTACGTCAGGGAAGGGGACACGGTTGTCGTTCACAGTCTTGACCGGCTAGCCCGAAACCTTGACGATCTCAGGCGGATCGTTTTCGGGTTGGTCGAAAAAGGTGTCACCGTCGAATTTGTTAAGGAAGGCCTCCGGTTCAGGAATGATGCGAACGATATTACCGGCAATTTAATACTTTCCGTTTTAGGTTCATTTGCAGAATTTGAACGGGCGTTGATTAAGCAACGGCAGATGGAAGGGATTGCCATTGCCAAAAAGAACGGCGCCTATAAAGGGCGCAAAAAAGCGCTAAGCCCTTCCGAGATTGTTGGCTTGCAAAAAAAGGCCTCGGCAGCGAACGCGGTAAAGTCAAAAATCGCTAAAGAGTATGGGATAACACGCGAAACGCTCTACCAATATTTAAAGCTAGATGTAAAAATTGACGGCCTTCCTGGGGAAGGCCCTGTTAGAAACGGAGTAACTAATGAAAACTAAACCTTACAAACAATCGTTCATTGAATTAGTGTCTGCGCCATCAACGTATTTTCTTTATCCATCGGCATATGCAATTGCTTATTGCTTGAGTTCCTTTATATTTGGGACACACAGCTTAATTTGGATTATAACTAATTTTACGTTCTTTTCCGGCATGTTACTGTTTGTTCAGGTGGTTGTAATATCCCATATTCAGGGACGCGGAAACTGACAAATGGCCTTTATTCCGGTTGTTTTGTGAAGCGTAGTATAACTATGGAGGCTAAATATTATGAATATTGATTTAAATTTAGATAATGAGATTAAGAAGGAATATCGAAATTTGGAAAATTGGTTAGAGCAGGTTGCCAATATTTCTTATTCCCTTATTTATGCGCTTGTTATTTGGGCTTTGTTAACGACCGTTATGGTTGGAATGGTTTGTATTATTTCAATCATATCCGGTGCTTTTAACGACATAGAATTAACTGATCTACAGTCTGGTATTAAGACTTTTACTATCTTGTGTGGCGGCTTTTCAGCCGTCGCAGTAATCCTATTTAGTTTACCGAAAAGGTTGCGTAATGTTTTTGAAGATATTGCACGGAACCGGATCGAGCGGGCGGAAAAGATTCAAGATGACGCTGATTTTATTCTTGCGCTTGTCGATGCGAGATTAACCGAGCATGGCTTGATTAAGGATGATAATTCTTAAGGCTTAATTATGAGGGATAAGTGCCATGACAACCCATCTTGCCATTGATGATGCTTTAATTAATGAAGCGTTAGCACTGGGAGATTTTAAAACCAAAGAGGATACTGTCACGACGGCCTTGCGGGAGTTTATTAACCGCCGTAAACAAATCGATATTACTGACTCGTTCGGCCATTTCGACCCCGACCCGGATTATGACTATAAGATTGGGCGGCGTTCTTGAAAGTGTTGGTCGATACCTGTATGGGATTAGGGGGCACAATGGAACGTAAACCCGGTTAAGGTATAACGGCGTGTAACCGTATTTGTCAAACAGCTTTGAAAAGTTTCCATTCAATATTAGAAAAGAGCGTTGAAAAGTTTCCAGTTAAGCTTAAGAATTCTTAGCTTTTCATTGTCTTTTTCCGTTGTTTAAATCGATAAGAATCGTTGCCGGTTTCCAAAATATCGCAATGATGGGTGATCCTATCCAGCAATGCTGTTGTCATTTTGGCGTCACCAAAAACTTGTACCCCTTCGGCAAAGCTGAGGTTGGTCGTGATGATCAAGGACGTGATTTCGTACAGATGGCTGATCAGGTGAAACAGCAAGGCACCACCTGATTCCGGGAACGGCAAATAGCCCAGCTCATCAATGATAACGGCATCAAGATGCGACAACTGTTTGGCCAAATTACCGGCTTTGCCTTGTTGTTTCTCTTTGTCCAGCAGATTGACCAGGTCAACGGCGTTATAGAACCTTAACCGCTTGCCTTGGTGAATTGCGGCGATGCCCAAGGCGGTGGCAATATGGGTTTTGCCAGTACCCGTACCGCCGACGAGGATCAAGTTATGGGCCTGATCCATAAAACCGCCATTGGCAAGTGCTCAATGTGGCCGCGTTGCAACGGCGTTTCGTGCCAGTCAAACTTCATCAGGTCACGATGGATGGGGAAGCGCGCCGCTTTAAGCTGGTAGTTTAAGCTGCGCGCCTGGCGGTCGGCCTGTTCTGCTGCAATCAACCGGTCCAACCAAACTTCCGGCATCACCGGTTTTTTCTGGGTGGCGTACTCGGCTTGCCATTCGTTCCACGCCGCCGCCATACCAAAAAGATGCAATGTTTTCAATTGGGCTATCCGATCAATGGACATGGCGCAGGCTCCGTAAGCTATCGTAGCGACTGCAATCGGCGGTGGGTTCCAGCGACAGCGTGGGCAATGAAAGTGCGTCCCCGTCCAGGGCTTTGGGCCTTGCCGCTTCGGTCAACCGGCGCATTTCATTGAGGACAATAGCCGAGGTGATAACCCCGGTTGCCAAGGTCAGGTCACAGGCCACTTCCAGCGTCTCCAGGCCATTGTCGCCTAAGTCCCTTGCCATCACCAGCAACTCGAAAAACGCCCGGTCACCCTGCGCTTGTTTGAGGATACGGTCCCTTACCACCCGTATGGGTGCCGGCAAATCCCATCCCTGAAATGGCGCGCCATGCCGCAGTGCGCCGGGCTTTTTCTCCAGCACTGGCAGGTAGTGCCAGGGGTCACAAACTAAATGGTCCCGCCCGAAACTGCGGGAATGTTCAGAAATCAACTGCCCCTGCGCAACCACCCGGATACGATCCGCCGTTAACCGAACCGAAACCACTTTATTGGCCCATTGTGCGGGCACGCTGTAGCGGTTGCGGTCGATACTGACCAAGCACAAGCTCGAAACGCGCTTGGCCTTTTCGACGTAACCGTCGAAACAGGCGGTCACTGGCATCAGCAAGCTTTGCTCTTCGGCAAAGCAATCGGCAATAGTCCGTGTGGTTTGTTGTGGGTGTGGCCGTCCTGCCAACTCCGCGCAACGTTTGGTTAGCCACTGGTTGAGGGCGGCAAAGTCAGCAAACTTCGCGCGGGGCGTAAACAACCACTCACGAATGTTGCCCACCTGGTTTTCAACTTGGTCTTTTTCCCACCCTGATTCGGTGGTGCACGCCACAGGCTCAAACAAATAATGGTTAGCCATCGACAAAAAACAGGCATTAAAACGCCGTTCCTCTTGTGCCCTTGGGGTATGCCGACAAAAATGGCATCGACCACCGCTTTCAGGTTGTCGTACACCATGCGCCTGGGAACACCGCCAAAGTACTCAAAGGCTTTGATATGGGCATCCAGCACCATTTCCTGTTGTTCCCGGGGGTAGGCGACCACGAACATCTTACGGCTATACGTCAACCTAAAATGGGCAACCTTGATGGTTTGCACCACGCCGCCAAGCTCAACCGTTTCCTGGCTCCAGTCAAACTGGCAGGTTTCTCCGGGTGGGAACGCTAAGGGGATAAAGGCCTGTTTGACAGTAGGGCTGGTCCAGTGTTGCTGCTTCCAGCACCTTACATAGCGTTGAACGACTGTGTAACTGCCTTGATAGCCCTCAACCTGTAGGCATTCATACAAGCGATGGGCAGTGCGTCGTTGCTTACGCGGTAGTGAAGCGTCATTTTCTAGCCATGTATCCAGTTGCCCATGGAAAAGGCCCAATTTCGGGTGGGGTTGATGCTTACGCAAATAAACCGGCTCTGCTACCGTCTTAAGATGCTTGCGGATAGTCGGGCGGGATAAACCAAAGGCTTTCGCCAACGCAGTGATCTTCTCGTTCCCAACAAAATGTCGCCGTCGGATTTCGGCAATTACGTCCATTTCTAGCACTCCAGGTGTCTCCGGCAAAAAGCCGGTCATTAAACAACCTGAGGTGGAAACTTTTCAACGCTCTTTCCTCAGGACCCTGGAAAGTTTTGCACGATTTTTTGCAGAAGTCGGCTATTTGTCCTATTCCAACCGACATGCGGACCTGCTCTTTGAACTGATTAATCGCCGCCATGAGCAAAAGAGCACCTTGATCACCACTAACAAATCCTTCTCGGAGTGGTCCGAGGTCTTTCCTAATGCCGCTTGTGTCGTAGCACTCATTGATCGCTTAGTCCATAACGCTGAGATTATTGCTATCAAAGGGCAGTCTTATCGACGAAAAGAAGCTCAAGAGCGTGCTGAACAGAACGCGCGAAAACGTAAAGCAAAAACCAGGAGTCCAGCATGACACATTATCCACAACCATCCGGCTTGATCAATGGCTTGAACTTTCTGATCGATAGTGAATGGACGCCGGAACAGGCTTATGCCGTTTTTAAATTGTTGGACGATTTGCGGGATCGAATCCTGGCGAAATACCAGTGTGCCATTATGGAACAGATGCGCGAGGAGCAAGGCGATGAAGTCGAGCCCATCCAGTTTGATAATCCTTATCTTTAGGTAAGTGACGAAACCCCTTTCTGACCAACGGCTATTATCAAAACACACAAGGGGCTTAAATCAGCCCCTTTTTAGTTGCGTAAAAAATAAGGGGTATCCTCCGGCATAGGTCATCGTCATCTTTCTGCGGGTTTTGGCCGGCAGTAACAATTGTAGAGGCTTGCATTTGAAAACGTCCATGCTCGCATTTATCGCTACCTTTCTGCTCACAATAACTGCAAATGAAAGGGCTTCCGTACTCACATTTTCTGCAACTGTGCTTGCATTTGTACGTTCATGCCTGCATTTAACAGGGCGCTGCCCACATTATTTGCAATTGAATTAGCTAAGTAGACAGTCACTTTTTTGTTGTTCACATGGGGCTGTCCGGCCACAAGAAGACTGTCATATCAAATTATTATACGACTGGTCTTCCTTATTAAGCGGGCATTCAACGCTGTGAATGAGCGGTGCCGGCGGCTTTATCACCAGCGTCCGCTCGAACAGCTTGTTAGGCTAGTATGTTATGTGGAAGGTCAAAAGTTCCATGACCAAGGGATCATGGGGTCTTTTTCGCCCTTTGGATCAGAAGTATCCACAGAATTAAAGCAATTACAATAAGCAACATTAACCACTGTATGAGTCCTGGCCCGCTATTGCCGGGGGTGGTGGCTATGGGTCTTACTTCAAGAATCGGCGCCCGCAAGTTGACAAAAACTTTTGCTGCTGCGTCATCGCCAATTACCGCGACATCAAGCGTGCAGGCGTCAAGGAGCGGTCCCGCTTTTATGCCGCTTGCCTTGCAAATCGCACGCGTGCGTTCGTATACCTTTGGATCAAGGTCCTGAGCATAAAACGACCTTGCTGGAATGCCGAACTCAATTTCCTTTTCCTCGCAGGCCGACAACAGGGATTCTTTCGCCGGAACGCGCCAGCTATCGGCATAGTGGCCATAAAGATCAGCAAAGGAAAACGGGGAAGTTAATAATACGCCGTCTCTCGCCTGGATCTGATTGACGTTTCCGCCTACATTGGCGAGGAGGCCACGTACTTGGTTAGGCCAATGGCCTACTCCAACAGAAACGTCAATCCAGCTGGTTCCTGTCGAGCTGGAGTTGATCTGGGCACGTACGGAGTCACCATCCTGGCTCGCGATGAAATAGGAGTTGCCTTTCCGAGCAACACTGACACCGCCAGGCAAGGAAAGTGCATTTCCTTCATCCAGCGCGGTAGGCACGCCATCGACTTTAAGCGGTGTTGGCGCAAGGCAGAGGGCGACGCGGGTGTTACCTGCTCGCACTGCGACGGCCTTGTTAACCGTAGCATCCGGCCATGTCGGTGCTCCCGAAACTTGCCGAGTCTGAACAATGAAGCTCTGTCTGGCTTGACGGTTAAATGGTGTGGCCGGCAATGCAGTTGCCCTTGTTTTTGATACTTCCCCAAGCGGAACGTTAAAGCCTGAGTCTACCTCTGCCAGGATAAAGTCACCCGAGGCTTGGAAGTCGTAAAACAGACCGTTGAATGTTTGCAGGTGCGTGTCGCCGATGCTCACCCCGGCGGAACACGACGGGTTAGGCGTGCCGGTATTGCTCTCAGTGAAAATCAACGAGGGGTGGCCATTGTGCGCCGGGGTTGATGTGGTATTGATGATGGATAAGTTGTTAGTCTCGGCGGTGAAGCTACGGAGATCGCAACCCGGCCCGACGCTGACGCCACTGTCTACACCCACCCTTGCCACGAGCGTGGTGTTGGGGTCGAAGTTCGCGACGCTGCTGTTGCCGTGGCCGAACACGTTGAACTCAGCCTCGTGCCAGTTGCTTCCGAGGTCGGGAAAATAATTGCCACCGGGCGCCGTGGTGGCAATGCCGCTCACGAAGGCAGTGGCCGACTCGGATACAGTGCCCACATGAGCATTACCTTGCAGCACCACGCTCGCCAGCGCGGTGGGCGAGACGGCGCTGGCATGGGCAACCGGGGAATTCACCGCGCAGTAGCCGAAGCCACTTATCGTGAAGGGGCACCAGCCGTCCGTATACACGGAGTTGGGCGCGCAGGTTCCGGTGTGGTGTGGTGTCGGGCAGCTCGCGCCCGGTGCCCCGATCTTGATCATCCAATACTGGATGCTCGTGCTGCCGTCGTCGTCGAAAATGAACTGCGCCCAACCCTTGCAGTTCGCGCCTGCGCCAGTACATAGACTGGTGTTGAAAAATTCCGTGTTGAGCTGCAGCGAATACTTGCCCGCGCCTACTATGCTGTCGGACTCGCCGGTGGTCGAAACGCTATCGAACGAACCCTCCGACTGCGTGATTCCCCCCGGAACCTGAGCCGTCATGTCGCCGTTACTGCCGCCCACCGTTTCCAGCCGAATTCCGCCGCCATTGGGCAATCGGAGTTTGCGCGGCGAATAGTCGCAAGGCACCGCGCGCCATTTAGTCTCAGGGTATCTGGCCTGGAAGCAGCCCGTAGCGGGCCGCGGCGTCGCCGCAATCGTCTTGCGCCAGTTCTCGCGTTCCACCTTACTCGCCGCAGCAAATGCGCGGTTTACCACTACCGTATTCTCGGCCGCCAGTGCTCGCAGCGTGCAAAGGGCTACGAGACAAGAAATCAATATTTTCATTTTTGCCATTTTATTCTTCCTTTCAATTGGTCACATAGAAGGTTATGTGACATGACTAACGCTCAGCCCCCGGAAACGGGGAGGCTATAGCGGACAACCCAACCCTGAATAAACCTTTGATGTTGGCGAGAAACCCCGTCGGTCGAAGCCACAATACGCTCCGCGCCCGGCCAGCGAAAAGAGCCAGAAGTCGTCGGCTTAACGCAAAGGTAAGCGGCTTGACACTGGTTTAGATTTAAGCGAATCCGCCGAAGAAATCAAGACACAAGTCTTTCAAACCGCTGACGATCTGTACGCTCTTTTTAATCTACATCTTAAACCTCATGAAAGGTAGTTTATTAACATTTGGCATACTGCCCATTACTTAATGTCTTAAATAATTAAGAAACATTAATTATGTTTTTTTAAAATGGTCAACTTGTGTATGATTATTTATAAAAAGATCAACAAAACAAGGTAATATTTCACACTTTTTTGTTTGATATTTTGCCAAGTAATTATATGGTTTCCGCATATCTTCTACTTTTTTATAAAACACAATGGATTTATGATGTTAGTCATGTTTGCTAATCGTATATCATCCTGAAATAGGGTAATAAACAGACCTGGATATCATGACTCAGGTGTGCTCAGCCGAAAAGTAAAAACCTCAACGGCGGATTTGTGTGTCTGCATACTGATATCGAACAGACACCCATAGTTGAAATATAAAAGGCAGGAAGGGGTCGGTTTTCACCTTTCAATTTTTGTAGTGACTCCTAATTCTGAATGGCTGCAATTGTTTAGATACTGGCTTCAACAAAACAGAATTGAAAAAGTTAAAGAATTTTTGTCAGTACTATTCTGACGAGCAGCATTGATGTCCGCGGTCGGTCACTAATCATATTGCCTGCGATAAATGAAAATCCGATTTCGGGATTAACCCGCTATTCATATTGATAATAAACTATGTTCTTGGTGTTATCCGGAAACTGTTTTTTATGCGAATTGGCATGTTAACCGGTTTAAGTATGCGTTATTCAATAATATGATCTAACTTGGCTTTAGAGGTTAGTGACCGGTTATAGCCTTGAAAATGTTCCGCCAATATTTTTCGAGCGCAATTTTGTAATAGCCATACAGGAAGAGCAGTTCCCTGCAATTAAATACGGCTGCCTAGCTGTAAAATTTCCCTTCCATAAAGCACTTACCTAGCGGCCATCGGAGGCACCGCACCAACCTTGTTATTCGTGCTTTTGCTTCCTTTGGCGGGCAAATGACCTGCCTGTATGGGTTCTGGCATCTTATACGTCACCGTTACCGGCAGGCCCAACGCTCCCCAATCATAAAGCCATCCGGCATCCTCGGAGACATTGGGCCAGCGCTTGTTTTGGTCTTTAGTGGCCATGTTGACGCAGCCATGGCTGGCGGGATGGCCAAAATTATTATGCCAAAACGCGCCATGGAAGGCATAGTCTTTATGGAAGAACTGCGTATAAGGCACATCTTTCACTTCATAGAAACCGCGCTGTCCCTGGTCGACATCGCTACGCATGGTTTTGTGGCGGTAGCGGTCATAGATATAATAAGTACCGGTCACCGTGGGGGTTTTGCTTTTGCCTGTGCTGACCTTGAAGGTGCGGATCACTTTGCCATTTTCCACAGCCTCCACATTTTGGCTGTCAAGGTAAACGAACAGCCTCCGGTCTGTGCCGGTGCTAAATTGCTCGATCAGGGCTTGCTCCAACATCCCGCCCCGTTCGCTTTTTAAGTTTTGCATGTCGGCGCTGACTTCGATGGTGCTTGAGGGCGGCCAGACAGGATGGGGGGTAAACTTTAGTTGGCGCACCCCAATCCAGCTCCATTTTCCAGAAATGGCTTTGCCATCGCGGGTTTGTACTTGAAGATGACCCGCCGCGTTAGCCCGATCGATTAAGGGTTCGCTGAAGGTCATTTGCAGCGGCAACATTAAACCTAAATTGGCCAATCCGCGGACATTGGTTTCAGCCGCAAGCGGTGGCGGAGTCCTTAATTCCAGGGTTAGCGGCGGCAGGGGTACGCCCGTGGTGGTTTTATAGTTCAAATGTTAGCGATTAATTAACCGCATATTTTTTTGACGTTGAAGCCAAATTGATAACATTCATTATTTATTCCGCGCTACTTATCCTTCGGATAAAATTACATCAGTTTACTTGCATACCCTGAAAACATTAATAACCGAAACAAGGTCATTTAACGCATCAACCATTTGTAATGCTCCCTGGCGTATCAGGCTTTTTTTGCTAATTGCCCCACTCTACTTATTTTTAAAATGCCCCGTATCTTACCCCATCACATAGCCACTGCTTTTCAGCAAGTCGAGCCGCTGACGCCGGTGAAGGCGGAAAAGCTTGCTGATGCCGTCTTTGCGCAGCAGCCCAACCTACTGGGGTCATTGCTCGTTTTGCCCCGTTTTGGCGTCTCCCACGAACAACTGGATGTGGCATTGAAAATTCTTTTCCTTTGTTTCGAAGCGGTACGTGCAACAGGGCTCACAATCCGCACCATCACGGAGGATGACCAGGAGCGGTGCCTCGCGCGCTTGGTTGGAAAAATGCAGTTCATGGAAGGGCTCGACCCATTCTCTGCTGCCGCTGCGGCATCGGATCAGGTGCTGGCCCATTCTGAACCTAACCTTTTTGCCCTCGCGTACGGGGCGTTAAAAGAGAACCGGCTTGTCGCGGTAAGGACGGAAGCCGAGAAGCACCTCCTGCTTGCAGTTTTCAATCTGGTTGAGACCCTTTCCAATGCGCTCAACGATGCCTAAAATGCCTTATCCAATTATCTACGGAACCGGCGTTTTCCTTGCGGACAGAAGGTCGGCCCCAAGCCGTAACCACTGACCGAAAAACTTACGCGGCCTGTTTGGGCATCCAGCCAGCATTAGCTTTATCGATCTCCCATGGCAGCAGTTGTTCAATGTCATGAAGGGATTGGGCTTTAGGCAGTTCCTCAAATACCCGGCACAGGTAGCGGTAAGGTTCAAGTCCGTTCAGCTTAGCGGTCTCGATCAAACTATAAAGGTTGGCGCTGGCTTTAACGCCCTTCACGGTATCAGCGAAAAGCCAGTTTCTGCGACCGATCACAAATGGCCGGATCGCCCGTTCAACGGCATTATTGTCGATGTCCAACCGGCCGTCTTCGCAATAAACGGTCAGCGTCGGCCATTGTTTGCTTAGGTAAGCCAAGGCCTCGCCCGTCAGGCTCGTTGGCGTGACCTGACAGAGGGCTTGATCCAGCCAGGCTTTCATAGCCTTGAGGATCGGCGTCGACTGTTTCTGCCGGTATTTTAGTTTTTGTTCCGGCAACAGGTGTTTGATGTCAGCTTCAATCCGGTAAAGCTTCTGGATTGTCGTCATGGCCTGGTGCGCGATGGTGTCTTGTCTGGCCGGGTTTTTGCCCTGTGCTTTTAAGGCTTCATCGAATTTCCGGCGCACGTGGGCGAAGCAGCCCAATTGACGCAAACCCTGCTGGGCGCAGACATTGGCATAAGCGGCATAACCATCGGCCTGTAAAAAGCCCTGGTAGTCCTGGAGCAAATGCTCGGCAACCGCTTGGCTCCGGGATGGCGAATACGTGAACAGGACAACCCGTTGTTCCGGCGGCCCGCCCCGCTGCACCCACAGATAGGATTTGGTTGCCGCCCGCTTGCCGGGTTCTTTTAAGACCTGCACCGACGTTTCATCCATTTGTTGAATAGGATAACGATTGATCCCGTCCTGCAACAGATTGACCAAGGGTTGGATCAACAGGCCGCAGCGGATCATCCAATTGGCGAGGGTTGCCCTGGGCAGATTTACCAAGCTACGCGCAAATTGTTTGCCCTGCCGGTACAGCGGCAGGGCATCCAGGAACTTGGCGGTGACAATATAGGCGAGCAGGCCTGCTGAGGCATTGCTTTTGGGGATTGGCTGCGGCGGGAGGGGTGCCGTTTTGACCCCGGCGCTGCAACACGGGCAAGCGTATTTCTTGCGGATGTGCCGCAATACCTGGATTTTCGCGGGGATGATATCCAATTGCTCGGACACCTCTTCGCCGATCACGACCAAGGCATGGCCTTCGCTACAGTGGCGTTGACCTTCCGGCAGTTCATGGATGATATCGACGCGGGGCAACCCTGCCGGCAAGGCCTTGCGGCCGCGCTTGGCCGAAGGGGTTGCCGGTGCAAGAGCGCTCGCCGACAATTCGGCTTCAGCATCGGCCTGCGGATTGATATCGGCATCGATCGGCAGGACACTTTCATCCCCGGCATAAGCTTCCGCCTCGTTAAACAAGTCGAATTGTCCGGCCGGGTATTTTTCAGATTTTGCGCCGAAGCGCTTGTGCAGCAACAGCCTGACCTGTTCTTGAAGGTGGCGGTTTTCCTGCTGCAACTTAAGCACCAATGTTCGCAGGGTATCAAGGTCGTCAGGCAGGTTAAGTGCTTGTTCCATAGGTGCTTATTATACCCAAAGAGGATGTAATAAGCGATTGAAAACTATCTAAAACAGCTATAAAACCGAGCGGTAATGCAAGGCTTGGTGCGGTTTCATCCAGCTAATGTCATAACCTTCCAAAAGCCAGTTCAGTTGCTGGACTGTTAATGTCACCACTCCGGCAGGATTCGCCTTTGGCCAGACAAAACGGTCTTTCTCCAGGCGCTTTTGCCACAGGCAAAAACCATTGCGTTCCCAATACAACAATTTGATGGCGTTACGGGGTCGGTTGGAAAAGACAAACAGGGCATCGGCAAAGGGATCCAATTGCAGCTGGGATTCCACCAATACCGCCAAGCTACCCATGCCTTTCCTGAAATCCACCGGATTGGCGCACAGATAGACGGCAATCTTGGTATCCGTCGGCCGCATCATGCCCGTAACCGGGCTAGTTTGTCCAACACCTCAAAACACGTGCCCACTTCAACGTGTTGCAGCTCGCATTCGACCCCGTTCGGCAAGCGCAGCAGGATCGACACCCGCTCCGGGCGGTCTGGCACATCGCACGGGGTTACCTGTACCGGATGAAAGGCGATGCCCTTAACTGGCGTCTGCTCAGCTTGTTGCCCAAGCAAGCGGCTTCGCCAATAATAAAAGGTCTTTTCCTGTATACCTTGGGAGCGGGCATAGGCGGCCATGCTCAGGCCAGATAGTTGAGCACGCTGAAAATGATCTAGCCAACGTTGCTGTTGTGCAGTCAGGTCGTTTTCAATAGCCCGGCTGTGGGCAAAAGGCGGTTTGTCCATGCGGTACTCCTCATTTGGTTAAATGGGGATACTCTGCCAAATTTAATGTGTCATTGTTAGATGGGTTTAACTGAGCGTTTACGTTCAAATGGACCGGATAGCTATGGTCTTGTACATAAGAACTGGCCAGTATACGAATATTCTTGCCGACGGCATCGGGTTCCGCGCTCAACGTCAAGTCGCCCGTAGCCTGCACTTCAGCCACTGGCCGGTCGAAGTGCAAGGTCACCGATGCGTCAGGGTCCAACACTCTATTCGCTGGCCCTTCCAAATTTGGCACAGCAACCGTTGTGAAGTTAATTTCGCGGTTCTCGGACTGTCCGGTCCAAGACCGCTCTGTCGTCACCTTGATAGTGTGGAAAGTTCCAAAGGCCAAGGGGGCTGACAAGCTCAGGCTGGTTTGATCCTTCGCTTCAAACAGGATGTTTCCGGTGGCATCCAGCAATTCGACCTTGGACAAGCGTGCGCCCAAGCCCACTGCCTCCAAGGTGATGGCCTTGCGTGGATCGACTGCGTTATGCCCTTGTAAGGATGTCATGGAAAACCCATAGGCCAGTATGTCCTGGCTGACAAAAGTTTCGTTTGTATTGGCTTGGATAACTGCTGAAATAACCATGGCCACCGCAGACAGGCAGAAGAGAAGAGGTATGAAAACACCAAAATAGGTGGCTTTTTTCATTATATCAGCTCGTACCTAAAATTAAGTATATTGATTAAAAGTTGGCAATATTCGCCCACAACCACAAGGTAACCCGTTCGGGGTGTTCAGGCAGAAGGCCTGTCTTCGGTTAGCGTTCACAATCAGTTGTATGCATACCCCATTGCCCACATTTAATTATAGCCACCTCCTCCAAAAAAACCTTGCCAAATCAGCCCTAATGGTACAGGGTAAAATCATTGCGGGCCGACATGGCTCAACAGGCCAAGCCCTAAGTCGATATGCATTTGAACAAGGCCTCGGTGAAAAGTTTCATTTAAGCACGGTTCATGCCACAAACTAGCTTTGCCTGCCAGATTTTGGTATTTCACCATCAGAATGCTCACGGAAAGGCCATCCCGCCTTCAAAATAAAAAACTATCCTCTCCCGACTCGGCTGCGCTGGCTCGAACTTGCTGACCTGTGGCGGTTTTACGAAGCTATTTCAGTTTCAATTTCATTTCCAGCACACACTATGAAATCGACATCAAGGTTAAATGTTCTGCTGGCGTACCACAGGGTCACATTAATTGATGGCAAAAGGTTCAGAAAAAATTTAACAAGCAAAATACTTCTAAAAATTTCCAGTAAATTTCGATCAGGCTTGAACTAATACAAATTCTTAAGAATCAGACTAAACTTGATAAACTAATTCATAAAGGCGTTGTTAAATGAGTTGAAACTTTGAACGGGCAATTATTAAAAAACATGAAGATTGACGAAAATATTATGATCGCATCAAGGCGCAAGTTCCTAAAGAAACTGGCTTATGGGTCTGTGCTGGCATTGAGCGGATGCGGGATTGAAACTACGGTCGTTCGACATGCGGGTCAGGAAGGTATTACTCAGCAAGCTCACAGCCGTTATCGCCAAAGTCCCGAACACAGAACGCTCTCCTTCGAGCATATGCATACCGGCGAAAAATTGAAGTTAACCTATTTCGAGCACGGCAATTATATTAAAGACGCATTGCAAGAAATCAATTACCTGCTTCGTGACTTCCGTACCGAGGAAATTCACACTATTGATAATGCATTACTGGACCAGTTGTTTGACCTGAAGCAAAACCTTGGCCTTAATAAACCATTTCACATCATCTCCGGATATCGCTCTCCGTTTACCAATGCCCAGTTACGCAAAAATAGCCATGGGGTTGCCGAACATAGTTATCACTTACAAGGCAGGGCGATTGACATCAGGGTTGAAGGGGTATCCTCCAAAACAATTAGAAATACGGCACTAGCAATGGCTCAAGGTGGCGTAGGTTATTATCCTCGGAACAATTTTGTTCATTTAGATACAGGCAAGTATAGAACCTGGTAGAGAAGCGAGAAAATTAATGCGTTTGCTTCTACGGTGGGCGCAAGGATTATCATGGACAAAACCGAGTATCTATATGGGTCGAGCTTTGGCTGTTAGTCACAACCATACCCTAAGGTCTGCTTTGTAGGGCACTTAGCCGAAACCAAATTCGAGTGTGACCATACTGTAGATACAAAAATTGAGTTCCCTTAATTATGCCTTTAAGTCCAACAAGGAATTTTCGAAGTGACACGGCTTTAGTGGGTGTCAGCCATAATATTTTTAATTTTATCCAGCACTTGTCCCTGTTGCTCAGGTGAAAGTTTTGCGAAGTCGCGCTCAAAATCGGCCAGGCTATATGGCTGCTTAGTTGGCGTTTTGCCCTGCACGGTGCCGCAGTCAGCCAATACCTGTTGGATAGGCCCAGAAGCACCCTTTAAAGGGATATCTGCTGATAAAACAGTATTGATAATTGTATTTATGCGGATAAAAATAGATTGCCCCGACAAAAACTCCCCGACTATCCGGTCAACTTGTTCCTCCGTATAACCACGGCGTTTGTTATTTTTAAAAGTCCTCAATTTGATGGCTACTGGGGGTTTTTTATCGATTTGATATTCAACATCAAATTCCCTATCCTGGGAAGTTATTAAGCTGCTGCTTTCGGCAACCAATTGCAATTTATTGTCCTCACAAATGATTTCAAGCCTGATGTCGTCGTAAAGCCCCCTTTTCGGCATGGGTGACCGGACCAAGCTAAAATTGAGGTTATTTAATTGGTCCCATTCTTTGTGGTACGCCCAAGTTTCCATTTCTTGGTCGGTTTCCTCATCAGCACCAACTGAGGTCAAAAACGAATGCATTACAATAATGCCGACAATACACCTGCGTATCAAACCGTAACACATAAACAATCAATCCTGAGCATACCTAAGTTGTGTTGTAACACCGGAGCATGATTATATCCTGATTGCTAAATTGGATATCGCCTCATAAAGACACCAAAAACTTAAAATCCCTGCAGGGGGGCAGTCCCCAAATAAGGTGGACGCTTGTTAGGACAGCACCCAAGTTAACAACCAAAGAAATAATCGCCCCGGAAGTATTAAGCTTATTGAAATAGGCTCAATTCAAGCGACATAAGGCCAATCTTGTGCCTCAATATCGGTTTCGTGCCATCGATTGACTATACTAAGAACTATTGTTGCCCTAATTCCGTACATTGAACTATTGCCACCATGATTAAGCAACTCTTTCTTGCCATAATTCGAATAGGTAGATTATGCTGAAATCGGTTATGTCGGTTGTATTAGGCATTGCCTTAGTCGGGATACTAGGTTTCGCCCTCAGGATATGGTTAATTGAAAAATCGTTCGATCATTTCAATACCGCCGTCCAAGGAATCGTCGACAAAAACATCCAAGGGTTGAAATCGTCGATTAATAGCTCGCCATCCTTGCAAAGCTTCAAGCAAGGGCCCAGTAGCGACCAATTGCACCCAACCGTAAACCCCGATGACTGGGATTCAATCAGCAATAAAAGCCAGATTTGTTGGATACACAAGAAGACCAGGAAAAAAGTATGCGAGCCGCATTAATGGCATGGCATTGACCTATAACTATGAGGAATAAATTCCATGAAACCCGTGGCCATCATAAAAGCAGGGACAACTTTCCCAACGGTCAAACAAAATCTTGGTGATTTTGAAAATTGGGTAATTGGCGCTTGCGATTGCCCAAACGGGGTTTTTTCAGTCATCGACATGGCCGAAAGCCAAGAGCTACCGGATGTGGAACGGTTTTCTGGGGTTATCATAACAGGTTCCCATGCGATGGTAACTGACCAGGAATCTTGGTTGCATTAGCTCGCAGACTGGATATCACAAGTCCTAAAACAGAATATCCCAACTTTGGGTATTTGTTTCGGCCATCAAATATTGGCGCAAGCCATGGGCGGGTTGGTGGCTTATCATCCTGGTGGCCGTGAAATCGGTACGGTTTCCATTACCTTAACGCCAGAAGGAAAAAAAGACCGCTTGTTAGGGGCTTTGCCGGATATGTTTATGGCACATACCACCCATGCCCAAACCGTCAGCCGGTTACCGACCGGGGCAAAATTGCTTGCCCAAAACTCATTTGAAGCCCACCATGCCTACCGTATTGGCACGAATGCCTGGGGTGTACAATTTCATCCAGAATTTACGGCTGACATAATGAACGGTTATGTCAAAGAACAAACTGGCACCTTGGTTAAGGATGGTCATGATATCAAAGCATTACAATCGGCAATTTGTAACACTGATCAAGCCAATGGGCTTTTAAAGCGGTTTATGAGGATCATTAAGGAAAGTGTCCAATGACATTCTAAGGCTTTATGAAGATTTGGGGGCAATAACTGCACCTAATGCGCTTGTCCCGTTTTATTTGGTTAGCTAAAACGAGCGCCCTACCGGAATTCTCTCTCGCTTTTTTGAGGCGTTTGTTTAACTCCCTGGCTTTTTCCTTCTGCTGTTTTTTATAAAGCTCAATGACTTTTTGGATGCCTTGGGCTATCAGTTTGGTTTGTTCTTTGGTTTGGGTGGGCACTGTGTCGCTTTGTCAAGCTTTATCGCCTCTTCTTGCGTTTGTGGCGATGGCTTTTGATAGGGGTTTTTGCTCATGGGTCGATACCTAAACTGTCTTGTTGGGATTCATCTTAGCAATGTCAGAGCATTGAACTATGAACATATTCGTTAAGCTGCTTATTATTGAAAATAATACCTGAATGTGATCTGGTTCGCAGACTGGATGAGGAAAATCTCTATACTAAAAAAGAGATGGGCATGATATATCTAATCTGCACCGCCCATTGTTTTGGAGTGCTAATGTTATGGCTGTTGCGGCCTTTATTTTTTCTTGATCGAGGAGGGGTATGTTAGCCCCAATTAGTTCATCCACAAGCTTAGCCCTTAGTAGCCCAGTTAAACCAAAGCCTGGGCTTGATCCCGAGCTTGCCAAACTCCAAAAAGAGTTATCGGCTTGTGTTAATTGCGATTCAGCCAAAACCGCAAAAGGTAAAGCCAATATCCAAGCCATAACGGGCAAAATTAACACTATCAAAGCGCAGTCCGAACAAACTAACGTCACAAAAGTTGCGGATCAACCAATCACATTAAGTCATGGGGAGTATATACAGGCTTCCTCCCATCGGTACGAACAGGTTTCGTCACCGATTGATAAGTACCAGTCGCTATCCACGACAAACGATAACGACTCTGTAGGCAATTTCTTGGATATGACCGTATAGCTCAGGATAATCAAAGCTCGATGTCACTAAGGCTACCCAATTATTTCGATTAGTGATATATGAAAGTGAGACCTTTGCACGGAAAGCAGAAACTGCGGCTCACTGGTCAAATGCCGATTTTT
>CAYSYU010000031.1:0-40290 GCA_964435245.1 uncultured Methylomagnum sp.
TTACGATAGGATAATTATCTCATAATTTTGTTAACTTGTGACGACACTATCTAATTAATAAAATAATAATTTACTCCTTCGGGATTAGTTAAATAAGCATTGATGTCATAAATCCAATTTCATGCTCCAATATAATTTTGAACCTTTTTGATCCAGTTTTGTTGCTCGACATTTGCAACAGAAACTTCCCTGTTTGGTTTTGCTGCGATAAGTTGCTTTCTAAATTTTAAATAGTGCTCCTTAAACAAGCGAAACTCTCGCGTTGTTTGTTTATCTTCTGCCGATTTTCTTGAAATGGCGTGGGATATTTTGTCATCAAGCAAGCAGATTTGACTGTCGACATTGCGCAAACACCGACCCCTAGTTCGTTCCGATATACTGGCTAAAACTTGCAATACAGGGATTATCGACAATAAAACGACGCCGTTTCCTGGCGGGATTTTTGCCGCTTGAGCCGGATTGTAAAATAGTTCCCTTCGTAAGGATTGAAAAACAGCATTGCCCCACAATTGTTTTTCCCAGCATAAATCATTGCGCCTTCTTTGGAGATTTTCACGGAATTGCTGATCGACGACTTTTCGGTCGGCGACCACCGGGTGAAAACCTTCAGGTTGGCCTACGGCAATACAATTCTCATCGAATCGTCTATTTATTAGCACAATATTTTGCATGCTGTCAGGGTATGATGAATCGAACGGAACCATAGCGCACACCGTAGGTTTTCGATTGTCATGGATACTGCACCCTTGGGTGCCATTCAAGGCCGGGCAGCGGTTCAATGTCTCGTAATCCATGGCTTGGGTCATGATCGACACAAAGTGGCTATCGGTTGGTTCGACCTTGAAAAGCTGTGCTTCGGATAAGTCTTCGAGCAGTTGCGCATCCACTTCGGAAAGAGAGTGGCTTATGTTGCCCGCCATAAAGATATCCCTAGCGCGAAGGTGTTTTACCCTGCGCAATGAGAGACAGCCGACAAATAACGTTTCATGGTAAAACAGTTCGCTGACGTTCATCAGCGGTGCGCTGTTACAGCATTTTCCGCAAGCGCTGCAATGAAACGAAACTTTATCGGTGCAGGCGGTATTTTCTACCAGTGAGACAAGTTCACTCACTACCATGCTTCGAAATCCGGCAATCGGCTAATTGCCTTATCCCTCAAAACGGTACGAAAACCGATATGTGATGTGGGCAGGTTGGCTTCATGCGCTTCCCGGGCGGAAGGACGGTAACGGACACAGAAATCGCGCCCGCACAAATGGGATCCACCTTTGATAACCATGACCTGATCCGCTTTCTGGTTATGTGCAGAAACATTTTGAAAGAAATTCGCCTGATGGGATTCGCGGTAAACATCCCGAGTTTGTTCCCAAGCGTTACCGACCATATCGTAGAGATTATTACCGTTGGCTGGATAACATCCGACAGGCGCCAAGCCTTGGTACCCGTCTTCGACAGTATTTTGGGTGGGAAAATCGCCTTGCCAGAAATTGGCCAGCGGCTTTCCGGTGGCATCTCGCGGTTCTTTTTCCAGTTCGGCCCCTTGACGACCGGCTTTTGCAGCATATTCCCACTCGGCTTCAGTCGGCAAATCATGGCCTAGCCAAACGGCGTAAGCCTTCGCATCCGCTAAGGTAACCTGCGTAACAGGCTCGTTGTCCTTAACTTTACTACCGCTGCCAGCCGGATGCCGCCAGTATGCTCCTTTTACGTAATTCCACCACGCATAAGGGCGTTGACCCAGTTCTGCCGCACTTGGCTGCCGGAATACCAAGCCCCCGCCTTCGCGTTCGGATTCGGTAACGTAACCTGTTGCTTTAACAAAAACGGCAAATTGGGCAACGCTGACCTCGGTTTGGTCTATCCAGAACCCCTTGACCCGGGTCTTAATTTCTTGGCGTTCTTCCACATAGCCCAACGTAGTGCCCAGGATGAATTCGCCTTCCTGTAGGTATACCATCCCAGCCTTATGGTCGCTAGGCCAATTATCCGGCAAGCCAGAATAACGGTTGCAAAGTGGGCTGGAACCCAAAGGAAGATGGGGAACCGCCCAAGTTTGGGATTGCAATGTAGTAACAAATAAGCCTGCCGATACTAAAACGATGCCGACAATGCCGACACCGTTCCAGGGCTTCAGTCTAAATGACATGGTTAAAAAGTAGGGGGAAGCACGATTTGATAGTAACCGAGTGGCCTTTTCGGTTCAATGCCGCCAGTGTCATGCAAATAGTCCTTCCAGGCTTGATATAGCTCGTTGACTACCTTGGGATACTTGGCCGACACATCGTTGGTTTCAGCACGGTCTTTCTCGATATTGTAAAGCTGCCAATGGCCGTCAACCGGCCCATAGGGTGGTTCTATCCATACGGCTTTCCATTTGCCGCTGTATAAATAGGCCCTGCCGTATTGCTCTTCACCAACTGGCTCAGTATGCAAAGGTTTAATTTTACCTTTTGTATCCCGCAAATAACCCTTGCCGCCTTTATCGGATTTTACCTGTTCAAAATTGCTGCCGTAAACCAAGCGGTCAAGTAACGACAACCCTGTTATCGGGTAAACATTACGATCTTTATAGGCCACCAAGGGTACGCCGTTGACGCCGCTAATTGCAGCAGGCGTTGACGGTTGAGGAATGCCTGCCAGTTCTAGTAAGGTTGGCGCCGAATCCCTGACATGGAAAAGCTCGCGCAAGGTCGGGTATTGTCTGGTTTGGCCGGGTAAATGCACGATCGTTGGCACCGAAGTACCGCCTTCGGTGGTAAACCCTTTGCTTAGCCTGAATGGCGTGGAACTCACTTCCGCCCAGCGTAAGCCGTATTGGACTCTTCCAGAGGGTTGCGTGCCGGCAGGCACCAGCCTTTGGTCTTTGCCGAGGTTAGCGAGATTGTTGAAATTAATTTTTTCTTCCGCTTCCGAAAGCGGCCAACCTTCGGCCCCGTTGTCGGAGTGAAACACGATAAAGGTATTTTCGTATTGTCCAATATCTTTGAGATGTTGAATCAACAGGCCAACGTTGTGATCCAGATTCGATATCATTCCCGCATATATTTCCATATATCGAGCCTGGGTTTTTTTCTGCTCCGGTGTCAGGCTGTTCCAATCAGGGTTGATATTACCCGGGCCATAATCAATGTTTTCCAGGTTGCCTTCTTGGACTGTGTGGGCATTGATATAACTCGCTGCTGGCGTGCCGTTATTTGGGGTTGCCGCCGATGCCGTTAATGTGTTGGGCAATGGTTTGCTTGGGATTACATAATCGTTCGGCACGAGTCCCAATTGTTTTTGCTTCAACAAACGACGGTTGCGGATTTTGTCGTAGCCTACATCATATTTTCCTGAGTATTGGCTCAGCCAGGGTTCCGGGACCTGCAACGGCCAGTGGGGGGAAGTGTATGTGGCAAAAGCGGCGAATGGCTTACCATCGCTGACGTTTTCATCGATATAGCTGATGAGTTTTTGTGTATAAGCGTTAGTGTCATACCAGGGCGCTCCCTTAGAATCTGTGGTCGGCAGGGTAATATATTCACCGTTTTCAGTGTAAGTTTTTCGCGCCGCCGTATCGCCACCAAAGTGATTACTTGTACCTCCACCCAATACAGTGAAGGAACGCTCGAATCCCCATTGATCCGGGGTCTTATTTTCAGTTGAGTTGACCTGGGAACCTAAATGCCATTTTCCGGCAATATAGGTGTGGTAGCCGCCATCCTTCAGCAACTCTGCAATACTAAGGGCATTATTGTTTAAATAGCCTTCGTAACCTGGCAACCCTTTTCGTTCGTCGTTGGGAGCCCCCATGGTGCCTTCGCCAACCAGATGGTGGTCTGTGCCGGAATAAAGCATAGAGCGTGTGACGGCGCAAACTGTTGATGTATGATAATTTGTTAAAATACGGCCGTTCTTAACTAGGGCATCAAGGTTCGGTGTAGTGATTTCTCCGCCAAATGCACTGAGATCCGAATAACCGAGATCGTCAGCAACGATATACAGAATGTTAGGCTTGGAACCAGCCAGCGAAGCAGGGTGTTCCTCGTTGCCAGCCATCGAAGTCCCGGAAACAGAGGTTAGGGCAAGTGCGATACCAGCCGACAGCAATGTTGTATGGACGGGCGGACGGCTTTCGCTAGCGTTTGAATTTAAATATATAATCATTTAATTGCCTCTTAAGTAGTGGTGGAAATAGCTTCAGCCAAGGCACTGGCCGAATTTGTTTGATTGGGGTTTATTGGCGTAACTTTCTCTCAAAAGTTGATTGAATCTCCTTTACATTGATGGGATTGATACTTGCTAATTCATGCTTCGCGCACTCGCATAGCGTTGGTTAAAGCCGTAATTGAAATGTTTAGCCAGTACCTTTAATTCTTTTAGCACTTGTCGTGCCAAAAAATATTACTTTATAAATCTGTAGGTTAAAGAATATAAGCGGCAGGGTGCTGTTACTTCGGAAACATGATTTGCTGTTCGCATGCTGGCGAGGCAACACATGAGTGTGCTGAATGCCTCACATAAAGAAGATCATGGCTATTAACAACGCACAGGTTAAGCAGGATTATTTAAGCCAAGGCTATGATAAATTTGAAAGTGGGTTTAGCTAACCCGTGGTTAATATAGTGGCATGAAGAAGATTTTGTGCGTTCTGAAATCAAATGGACAAATGAAGGAATTGCTTGCTCGAAGTTAAGCGCATTATGATGAAGCGGCTAGGTTCAAGCTGTCGCGAAAGCGGTTACCGTCTCGAACATTTTTTAGTCGCCGCTTGGTTTGTTGCGATATAAAGTTGGCGTGTTCTCGGTGTTTGCTACCTGTGGTAAAGTGGGATTCTATTCGCCTCTAAATCAAATTCCAATTTGGCTTTCGTAATGCTCTGATTGGCTGATGAAATCCGTAGTTTTCAAATTATAAAAAAATCCTTCGCTCAGAGCCGGCAGAAAAGCCTGGTTTTCCCCACTTTCAAGCCCCTTCACTAATTTTCGGCTGTTTCCTAGGCAACAGCCCATCAACATCTATTGCGCAGGGCTAAGCATTATTTGGCGAATGACGATAAAAAAACTATATAAATCAAATAAATAAAAAATGGCATAAAATATGCTTATGATAAATGTGGAACGGATTTTTTGCGTCCTTCCATAACCTTTATGGCTGTTTTATTTAACTACACTTTCGGGGAAATAACATGAAAAACGTACACAAACTCGCAGCGGCTATGTCGCTGGCATTGGTTGCGGGCAACGCGGCCGCAGCTTTAACTACAGGGACGGATTTAGGCTCTCCGGGCTCAGTTGTTTTTGCAATAGAAGATACTGTCACCAATAAAACCTTTTTTTTGGATTTGGCTCTGGGCGGGAACACAGGCCTAAACTATAGCTCGTTTGTCAACAAAACTGGAGGGGCAACGGGTAACCTGTCTTGGGATTTGGGTGCCCTTGGCGGTTCTTCGTTTACCAGTTTTGCCCCGAATAACGCCAGCTTTAACTGGTCTGTAGTGGGCGGTTACGGATTAGGCCCTGCCGCCGAGAACCTGACTAGCGCGACTGATCCCGCAGGTACCCAATGGGGGGCGTTGTCTACCGGCGCCGGTGCTTCTGTTTTTGCGCAACAAGGCTTTGACCGTATTCAGGCAGAAACAAGTTTTTCCGGAAAGATCGGCGCTTGGCCTTTCTGGCTCAGTGGGCCTGAAGGCGCGCTCGATGCAAATGTCGGTTCGATAAACCCAGTCGGTTCGGATTCTTTTTATTCTCAGCATCTTGCTGACGTAGGGCAGCTTACAGATGCTCCGGGGGCGCCATCATTCAAAGGCCCGACTGCGGCCGATTTCTTTTGGATAACCAACCCTGACTTTGCGGATAACAACACCATCCAGAAACTGGGTACTTTCACCCTTACTTCAGGCAATGTATTGAACTGGAAGCCTGCCAGCGTCAGCCAAGTTCCGTTACCCGCCGCAGTCTGGCTGTTCGGTTCTTCATTGCTGGGTATGCTTGGTTTTAACCGCCGCAAAAGCCCTATCGTAGCAGCGTAATTTATCGGGCGATGCCATGGATATGCCAGGCGTCGCCCTTATACGGAATGTAAATTGGAGATTTTAAAATGACTATTTCAACCAAATTAAAAACATTGGGTATTGCGGTATCCTTGTTGGCCGGATCGCAAGCCGCACAGGCGATCACGCCTTGGAACTTTCCTACGCCTGACCTGAAGATTTATACCTCAGGCGGCGCGGCACAGGATAAGGCCTATGCGTCTGCAGTTTTGAACGTGTTGGCTCAGCCGGGTACATTGGATATTTTTGAAGACGACAATGCGGGCACAGTGGGCGCGCGTTTCGCCGGTTATTACTTTGTGGGTAGGTCAACGGCGGGCCCGGGCGGCGTCCCTGCCGCCCTGCCTGCCGGTTTGGCCGGCAAAAGGATTTTCCTGGCAAAACGTTCGCTAGGCGCTGCGGGTTACGGCGTGGTTCCCCTGGCGGGCAACATTGCCCTGAACCATTTGGATATATTCTTATCCAGCAGCAATGGTACTCAAGGTTCCAGTCAAGCCGGCGCGTGGGTTGCAAACGGGGCAGGTAAGTGGAAATCCGCCGCCTCGATAGTTACCGGCGCTGCCGGGCAAGGTTCTTGGACCAACTACTTGGTGAACACTCCATCCGATGGCGGTTTTTTAGGCGTGGATGCGGAGTCTTTGTTACAACCAGGTACCCAAAACTATCCTCAACCGATTAAGGAACTCAGTACCAATGCCAATACGGCGCCTTGGCCGCTCACCTATAAAGTGGCCAACCTAAATGCTACTCGAATCCCTACCGGTGGATTGGTCTATGGGGTTGGTGTAACCCTGGATTTATATAAAGCCTTACAGGCTGCACAGCGGTTAACGGGACAATTACCAAGCAGTACTGTGATCGGCGACTACAGTGATGAGAGCAACATCCCCAGCCTGAGCCGTAACTTCCTGGCGGCATTATTAACCGGTTCAATCAAGAGCTGGAATGATGTTAAATTTACCGATGTTGTTAGCAATCCAGCCATCCCTGTCACCAAGTCCTTAAGTGACCCTTCCGTTTTGGCAATCGCCGGTATATCTGCGCCAACCAAATACACGGTTGGTGTCGGCAGGCGCAACACCGGTGCCGCGATTGGCGCGGTCGCCTACGCGAAACTGTTGAATTATCCGTTTACGGACAGTTCTTTCCCGCCAGCGGCTGATTCTGTTGTAGCAACATTAGAACCCTATGTTAAATCGCCGGCAGGTGCCGCAGCCACCGACAACCTGTTAAGTGACTGGCAGGCTGGTACTAATGTCAGCGGCCTTAACTTTTCGGCAACGGGCAGGCTGTGGGGTTTTGCTGTGCATAGCGGCGACCGCAACACCAACGCAAGCCAAGGCTGGCGTTATGTCAGGATAGATGGTTATGCGCCTACTATTGACAATGTCGCATCGGGAAATTACCCCTACTGGGCGGAAGGTGAAATCTTGGTTAAACCTGTCGCCCAAATTGGCCAGGACAGGGCGAATTTATTGGCGGCGTTTGCCGATGCGCTTAACAGTGCTGTAGTGGCTGGGGATATCAACCCAACTTTGGTGCAGCCTTTTGGTCAATCCGGGGTTTTTGCTACCACAAAAACCGATCCAAGTGCGGTTGCAGATATTCCGTTTGACCCAGCGAATGCAGTTGTAGGGCTTACCCATTTCAGCGGTTCTTCCACGCATTTGGGTATTGTGCCTAAACCTTTCAAGAACACAGCTTCGTTAGCCAATGTTATTGAGTTGAAATAAGCCTGTAACTGCGAGCAGGAGCCATGGTCGGCGCCATCCAAGTATGAAAAGGATGGGACAAGGATAAGTACTGGTCAAGGGCGCTGATGAGTTGGCAGTGATAGCTTCCTGCCACCTCTTTTGGCGGGTCTGAATTAAGGTGCCGTCGCAATGACGGCACATTTAGTTCCTGAAAATAATTTTCGGAAATATTTATAAATGAAGAATAGGAATGTTTGATAGTAAAAATAAAAATGATTTAACAAGGGAACCCCCAAAAATCAGCCATGCATGTCCACCTGACATTCTTAACGTCCAAGGATTGCGTATTGTGCGTCCGGCAAATGAGTATAACTAATTTTTAGAGGGGCCTTTAGTGACTTAAGGCAAATGCGGATGAGTTCAGGACAATTCAAGCCGCCGTTTTTGTTTTGGAAACCGCAATATGACCAATAATAACAATATTTTTTCCTGTTACCGTGCCAGCAAGCTAAAGCCCTTGGCGCTAGCGATTCAAACTTTAATTGCCGGTAGTATTGTAGTCGGCGGTATTTCGCCTGTTGAGGCGAATGGATTGCCGGTCCCTACGGCCCCAGTGACAATTACACGGACACCCATAGATATTGCGACCCAGGGGCAAGCAAAAGCATTGGTTACCGGCAAACAGATGACCATAAATCAGCTTACTGACAAAGCAACATTAGGCTGGAAAAGCTTCAATATTGGTGTAGGCAATAAAGTAAAGTTTAACCAGCCTTCGTCAACTTCGATAGCACTCAATAACATCCAGCAAAATGATGCCAGCAAGATTCTTGGTTCGTTAACCGCTAATGGGCAGGTTTACCTGGTTAACCAAAACGGATTTTTGTTTGGCAAGGGCTCGCAAGTCAATGTCAATTCACTTGTTGCCACAACGCTTGGCATCAGCCAAGAAGATTTCCAGACAGGGATAACCAAGGTATTCGACCTTAACAAATCCGGTAATGACTATATTAATAAGGCAGCTGCCTTAAAGGGTAACGGGGAAACTTATCTCAAAGATGCCCAGGGTAATTTATTGTTGGATCAAAATGGGCAGAAAATCAAGATTCAGGTTTTTGTCTCGCAAGGTGCGAAAATTAAAACCAATGCGCCTGGCGGACGCGTTATTATCGCCGCTCCATCAGTCACAAATAGGGGTACGATAGAAACGCCCGACGGCCAGACCATTTTAGCGGCTGCCAAGGATCGGGTTTATCTGCAAGAAACCGGCATTGATTCCGATCTTCGCGGTTTGTTAGTTGAAGTGGGCACTGGCGGCGATGTCAATAATGTCGGTAAAATCCTGGCCCAGCGGGGCAATGCCAGCTTGGTCGGTTTTGCGGTTAACCAACAGGGGATAACGTCAGCCACCACCTCAGTACAATTGAACGGTTCAGTCCGGCTACTTGCAAGGGAAGGTATACAGAATGTCAGCCAGTCAGGAGGAAAGTTGCTGCCCAAATCGACCCTTAGAGCTGATGGCAGCAGTGCGACAGTAACTTTGGCAGGGGGCAGCTTTACCAGCGTTGATCTCAGTAGAAACAAAAAGGAAACCGCAATTGATGCGCAAACGCAAGTCCGTTCAAATATAGAAATCAGCGGGCATAAAGTAATATTACGTAATAAATCAACGGTACAAGCCAAAGCCGGAGATATCACTATAAATGCAGTTGACGATGTGTTAGGTAAACACGATGCCCGTATCTATCTTGAAAAAGGCAGTAAGATTGATGTTTCCGGTATGAAAAACGTACCTGTTTCAACAAAACGCAATGTCCTTAAGGTAGAGTTGCGTAAGAATGAACTGCGCGATGCCCCTCTGCAAAGGAACGGCGTGCTCGCTAGCAAGACTGTTTCAGTTGATGTTCGCGATGTCGACTTAACTTATTCGAATGACGGAAAATTGGCCAGCGCAACAATACCTGTTGCCGATGTTAAAGGGGCGGTAGACAGGATTGCCCGTAACGTTAATGAGCGCAGTACATCAGGAGGAAATATTAATTTAAACTCCAGCGGGGACTTGGTTGTCAAGTCTGGCAGCACAATGGATATCTCCGGCGGTTCCGTGGCTTATAAAGGGGAGACCATCAAGACCAGTAAACTGATTTCCGGCCGACAAATTTTTGATATTGCCAAAGCTGACCCTAACAGGCGTTATGATCGCGTTATAAGCCAATCTCATTATGATCCTGGCTATGTGGAAGGAAAAGCCGGGGGAAACCTGAATATTACTGCATATGAGGCGGTGCTTGACGGTAATTTGCAGGGTAAAACGATAGCTGGCGCATTACAACGTTTACCCGATGACCGGGCAGCCGGCAGTTCGCTAACGATCGATTTAAACAATGCCGGTTTTTACAGTAATCAGGATGTGGTTTTTGGTCGTAACCCATTTGCAAAATCATTAACGGTAGACGACAAGATAGCGAGGAAAAGTGATGGCTCGGCTACACAACTGCCAGAACCGCTGACAATCAATACCAGATTGCTGAATAAGTCTGGCGTCAGCAATGTGAATATCAACACAAGTGGCTCTGCTACCGTCAATAATGGCACAAAGGTTAGTTTACCGGCCTTGGGCCAATTGAATATCAAGGCTAAGGATTTTAATATTAAAGGCGCCATCGTCGCGCCTTCAGGCAAAGTCGATTTACAGGCCGTCAAATTAGAGAACGATTTACAGCCTAGTTCCATTACCCTAGGCCCATCGGCTTTGATCGATGTCAGCGGGCTTCTGGTGAATGATGCGTCGCAAGTGCGCCAGGGTAAAGGTTTGAGCCCGATAAATATCAAGGGCGGCGCTGTCAATTTGGCGGCCGAACAGAAAGACTTAACCTTGGAAAAGGGAAGCCGAATTGATGCGAGTGGCGGCGCTTGGAAACAAGGTAGAGCCAGAGTTACAGCGGGAAACGGCGGTTCCATAAAATTATCGGCTTCTAGCCATGATCCGGTCGCTAAACCCGGCAGCCTGTTACTGAGAGGCGATTTGGCTGCATGGGGCTTGGAAAGAGGTGGAAGCTTGGCATTGGACACAAATGAAGTGGTCATCGGCCCTGAAAGCGCAGCCCCAAAACATACCGATTCGACTTTACAACCATTGGTGTTGGCACCGGGTTTTTTTCAGAAAGGCGGTTTTTCCGATTTCGACATCGCTTCCAACTATTACGGGTTAAAGGTGGCGGATAATGTCCAGATCAGCCTGCAGCAACAAAATTTAGCGACTACTCCAGCAGCAGAAACCGCGCCCACGGGTAGCCGCTTACGGGGTGTGAGCAAAGTCGTGACATTGCCTGATTATTTACGTAATCCCGTAAATCTTAAACTGTCATTTTCCGAAGTCGGTGTCCAGAATACAAAAGAGGCGTTACAAATAGGTAAAGGCGCCATTATCAAAACCGATATCCAAGGGAACGTCGAACTTAACTCCGATACATCGATCCTTGTTGACGGCACCGTCAAGGCTCCAGCCGGTAGGATAGCCCTAAATATCAACACGCCAGCTTCCGTGGCTGGTTTCTTCCCATCACAAGGCATCTGGTTGGGCGCGGAGAGCCAACTGTTGGCACAAGGGATATTTGATAAGCAGTTAAGCTTTAACGGGTTGAAAAAAGGCGATGTCCTGGCTGGCGGTAAAGTCGAGTTGGCAGCCAACCGGGGTTATATCGTTTCTCGCGCCGGTTCTTTGATTGACGTCTCGGGCACTTCGGAAAAGCTTGATTTTCTTCAGGCTAAAGCAACAGGCCCGGGATTTCGGGTAAATTCTCGGGATATAGTTTCCGATGGAGGCGACATCAGTTTTAAAGCCGGGGAAGGTATCCTGGCCGATGGTAGTTTTAAGGCTAAGGCTGGCGGCGCAACGGCTGCCGGGGGTAGCTTTGAAGCGACACTTAACCGGGATTTGCGCGAAAAACCTGAGCCTTTTTTAATCCCGAATAATAAATTCCCGGATGACATCAATACTTCGCAACCATTTAGGATTGAAATATCCGACAATAACAATTTTGTTCCAGGTGATTTGGAGCAAGGCGGCAATATCGACGCCAATCGTTTTAGCGGACGGGGATTGCTAAATAGCTCGAAGATCAATCAAGCTGGCTTCGATTCCGTATTTCTCAATACCGATGCAGTCACTGTGAATGGGCAATATACCAGTGGCGTATTATTTAACGGCAATGTACAGTTGGATACGGGACGGCAAATTGTCGTAAATTCCCCAAGTGTGCAATCTACGGGTGGGCATGTCGCCGTAAATACGACTTTTGCGGCTTTGGGTTCAACACAAACACAGAATAACGCAAGTATCGCACCGGAGGCTACTGCCGGTACAGGACAGTTAGATGTCCATGCCAAAGCGATCGAACTGGTTGGCGGCTTGGCCTTCAACGGCTTTGGCAAGGTCAATTTGGATAGCGCCGGCGACCTGCGGCTGCGTGGTATTTTAAACACTAATGCCAAAACTTATAAAGGCCAATTGAACCTTAACGGTGACCTGAACCTTCAAGCCGGCCAAATATATCCCGCGACATTGACGGATTACAGCATGAATGTCAACGGTTCAGAAAACGGTTCTGTAACATTTCAGCAAACCGACAGTAGCTCGTCGCCTGTGTATTCCGCAGGCGGAAGACTGAGCGTCAACGCGCCCAATATCTTTCAAAGAGGAACGCTAAAAGCACCTTTTGGGGCATTATCGCTTACTGCCGGGAAAACCTTGGAACTGGCTCCCGGAAGTGTTACTTCAGTATCCGGGTCGGGATTAACTGTCCCGTTCGGCCGTGGTTCTGGAGGTACGACATGGCTGTATCCTCTCGATAATGCTGGCGTAAACAATATCGTTATAGACACCCCACCTGAAAAACGTCTTGAACTTACCGGTAAGGATGTTGATTTAAAGGATGGTGCAGTTATCGACCTTTCAGGTGGCGGCAATCTATATGGTTATGAATTTATCACCGGCCCCGGTGGAAGCAATGATGTATTAGACCCCACGATTCCAGGTTATGAACAAAAATTTGCCGTTTTGCCCGGCTTCAAAAACATACTTGCACCCTACGACCCGTTAGAATCGTCGTCTTCTGGCTTAACTTACGGGGACAGTGTTTATTTGGGCGCTGGAAGCGGATTGGGCGCTGGATGGTACACCTTGTTGCCATCGCACTATGCACTCTTGCCGGGGGCTTATCTTGTTACGCCTAAAGATGGCACTGAGGATCAATACCTAACTAATACTGACTTGGCAGGTACAAAAATTGTAGCAGGCCGTTATGGCATAGCCGGAACGGGCATTCAGAAATCCCGTACCCAAGGTTTTGCCGTCGAACCCGGAACCATCGCCCGAAGCCGTTCCGAATATGCCGACTACAAAGCAAACGAATTTTTCAGCAGCAAAGCCGCTAAGGATGGCAATGTCCTTCCACAATTGCCTCAAGATGCGGGCAGTTTGGCCATTAACGCAAATGCCAGTTTGTCTTTGGGGGCTAACCTTATTGCTAACCCTGTTGGTAAAGGCCAAGGCGGACAGGTCGATATTAGCGCCGACCGCTTGCAGATCGTTTCCCGTCCAGAAGATCTATCCTCGGTAGCCGCAGGAACGGTCGGTCTCCTGGTTGATGATCTTAACAACCTTAAAGCCCCAAGCCTGCTTTTAGGCGGCAAACGTGCCAAGGATGAGAAAGGGCGGCGGGTAACGGCCTATTCGGATCAGGTCAAGATTGACAGTAATGCTAACCTTAAGGGACATGAAATCCTGCTTACTGCTATCAACGAAGTTAAGGTCGCCAATGGCGCAGTTGTGGAAAGTAACGGAAAAACTGGTACGGATGGCGGCGTCCTGCTTTTGGACAATAAAAATGCCACTAGCGATGGCGCATTTTTAAGGGTTTCCTCTGCCGGACAATCCAATGTCGTGCGCGATAAAGCTATGACTGGAAGTGGCGGTATCCTTACTGTTGAATCTGGCGCCCGGTTGAAATCAGAAGGTTCGATGTTATTGGACTCAAGCAAGAATACTGTTTTCGACGGTATTATCGATATGCAAGGGGGATCGTTAGCATTAAATTCGAGCCGTATCAGCGTTGGCGCTGCGCCAGTCAATACCCCTGGACTGGTTTTAGGCAATACTAACTTTAACCTTGACGAATTATTGTTAAACAGCGCCCACGATTTCGATATCTATGGCGCTGTTGCAATCAATAGTAAGCGGGTGGGTATCTCGGCGGCTAACATTAATGGGTTCGATAATGCCGGGACTTCTTCTTCAATTTCCGGTGACTTGATCAACCTGTCCAATCAAGGCGCTACCGGGGAACGCACGGGGACCGGGAGCGGCAATCTAGCGTTTAACGCCCGCGAAATTCAACTGGGAAGCGGCCAGTATGCTATCAACGGTTTTAATAATGTCAGTTTCAATGCCTCTGAGGCCATCAAAGGACAAGGCCAATTTATCGATCCGGTGAGCGGCAATAGTTCCATAGCAGCCCCTGGCCTATTAAGCGTAGCTGGCGATATTGCCTTGAATGCCGGGTATTTCAGCAGCGGCAACGGCGCAACTACCAGCATCGATGCGAGCGGTCATAGGGTCACACTGGTTTCACCATCAACCGCACAAGCCAATCGCGACATCGGTTTGGGGGTACGTTGGTCGATAACTGGCGATAGTATCGCCAGTAATGCCCGTTTCGATTTGCCCTCCGGAATCCTTGACTTTAAGGCGCTGTCCGGCGACCTCGACCTAGGAACTGGAAGCGATATCGATTTATCGGGCAGGATTGTGGCGTTTTCCGATACTTACCAAGCTTCCAGGGCAGGTAGTTTGTCGTTGACGGCGAATCAGGGCAATGTCAATTTGGCGCCTGGAGCCAAGGTCAACTTGGCAGGTGCTACAGTTGCCGACATCCCGGGCAGCGTAACGGGTTTGCAAGCCAGTGATGCCGGATTGCTGGCAGTTAATGCAAAAAATGGCCAATTCAACTGGGATGGCGTTGTCGATGCCAAGGGGGCTGGGACTTGGGTTAATCCTGGCGATCTGCTACAAGGCCGCTTCCGGCTTGATGCCAACAGCTTCGGATTTGGCGGTTTTTCCGCCTTGAACGATAAGCTGGCCGCTGCCGGCTTCAGTGAAGAAATAACATTGGAGCAGCGTAACGGCAATGTCAATATTGCTGCAACTGATCGTGTCGAAGCACATAAGTTCCAGTTGGCAGCCGATCAGGGATCGGTATCGATTGACGGTAGTATCGATGTTTCGGGCGCTAAAGCGGGCGAAGTTAACATTTACGGCAGAAATGGGGTTGCCTTAGGTGCATCCGCCAAAATTTTGGCCAGGGCCACAACAAGCGGTAATGCTGGCGGTAACGTGGCTCTCAATACTGTGCATCGTGACGATACGGGTTCAGGTTTGCTCGATCTGTCTGCAAGCGGCGGTTTGATTGATGTTTCAGGCGGGGCTGGGGGACTTGGTGGCGCAGTGCATTTGCGAACAGGTAGGGATAACAGCAATAACCTCGCTGTTTCGGCAATAAACAGCACCATTCAAGGCACTAGCCCTTTCGGTGTTACACTCGAAGCCACGCGAATTTATTCCCCGGCCGATCAAACAACGGTTACTTCCCCTGATATTTCCACATGGAAGGCTGATACTGCAAATTTCATGGCTGCCCAGCCAACTTTGACCAACAATTCGGGTAGCGGAATCGACCTATTGCCTGGCATTGAAGTACGCAGCAATGGCAATTTAGCTGTTAACGACATATGGGATTTTTTAGACTGGCGCTATGCTTCGGGCAACAAAGCCTTGCCCGGATTCCTTACCCTTAGGTCAGGTGGCGATTTGAACGTTAATGCCACATTGACTGATGGCTTTGCCGATGCGCCTATTCCCGGATTCGATCCAAATGCCGAGCAAATACCTGTCTTGCACGACCTGCTCCAGCCTGGGAGGTCGTGGAGCTATAACCTGATTGCCGAGAATAATGTCAATCTGGCCAATACTTACGGCCCAGAATCATCCCAGGTGATGGTCAGGACAGGGACGGGTGATATTAAGATAACGGCAGGCAAGGATATCAGTTTGCTGAGGGATGCCAATAATCCTCAAGCTGCTGCTGCGGTATACACCATGGGAACGCCAGCAAGCTACACCCGCGGCCAACTTCTGGCGGGCGAGGTTCCTGGGATGCCTGTAAAAGCACTCGGAGAAACCGATCACGATTATCTCAACCGATTGGATAAGTCGCAGTTAAACACGTTGCTGCGCTACGGATTTTTAGATGAAAAGCTATTGGGAAGTTTTTTCCTTTACGCAGAATATCCAACCCAGGGGGGCGATATTGACCTCAATGCCAAAGGTGACATCCAAGGCATACAAACTGGCCAGTCAATCGGCGATTGGTTGGTGCGCGGGGGGCTTTGGATTAATGGTCGTGCCGATAGCCGACCAACAGCCTGGGGTATCGATATCAGTGGAGATATAAACCAAAATGGATTGACTACAGATGAGAACGGCAACCAGTTCCGTATACGTTACTTCAACCAAAATATCGGGGCATTGGGCGGCGGTAACGTCAATGTCGAAGCGGGTGGGGATGTTCGCGACCTTTCGGTGATGATTCCGACAACCGGCAAACCTTTCGGCCTCATGAGCAATCTCGACCAATGGAACGGCAATGGGACTGCCTTCAATGGGGGTGGCGACCTGCGGGTAACTGCGGGTAACGACATTGTTGGCGGTGAGTATTATGTCGGTTTGGGAAGCGGAAACTTGGTTGCTGGTGGCAGTATTGCAAAAAGTAGCATACCAAATTCAAACTCGACTGTTGGCGCCATTCTCGATGTTGGCGATGCATCGTTCAATGCCCAGGCGCGTAAAGACGTAAATCTGGCCACTGCTATGAACCCAACGATGACTGAACAATCGGTGATGCCGGATAAAGGCTCTCTTTTTGATAGCCGGTTTTTTAGTTATGGTACAAATAGCGGTGTCGAATTAACATCAGTGGCCGGCAATGTGGTGTTATGGAATGACTTTGAAGCCATTAAGGCATTAAAAAATATGCCTATGGGAACACCAAGTAAATTCGAATATACGGTATATCCAGGAACCCTGAAAGCAGCGGCAGTGTCGGGGGACATTCGAATTAATAATTCCATGACATTGTTTCCTTCAAGCAAAGGTAATCTGGCGTTGCTGGCGAATGGGAATATAAGTTCCGAAGAGGCTTCCGGGTTAAACACGCTTTATGTCAATATGTCGGACACCGATCCGGGTAAATTGCCCAATATCGGGGAACCGACTGCAATTGCAGAAGGCACGGCGGTGAATTCTTTAGCCAGGGAGTTGCTTGATCCGGCAACACTTCCGACCAAGCTCCATGCCGTGACGCCAATCCATCAGGGAGACGAGTCTTTCCCTCTGATTGAGGCAAAAAACGGAAGCATCGCTTTCCCTGCCGACCTATTGGCCACTTTCTACCTGCCGCAAGCATCGTCGTTTAATGCGGGGAAGGACATTTCCAATTTGAGCATATCGGCGCAAAACTTGTCAGCCAATGATGTGACGCTAATAAAAGCGGGAAGGGATATAGTTTTCGCAACAAACCGCGATGCTAACGGTAAAATTATCACGGCAACTTCGACTTCCCAGTTTTTTAAACTGGGCGGTCCTGGTCAATTACAGGTATTGGCTGGCGGCAATATAAGCCTTGGCGGTTCGGATGGGATTCAAACTATTGGCAATTTACTGAACCAGGCATTGGTAAATAGCGGCGCTAGTATCAATGCGATCTCAGGAATCTCGGATAAAGTCGATTATGCGGGCTTTATTAAGAAGTATCAGAAGGCCTACAGCTCCCAACTCCAGGGATTGGCCGGTTTAAGCGAAGATCAGCAACGCAAGCACTTGTCTGAATTGTTTACGGTACTTTTCGAGGAAATTAAACGATCCGCTGCAGCAGCGGCGGCTGCGCCAGAAAGTAAGCGGACTGCGCTTTATAAACGCGGTTTTGATGCGATACAAGCCCTGTTTCCCGGTAAAGTTTATAAAGGCGACCTTAGCCTGGTATTTAGCCAGATAAAAACCTTGGCGGGTGGAAATATCAATCTGGCGGTACCGGGTGGCAAAGTCGATGTGGGTTTGGCCGGAAAACAAGGTGGGGTAAGCAAGGAGGCGGATCAGCTTGGCATCGTTGTTCAGCAGGAGGGTAACCTCAATATTTTGGCGAAAGGCGATATTAACGTTAACCAGTCGCGGGTATTTACTTTGGGCGGCGGCGACATTGTCGCTTGGTCCTCCAAAGAGGACATTGATGCCGGTAAAGGCGCCAAGTCGGTAATTTCTGCCCCCAAGCCGATCACTACAATCGATGATAAAGGCAATATTAAGACGAAGTTCCCGCCAATATTTTCAGGGAGCGGCATCCAGGCAATCGGCGGCGGAAACGTTTACTTGGCGGCGCCAGTGGGCGTGGTTGATGCAGGAGAAGCGGGAATTAGCGGCGGTCAAGTCGTGATCGCCGCGACTGCCGTGATTGGGGCTTCCAACATTTCCTCCACAAACGGCACCGTTGGCGTGCCCGTTACTGTGGCTGCGCCAGTTAGTGTGGCGGGTGCGGACAGTGCCGCTGCGAGCGCCTCGAAATCGGCCTCACAATCGTCAACCGCAGGCCGTGGTAACGATGACGACGATTCCAAAAAGAAGAAAAAAAGATCGACTGTTATTTTAAGCGCTGATGTTGTCGGTTTTGGCAATTGTAGTGTGGGTGATGTCAAAGAAGCCAAAAGCGGTTGCGGAGGGGTGTAATAGTTGACATGAGTGATTAAAAGATAATCGGGTGTTTGAATGGAGTCGATTTAACTGAATGCTATTTAACAAAAAATATTGATAATTTATGAACTACCCAATAAATAATGATGATTAATCCAAGACCCTATAAGAACCAAGAAAATTTGGCGCTAAAAAATACTTCTGAAATCATGGATGAAGATAGTGGAGATAGAAATAACAACATTTATAAAATTGAACGCCGGAAAAAAGACCGAAGAAAAAACCAGGCGGCTTCATTTGAAGTCTTTATCAAACAAAAAGTTGAACAGTATTTTGTTAATTTGCAGGGTCATGACCCAATCGGTCTATATGACATGCTCATTAGCGAAATTGAAAGGCCTTTTTTGGAAGCGGTCCTGCAGTTTTCAGGAAACAACCAAACTAAGGCCGCTAAAGCATTAGGCGTAAGCCGTAGCACGTTGCGAAAAAAAATAGACCAATACAAAATCCTGAATCCAACAAATCCTGATTAGCAAAAGAAAACCCCACCGGTATGCACCCTTTCACAGATGAAGGGTAAGGCTGCCGGGGGATTTGTTTTCATTTCTATTCCACTCGCCCCAGCTTTTGTCCCCGATATACGATCCCTTTGAGTAAGTGTTCTCATTGCCTTGCCTCCGCACATCGATGATGTGCCGTAAATTTGAAACTCGGGTGAAGGGGCAATCTGCTATGGGTTGAAGCCGCGCTGTTTTAACAAGCTTTCTTCCATGACGATATCAAGATTAACTGTTGGAATATCAACACCAGACCAACAGTGACTGTTGCTATATCAAACCGATGAGTTAAAAAACATTCATAAGAGTTTGATAACAAGAGAAATTAATATTGGCATTTTTATTGCTTTATAGTTCATGGATGGTTTGCGCTGTCTTTTAAACATCAATTCTGGCACTTGCGGCAATTATTTTCTGTGCCGGTATTTATTTGCTGGGAATCCATACAGGAATTCAATGCTTGAACTTATTTAAAGACTGGTCGGCATTGCCAAACCTCCTGGCAATGTGTCGGCTAAAAGTAGAAAACTTAAAATTCCCATGAATGGCAATAAAACAAAACAATAATGGATAACCAAAAAATTTTTGCGGGGCTTGTTTTGCTCCTGTTCCCGACCTTGGTTTTTGCCTGGTGGAATGATGACTGGTCTTCACGCCGTCAAATAACGGTCGACGCGGCTGCCACAGGTGCAGATATCCAGGAAACTCTGAGTGATGTCCCCATATTAATAAGGCTGCATGCCGGTAATTTCGGATATTTTGCAGACCTGGCGGAAAATGGACGTGATGTGCGTTTTATGAAAGACGATAAAACGCCCTTGCACTACCAAGTCGAGCATGTCGATGTGTTGAGCGAAATCGGTTTAATTTGGGTCAAATTGCCGCAAGTCCGTGGTGGTGTCAGTAATGATGATTTCTGGATGTATTACGGTAATGGGAATGCCCCCGACGGTTCCGACAGCAAAAGTCTCTATGATACGGCGCAAGGCCTAGTTTACCACTTTAAGGAAGGAGAGGCTTTACCGCAGGATGCGACTGCCTATGCCAGCCATGCCAGCGCTTCAAAAGCGCAAGTCGAAGTCGCCGGTTGGATTGGTGCTGCGGCAAAGTTTACTGGTGCCGGCCCGGTCACCATCAATCCGGTTCCTCAACTCGCCATTGCAATAGATAAAGGGTGGACGTTTTCAACCTGGATCAGGTTCGATCAACCACAAAATGGTGCAAAATTATTAGATGCGCACGAAGGGGCTACTGGCCTAGAGGCGGCTATTGAAGGTTCTTCATTAACGGTTCGCTGGCTAGGCTCCAATGGTATATCGGAAATTGCAACCGCTAACCTGAAGCAAGGCCAATGGCAACATATAACGATAGTAGCCAGACCCGATAAACTGGAATTGTTTGTCGATGGCTTGTCAGTTGGCAGCACGCCGATCACCCTATCAACACTGAACCCCTCTATCGATTTGGGGACTAATTTCATTGGCTTGCTCGATGAGGTGCAAATAGCCAACACCGCCAGAAGCGCAGACTGGATAAAACTGAATTTTAGAAGCCAAAGCCCTGATTTTTCGGTGTTGGGTTTTGGCCAGGATGAATCCAACAGCAGTGGCGACGACAGCGGGCATTTTATGGTGATTGTCCAGAATGTCACCGTCGATGGTTGGGTAGTGATTGGGCTAACTGGCATTATGTTAGTCGTCGCATTGATAGTGATGATTACCAAAACGTTTGTGATCCGCCGTGTCACTAAGGACAACCGCACTTTTTTGGATAAGTACCGTCAACTTGACCCCAAGAAATTGTCCAGCCTCGACCAGGACGAGAGCGAACAAGAACATGAGCTGGCGGAATCGGACTTGTTGACTGCGCTCGTCGGTAAGCACGACCATTTTCAAAGCTCGACCTTATACCATTTATACCATCTTGCCATCAGTGAACTGAAAAAATTACAAGTCGATGCCGACCGGTCGGTCACAACGGAAGCTTGGGATTTTTTGCGGGTCAAGCTCGATTCCCAGATTGTCACGGAAAGCCAGCGGCTCAATAGCAACATGGTGCTTTTGACTATCGCCATTGCCGGAGGGCCTTTTCTCGGGCTTCTCGGAACAGTGGTTGGGGTTATGATCACCTTTGCCGCTATCGCCGCTACCGGCGATGTCAATATTAACTCGATTGCACCGGGTATCGCAGCCGCCTTGCTGGCAACAGTAGCGGGTTTGGCGGTGGCGATACCAGCCTTGTTTGCTTACAACTATTTGTTGACCCAGATCAAAGATATCACTGCGGGTATGCGGGTGTTCGCCGATGAGTTTTTAGCTCTGCTGTCAATGCGTGCCGCACAACAGCAAAAAGGCGATTAACGGATGAAAGTCGAGTCGGAAGAAAAAATCTACGATGACATTAATATCACGCCGATGCTGGATGTCGCCTACGTGCTATTGCTGATTTTCATCATTATGACTACAGCTACTGTGCAAGGCATTACCGTAAACTTGCCCAAAGCCAGCAGTACGCCATCGTTGTCGAAGCCGAAAACCAAAGCGGTTTCAATTACCCCGGATGGCACGATATACCTGGATACCTATCCGGTGTCCATTCAAGAATTGGAAACTCGGCTGGCTCAGTTCAAAGCTGCCGTACCGGATTTGCCGGTAGTTGTTAAGGCTGATGCCAGCGTTCAGTACCAAAAAGTGATCGAAGTATTGGATGTCGTGACTCGGCTTGAGATTACCCAGCTCGGCTTGGTGACACAAAAGTTAGTCAAATAACCAAATGAAGTTTTGCGATGAATAACAAAAACGCATGGTTGCGGCGCTTACCTGTGATAGTGGGAATTGTATTTTGCCTGTTGATACTGTTGGCGGTGTATTTATTGAAAGACAAGTTCCAAAAATCGCCCCAAACCAAAAAAGTGGTGCAACAAGTCACCATGATCCAGCCGCCCCCGCCGCCCCCGCCACCGGAACAGAAACCGCCGGAACCGGAAGTTGAGGAAGCGAAAATTGAGGAACCGGAGCCGGAACAAGAGCCGGAACCTGCGCCTGAGGAATCCAATGAACCCCCTGCGGAAGAGCTTGGCTTGGATGCCGACGGTTCGGCAGGCGCTGACGGCTTTGGGCTAGCCGCCCGTAAGGGGGGGCGGTCAATACTCGGCGGAAGCGGCGGCAGCACTATCCTTTGGTATGGGGGACAAATCAAACGCTTGGTGGAAAACGAATTGCAGAATTTACTCAGCGACACCGAGGCAATGAAAACCGGCTATGTCGTTGTAGTCAGCGTTTGGGTTGGACAAGATGGTCGTGTTAGCCGAAGTGAATTGTCTTCCGGCAGCGGGAAGCCCGATGTTGACGAAGCATTGCGCGCCGCCCTCCCAAAATTACGCCTAAGCTTGGAGAAACCGCCGCCAGAGAATATGCCGCAGCCAGTAAAGATTCGTCTGACGTCAAGAGTTTAATGGTTAAACAATATTATCAAGAAAAACAAAAACATGAATACCGTAACTAAAACTTTGCTGGCGTTGCTTGCTAGCGCCATGGTTTCCAGGGCTTTTGCCGTACAACCGGAGGAAATCCTCAAAGTTAAGAAATCGACTTTTGTTAACTTAGTGGACCTGCTGGTGCAACGTGGCGTCATCAATCAAACCGAGGCCAGTGGGTTAGTGACTGCTGCTGAGCAAGAAGCGGCAACAGAAAACAATCTTACCGATAGATCTTCAGGGCCTGTTAGTACAACTGACGCTGGGCAGCAAACTAGCGATGAACTAGCTGGAAAAGTTAAGGGCAAGGACGGCAGCAAAATAAAGCATGTTGGCTATGTCCCTGAGTTCGTCAAAAAAGAAATCCGCGACCAAGTGCGCGCCGAGCTGAAAGCCGAAGTGTTGCAAGACGTTAAACAAGACGCCAAAACTGAAGGTTGGGGCATTCCTGGCGCCTTACCAGAATGGATAGCTGCGATTAACCCTAGTTTTGACATGCGTATCCGTTTTGCCGATGAGATTTATGGCAAGGATAATGAAGCTGGATTCCTAGTCGGCCCTTACGATTGGCTGGCAATCAACAAAAGCGGTCGCGGGCTTCAGGAGTTTTCAAACACCAACCCAAATGAAGCTTTTCTCAACAACAAAATTGATCGCCTGCGTATTAGAGAAAGGTTCAGGTTGGGTTTTGAAGCCAATATTGCCGATGGCTTGAAAGCCGGTGCCCGTTTTGCCACCAGTAATATCTTTAACCCTGTTTCAAACGACCAAACATTGGGTAACACCGGCCAGTCCTATCAGTTCGCCATTGACCGCTCATTCTTGCAATACGATTTTATCGATAAAAAAGGCACTAACTGGTTTAGCTTGTATGGTGGACGAACCTTAAATCCTTTTGTTTCGACGGATGTGGTATTTGATCCGGATCTTAGCTTCGAAGGTATTGCAGGGAGCTTCCGTTATTACTTTAACCAAGATGTCCCCAAAATACACAACTATACAGCGCCAAATCCTACTTCCCGTTTTGGCATTAACCAAGGCCAACAAACTCCCAATAGCGTGTTTTTAACATTGGGTGCGTTTCCGATTCAGGATATTAGTTTTTCCAGCAATGATAAATGGCTATACGCCGGTCAGGTCGGTTTGGATTGGCTGGTATTCGGCAATTCACGCATCAACATCGCCACTTCTTATTACGACTACGAGAATATTAATGCCCGCTATAACCCCATTAATGGGACTGGCCATGAGTTCGACTGGACTGCGCCCCAGTTTGTGCAGAAAGGCAACTCAATGGTGGCGATAACCGATCAAAATTCTGCATTAGGTTCAGTCTGTGCGGATGAGACGGGGTGCTTGTTTGGGCTTGCTTCTGACTTCAAGATATTCAATGCGACAGCTATTTTCGATTACGCCGGTTTTGCGCCAACCCACGTGTTGTTTACTGCGGATTACGCTAAAAACCTAGGCTTTGACCGAGAAAAGATTTTGGGTGAATTTAAAAATGGCGTCGTGAATTACAAAGACGCTCAACCACGCACCGATGCTTATCAGATTCGCGTTGATGTCGGTTATCCGGAAATTCGTGGCTTCGGAAATTGGAATGCCAACTTGGCATACCGTTATTTAGAACGCGACGCCGTGCTGGATGCCTTTACTGACTCGATCTTCCATCAGGGAGGAACGGACGTTAAGGGTTGGGTGCTGGGGGTTCAGTACGGGCTGTTGAAAAATACCTGGTTAAATCTGCGCTGGTTTAGCACAGACGCCATTGACGGGCCGAAATACAGTATTGATACCGTGAATGTCGACTTAAATGCAAGATTTTGATGGACATAAGGCCATGTATCAGACAAAAGCCAATTCATTCAAGTTACTAAAAATGCTGTCATTGTTTCTATTGTCCTTTTACTTCGGATTGGCATTGGCGGCACCGAAAACGAGCGACGGATCGGCGGCAATAAAAAAAGCACAAGGCATTATCCGGCAATTGACCCAGGAAAAGGCAGCCTTAGTTGCTGAAAAAACTGAATTACTAAATCAAAAGACCGATCAAGACGCCAAGATTAAAAATCTTGAAGAATCGATCAAAAAGTTACAACCCTTACAAGGGGAGGTTGAACGTTATAAGGCCAACCTAGAAAGTGTGCGCAGCAGCCTTGAATCCCAACTAAGCCAAGAGAGGGAACACCTAAAGGAGTTGTTACAGAAGCACAATGATGTGGTTACCAAGGCCATGGCGATTCGTGCCGATAATGGTTTATTGGTGCAGGCTGTCCAGGAACGTGAAAAATGGATAACTGATTGCGGCCATCGCAATAAAGACCTAAACAAGGCGTATCTCGACGTATTGGGCAAGTATAAGGAAAAAGGGCTGTGGCAACAATTGGCTGAGCTAGAGCCATTAACCGGCATCGGCAAAGTCGAAACAGAAACCACTGTGGAGGATTATAAGTACAAACTGCAACAATTGAAGATAACGCCTTTTCAATCACAAGACGTGCAAAACAGCAAGGAGTCAAATCCGGAGGCCTCAGTTGGAGGTGAGACCCCTTGAGCAACCACAACTATTTCATTGTCGCCGGTCTTCTCTGGCTTAGTCATTCCAGCGCTATCGCGGATAATTCAGGTAGTCAAAAACCAGTGAGCGAACAGCCAATCGTCGAAGAAGCTTCGCCTACATTCGATATTTTTGATTATCAAATAGACGGTAATACTGTGCTGGATGATGAGTCCTTGGAACGTGCGGTTTATCCGTTTCTTGGGCCGAACAAAACGTTGGACGATGTGGAAAAAGCTCGTGCATCGCTCGAAGAGGCCTACCGGAAAAAAGGTTATCCGACGGTCGTAGTGAACATACCGGAGCAGGATGTCGAATCAGACCGAGTCCATTTGGAAGTTGTTGAGGGAACAGTAGAATCCCTGCATATCACCGGGTCGCGTTATTATCAGCTTGGCAAGATTCGTGAAGGCGTGCCGGCTTTGGCGGAAGGCAAGATTCCGCATATGCCGACGGTACAAGAGCAAGTTAACACCCTGGCGCAACAGTCGGCGGATCGGAATATCACGCCCATATTACGTGCCGGGTCAACCCCCGGAAAAATGGAAGTTGAACTTCGAGTTAAGGATGAATTGCCTCTGCATGGCAGCCTTGAATTGAATAGCCGTAATTCCGATTTGACGAGCACCACAAGGCTAATTGGCTCGGTACGTTACGACAATCTCTGGCAAAAATTCCATAGCGCTTCGTTGCAGTACCAAGTTTCTCCGGAAAACAACGATGAAGTGGATGTATGGTCTGGGACTTATGTATTGCCGACGGGCTGGCTTGACACCCGACTGGCGTTGTATGGGATTGGCATCAGCTCCAATACCCAATTAGGAGTCGATGTAGGCGGCCTGTCAGTAGTCGGCGCCGGATCAATATATGGCGCCCGCTTGGTTAAGCCTTTGGCTGGTTCTGATAATTTTTTTCAAAACCTGACGGTTGGTTTTGATTATAAAAGTTTCGACCAAGGTGTAATGCAGGTAGGTCAGGACCGCGGGCAGTCATCTATCAGCTACGCATCGTTCATGGCCGGTTACGACGGAACTTGGCGAGGACAAACGTCAACAACATCGTTGGATATCGCTACCCATTTTTCTATCCGTGGCTTGGGCAATGACGAACAGGAGTTTGCGGATAGGCGCAAAGACGCCAGCGCAAATTTTTTGTACTTGACCGCCGATATCAAGCATCAGCAAGAGTTGCCCATGGATTTCCGTATCCAGGTTCGGGCCGCTGGGCAAGCCAGCATGTCGCCATTAATCAGCAACGAGCAATTTTCTGCAGGCGGGCCGCAAAGTGTCAGGGGTTATCATCAAACCCAACTTCTGGGTGATCATGGCATTAATCTTTCATTGGAATTATATACGCCTAAATTGGTGTCCGAGGACTGGGATACTGTAGAAAATTTCCGCCTGTTGGCCTTTGTTGATTGGGTCAATCTTTGGACACAACAACCAATCGCCCCGACTCCTGACCTTGCAAAATTGGCATCAACCGGATTGGGCTTGCGGCTGTTAGTGTTTAAGGCTTTGGTTGGGGAACTTGATTGGGCTTACCCATTTTATAAGCAAGGTACTGTTGATGTTGGCCAGCAACGGGTGGATTTTAGGGTCGCTTATGAATTCTAAATGTTTTTGTTTGAATATATACCAACTTAAAGGCTCAACTTGCTATGCCATTTCAAGATATAAAAATCTAATAATATCATTTTGTTATATGCAACAAGGCACATAAAATAAGCTGCAATCTTGATTAATCCCATTATTTGGGAGTTTTGTTTTACCCAATTTGATCGCGATAGCTTAGTAAGCTTTATTTGAAGTTGTTATTGGGCGTTTTTAAGGATACGTTCTCGCGTTAATTCAATTGGGTAATGTTCTTGTTAAACTAGGCCTTTATGTTTTGAAGGCTGCAATTGATGGGGGGTAGACACCGATAATGTCCCGTAGAAACTTCAATCAGTAGTCTTTTAAAAATTACTTAGCGGCATAATTTTTATGCCAACTATCACACATGATTGGTATTTTTTTTGTAAATTTATAATTGGTAAGAACCTTAAATGACAGCCAGCCCTTTTTTCATTAGAAAATAATTTCAAAATTTATGGACACACTGTCAGATAACGCCTTTATCACTGACCAAGAAGATAAATCATCCCAATTGCTCGCTTTTGATGAACTCCAGTCAAGGTCTTTGTCGCACTCAGTCCGAGCGACCGCCTTAGTATTTGAGGATCCTGTTTCTCGACGGTTACAGGAACAGATTGAACGTATAGCGCCTAGCGATGCCACTGTCCTTATCACCGGCGAAACCGGCACCGGTAAGGAACTGGTTGCTCGGCATATCCATGCCCTTAGCAAACGCAGCCAAAATGTTTTTGGGGCAATAAATTGTGCAGCATTGAGTGAACACCTGATCGAGAGCGAATTGTTCGGACACGAAAAGGGTTCATTCACCGGAGCTGTGAAAAGCAAGGCGGGTTGGTTCGAAACCGCCAACAAAGGCAGCTTATTTTTGGATGAAGTTGGTGACATGCCCTTAAGCTTACAGGCTAAGTTGTTGCGTGTGCTACAAGTCCGTGAAGTGGTAAAAGTGGGTTCCAGGCAGTCAGTGCCAGTGGATGTCCGGATAATTGCGGCGACTAATGTCAACCTTGAAGACGCGGTTGCCGCTTCGCACTTTCGCGCTGATTTATATTACCGTTTCAATGTTGCCACTATCCAACTAAGCCCCTTGCGGGAACGTCCGGGCGATATTTTGCCGCTAGCAAGATACTTCTTGAAAATATACGCCGACCGTTTAGGTTACGGCGAAATCAAATTGTCCCCTGCAACCGAATTAACTTTATTGAACTACGACTGGCCAGGTAATATTCGGGAATTAGAGAACACAATTCACCGTGCCCTTCTGGTTTGCCCAAGCCATATTTTACGTCCTGAAGATTTCAAACTCTCTGGGGGTAGGACAGTTGAAAATAAGCCGTCCATATCCACGGCATCTTTAGAAAGTGCATTGCAACGGCTTTGTGAGCAAGCCCCACCCAAACTGTATGAGATTATAGAAGAGATTGTGATACGTACAGCCTTTGAATTCTGCGAGAAAAACCAGGTTCAGACAGCCCGTTTGTTGGACATTAGCCGGAATGTGCTTAGGCATAAGCTGGGAATGTACGGCATGCTACCTAATGTAGAAAAAAAACTCATAGAAACTGAGAATTAGGGCGGCTGATTGATAGTACTGTTTTAACTTATCGGAAATTACCAAATCGTTCGGGTCGTTCCAGGTTCATGTTGATTAAATCTGGCCTAGCTTTACTTTATTTGAGAAATTTACGCATATAGAGTAGACGCATTAGGATTTCAAGTACTCACTAGCGACCAACCAAAACAATTGTTCCGAGAAAAAATCCAATCGCAATAGCTGCATTGAACCTCCCTTTGGTTATATCCCTAATATAAGAATTATTTCATCCAGAATATATTGGGCTGCTCAGTGGTATTGTGCACCCGAAAGCCCTGGTTTTTGATAAGAGGATCCTTGAATCATTAATTCGTAAGTTACGGCCAAAGGAGCGGGAGTTTTTTAAAAAAGGCGCATCCTTGCACCAAATCGACTTCCAGTCTTCACGAGGTGATTTTGAAATTTGACTTCCCTAAACCTGGTTAATCATTGGTTTGATGTATTAGCAGCGGCAAAAAATGAATGCTTCCTGTCCTTGAATATCCTAAATTAAGGACAATCGCATGATTGACAACATTTTGGCTTTTCTACCATATCAGCAAGAAACTTATTTCCTGGCGGCTGACATTTAATATTACTTGCGGTCATTTACTTCTAAACCGTTTAACCCATAGAACCCTGAGACAGATGAGTTTTTAACAAATATCGACAATAAATTTTGTGCAGAAGCTACTGTCGAATTGCCTTTATAGATGTACAAATTTTCCGTAGCAGGATCGTCGTTTTGCTTAATAATTGCATCGGCTACGGCTAAGCCAAGTTTTTGCCCTTGGTAATCGTCATTACCGAAGTGGACACCAAGGTAAATACGGCTTCGGCCATTTTCCAATTGCAGTTGGGTAAAAGTGGACACATCCCGGCTAGTGGCATCCTCGCCATGGATTGGAGTTTGCAATTGGCCGGTTCCGTTGTTTGTGCCTATCAACCAAGGAAGGGTAGTTAGAGTAACCGGAGTATTTCCAGGGACAATTTTATCGGTTTGGAAAAAAGCCCTGAGAATTTCAACACCGGCAGCAACTGTAGTGCTATGACCGCTCGTACTGGAAGGATGTGAAGGCGTTGTTGCGAGCGGTTTCCAACTATAATTCGCAACATTGCCGAGGGCATCAGCATTCAAAGCCGTAATAGGACGCCAAAACACTAGATCGTATTTTGATTGCCATGCGGCAGTACGTGCATCCGCCAATGCACTATCCAGTAAAGCGAACAGCTTCGCGTTTTGGTCCAACGTTAAGTTTCTGGCAATTGACGCGACCCTTGCCACTTCGTTGGTAAACAATTCTGCATCCGACTTGTAATACAAGGCCTGTAGCAGTTGGTCATCAGTGCGGCTACCAGGATGCCCGGAATCTTGGCCGTGAGTTTTCACGAACTCCAATTCCTGAGTATATTCAATGCTGCCAATTTTCAGCGACGGTGGTACAGCGGCAACCAGTAACTGCTTCTTAAACAAGCTTATGCTGAACGGTGCGACGTTTTTCCAGTTGAAGTCGATTGCAGCCGCTGCTTGAATTTCGCCTTTTGAATCAAATCCAGTAGGCGAACCAGTTAAAGGGTCGATTACACCAGCCGCGCCATTGCTAGGCCTCCATAAGCCAATACCGGGGTTGCCTACAGCATTTGGAACAATGGTGTTAGGTGTGGTTGAGGCGTTTATCGAGAGATTAGTTGAAGGCGTGTAAGTTGTCCTTATCTGTGAAAAATCATTGGTTCTGGCGGCCAATGCGGCAGCGGCAGATGCTTGGCCTAGCGTGATTCCTGGGTCATTTTTATTGATTCTTAGCTTTGCCAAGTCACTCGATAACTGGTTATTAAGCCAATTACGAGTCGCATCCCATACGGGTGTGTTTGGTAAAGCACCAAGCAGGACATCGTGAGCGGCTTGAGCAGCAGCGGCCGATGCGGAATTACTGGTCGGGCCTTTTAAATTTCCTTTACCATAATAGTAGTAGCTCTTAGAGCTGAAATGGTCGACTGCATTGACTGCATCAAAGACTGCCCTGGCGGCAATCGCATCAATGCGGGTTGCCACATTCGAATTCAGGGCGATGGCTTTGTCACCGCCCGTAGGGGAGGTACCGCCTTTTGTCGCGATAAGGGTATAGTAATTCCAGTCTGTAACAGTGTCGGCATTAACCTGGAATACAGGTAAGGTTGTTGCAAGAGCCAAAGCAATTTGGATCGGTAATGGCGTTTTTTTTGATATTACGGGTTTCATAAAATTACCTTCTCATGTGAATAAAAATGTATTAAAGAGCTATTAGATTTTTTAAAAAACTGATCATCACACGATGTTAATTCGTCACTAATGGAAGGTATGTTATAGAGATTATTTTTCCTAATGAACTGATATTATTAGATTTATATATCTTAAACTTTGATAGGTCGGTTGTTGGTTTTATTTGTGGCGAGAAACAACTGGATTAAAGCGGAGATGTGGCTTTCAGAAAAATTAAATATCAAAATTTATTTCTTGCCCGCACCCTCCAATTTTTTTCTGAGTCTCATAAGGCAAGGGTTATTTTAAAATGCTTATCTGATTGTTAGATAACGGTATCAAATAATGTTGTTTTGATTCTGTTCTTCCAATGTTTATGCTGTAGGGCGGAGCATAAAGAAGCAAAGGTGGGGATAATTTATTTACCAGCCTACTTAAAAAGGTAAGGTAGCGAGCTATCGGTATTAGTCTGATTTTAGAGATGAACATAAAATTAGGAAAAGGCGGGGTGGGTGTGTATTGTGTAAAAGAATACGTTATCTACGATACTTAAAAGCTTTGCTCGTCCAACCCCCACCCGCTAGACCCATTAAGTTTAAAACCCAGGAGACACAGATGCCACATTGGTTTGAAGATAACGCACAGTCCATCGGCCGCACACCTCTTATAAAGCTGAACAAGGTTACAGATGGTGCTGAAGCTATTGTCCTGGCAAAAATCGAAGGCCGTAATCCCGCCTACTCGGTTAAATGCCGAATTGGCGCGGCGATGGTTTGGGATGCCGAGAAGCGTGGGCTTTTAAGTCCCGGTAAAGAATTGGTGGAACCCACCAGTGGAAACACCGGCATTGCCCTGGCATTTGTCGCTGCCGCCAAAGGCATACCGCTTACTTTAACGATGCCGGAAAGCATGAGCTTGGAGCGGCGAAAATTACTGGTTGCTTATGGTGCAAAGCTGGTGCTGACCGAAGCGGCGCGCGGAATGACCGGCGCTGTTGCCAAAGCCGAAGAAATTGCCGCATCCGATCCTGGCCGTTATGTCTTGCTGCAACAATTCAAAAATCCTGCTAACCCGGCCATCCATGAACAAACTACGGGGCCTGAAATCTGGGACGACACCGATGGGGAAGTCAATATCTTTATTTCTGGCGTGGGAACTGGAGGCACAATTACCGGTGTTTCCCGCTATATCAAAAACACTAAAGGCAAACCGATTATCTCTGTCGCTGTCGAACCCGCTGCAAGCCCAGTGCTCACGCAAAAACTGGCCGGTGAGGAATTAAAGCCAGCGCCCCACAAAATACAGGGCGTCGGTGCCGGATTTGTGCCGGACATCTTAGATTTATCGCTGGTCGATAAAATCGAACAAGTGACCAATGAGGAATCTATCGAATATGCAAGACGGTTAAGCAAGGAAGAAGGGATACTCTCAGGCATTTCATGCGGTGCTGCGGTAGCAGTAGCGGTGCGTTACGCTAAGCTTCCCGAAAATAAGGGCAAGACGATTGTTGTGGTGTTGCCGGATTCCGGTGAGCGCTACCTAAGTTCAATCTTATTTGAAGGACTTTTCGATGACAAAGGTTTGCCGACTTAACAAGTCATAAATATTAAAAACTACCTGACAAATTTATCGTAGCTTACTTTGCAGCTACTGATAATTACAAAGCACGGTTATGAGGTTTTTTACAAGAAAAACACCGATAGGTTTCCATGCTTTCCACTAACCAACCAATACTAACGAGTTTTATGAATCAAGTTTCACCATCATTCAAAATCAAAACCTACAATACCTTATCGCGTTTCGGACTGGAAAAATTTCCCTCTGAACGTTATGAAATCGGGGCAGATATTCAAAATCCGGATGCGATCTTATTGCGTTCCCATGACTTGCATAACAACCCCATCCCGGCCTCATTGAAAGCAGTGGGGAGGGCGGGCACCGGTGTTAACAATATTCCAGTTGCCGAATACTCAAAGCAAGGCATCCCTGTATTCAATGCACCGGGCGCCAATGCTAATGCCGTGACCGAGCTAGCCATTGCAGGCCTGTTATTAGCCGCACGTAATATTCCCGACGCTTGGCACTTTACCAAAAATCTTGAAGGTGACGGGGATGAGCTCGAAATCTTGGTCGAACAAGGCAAGAAACGCTTTTCCGGGTTTGAGCTGGCCGGTAAAACCTTGGGGGTTATTGGCCTTGGCGCTATTGGCGTGAAGGTCAGCAATGCAGCCGCAGCGCTTGGCTTAAAAGTCGTGGGATTCGATCCGCAAATGACGGTAGAAAGTGCATGGAAGCTTTCCTCGGAAGCGATCCCAGCCAGCAATTTGGATAATCTCTTGTCTCGCGCTGATTTTGTTAGCCTGCATGTACCGTTAAACGACCACACCCGACAATTGATTAACGCCGCAAGAATCGACAAAATGAAGCCAAACGCGACATTATTGAATTTTTCACGGGCGGCAATAGTCGATGAAACGGCTGTCCTTGCGGCACTGGACTCCTCCAAGCTTCATGCTTATGTTTCTGATTTCCCTTCACGGGGTTTGTTGAATCACACGCGGTCAATTGTATTGCCCCATCTAGGCGCTTCAACCGCTGAAGCGGAAGACAACTGTGCGGCTATGGTGTCCCAGCAGGTCATTGATTTCCTGGAGAATGGCAATATCCGCCGCTCGGTTAACTTTCCAGATGTTAACCTGCCGCGCACCAATGGCTTTCGGCTGGCGATTACGAATGAAAATATTCCCAGCATGGTCAGCCAAATTACCGCCCTTTTGGCAGGGCACAAAATCAACATTATCGACATGTTGAATAAGTCACGAGGGGATTATGCGTATTCCCTTATTGACATAAACAATGCTGTTCCGGCACAACTTCAAGATCAGCTCCGATCCATTCATGGAGTGCTATCAGTGAGGGTGATATAAAACCGAACAATAATCTATATAAAGGTCGATTTACCAGTGAAAAATTCCAGTGCGTCGTTAATTGGCACTAGAATCCAAAATCCATTATCAGTCGTTAGCCTAAGCGGTAATACTGAAAAACGGAATCAAAATAATGCGGCATCTTAATTTTTACAAGGGGGTTTTTGTACCTATTGTTGATTGCCGCATGGTTGCCATTGAACAATTTTACGATATAGGCCCTGTGTATTTGGCCGTCCGAATCCATATGCATAGAACGGAATTTATAAAACGTAAACGGTTCTCCTTATGGCCTACGCAGTATTGGCTAAATATGATAGCCCCCGACGAACTGTATTTGACAACCCCTGTGGTTACTAACAAGAGGGGAGACAGGATTAACAGTGCCACGATTGAACCAATAATATCAATTCCTTTTTTTATTCCGTCCTTAACCCGTGAATTCTGGATAGTGTCTTCAACCATAAGCTTTAAGGCATCGGGCGATACGCAACCATTTTTTGTCAAACTATCAAGTAACTGATCGGGATAGGTTGACGTAGTAATAGAAATTTGCGGATCCCTACAATCGGCAATTAATTTTTCCCTAATTTTACTTGCCCCTTCCTTGTCAGTATATGGAAGCACGACACCCAATGAACGTTGGTCGATGTAACCGGCAAAGTCAGTTTCGCGGGTTTTTAACCGGATGGCTTTTAAAAGCCCACTGATAGCAATAGGATTATGCCCATTGATATGATATTGCGTAACCAAAAGGACGGATAAAGCAAAACCAGACCTTTGCGCACGTTGCTTTTCACGGCGCAGCCGCTCGAGAATGCAGGGTTGGTCAGTAAAGCAGGCATGGTTAGCGACCCTTTTAGGATTAGCTATTTGTTGTATTGAACTATCGGCAGTCAAGGTTTGCGCCAATGGGCCAACAAACGGATGTCTGCTATTGATTTGTGTTTTCGAATTCATAACTTATCCTTTAATGTCTTCCAAGGGTTCGTCGTAACAGGGGTAGGTAAGTGGTAGTTAATGGTAGTGTGGCCAAGAGCCGAGTCTGAGTGGCGTGTGGCATAATTCCGTCATGTTGATGCGCATGAGATTAGGGTTTCAAATGTGGCTGTTCCAACTAACCTATCTGAAGTCGGATAAGGAATTCGGCTTCCATCAGCAAGGCCATCTTGTCTTTTGGTCGGTTTAGGTTAAGCAAAATGCATATGGCTACGACCAAGCTGCCATTGAGAATAGACGCTGAAAAGCACTTCTAATTAAGTTGGCAGTCATAATATTGACTGAAAAGGAAACGTTGAAGTTTTTCATTAATATATCTCCTGTGATTTTTAGGCTTTTACTTTGAAACTTAATATTTAGCGTGTTGGCTTAATGAAATGATATGTTCGCTAGTGTTGTTGTGTGTTTTGCAGTGACGCCAATATGGGTAAGGGAGTTTCATCAATCTTCCTTACTTCCACTATCAAGTTAGAGGCCATGTTATAAAAATCGACTGCGAATGTTATTGAGAACGCTGAGGCCATTAGTTAATGGTCGGGTATATCCATTAGCTTCCAAGTTTTTCAAGCTTTTTGATAGGCAATTGTCCATATTTATTAAATAGTTCAGTAGTCTTGACAGAGGCATTTGAGGCAAAATTTATGCGCGCAGCAGCTTTGTAATTACTTACTTTTGCAATGATTTTTTTAGGGTCAATATTTGTTGACTTGGACATTTCTCGGCAATACACCGTTTGTTTTCCTCTAGGAAATTTTTCTGCCTGAAGTTTTTTAAAGATTATCAGGCATCTAATTTCATTCTTCTCATTCCACTGGATAGTTGTTCTATAGCTCATACGGCAATTCCATGTTTGAATTTAATAATGGGTTGGGCTCGAAAGCATCGGCATGGCTTGGGTTTAACCTAATCCATGCTTGTAAAATGTTGGTGAAGCAGCCCTTTTCGTTGCTAACTTAGAAAATAAATAGGAGTTTGTTTCTAATAAAGGAAATGTCAACGCAGTTGCAGCAAAAGCGAAAATAATTCGAGCGGGTAAGACAATTTTTTCTGCTTTAGTAGTTTGCATTTATCACTCACGTTCAGTAGAGAAAAATATAAAAAACCCCTTTATCATATTAACTGCTGATGTTAATGGCCTGCATTTAAGCAAACCAATTTCAGCGGTTATCAATTGAGTCTAAAAGCAATAATTAAGCCAGCTTCATAAGCCATTGTTTTTAATTGTTAAGTGTAACTAAGAACAATTGTTATTGTTGATTAAACATCAGATACTGCTGGTTTTGTGTCTGTTTACCATCAGCTTTATGAAAATTTTTTGTTTAAAATTTAAATGATCAGTTAAGCTCCGGTTCACCCTGCTTAGGAATACGTAAATAACGCATCCTTAGGGATAAACAAAATTAAAATCAGCTTAAAGGAATATAATGCTAAGAGATATTAATAACTCACCTTACGCACCTGAAACGAAAAATCAATGACTTAAGAATTTCCAACATCGCTACAGTTATTGATTCTTCTAAGTGCCTGCGTAAGGTGAGTTAATAATAAAGCTTAAGCATATAATTAGTCGCCACTTGAAATAGGTGGCTTTTTAAGACCGTAAGACCGTAAGACCGTAAGACCGTAAGACCGTAAGTCGGAAGCGGCGTTAGCCGTGTTCCGACGAATGTACCCCGCCGACCTTTTTCCATACCCTGCCTGGTGCCGCCAAGACAAGCCGCCACCGTCCAGGCAAAACCGCGCCAAGTTACATAAAGCTTCGGATTATGCGAACAAACACAGGGGGCTCGCCTTTCGCTTCGCCCTTTGCTCGCATAATTTGCATTATATAAAATGGCACTTGTTTTGCGGGGGCGCACACCGTTTCTAAAATTGAAGCCACCACCCCCCTTATTCGCGTTACACGCTCAACGGAATCCTACGTGTGCGTCCGCTTAGAAGGATTAAATAACCATGTTGCCAACGCCCGCAGTGGGTGTGCGCCGTGCCAAGGCGGTGCTTTACCAGTGGGTGAGAGACCCACCCGGCTCAATCGCTCCGGCCGGAAGCATTCGGGGCAGTCATGGAGGTAACGAAATGGCTGAAGCCCCCGAGGTAAAGGATCGCTTTTAGGCGATCCAGCGAGTGTGCAGGCTTTAACGTGAGTGAACGCTGAGCAAGCCTCGAAAAGGTCGATGCGCAGGCCGACCTGACCACCCTTTCAGGGAAGGCTGATACGGCTGGGGAATTGAGCGAAGAGCAATCCCAGTTGCTGCGCCTGGGTAGTGGCGATTGCATGTACACAAGGTAAGCACACGCAACACGGGAAGCCCCTTTGCGTGGCCGGGGACGGCCAACCGGACGCCCGTGAGGGACAGGCCGGGCGCATTGGGGTGGCGGAGAGGCTCGTAGTACCGGGGAAGCTAGGTAATGCTGGTGGAGGGAAGGAGCCTTGGTTCAAGATCAACGCACTAAGTGGAAAAGGACAGGAGATTGGGCAACCTATCAACTTCGTTAAGAGTTCAGAAACTACAGATGGCGTTACACGCAAAAGCGAAGGCTGAAGCCGGCTGTCGATTTTATGCGCTGTACGACAAGCTATACCGGGAAGACATCCTGGCGCATGCCTATGCCCAGTGCCGCGCCAACAAGGGCGCACCAGGTGTGGATGGGCAGGATTTTCCGGATGTCGAAGCGTATGGCGTCACCCGGTGGCTAGGCGAACTGGCGCTTGCGCTTAGGGAGGAGACTTGCCGACCGAATCCAATCAGACGAGTGTATATCCCCAAAGCCAATGGCAAGCTAAGGCCGTTGGGTATCTCAACGTTACGGGATCGGGTCTGCATGACCGCAGCGATGCTAGTGCTGGAACCGATCTTTGAAGCCGACCTTCTGCCAGAGCAGTATGCCTCCCGCCCTGGGCGCAATGCCCAACAGGCAGTGGTCGAGGTAGAGGAAAAGCTGTACCGCGGCTATCTGGATGTCGTGGATGCCGACCTTAGTGATTACTTTGGCAGTATTCCCCACGCCGAATTGTTGAAATCGGTGGCACGCCGGGTCGTAGACCCGCGGGTGCTGAACCTGATCAAGCAATGGCTGGAATGCGCGGTCGAAGAAACCGATGACCGAGGTCGGAAGACACGGACGACCGAAGCCAAGGACAACCGCCGCGGCATACCCCAAGGTTCGCCGATCTCGCCCTTGCTGTCCAATTTATACATGCGACGGTTTTTGTTGAGATGGAAACAACTGGGGCTGGAACGGCGGCTAGGCAGCCGGATCGTAACCTATGCCGATGATCTGGTGATCTTATGTCACCGGAATAAGGCAGAGCTGGCTTTAGAATGGTTATGCGCAATCATGGCACAACTTAAGCTAACGGTAAATGAGGAAAAGACACGTATCTGTAAAGTGCCGGAAGGGGAGTTTGATTTTCTGGGTTACACGTTTGGGCGGATGTATAAGCGTCAAACGGGCAAAGCCTACATGGGCTATCGACCGTCGAAGAAAAGTATAAGGCGCATGGTCGAAAAGATTCATGCGATGACGGTCCTTAGCATGGGGTGGCAAGAAACCGCCGTGCAAATAGGGCAGTTGAATCGGGTGTTACGAGGCTGGGCAAACTACTTTCAAGTAGGGACGACCGACCCGGCATACCGGGCCATTGATAACTATACCACGATGCGGTTGCGCCGGTGGTTACGCAACAAATACAAGGTCAGAAAGCGAGCGGTCGGAGCCTATCCTTCTTCGTACCTGTACCAGAACTTAGGATTGGTACGCCTGACCCGTTTGGGGTGTGACCAGCCGTGGGCGTAAGCGTGATATCTTGTCCGAGAGCCGGATGCGGGAAAACTGCCAGTCCGGTTCGATGAGGGGGATGTGGAAACGGAGTTACGGGTTGGCTAATGAGGCACCGCCAAACGAAAGGGGCGGCAACAGATAGGCTAACAGCTAACGCTACCGCGCCACATCTCTACTCTACCGGACTGTCACCTTCAGAGGAAGCAAAAAATTAAATTGACCAACGGCTGTTATTGAGAGTCAAATTATTTGGTCGAATTTATTTTTTACAGGTTTAGGAAATTAATATGTACAATTGGACTGGTGCGGGATTTAGGGCAACGCGGAAGCAGTTGCCGAGACCATGCCCGTTGGCTTCGAGCCGCATCAAAATGCTATTTAGTAGCCCCTGAAGACAATATAACCTACTGATAATACAGTATAATTCATGAAATAACTCGGGCAATAATTGCAAGAAATTGATAAGATGTCCATTAATTTCTTGCAATTATTTCCCGCCATGCAACCCAAACGTCAAGAAACTGAGACCCAATACGACCTGTTTAAAATCGCCCTTGCCGTTTTGCTGAATCCACGCCATGAACTGTTCTTGCTCGCCAACCAAATTGACTGGGCGGCCTTGGACAAGGCGTTCGGCGAGTTTTTTGTTGACAACAAGGGAGCGCCCGCATTGCCGCCCCGGCTGGTTGCAGGGCTGCATTATTTGAAACACGCCTTTGGTCATTCCGACGAAGAAGTGGTTGCGCTCTGGGTCGAAAATCCCTATTGGCAGCACCTGTGCGGCGAGCGTTTCTTCCAGCACCGTCCACCTTGTCACCCGACGTCACTGACCAAGTGGCGCAACCGGATCGGCGAGGCCGGTTGCGAGTGGTTGCTGTCGACGGCCATCCAAGCGGGCGTGGACACCCAAACCGTCAATCCCAATGACTTCCAGTCGGTCACGGTGGACAGCACTGTGCAGGAAAAGGCCGTCACTTACCCGACTGACGGCAAACTGTACGAACGCTGCCGCCAGCACCTAGTTCGGCTGTCCGGGCGATACGGCCTCAAGCTACGGCAGAACTACAGCCGTAAGGCACCCTACCTGCTGTTGATGGCCAACCGTTACCACAGTGCCAAGCAGATGAAGCGCAAGCGCAAGGCGCTCAAGCAGTTAAAAACCTTGGTCGGCAGGGTGCAGCGCGACATCGAGCGGCAATTGCAGACACAACCCGATCAGGTTAGATTGGCTTTTGAGGGGACTCTGGAGAAAACCCGGCGCATTCTGAGTCAACAACGGCAGGACAAGGATAAGCTTTACAGTTTCCATGCCCCGGAAGTCGAGTGTATTGCCAAGGGCAAGGCCCACAAAAAATATGAATTTGGTGTTAAGGTCGGCATCACCGTCACCAACAAGGGCAACTTCGTGCTGGGCGCGCGCAGTTTTCCTGGCAACCCCTATGACGGGCATACGCTCGAATCTTGCCTGGAACAAGCCGAGATCCTCAGCGGCACCCGTGCCAAAGAAGTCTTTGTGGATTTGGGATACCGGGGCGTTGATGTGCCTAATGTCACCATCTACAAAGCCCGGCAAAAGCGGGGCGTCAACACGCGTCGGCTCAAACGGGCGCTGAAGCGGCGCAATGCTATTGAACCGGTGATTGGTCACCTGAAAAACGATGGCCTGCTCCGGCGCAACTACCTTAAAGGTGAATTGGGCGATGCCATGCACGCCATCCTGTGCGGCGCAGGCCATAACATCCGCTTGATCCTCCGGCAACTCCGGATTTTTTTGCCTTGGCTTTGCAGGGCTTTGTCAGGGTGGTTTGCCTTAGAGATCGGCCCCTCGCAAAAATGGAAACCTGAGAGGAAGGTTTTTTTGAAAAACCCCTTTTTTCAGGGACGACTATTTATTCTTGTGTCTGCAATGCCATTGATTATTGCTTTTGGCAGTAGGTACGGGATCTAATGTTACACAATTCATGGTGTAGTGACATTTCAAGGCGCAGCAAATCCTACATGCGGGCTTTGGCAGAAT
>CAYSYU010000032.1:0-38013 GCA_964435245.1 uncultured Methylomagnum sp.
TCGTTAACATTCGGGCAATCCAACCCAGGCAAATCGCGGGCTGAATGGCAAGGGGGTGCGCCCCCTTCGGGCGCAATGGTCAGGAATGTCGTACCCCAGCCGTTCATGCAGGCTTTGGGGCGGTCTTCGTAATAGTCCGGCACGACGTAATAGATTTTCATCTTGCCGGCGACCTTTTCTTTAAACGCTTGGGCTATTTCTTCGGCTTGCTCGAATTGTTCTTTGGTGGGCAGCAATAAATCGCGGTTGGCATGTGCCCAGCCGTAATATTGGGTATTGGCAAGTTCCAAGTAATCCGCATCCAATTCCTCCGCCATTTCCAGGATTTGCGGCATCTGGTGGATGTTCTCGCGGTGGATGACCACGCACAACACCATCGGATAGCCGTGTTTTTTGACCAGATGGGCGACTTCCTTTTTATGATAGAAAGAGGCTGTTCCGGCAATATGGTCGTTGAGTTCCTGCGTACTGGCCTGGATGCTGACCTGGATATGGTCGAGACCCGCTTCTTTTAGCTGGATGATTTTTTCTTCCGTCAGCCCATAACCGGAGGTAATCAGGTTGGAATAATAGCCCAATTCCCGTGCATGTTTAACCAGTTCGACCAAGTCTTTACGCGTGAGCGGTTCGCCGCCGGAAAAACCCAATTGCACCGCGCCCATCTTGCGTGCTTCGCTCAATACCCGCTTCCAATCATCCGTGCTGAGTTCGGATGGATAGTTAGCGTAATCGACCGGATTCGAGCAATACGGGCATTGCAATGGGCAAGCGTAAGTCAGTTCCGCCAGCAACCAGCGCGGCGGTGTTATTGGATTCGTCTGCGCCACAGGGTTATTGTTTAATCCAGCCATTTTGTAGGGCAACCTCCAGGAAAGCGGTAATGTCGTTGGTGAGACCCGTGGTGGCAAATTTTTGTTCAAGCTCGCTGACGATTTGGGCAAGGTTACGGCTGCCGTTGCAACATTTAAGGATTTCCGCAGAACTTTGGTTAAGCTCCACCATGCCTTCAGGATAAAGGATGACGTATTTCTGCTGGGCTTCTTCCCATTGCAGGCGATGCAGGGGGGAGAATGTAATGGATTGGTCAGGGTTAATGGTCATTCCGTTTCTTATCGTTAGGGCGGGAGTCGTGTATTGCGCCAAATGGATGAGTAAAACATATGGCACAATACACCAAGTTATTAGTTGTCGGTAAAATCAATGCCCACCATGACCGCTTCCCGATGTATTCACGACATCTTTCCGCTTCAAGATATAACCGTCGGCACCGTCTTTGGTGATCCGGTTGCCATCTTCATCCAACTTAATCAGCATGTCATCTTCAATTAAATATTGCTGCGTCGTGGTAGAACCTTTTTTCGGCGTTAAGACCAGCGTATTGCCGTTCTCGCCTAGGGTAAATTTGCCTTTTTCGATAATTTCCCGGTCTGATTTGCCGACGTATAGGGAAATGTAGACGTATGTATTGTTTTCGTTTAGGGCGAGTGTTGTCCGAATGCCCTTGCAATCAGAACAAGGATAAAAGCCCAAATACAATCCCGACATATTGAGGTTTTTTTGTGCGTGTTGAGCATCCCCATTGCTGGCGGTTTCGGCAAAAACCGGGTTGCAACCGAGGTAAACAAAGGCGATCAGAAAAATGGCCAGAAAATGTTTGGTTATTTGCTTAAATATTGGCATGTCAGTTCCTCAGAAAACGATGGTTATAGTTGTTATTCACCCGCTCATTGTGTTCATACGGCTTCCACACTCAAACCAACCTGTTTCGCCGCATCAAGCTGGCGTTGGTCGGCAGAGACAAACACATCGCATTCCAAGGCCATTGCACTGCCGATGTGGATTGCGTCCATTGCCCGTAAGACATTATTTTCCAGGCTGCTCATTGTATGCAAAAGCACCCTTGGCGTTAAGTCGCCAATGGCAATATCTTCCACATCTGACAACAAGGCTGTTTTAAGTTGTTGATATTGCAAATTAGTTATTTTATTTTTCCGCTATAATCGAAAGTGGCTGCCGACTTTAATTACGTTCGTCGAGAATCATCCGGCTAACCGATTCGCCACCCAGCACCAAAGGTTGTGCGGTACGACGTTTCCACGACGGAAAGTCGGCGGTTATCGGTACAATGTCGGCGATAAGCTTGTCGTTATTGCGGACTTTTGTGAAGGAGGCTCGTTTCATTTTTGGCCTAAATGTACAAAATAATGGGCATTAATGGATTATGTCGTGAAGCTTAAGCGCAAATTGCATCTACATAGTTAAGCTGCATGTTTTTTGGTGTCAGCCAGCAACATGCTCTCGATGCTTAAATGATAATCTAATTCCGGCCATTCTATCCCTGTTCCTTTGCAAATAAAGCTATAGTTGGCTAACTGTTTCAACGAGGCATCCTGCAATTCTTTATACCAAGACATAGGCGTTAAGATGACGCGGCCATCCTCAAGTTCGACATGCAAATAGCGGTCATCAAAATGAACGGATTTACCTTTGGCTAAAATAGTCATCCCATTTCCTCTCAAATTCAGCTTTATGAGTTTTCGTGATTGCCAACGCTTTTTTCAAATCTTTTGGTTTCATGTCATTATGCACCACGCGAAGGGATGTAGGTTGTGGGTGAGGTACGAACCCCAACATTTGGGAGTTTGATGTGTTGGGGTTCGTACCTTACCGTATCTACAAAATGCCCAACATACGGGATAATTTAGTGAATGATATTTCTTCAAGCTCCATAACATGCATAGGAGATATTGATGCCGCATAGTTCTTTATTTTGTCGCATTTTTTATAGAAATCGGCTAAATCATCGTACCTAAACTACTTTTCTAAAGCGTCTCCACGTGATCTGAAGTGCGTGATTTCTACTTCGCCATTTCCAAAGTCAATAAGTTCGAATGGCTTGTCATGCACGATCAGATTGCGAGTTTCAGACAGTTTATCAGCCAAAGAAATGTATTGAGTATTTTGTTCTTCATTGTCAGCTAAAATAACAAGCTCTTTTGCAAGTTCTGATTTTGCTAATTTTGCAATTTTCAATTTGTCAGTGATTTGTCCTGGGTACTCTATTGCCATTATTGCTGATGTCTTGTTGTTAAGCCTTTCTGCCAAGGAATGATTAACAAGCGATTCAAGCGTAATGACTGACCACGCCATGACCATGCCTACTATGCACGATTCCTTTTCCATTATGTCATATTACCCAGCGTTAAACGGAAACGTAGGGCCACCATTAATCATTCTTCCCCGAAAGTCAGTATCATGTGTTACTAGATAATATGTCTGCGCCATTGAATGCATTATTTCTACACGCATCAAATTATCTTTTATTGAGCTATGTATCAATTGCCTACCTTTATGATTTTTTGTCAGTGTTGCCAGATAATGGCAACCATATATCGGACATAATATTTTCAACCGTCCACGGACAAACTTCTGGAAAACTACCGATGCCAGTCTCGATGATGGTCATGGAAACGGCATCTCCCCAGGCATCTTCAAACCATTCGGGGTCGTTTAAGGAAGATTTTAAACTGGGTGTGTTTTTTATACGACGGGCAATGGCTTTGCGTTGTTCTTTGATCGTGCGTTGCCAACTGCCGCTTTGACGTTCCGGCTGATATTGCCATTTCAGTAGATGGGATAACAATACAGCCATTCGAGTTGCCAGCTCACGTTGCTCACTTTTGCCCACGTCTTCAATTTCCTCCGCGATATGTTCAATGTCGATGGCCGATAATTTGCCTGAACGTAGCAGGTTGGCTTGTTCTTTCGACCAAGCGATGATGTCAGTTTCATAAGCGGTTGCCATTTTGCGCCTCCAGCAAAACTAATTTACGGTTTTGTATTGTATCGCTTTAATTCTGCAAAAGAAGTTGTGCGGCTAGATTTTATTTAGCCACATTAAAATACGGCGGCATCCCGTTGATGTAAGCCATATACATCGCATCCGCCATCGACCACAATACATCCAGTTTAAACTGCAATATCTTGATCATGCGGTCTTGCTGCTCGCGGGTCTTGTACCAATCTAACGTAATTTCCAAGCCGTGTTCGACATCGCGGCGGGCTTCGGTTAGGCGTTTGCGGAAGTAGGCGTAGCCTTCTTTGTCGATCCAGGGGTAATGATCGGGCCAGTTGTCCAGGCGTTGCTGATGGATTTTCGGGGCGAACAGTTCGGTTAGCGAGGAACTGGCGGCTTCGTGCCATTCGGCTTGGCGGGCGAAATTGACGTAGGCATCGACGGCAAAACGGACTCCCGGCAACACATGTTGTTCGGAGGTGATTTCTTCGCGGCTTAAGCCAACCGCCATGCCCAATTGTATCCAGGCTTCGATACCGCCGGGGTCGCCTGGGTGGCCGTCGTGATCCATGATGCGCTGTATCCATTTGGCACGGGTTTCGCGGTCGGGGCAGTTGGCCAGGATGTTAGCGTCTTTGCGGGGAATACTGACTTGGTAGTAATAACGGTTAGCCACCCAGCCCTGGATTTGTTCTTTGGTTAACTTACCTTCATTCATCAAGAGGTGATAAGGGTGATGGATGTGGTAATACCTTTCCATGCCGCGCAATTGGGCTTCGAATTCTTCACGGGTCCAGGGATGTTTTTCAGAATTTGTCATAAACTTGTCTTAAAGTTTTTTCGTAGATAGATTTCATTTAAATTTTGGCCATTGATTGTAACCAACTTCAGGATTATTTGACTGGTATTCCTTTATTAACTCTGATTCTCTCTTGTTAATTTCTTCAGTACTTTCAGATTCAAATATGATTTCTTTGATAATGATCATGCACCTTCTTGTTTCCCGAGTAAAATCTTTTGCAATTAATTCTGAGTTAGCGCTACCAAAATAATTTATGTTGTTGGTTAGATCCTTGCCAATATAGATTTTTCCATTTGGATAAGTGATTTTATAAATGACTTTTAGTGTCATGTCAGTTTTGCAGTATTCTTTGCGACCATGATCTGTATTAAGGCATTAAAATTATATGCTTATAAATTTCTATATTTTATAGATCAATCTCCATGCCGTCATAAGCCACTTCGATACCCGCCGAATCGAGGATTTTCCGCGGCTCAGAATCTTCGTCCAATATTGGGTTGGTGTTATTAATATGGATCAATATTTTACGGGTTTCGCTAACACCATTTAACACTTCGATCATGCCGCCCTCGCCCGATTGCGGTAAATGGCCGATTTCCCGCGCCCGCTTCTGGCTGATGCCCATCGTGACCATTTCATCGTTTGTCCAGAACGTGCCGTCCACCAACAAACAATCGGAGGTTTGCATGGCGGTCATGACATGCGGCTCGATTTCACCCAGTCCCGGTGAATAAAAGGCTTTTTTGCCGGTCGAGATTTGCTCGATGATTAAGCCGATATTATCGCCGTCATGCGGATCGTAGCGGTGCGGCGAATAAGGCGGGGCTTTGCTTTTTAAGGCCTGGGTATAAAAATGCAGGTCGGCGATGGCGGGGATGGTGAAGCTGCTGCCGTCGATGGGAACCGGATGGTGGTTAACCGTGCAGTAATGCGACAACATGTTGAAAACCGGGAATCCGCTGGTTAAATCCTGTTTAACCATTTCCGTGCAATAAATATCCAGTGGTTTGCCTTCGCGCAGCATCAATAAGCCGGTGGTATGGTCGATCTGGCTGTCGATCAGCAATACGGCCTTGATGCCGGTATCGCGTAGGCCGTGCTTGGGTTGGATGGAAGGGAACTCTTCAAGTTGCGCGCGGATGTCCGGTGAGGCGTTGATCAATAACCAGTTTTGGTTATCGCTGCTGACGGCAATCGAGGATTGGGTGCGGGCTTTGCCGTTCATTTCGCCTGAACGAATCCGTTTACAGTTATTGCAATTGCAATTCCATTGCGGAAAGCCGCCGCCCGCGCCGGAGCCGAGAATTCTGATCTTCATAGTTTAAAATCTGGGTATGTGGTTACAGCGTTGAATGATAAAGGATTAGGATTTTCCAGGCAAAAAAAAGGGGTTCCAAGAACCCCTTTTTAGTCTGAACCAATGTTTTATTATCGATTATAAATGTACATGGTCACTTCAAAACCGAAACGCAGGTCAGTGTAACTTGGTGTTTCCCATTTCATTGTCAACCTCCAAAAATTTTAAATTTTTTTACGCTAGCTTGGTCAAATAAGCTATATGCAGTATACGACGATCTGTATATTTTGGCAACTAGTGCGAAGAAGGTATTGGGGGCTAAATTTTTACCTATTGAATTAGGCTGTAACGGCATCTTCCTTTTTTAGATGAAAAGAGTATTATCAGGCTTCGCCGAACTTTTTTCATAACTATATTAACAATCAGGCGGTGAGGAGGAATCATGGCTAGTGTTTTAGAACTTTTCATATGGATGTTCATCATCGGTGCTGCCGCTTTTGCACCCTTAGGTTATTTCATCTACAAATTTACCCAAAAAAACGGCAAACCTTTTGGCGAAACCGAACCGCACGGGGACAGCCCGTCCATCATCAACGACCTTGCAGAAAATGCAATCGGCTTTATCAAAAAGCAATTCGGCAATAAAAAACCAACGCCTTAATCTCCAAGCGCTTTACAGGTTGCCACACGCCGGGCAACCTGGGTTTTTTTTAAAACGCATCTCCCTGATGTTCATTGTCAGGCCGTCGATCAATAGCAATCGTCCTGTCAATGGCTCGCCAATCTGGATAATGAGCTTAATGGCTTCAAGCGCCTGTATGCTACCTACGATTCCGGTTATGGGTGCTATGACACCGTTAGTGGCGCAGTTACGTTCTTCTCCGCCGTCATTTTTGTAAAGGCAGTTATAGCACGGGCTACCGTTTTTATTTGCCGTAAAAACAGAGACTTGCCCTTCAAAACGAATAGCTGCGCCCGAAACCAAGGGCTTCCTGAGGGTTACACAAGCCTTGTTGACAGCAAAACGGGTAGCGAAATTGTCGCTGCAATCCAAAACCACATCCGACTTTTCGACTTCTTCTTCAAGCTTTTCGCCCGTCAATTTTTCTTTTACGGCTTTAACAGACACCTCCGGATTCAATTGCATGAGCGTATTACGGGTTGAAATTACTTTATCAATCCCCACATCGGATGTGTGGTGAGCGATCTGTCTTTGCAAATTCGATAAATCAACCACATCATCATCGTAAATCGTAATATGGCCGACGCCGGCCGCAGCAAGGTACATGGCCGAGGGTGAGCCCAAGCCGCCAGCGCCAACAATGAGCACATTGGCGTTAAGTAATTTTTGCTGCCCGGCAATATCGCAAAGCGGCAACATGATTTGGCGGCTGTAACGTAATAGTTGGTCGTCGTTCATATCGATGAGTTGGTCTGGTAAGGATTAACCGGAGATGATGCCAAAGAACTTGACAGACGGCAAAACCTGATTATTATTAGCACTCATTACTAGCGAGTGCTAATAACACATAACCTCAATTTAAACCCTAGGAGATATTGATGAATATACGTCCGTTACACGACAGAGTGATTGTCAAACGCGTTGAAGAAGAAACCACAACACCTGGCGGCATTGTATTGCCGGGTACCGCGGCAGAAAAACCCAGCCAAGGCAAAGTGTTGGCAGTCGGCAGCGGCAAGCAACTGGATAACGGCCAAGTAAGGCCTTTAGAAGTTAAGGTCGGCGACAAAGTGTTGTTCGGCAAATACGCAGGTAACGAAGTAAAAGTAGACGGCGAAGACCTGATCGTAATGCGTGAAGAAGACATCATGGGCATTTTGGGTTAAACCTAACTCTTTATTAATCGACTAAATTACTCACATAGGAATAGAACATGGCAGCAAAAGACGTATATTTTGGTGATGACGCTCGTAGCCGAATGGCAAGAGGCGTTAACATTCTGGCGAATGCCGTAAAGGTAACATTAGGCCCTAAAGGCCGCAATGCGATTCTGGACAAAAGCTTCGGCGCACCAACCATTACTAAAGACGGCGTTTCAGTCGCGAAAGAAATCGAATTAAAAGATAAATTCGAAAATATGGGCGCGCAAATGGTTAAGGAAGTGGCGTCGCACACATCCGATGTCGCCGGTGACGGCACCACCACAGCAACCGTACTGGCGCAATCCATCGTTAACGAAGGCCTGAAAGCGGTTGCAGCAGGCATGAACCCGATGGACTTGAAACGCGGCATCGACCTAGCAGTCAGCAAAGCCGTTGAAGCTATCGTTGCTTCAGCCGCTCCATGCGCAGACAACAAAGCCATCGCTCAAGTAGGCACCATTTCTGCAAACTCCGACGAATCTGTCGGCAAAATTATCGCCGAAGCCATGGAAAAGGTCGGTAAAGAAGGCGTTATCACCGTTGAAGAAGGTTCTGGCCTGGACAATCAACTGGATGTTGTTGAAGGTATGCAGTTCGACCGCGGCTATTTGTCGCCTTATTTCATTAACAAACAAGACAGCATGAGCGTTGAGCTGGATGATCCTCTTATCCTGATTTACGAAAAGAAAATCTCCAATATCCGCGAAATGTTGCCGATCCTGGAAGCGGTTGCCAAATCCGGCCGTCCGTTATTGATCGTTGCTGAAGACGTCGAAGGCGAAGCCTTGGCTACCCTGGTCGTCAACACCATCCGCGGCATCGTTAAGGTCGCTGCCGTTAAGGCGCCTGGTTTCGGCGATCGCCGCAAAGCGATGCTGGAAGATATTGCGGTTTTGACCGGCGGTACTGTGATTGCTGAAGAAGTGGGCTTAAGCCTTGAAAAAGCTGAATTGTCTCAATTGGGCACAGCCAAAAAAATACAGATCACTAAAGAAAATACCACCATCATCGATGGCGCAGGCTCTGAAGAGCAAATTAAAGGCCGTGTTGCACAAATTCGTGCACAAGCCGAAGAAGCCACTTCCGACTACGACAAAGAAAAATTGCAGGAACGTCTGGCTAAATTGGCAGGCGGTGTAGCGGTTATCAAAGTCGGTGCAGCAACTGAAATCGAAATGAAAGAAAAGAAAGCCCGCGTCGAAGATGCCCTGCATTCAACCCGCGCAGCCGTTGAAGAAGGCGTTGTTGCCGGCGGCGGTACTGCTTTGGTTAGGGCGTTGTCTGCATTGAAAAACCTTGAAGGCGCCAACCATGACCAAACTGTCGGCGTTAACATTTTGCGCCGTGCAATGGAAGAACCATTACGCCAAATCGTTTCCAACGCTGGCGACGAGCCTTCTGTTGTCTTTAATGAAGTGCAAAAAGGCACCGGCAACTTCGGCTATAACGCAGCAACGGGCGTTTACGGCGACATGATCGAAATGGGTATTTTAGACCCTGCGAAAGTGACCCGTACCGCGCTGCAAAATGCAGCATCGGTTGCCGGTTTAATGCTGACCACCGAAGTTATGGTCGCCGATGCGCCTGCTGATGATAAACACAGCCATGGCGGCATGCCGGATATGGGCGGCATGGGCGGTATGGGTAGCATGGGCGGCATGATGTAAGCCTACCCACCAAAATAGCGTTGCAATAACAAAAGCCCGGTCGCCTTTCGGCAACCGGGCTTTTTTATGCCAACCAACAAAATTACACTTAATTCATTCCATTTAATTTTGTCATCGGAAAATAATTATGGCCAGCGTAGCTGAAATTATCAGGCATAGGCTTAGCTCCGCCGATAGTTACCGAACAGGCGAAACTAATATTGTCCTAGTGACGACCAGTTCTCCTTGATCGAGCGATATCGCTCCCGCAAAGCGCGGGAGATATAACTTTCAACGGCCCCCATTAATCCAGGACTCCTTGATATCGATAAAATCCATTTTTTAATTTCAAGCCCCGCTACGGATTTATTTAGGTTTCAACTTTGCCAGTTTTTCGATATCCCCTGTTTGCGCCAAATCAACTCCGACACTGACAATAAAACTGGTCACACTTTCCATGTCCATGCTTGACTTTACCACTTTTGATTGGTGCACAACAATGGTAAACCCTGAGGTAGGGTTTGGTGAGGTTGGGACATAGACTACAAGCATTTCTCCGGCTTTGTTAGTGACATAGCCCGGTACCCATAAGCCTTCTTTGGGATATTCGATGAAAATTATCTCTTTTGCGATACTGTTTTCTTGGTCGCTAAGCATGCTGACCAATTTTTTACTCACCCGGTAAATCGTTCGAATAAAAGGGATTCGGTTAAAGAGTTGTTCGATTTGGTGCAGTAACCATAACTTTTCCGACTTGGTAATCCTGAAACCGAGATAAGCGATTGTTGAAAAGGAAACCATAAATGCCAGCAACGTAATAAGGAAATTGCTGGAATATCCGTATATATAGATAAAAAACTCCCTTAAAATGCGTTCTAAAAACAAAAGCACCTGTACCACTATGACAACGGGGATGAGCGCCAATGTGCCAACGATAAAATATTTTAAGCACAGCTTTATGTTCTTATACAAGGTTGACTCCTGTTGTTTCTACTCGAAACTTTTAGTTTTAAACAAGCCACTTTAATCTATTTTCATGCCGTTTTCCCGCCAGGGCCTTACAAAGTTGTTATCGATCAACACACCGTTTGCATTTAGAAGAGCTACGGTCAATGTCGGCAGTTCTGTGATTTTTGGGGCACGATTCATTAAGCGTACTACCGGTGGGAAAGTTGGATTGTCAAGATAACCGAAACCATACCCTTATTCGACTATTTTATACTTAAATATCAAAATGTTATGCATATTTGAATCCCAGGGCTTTAGTTAAAAAATCTTGTCATATTCTTGTAATTTAAATTTAAAGGGGTATAAATAATAACAGGTTAGTTGGTAATAATTAACATAACTCGAAAGAATCAGAAACCCGCCTTTTCGTAAAGGGCGGCAACGCCTTATAGATAAATAAAAAGGAGTAGCTTGGGCAAGATAACTGAAAATATCTGTTGGTTTACCAAAATTTTGGTGGGGTGAACGGCCTATGCTATTAATCGTCATATTCATATATGGGGGAGAAGGTCATGTCTCTTCGCATTTGTCATTATAAAATCCGAGTACCTGCATTGGTGGGGTTGCCTGGGTTGTATCTCACAGCTGCCCAGCCAGCGATATGCCAGATGAACGCATTGAAACTTAGCGGTTTCGTACCAGCGCGCATTGGACCGATTACTGTCCCAACGCATTCCAACACTTAAATTTCGGTCGTGAACCACCTAAACTAAAAGGGGTAATATATGAAACAGCTTAAAACCGTCGTTTACAGAATAATATCCATCGTTGTTGCTTGCGGGCTGTTCATATCCACTAACCAAGTGCAGGCCGCCGGAGAGAATCTAGTTGGACAATGGATCACCTTACCCAGCCCCATACCGATTAACCCTATCCATGTCGCCAACTTGAACAATGGAAAGGTGCTGATCGTTGCCGGTTCTGAATACAACCCAGAATCGAAGAGGAAACGAGCGGGTATTTGGGATCCGGTGCTCGACCCGAACGCGGTCAACATCTCCGTAAGGGATATTGACTGGGATTTATTTTGCAACGCCATGTCCCATCTGCCCGATGGACGGGTGGCAATCGTAGGTGGCACCGGTTATTACGACCCTAAATTCACGGGGATCAACGACACGATCATCTATGACCCTATCGCTGACACCTTTACCCAAGGCCCCTATATGGCGGAACCCCGTTGGTACCCAACGAACACTGTGTTGGGAGATGGCCGCACCCTTACAATCTCCGGGTTGGATGACGAGGGGGTAACCAGCCGACTCACAGAAATATTGGATGCTTCGGCGAGCAGTTGGAGTCCGCCTGTAACGCTTAACTTCACTCCGGCGCTCTATCCACGCGGACACTTGCTGCCGAACGGGAAAATATTTTATTCTGCACCAAACTATGGCACCCGGTTGCACGATCCGGACACGGGACTAGGATCTAACATCGCGGCGCACGTGTATACAGGCTTCCGCCTTTATGGTTCAGCCGTACTGCTACCGCTCACGCCCCCTTATGATACGGCAAGCATATTGGTAATGGGCGGCAATAACCCGGCAACCAATTCGGTGGAGCGCATCACGCTCAAGGCACCTGATTTCAAGGCCGGTGCAAAGTGGATGGATGACACGTTCATGACCTATGCACGCATCCAACCCAATGCAACGATATTACCCAACGGGCAGATACTTGTGACAGGCGGCTCGTCGAAAGACAAAGACGCGACTACAGCAACTAAGGCCGCCGAACTATACACGCCACCAGCCGTAGCCACAGATAAAGGCCAATGGCTTCCCTTGGCCCAAGCGCAGTATGCAAGGCTTTACCATTCCGTGGCTTTATTGTTGCCAGACGGGACTGTTTGGACGGCGGGATCAAATCCCACCCGCGGAAACTATGAACGGATTATGGAGATTTACAAGCCACCTTACCTGTTCACAACAGACAGCCTTGGCCGCGTAATTGCGGCCAGACGGCCTGTTATCAACTCAGCGCCATCTATAATAAACTATCGCGTAGGGCCTAACGACACTTTTAATGTAAGAACTTCGAATTCAAATGATATCGCCTTTGTTCACCTGATACGGCTAGGCGCTGTCACTCATGCGTTCGACATGGATCAACGCTTGGTGCGCTTGAATTTCTCGAAGATAGATAGCAGGTGGATCAGCGTACAGGCGCCATCCGCCGACAGTACAGGGCATAACGTCGCCCCCCCTGGCGATTACTTTTTGTTTATAATCAACCTAAGGGGTGTCCCTTCCGTTGCCAAGGTCGTCAATATTCGCTAGCTACAAACAAGCGGCAATTTATGGCGTTGTTAACCGACAACCTAACAATGCCTGTTTTTAATTCTTCTTATCGATAGCTTCCCAAAATCAAGTTATGGCTTATTGTCGTTGGGCAATAAGCCATTCCGCAAAATCGCGGAATGCGCCTTGCCCGCCATCCATTTTGCAATGGTAAATAACAGTATCGATTACCTTAGGCATCGCATCTTGCGGAGCTGCCGTCAGCCCGAATGGGTTGATAGCGTTTATGATCCCTAAGTCGTTGTAATCGTCGCCTATAAAAGCGATTTCATCTAACCTCATGCCGGTTTCATTAAGGATTTCTTCCAGTTTTTTGGCTTTATCCTTAATGCCCAAATACAATTGCGTAATAAGGAGCTTTTCCGCCCTTTTCCTGACACTGCCTGACAACTCCCCGGTCATAACCCCGGTTTCTATCCCGATTTCCCTTAAGCGTTCCACACCCATGCCGTCCCTGATGGAAAAGCGTTTCATGATCTCGCCAGCATCCGAATAGTAAACACCCGTGTCCGTCCAAACACCGTCATTATCGGTTAACACTAATTTGATTTTTTTTGCCCTGCTGACAATTTCATTCTTGCCTAATTGAATTTTCACTGCTTCTCCTTGGTTTATCATGTTGTTCAGCCACCGTCGGCATCCCGATTCGCGCCGACCATATAACTTCATGCACCACTGGCTGGAATAAGATTGTACCTTGACAATCGATCGGTTCAACCATCCATGCTAGCGGCATTTCGCATAATTATCGACCGTTAGCGGCGCTATTGGCTAACAGATAAGAATTTCCAGCCGCATGGCATGACAATGCCTCTTAAAGTTGCCAATAAAATGCGGCAAAACACGATTGGGTTCAGCGAATTTTGAATTTGAAATATTGGCGTTACCGAAACATTTTCGCTTAAGCGGGGCTGAGCGGATAAAATAAGGTTTTGTATTGGCCGATTTTTTCCAGGGTTATCATGAAATATTGTGTTTTACTGCTTAGTCTTTACCTTATCGCTTTTGATAGCCTTGCAACCGGCAAAACGAACATCCGGATCGGAGTCCAATCCACAGGCACTTTGGCTTGGGAATTAGCTGTTTTGCAAGGCAATGGGCAAACAAAAGACCGTGATTTCGAAATAGAACCCATTCCGCTTGCCAATTCTGAAGCCGGAAAAATAGCCTTACAGTCTGGCGCAGTCGACATCATCGTTTCCGATTGGATTTGGGTTTCAAGGTTACGTGCAGACGGCGCAGATTTCACTTTTTACCCTTATTCAACAACATCGGGTGCTTTAGTGGTGCCAGAAAACAGCCCTATTCAACATATCAAAGACCTCAAAGGCAAGCGCTTGGGGATTGCTGGCGGCGAACTAGATAAAAATTGGTTATTGTTGCAAGCCTTGGCGCAACAAGAACAACTGGACTTAAATGCCACAGTACAAAAAACCTTTGGCGCCCCACCGTTGATTAACGAACAACTCAAGCAAGGCCGGGTGGATGCCACACTTAATTATTGGCACTTTGGGGCCAAACTTGAAACCCAAGGTTATCGCCAACTAATTGATGGAAAAGGCATTATAAAAGCCCTTGGTATAGGGCAAAAAGTACCGGCACTTGGCTATGTCTTTAAACAAAGCTGGGCAACTGCGCATAAGCCAGCCCTAAAGGGCTTTATCCAAGCAACCAAGAAGGCGAAACAATTACTATGTAATTCGGAAGCCGAATGGAAAAAAATCGTACCTTTAACCCAAGCGGACGACATGGCAACGCAAACAAAGCTCCGGCAACGATATTGCGAAGGTGAGGTCAGCCAATGGGGCAAACCGGAGCAACAAGCGGCAGAAAGGATTTATACGATTTTACGGACGCTCAGCAACAACCAATTGACCGGAAAATCCGAGCACCTGCAACCTGGGACATTTTGGGCGGAAGATTAAACTGCATTGATTAACTTGAAAAGAATTATCCCAGGTTTATCTATCCTGGCTTTGTTGGTCGTGTGGCAGATTGTGGCTATGCAAGCCAACAGCATTGCCCTGCCCCTCCCCTATGTGGTTGCAATCGCCTTTTGGGAAGGTTGCATCAGCGGGCAAATCCCTTTTCATCTAGGTGTAACCCTGCTCAGGCTTGTTACCAGTTTTAGTATTGCCCTGTTGCTCGGATGCGCCATAGGCATCACCCTTGGGCGCAACAAAAACCTCGATAGCTTTTTCGATAATTGGCTAATGATTTTCCTGAACATCCCTGCCCTAGTTACGGTTATTTTATGCTACGTTTGGTTTGGGCTTACCGAGGTAGCGGCTATCTTGGCCGTAGTCGTCAATAAATTGCCCAATGTAATCGTCACCGTTAGGGAAGGCGCGCGCGCCCTAGATAAAGATTTACTTGAAATGGCGTATTGTTATCGCTTTGGCAAGCGTAAAACCTTGGTGCATGTCGTCTGGCCGCAACTATACCCTTATGTCATGGGCGCAACCCGTTCCGGGCTCGCGTTGATCTGGAAGATTATTTTGGTCGTTGAATTATTGGGCCGCAGCAATGGCATGGGTTACCAGCTACATCTCTTTTTCCAGCTCTTTGATGTTGCGAATATTTTGGCTTATACAATTGCCTTCGTCGCCGTGATCCAATTACTTGAATTGGCAGTCTTAAAACCTTTGGACAAAAATGCCCAACGCTGGCGGCGCTGACTTAAATCAAAGCCATGATAACAGTCGATATTAAAAGCAAAATGTATCCTGCCAGAGGACGGGCCGAGGAACACGTAGCTATTGCCGACCTGAAGCTTTCAATTAATTCCGGTGAATTTGTGTGCCTGGTCGGGCCTTCCGGCTGCGGCAAAACCACATTGTTGAACATCATTGCCGGCCTTGACCATGACTATGAAGGCCAGATAAATTTTGGCCTCCGCGCTTCCCCAAGCATTGGCTATGTCTTTCAAAACCCTCGTTTGTTGCCCTGGCGCACAGTCAGGGAAAATATTGAGCTGGCTGTCACAGATTTCTCTACGGCCAACATTGATGCTTTACTTAAAACCATGCAACTCTCCCAATTTCAACATGTCTACCCTGAGCGCCTGTCCCTGGGAATGTGCAGGAGGGTAGCAATCATCCGGGCTTTTGCAATGAACCCGGATGTGCTGCTGATGGACGAACCTTTTGTGTCCTTGGATTCCCAAACCGCCAGGCAAAGCAGGAATTTATTGATATCTTTATGGCAGCAACGGCCGCATACCGTTTTGTTTGTGACCCATGATTTACGCGAGGCCATTACTATTGCCGACCGGATTGTGTTCCTATCTTCAGCCCCAATGAAGAAAACGTCCGAGATGGCAGTCACCCTGCCAAGGGATATCCGGGACAATGAAGCAAACATTGAATCATTCAGGCAACAGTTTTTGCGGGATTATCCAGGGTTAAAATAAACGTGGGGCACATCGACTTGACAGTCAAAAAACTAAAATTATCAGTTAACGGCATAGCTTCTGATAAAATCCAAGCCCAATCAGGGAGCCATGGACACCTTGGAATAAGGTGATAAACTGAAAAAATTGCATTTCGCCACTACCATAATAAAAACATCAACGAATAAACACATGACAAAAGCAATCGTATTGACTGGAATTACCACTACAGGGACGCCGCATTTGGGAAATTATGTCGGCGCTATCAGGCCCGCCATCGCCGCCAGTAAAGACCAAAACGCCAAACCTTTCTATTTTCTCGCCGACTATCACGCCCTGATCAAATGCCAGGAACCCGAACGGGTAAGGCGCTCCAGCCTTGAGGTTGCCGCAACTTGGCTCGCTTCAGGACTCGATACTAACAATGCGGTCTTTTACCGGCAATCGGATGTGCCGGAGATTTTGGAATTGACCTGGATGCTGACCTGCGTGACCGCCAAAGGCCTGATGAATAGGGCGCATGCCTATAAAGCCGCGGTCGCCGAAAACGAGCAAGGCGGGGAACACGACCCTGACAAAGGCATCACCATGGGCTTGTTCAGCTACCCTATCTTGATGGCGGCTGACATCCTGATGTTCAACGCCAATAAAGTCCCCGTCGGCCGGGACCAAGTGCAGCATATTGAAATGGCTAGGGACATAGCGGGGCGTTTCAACCATATTTACGGCGAACACTTTACCTTACCCGAAGCGGTTCTAGACGAAAACGGCGCAACCTTGTCTGGGCTTGATGGCCGCAAAATGAGTAAAAGTTATAACAACACCATCCCGTTATTCGAACCCGAGAAAAAATTAAAAAAACTCATCAACAAGATTGTCACGAATTCGTTGGAGCCCGGAGCGCCAAAACAAACCGAGGGGTGTACTTTATTCAGCATTTACCAATCGTTCGCAACGGCAAAGGAAGTTGAAGAAATTCGCCAACGCTATGCCGATGGAATTGGCTGGGGGGAAATGAAACAGATTTTATTTGAACGTATCAACGAACACATTACCCCGGCACGCGAGCGTTACGACGCCTTGTTGGAAAAACCCGACCATATTGAGGAACAATTGCAAGAAGGGGCGAAAAAGGCACGGGCTATAAGCATGCCTTTTATTGAAAAATTACGGGAAGCGGTAGGAATAAGCAGGATTTCAATGTGAGCATTTACAATAAAAGAATTAAATTCAGCGATTGGCTAAGGAAATCGCTTTTGTTTATCCGTTACAAACCCTGGATATGGGTTGGTTATACCTTGTTTGTTGCCGTCATTTTGTGCATAGGCAGGATTTCCTATGCACTTGGGATTTTTTCCGCGGTCGTTTCCCTGTTTGTCGGCGTCGGTATCGCCAAATACATCGACCTTAAGCATTTCTCGCCGGAACAATCGGTTGGGTTGGTTTGGGCCATCAAAAAAAGCCTCCCCTTGGCCATTATTGCGGGCATGGCTATCGTTATCTGTTGGTTTGTATTTTCGGCGCTCGCCAACATCCTCAACGGCCAAGCCGAAATGATCAGTTATTTTTTCTTCGATTGGCAATATACGCCTGAAAACCTGAAACGCCGGACTACCCGTGAGTTGGCGATTTGGATTTACGGCTACGCAAATATCACTTTGATTTTCACCCTGTTGATGCTTGCGACCTTTGCCAGTTGGTATAGCTATCCCTTGATGTTGTTCAAAGACTACACTTGGAGCCAGGCCAAGGAAGTTGGCAGGGAAGAGTCAGCAAAACATCGGGATGCTTACTATAAAACGCTGGTCTTCCTGATTTTTGAAGCCGTCTTGTGTACGGAAATCACGCCCTTGCTGACGCCAGTGTTATATACACTGACGTCAACATTCATGTTTGTGACTTACAAGAGTTTTTTTGAAAAATCATAGCCTTATCCTGAAAACAAACCTGCATAGGCATCCGATAACGCATTTAAATTGAGTTTCGGCACCTGGATCGACAAATGGACCTGGTCGACAAACTTCTGGCTTATGATTTCACCCCCGTGCTTTTTCAGCACCTGCTCGAAGGCTTGTAGCTGCTTGTAATCCAAAACCAGTTGCCGATTTACGAATTCGACATAAGGATGTAAGTCAGCGATTTCTATCAGCTGTTTGGCAGTATTGCCATAAGCGCGAACCAATCCCCCTGTACCGAGTTTAATGCCCCCAAAATATCGGATGACAACGAGCACGACATTCACTAAACCCTTGCCTTCCAAATGGTGGAATATCGGTTTTCCGGCTGTGCCGCTGGGTTCACCGGCATCGTGAAAACGGCAAATTAAGCCATTGTTTGTGGTGATACGGTAGGCAAAAGTAATATGGCTGGCATCAGGATACGTTTGTTGGCATTGCCCAAGGCATTCGCGCACTTCTTTTTCATTCGTGCAAGGCATCAACACACCGATGAAACGTGATTTTTTGACCACGTTTTCCAGAGTATATTGTGATTTGATGCTTTGCATATCCGTTTTTTTAACCGCCAAACAGGGTCGGTAAGCGCCTTTGAAGCGCTTTCCTCAGATAATTTGCCCGATCGCAAAGGCAAGCAAAAAAGTGGCGATAAAATAAAACAAGGCAACCACCATACTCGCAGGTACGTTAATAACCAGAGTCTGTTTGATGATATAAGCGATGATTGAGTAATACCAGGCTATAAGCAGAAAAAACAGATAATAACTAACTATATCTTCACTGACTGTCAACCACACCATTACGGGGACAACAAAGACCGATATGACATTCGCACTGAACATAAATGCCGTCGTGATTTGGATGTACAGATAAAGCGTCTTATTCAAGGACAACATGGCGCCGATAAAGGCCAGCATGGCCACCATTTGTATAGCTATTTCATAAAATGACTCAATAGGGTCATCTATCATATTGGCTTGCAATAAATAACCAATAATAAAATACACAGCTAGATTTTTTTTGAATAAACCCACCGACCTGGGCAATTCCAAAGGATCATTGCCCAACCAACACAGCGTCAGATACTCTTTTATGATATCCATGTATGCTTGGAAAGCGATAAGGCCGACATAGGCTTATCTATTCATAAGAATTTGAAACATGATCGTCATAACCACTAAAACTGTCATTCAACGACTGCACCAAATCTTTTGTTTTATCCGATAGCTGCACTAACCTCGCTTTGGTTTTTTTGTCCCAACCCGCCGGTTCAGGATAATTAAACAACATACGCAAAAATGTTAGGTTCGATTCAAATAACTCACCCAGATTTTCCATTAAATGCAGTTCTTTTTGGCGGTTATTTAACCGATTGATAATAAATTTGGACTGCAATTTAGCCATAATCAAGTGCATGGGCACCATGATGGATATGATGATAAGCACAATCATGGGGCCGATAATTGGATCGAACAACAGGTCAATGATGCCGCCAATTTGCAATTCCGCCAATACCAAAAGGGTGGCAATAGAACCGAGGATGAGTAGGCTCGACATGTTGACACGCTCCTTCCAAACATCCACGGCCTCCCTTACCTCGGGAATAATCACGTTTTCAACGTCGTGAATACTTTTTTCCAGGGCATCAAGGATTCGGTAGGACCGGTCATGGTCCACATTAGCCAGGCGTTGGTCGATTTCTGCAAATTGGGGCGGGTTTTGTACATTGGCGCTGTGTTCCTGGTTAGGCAGTAGGATAAATTGCCCCGTGTTTAAACCGATGTCGGCTAACCGTCGTTGCCAGGAAGAAATTATTTCGCTACTTTTGGTGGGATAAAAGGTCGCAGCCGGCGCATCAATCAAATAGATAAACTTATTGGTATCCTGATGCAAAGTGATTTGCTCAACCAATTCGTTCATCATAGGTGAAGATGAATCAAATACATCACAAAACACCAACACTACGTCTGAGTTTTCAATGACATGGGTGGCAAGCATCGACATGATGGGAGAGGCAGGCATTCCGCTTAAATTCGGGGCATCAATGAACAACTTGCCTTTTAACCGCTCGTTGCCGATTGTTTTCAATTCCAGGTAGGCATTAATGCGGCCGCCTTCATTTTTTTGTAGCTGCCCAATTTTTTGGCTGACCTGGTAAAACGGATATCGATGGTCAACATCCAGCGCCGTTCCCGGTAAAGTAACGGCTGCCGCTTGATTGTTATACTGGAGGACGGTAAATTTATGGTTAGAAGGTTGGATACCGGAAACAAGCTGTTCGGTGCCTAGGTAACTGTTGATGAACCTTGATTTTGCTGTCGAATTGCCGCCGATCAAGCTAACGATAGGCCACCATGAGTATTTGTTGGCCGTGGTTTCCTCGTTCTCAATCAAACCTAAGTCGTACTCGACTTGATCGAGCTCGTGAAACACTTTTGCCGCGTTCAGCAATACCGGGTTGTCTTTGGCAAAGGTTCTTTCCAGGTTTGACAGGTATTTGCTTACTGTTTTTTCAGCCATCGGAGCAACCTCATTTTATTCAGTTTTATAGGTATGAAGCAGTCCTAAAGTATACACCGAGAAAGGGTTATTTATAAAAACATGAACCGCATTAACTGATTTTAAGTGCCATTTCTTGATTAATTGTGGCGTTGAACTAAGTTATTGGCAAGATTGTTATTGCCCCTCATAATAAGCACCAAATGATGATGAATACTGAAAAACTGATGATCTTCGGCCTCCGCAAAATGATTGCCCTAGCCTTGATGGCGGGGTTTCTTCAAGGGTGCGCTTCCACTTTTTGGGGATATGGCCCTGATCGCCAGTCTCGCGAAGATTTTGAACGCCGTGTTGAAGCGGCGTTTCGCTTACAGAACACGATGACCAGTGAAGTGATGGTGATACAATCGGACGGTACGAACCCAAAAGAACATGAGCCAATCATTCAGGCCGAACAGGTCATGGAAAAAAAATGCAGCTACCTGAATGAGTACGTTTCCCGTGACATAGACGGCCAAAGCACAGGTTTTTTATTCCTTAGGCGTGTGGAAAACTCTGTCTCTGACTGCGAAACTTCTGCCCGGAAAGTCGAAGACCTGCTAAAAAAACATCAGCGGTAAAAATGTTCAGGAACCAGGATCGAGTTTTGGGGAGGTTTGCTATTATCCGTGTCGGGATAATCCAAGGTGTAATGCAACCCGCGGCTCTCTTTGCGGAGTTGGGCGCAACGGATAATCAATTCAGCCACGATCACCAAATTCCGCAGTTCCAGTAAGTCGCTGGTAACGCGAAAGTTTCCGTAGTATTCCAAAATTTCCCTTTTCAGCAATTCTACGCGGCTCATTGCGCGATGCAAGCGTTTATCCGTCCGTACTATGCCGACATAATCCCACATAAAGCGACGAAGTTCGTCCCAATTGTGGGAAACCACGACCTCTTCATCCGAGTCGCTGACTTGTGACTCGTCCCAATCCCTTATGGCTGGCGGCGCAGGTATTGCCGCCAGTTTCCTTAAGATGTCTTCACTTGCCCGGTCAGCAAAAACCAGGCATTCCAGCAGGGAATTGCTGGCCATCCGGTTAGCGCCATGCAGGCCGGTGTGCGCCACTTCGCCAACGGCATATAGATTTTCAATGTCAGTGCGGGCATAACTGTCAACCATTACCCCGCCGCATGTGTAATGCGCCGCCGGCACAACAGGAATCGGCTCTTTGGTGATGTCGATATCGAATTTTAGGCAATGTTCGTAAATAGTGGGGAAATGGCTCCGGACAAAGGCTTCCGGCTTGTAGCTAATATCAAGGTAGACACAGTCTATCCCCCTTTTTTTGATCTCATGGTCAATGGCGCGGGCAACAATATCACGCGGCGCAAGTTCCCCGCGCTCGTCGAAATGCTGCATGAACCGGGAACCATCGGGCAAAATCAACCTGCCGCCTTCACCCCGTACCGCCTCACTGATAAGATAGGAGCCTGCATTGGGATGGTAAAGGCTCGTCGGATGGAATTGCATGAATTCCATATTGCTCACCCGGCAACCGGCGCGCCAGGCTAAAGCAATCCCGTCACCGGTTGCGCTTTGGGGGTTGGTGCTGTAGAAATAAACCTTGCTCGCCCCCCCCGTCGCCAGCACCAAGACACGTGCAGAGACCGTCTTAACACGCTGTTGTTTCGAGTCCAAGACATAAGCGCCAATGGCTTTTTTAGTTGCTGTCCCGGTTTTAGCGGTAATTAACTCAACGACGTTATAATGTTCGCATAAACTGATATTTTGGTGTTCTTTGGCTCGGGCAATCAGTGAAAGCGACACTGCCTTACCGGTGGCGTCCGCAGCATGGACAACCCGACGGTGCGAATGGCCGCCCTCCCTTGTCAAATGCAGTTTAGTTTCCCCGGCCGCCAAGGTTTCTTCCGTAAAGGCGACGCCTTGTTCGCGCAACCAATTGATCGAGCTTTTCCCGTGGGTAACCGCTAACCTGACTATTTCCGGATCACAAAGGCCTGCACCCGCATTGAGGGTATCTTCAATATGGGATTCAATGGAGTCCCCTGCATCGAGCACTGCTGAAATGCCCCCTTGGGCATAGAAAGTACTGCCTTCCGTCAAGGCAAATTTCGACAATACGGCAACATGTACAGATTGGTTCGCCAGTTTGATAGCCAAACTTAGGCCGGATGCCCCGCTGCCGACAATAAGGACATCATAACATTCATAATTCATCCCGATTCCCTGGTTAAATGGATTTTAAATCCTGTTAAAAACTCGCGACCGGCCATGATTATTAAACAAATTCGCCTAGCGCCCTTAGTTTGTGGATAATAGCGTTTTTTTGGATGATAGCAATTTTTTTCAAACAAAGAACTTTTTACATTTAACCCTGTCAGACATAATAGTTGAAAGCCTAAGTGAACGAACATACCAGGAAAATCGAACAGCTAGACGAAGATCTGGTGTTGCGTGTTCAGCAAGGCGATAAATCGGCTTATGATATTCTGGTTATCAGGTATCAGCATAAAATTATCCAGCTGGTTAACCGCTATGTTAAAGACCATGGCGAAGCTCAGGATGTCGCCCAAGAAGCTTTTATCAAGGCTTATAGGGCGTTAGGGAGTTTTCGCGGCGATTCCGCTTTCTATACATGGTTATATCGTATTGCAATCAATACGGCGAAAAACTATCTGGTGTCGCGGGCCAGAAGAAATTCAGATTATCAGGTGGATGTGCAGGATGCCGAAGCCATCGAAAACGCCCCGCAATTACAAGGTCTGGATACCCCGGAACGGCAATTGTTGGGCGAGGAAATAGTCAGGACTATCCAATCAGCGATTGAACATTTACCTGAGGAGATGCGTGTGGCTATTATGTTACGGGAACTTGAAGGCATGAGTTATGAAGAAATTGCAGAGGCTATGGATTGCCCGGTAGGCACGGTCCGTTCGCGTATCTTCAGGGCGCGCGAAGCGATCGACAATAAATTAAACCCTTTGCTAGATTAAGGTGATTTTTGATGCAAGATGAAGTCAATCAACAAATATCAGGTTTCATTGATGGTGAACTCGGCGATGATGAAACTATGGGTTTGCTAAAAAAAATGCAAATGGACAACGGTCTGAAGACTAAGTTGTGCCGATACCAAGCCATTAGCCAAGCACTCAAAACCGATGAATTTTATCAAGTACAAATTGATTTTTCTCGGCGAGTTTCCCAGAAAATCCAAGACGAACCAGCCTTCTTCCTCCCCCAATTAAAACAAGATCCACAACCGCAAACTAAACAAGCCGCACGTACTAAGATGTTGGCGATAGCCGCGTCAGTCGCTGTGGTCGCCGTTGTCATAGGGCAAAGTTATCGAGATAACCCGGCTAACCATACCATAACCGCAATGTCGGTTCCCCAACTGCAAACGCCAACCGCCTTCGCCAAAACCAAAAAACTGAAGCAATATGAACATCAACCTTTGAACGCCCAATTTAATGAATACCTTCAGGCGCACAATACCAGCGTTTACACCAATGGCGAGGCCGAGTTCCAGCCTTATGCCAAAATCGTCTCCTACGGACAGCGTTAATTAATTGTGGCACAAATCCTCTTTGTTATCTTTTTGGCGACCATGGGTGCGGCCTCTGCTGAGGAAGGCAAATTAACCGCCAAACAAATCCTCCAAAAAATGGTAAAGGCAATGGAAGTGTCCAATTACCAAGGGACGGTTGTTTTTTTAAAGAACGATAAATTGGAAGCAATGAAATACTTCCATACGAATGAAAAAAACAGGGAGCAAGAACGTTTGGTGTCATTAAATTCGCCCCAAAGGGAGATTATCAGGAATTCCGACGAAGTCACTTGCTTTTATAAGTTAACGCGGCAAGTTATTGTCGACCACAGGCCATATGAACATTCGTTTATCGTGGATGTCCCCAAAAACCTCGACGAGTTGGATACGAGCTATGACTTTGAAATCGCGGGCGAAGAAGACGTAGCGACGATACCTTCTTATGTTGTCGCCATCCAGCCAAAGGACGATTTCAGGTATATCAGGAAAATCTGGATTGCTAAAGGGCAGTTCTTGCCCCTGAAAGCGGTAGTGTATGACCTTACCGGCACCGTATTGGAACAAGTGGTATTCACTGAAATTGAGATAAAACAATCCCCTTTGGATGCCAAAACCAGCCTTCCTCTGTCTCATGAACCCGTAGTCACCGAAAAAAAAATAGCTCCCGAAACAAAGGGGGCATCAGATACAGCTGACCAAGCGGCATTTGAAACAACAACCGTTCCCAAAGGCTTCAAACAAATCTTTTTTAGCCGTAAGCCGCTGCATAAATCAGAACAGCCAGTGCAGCATTTGTTACTGAGCGACGGTTTCGCTTCAGTTTCCATCTATTTGGAAACTAAAAACCCCGAAACGGCTCCAGATGAACATATCCCCGAAGGGATACACTCGGTCGGCGCGGTCAATTCCATGAGCCGTACCCTGGCAGACTCACAGCTTACGGTCTTAGGGGAAGTGCCCGCCACAACGGTCAAACTCATTGCCGAAGGCATCAAACTTCGAGATGCCGCCCGGTAAATTCTGCCAAAATTTTGATTGGTATATAAAGAAAAGCACTTAAATTTCATTTCCAAGCAATCCTTTACTTTTCAAAGCGTATTGAAGGGTGTTAGTGTTGCCTATACATTTTTGCTTTATATTAATTAATTGCTTGCCTGTTGGAGGTTTTATGCTTAAAAGGGTAATTTTCTGTGTTTTTTTGATGTTTTTGAGTCGCCAAAGTGCTTATGCACAGTTACCTGATTTTACCGAAATGGTTAAAACGAATGGTGTAGCCGTAGTCAACATTAGCACTACCCAGAAAGCGAAGCCCGCGGTGAAAGGACTGCCAAAAAACCAACAGTTACCTGAAGGCATGCCTCCCGAAATGGAGGAACTTTTTAAGCATTTTTTTAATGCGCCCAACGGCGGTGAATTCGGCGGCGAGGATACCCAATCCTTAGGTTCCGGTTTTATTATTTCCCGAGATGGCTATATATTGACTAATCATCATGTTGTCAAAGACGCCGATGAGATCGTCGTCAAGTTGACAGACCGGCGTGAACTGGTCGCTAAACTCATTGGATCGGATGCCCGGACAGATATTGCCGTGTTAAAAGTACAAGCCTCAAATTTACCCGTCGTCAATATTGGGTCGCCCAATAACCTGAAAGTGGGTGAATGGGTATTGGCTATCGGTTCGCCATTTGGATTCGACCAATCGGTTACCGCCGGCATCGTCAGTGCCAAAGGCAGAAGTCTGCCAGGAGGGAACTATGTGCCTTTTATCCAGACCGATGTGGCAATAAATCCTGGAAACTCAGGCGGCCCCTTATTCAACATGGATGGAAAAGTCGTTGGCATAAATTCGCAAATCTACAGCCGTACGGGTGGTTTCATGGGATTGTCCTTTGCTATACCAATGGACGTAGCCATGAATGTCGTCCAGCAGATCAAATCCAGCGGCAAAGCAGCCCATGGTTGGCTTGGCGTACAAATACAGGACGTTACCCGTCAACTTGCGGAATCTTTTGGCATGAAAAAACCGCAAGGTGCACTAGTATCAAAGGTCATTACGGGTAGCCCCGCCGAAAAGGCAGGCTTACAGATTGGCGATATCATTACTGAATTCAATGGCCATCCCATTGAAACATCGGCGGATTTACCGCCCATGGTTGGCATGACGCCTGTCAATGAAAGCGCCAAACTAACCATCATCAGGCAAGGCGAAACCGAAACCGTTGACTTTAAAGTCGGCCTGTTACCAGACCAAGAACCAAACAAACCTACCTATAAGGCGGAAACCAAGGCGGCCAATAAATTGGGGATTACGGTTGCCGATTTAACCGATGAACAGCGGGAATCCCTTGAAAACATCAAAAACGGCGTCCTAGTCCAAGATGTAGAAAGCGGCAGTGCTGCCGATGCCGGGATTCAACCTGGGGATGTCATTATGCGTATCCAGAATAATGTCGTCCGCAATGTAAGCGAGTTTGATAAAATAGTGAAAAACCTGCCCGCCGGAAAATCGGTTGCTGTTTTAATTCAACGCCGTGGTAGCCCGGTGTTTCTGGCCTTGAAAATTGACAAATAATTCGTGGATTTAAAACAAATAAGAAACTTTTCCATTATTGCGCATATAGATCATGGTAAATCGACACTTGCTGACCGTTTCATTCAACTTTGCGGAGGACTGACGGCGCGTGAGATGTCCGCCCAGGTCCTCGATACGATGGACATAGAGAAAGAACGCGGCATCACCATAAAAGCGCAAAGCGTCACTTTGGATTTTGTTGCCAAGGATGGCTTAACCTACCAACTCAATTTTATTGATACCCCCGGCCACGTGGATTTTTCTTATGAAGTATCCCGTTCGTTAGCGGCCTGCGAAGGCGCGCTACTGGTGGTTGATGCGGCGCAAGGCGTTGAAGCGCAAAGTGTTGCCAATTGTTATACGGCCATTGAGCAAGGGCTTGAAGTTGTACCGGTATTGAATAAGATCGACCTGCCTTCCGCTGAGCCGGAACGCGTACAAGCCGAAATCGAAGAGGTTATCGGTATCCCTGCGGATGAAGCCCTGCTTATCAGCGCCAAAACCGGGTTGGGGGTCAAAGAGGTACTGGAACAATTGGTAACCAAGGTACCGCCGCCGCAAGGAAACATTGGGGGGCCGTTACAGGCACTTATCATAGACTCTTGGTTCGATAGCTATTTAGGTGTTGTGTCCCTGGTGCGCATTGTCCACGGCAGCATCCGCAAAAAGCAAAAGATCACGATCATGTCTACTGGAAAATCGTTTTTGGTGGACGCGGTTGGTGTGTTTACGCCCAAACGACTAGAAAAAGACTTATTGAATACCGGCGAAGTCGGTTATGTCGTTGCAGGGATTAAAGACATTTTCGGGGCCCCAGTCGGGGATACCATTACCTGGACGGATAATCCCGCGCCAGAACAGCTCACCGGCTTCCAAAAAGTCCAACCCCGTGTGTTTGCCGGCTTATATCCTGTCAGTTCGGACAATTATGAAGACCTGCGTGAAGCGCTCAATAAACTTAACCTGAATGACGCCGCCCTGGTTTTCGAGCCGGAAACCTCACAAGCCCTGGGGTTTGGTTTCCGTTGCGGCTTTCTCGGCATGCTGCACATGGAAATCGTCCAGGAACGCTTGGAGCGGGAATACGATGTCGACCTGATCACCACAGCACCAACCGTTATCTACGAAGTCATTACCCACAACGATAATGTGCTAATGATCGACAATCCGGCAAAGCTGCCCGACATGGGCACAATCCAATGTATCCGGGAACCCATTATCCGTGCCAATATCCTGGTGCCGCAAACCTACTTGGGCGCAGTCATTTCCTTATGCATTGAAAAACGCGGCGTACAAAAGGACATGCAGTATGTCGGAAGGCAGGTTTCATTAAGTTTTGAACTACCGATGAGTGAAGTCGTGTTGGATTTTTTCGACCGCTTAAAATCGGTCAGCAGAGGCTTTGCTTCCTTTGAATACGAATTCCTGCGTTTCCAGGAAGCCCCATTGGTCAAGCTTGATGTCTTAATCAATGCCGATAAAGTAGACGCCTTGTCTATAATTGTGCACCGCGACCTCAGCCAAAATCGTGGCCGCGACCTAGTGGAAAAAATGAAAGACCTGATCCCAAAGCAAATGTACGAAGTGGCGATTCAGGCGGCAATCGGTTCCAAAATTATCGCCCGTTCTACGGTGAAGGCGATGCGAAAAAACGTTACGGCCAAATGCTATGGCGGCGACATTACCCGTAAGAAAAAACTCTTGGAAAAACAAAAAGCGGGAAAGAAACGGATGAAGCAAGTCGGCAATATCGAAATACCACAAGAAGCTTTTTTGGCGGTTTTGCAACTTAACAAAGAATAACAACCATTAACATCACTTACAAGGCGCATTTAACCTATGGATTACGACTTTTCTTTTTTCCTTTTTGTGGCTAGCGTAGTCACTGGAACAATTTGGGGTAGTTATGCTCTTTTCCTTAAATCGAAAGGACAACCATACGACGAAAACAATGAACCTGTCGTTGTTGAATATGCGCGGTCATTTTTCCCTATCGTCTTGATTGTTTTCTTGTTACGCTCCTTCCTGGCGGAACCGTTCCGGATTCCTTCCGCGTCGATGATGCCGACCCTGCTCATCGGTGATTTTCTGCTGGTCAATAAGTTTACTTATGGGATACGCTTGCCAGTCATCAATAAAAAAATCTTAGAAATCCACGAACCTGAACGCGGCGACATTGTCGTATTCCGTTTCCCTAAAGACCCTACCGTGGATTATATTAAACGAGTTATCGGCTTGCCGGGAGATAAGGTCGCTTATTACAACAAAAAGCTATATATAAATGATGCCCAGATTAACCAAACACCATTAGGCACATACGAAGGCGTCGGCCAAGGCCAAGACATGACGGGCAGCGAGCACCTCGAAGAAAACCTTACGGGTGTCGAGCATAGTATTTTAATTCGTAAAGATGCGCCAACCGTCGAAGGCTCCTACGTCATCCCGCCAGGCAATTACTTTGTCATGGGCGACAACCGCGACAACAGCAATGACAGCCGCTATTGGGGCACAGTCCCGGAAGAAAACCTAGTTGGCAAGGCCTTTTTTATCTGGATGAACTGGGATTGGAATTATAAGGGTATCGGTTTTGACCGCATTGGCACAGTCTTAAAATAAACTACACTTATTCATGTGCTGACACTTGCCGTAAAACATTCCTTATTGCTATCGCCGGAGTTCACATGAAAATGGCTTACACAAACCAGCAAGGCTATACGCTGATTTCGCTTATCTTCATTCTTGGCCTAATTGGATTTTTTGTACTGCTGGTACTCAAGATAGGGCCGATTTATATAGACCACAGCAAGGTTAAGAGTGCATTAGCTGCGATTGAGCAAACTAAAGACATCGAAACCTTGAGTGAACAAGAAGTTAGGTCCAGCCTTGAAAAACGCTTTAACCTTAACTATGTTGAAGACCTCAAGCCAAAAGACATAAAAATTACCAAAAGGGGCAATTACTTGAAAGTAGTGGCCGAATATGAGGTTGTGGAAAAAATAGCTGGCAATTTGAGTGTCCTGGTCGAGTTCAATGATTCTTTTGAAGTGGGGAAAGAGTGGTAAAAAAGCCCGAGGCTTTATGCAAGAAACTGGGCTTATCATTCAAAGACCCCCGGTTTTTTGCTACGGCCTTAACGCACCGTAGCGTTGGCGCGAAAAACAACGAAAGGTTGGAATTTTTGGGGGACGCTATTTTGGGATTTGTTATCGCCCAAATGCTCTACGATGCTTTCCCGGATGCCGATGAAGGCACCTTAAGTCGGTTACGTGCCAGTTTGGTGAACGAATCTTCCTTAGCGGAACTTGCCCGTAAACACCAGCTGGGCGATTATTTGAATTTGGGCTCCGGCGAACTCAAAAGCGGCGGCTTTCGTCGGGACTCGATCTTGTCAGACGCTTTTGAAGCAATCATCGGCGCCTTATTTAAAGACCAAGGCATAGAATCCTGCCAGGAATGGATAGGTCGGGCTTTTGCCGACAATTTTCAAGCCTTGTCTCCAGATAATTGGCAAAAAGACCCAAAAACACAGTTACAGGAATTAATGCAAGCCAAGAAAATGGAACTTCCCGACTATACGCTGATAGATATGTCCGGCCTCCCCCATGAACAGACGTTTAAAGTCAAATGTAGCGTCGCTTTATTACCCGAAGCTTGCATTGGAACCGGTGTTTCCAGGAAGAAAGCCGAACAATCGGCAGCGGAAATGATGCTCAACAAACTCCAAAAAATGCGCCCATGAATTGCGGTTACGTCGCCTTGATCGGCCGCCCGAATGTGGGCAAATCGACACTGATGAACCATTTGCTGAAGCAAAAAATCAGCATCACTTCCCGCAAACCGCAAACTACCCGCCACCGGATATTGGGTATCAGCACGTCCGACAAAGGCCAAGTGATATATCTTGATACGCCAGGAATGCACCGCAGTGAACAAAGGGCGCTCAACCGTTACCTGAACCGCACCGCCGACACCACGTTAGCAGGGGTTGACGTGATAGTTTGGTTAATTGACAATTTGGTTTGGCATGAATACGACGACATTATCCTAAAAAAACTGCAACAGGCCGATTTGCCGGTCGTCCTGGCTGTCAATAAGGTCGATAAGCTTAAAGATAAAGAAGCCATTTTGTCTTTTTTTGGCGAAGTTCAAGGCCGCTACCCGTTCCAGTCCATATTGCCGATCTCTGCCTTAAAGGGCACCAATCTTGACCAACTCGAAACTACTTTGCTTGGGCTATTGCCTGAAAACGGGCTTATTTTTCCTGAAGACCAAATCACGGACCGAACCGAACGGTTCCTATGCGCCGAAATAGTAAGGGAAAAGCTCACCCGTCGTTTGGGAGCCGAACTGCCCTATTCCCTGACCGTCGAAGTCGAACGATATGAAGAACTGCCCGATATCACCAAAATCTACATCGTAATCTGGGTGGAAAGGGATTCACAAAAAGCCATCGTTATCGGTACCGAAGGCGAAATGCTCAAAAAAATCGGTACGGATGCCAGGGTTGACATAGAAAAGCTGATTGATAAAAAAGCCTTCCTAAAACTTTGGGTCAAAGTAAAAAAAGGCTGGTCGGATAACGAACGCGCCTTGTTAAGTTTAGGCTTTAATGAGTGATTACGTTTTTCATTCACAACCGGCTTTCATCCTAAATAAGCAACATTACCGGGAATCCAGCTTCATCATCGATATGCTGACCCATGACTTGGGACGCATTTCCCTAATAGCCAAGGGGGTACGCAAGACCAAGTCAAAAGCCGCAGGTTTATTGAGGCCGTTTGCCGAGCTATCCATATCTTTAGTTGGGAAAACCGATTTAAGGACGTTGACAAATGTTGAAATGACCAGCCTTCCCAATGAATTGCCCGGATTGGCTTTGTATTGTGGTTTTTATATCAATGAGTTAGTGTGCCATTTTTTGCACAAGGATGATCCCCATCCAGAAGTCTTTCAAGATTATCGGCATTGCTTATCGGAATTAGCGGGCAATTCCCAATTTGAACCCGCATTGCGGAACTTTGAACTGGACCTTATGGATAATGTCGGTTACGGCGTGAACCTGGGTTATGATTTACGTAATGAGAATCCGGTGGCTTTAAACAAAAAATATAGCTTCAATAAGGAAATAGGGTTGATTGAGGATAAAGAAGGCCGGTTTTCAGGGGCTACCTTAATGGAAATAAAACAAAGGAATTTCGAGAACCCCCAGACATTGAACGAGGCAAAACTGTTAATGCGGACTGTCATCAATACCCATTTGCAAGGAAAACAGTTAAAAAGCCGCCCAGTGATAAACTCTATCATCAAGCGATTGTAATTATGGAAAAGAAATCGATATTGTTAGGCGTCAACATCGACCACATTGCCACCATCAGGCAAGCTCGCGGCACGCGTTATCCCGAGCCAATTCAGGCGGCACTTGTTGCCGAACAAAACGGGGCAGACAGCATTACCGCCCATCTCCGGGAGGACCGCAGGCACATTCAAGATCGGGACATTTATTTATTGAAAGACATGATCCATACCCGGTTGAATATGGAAATGGCGGTTGTGGAAGAAATGCTTGATATTGCAACTAAAGTAAGGCCTCACTCCTGTTGCCTTGTGCCAGAAAAGCGCGAAGAACTGACCACCGAAGGCGGCCTCGATGTTGCGGGAAATTTAACCCGTATGCGGCAAGCCTGCAAAAAACTGGCCGATGCGGATATTGAAGTTTCGCTATTTATTGCGCCTGATAACGCACAAATTGAAGCCGCCAAAGAAGTTGGGGCGCCAGTCGTTGAACTACACACTGGCTGTTATGCCGATGCTACAAATCTGGTGGAAAAACTTGCCGAATTAGAAAAAATAAAAAATGCCGCAGCCTACGCGAATAATATCGGTTTGCAGGTCAATGCCGGACATGGCTTACATTTCCACAACGTCCAGGCAATATGCAAAATTCCCGAAATAGTCGAGCTTAACATCGGCCACGCCATTATCGCCCAAGCGTTATTTTCAGGTTTGGCGCAATCGGTTAAGGATTTAAAACAGATTATGCTTAACGCCCGACCCTAAATATAATAAAAAAACCATGCAGCTCGAATTTTTTCAGCTAACCGACCGCGGCAACAGGAAAACCAATCAGGACTATATGGCGCATATCGTCCAAGACGATTTCGCATTATTTATTGTCGCAGACGGTTTAGGCGGTCATCTAGCGGGTGAAAAAGCATCCCAGTTTTTTTGCGAAGGGATGCTTAACTGCTCCGAAAGGTTCCAAAAAAAAATTTCCCTTAATCCTGTTAACATTTTTTCGGAATGGATAAATGACGCCATCCATGAGATGGGGTTATTGTTTGCTGACGACCAATTAGCACGCCAAGCGCACACAACCTGCGCTATCCTATATCTTGATGGGCACAGGACCATCATTGCACATTGCGGCGATTCCAGGGTATACCGGCTGAATCCAAAAGGGATTATCTGGCGTACAAAGGATCATTCTATCCCCCAAGATCTATTGACCATCGGCTTAATAACCGAGGAAGAGTTGCCCCAACACCCCGACCAAAACCGGCTTACGCGCAGCATCAACGTGAACCAGGAATATCCTATCGAAATTAAACTGTTCCCAGCGATTGCGGAAGACGAAACTTTTGTGCTTTGCAGCGATGGCTTTTGGGCCCATATAAAGCCCGAAGAAATATTACAGCTTTCTGATTTAAAAAGTAATTTTGAAAGCCTAAACAGGCTGGCGATATTATCTTCCTCCCGGGCCAACGGCAACTCAGATAATATTACGGTAATGTCGGTGAGATCTAGACTAGACTAAACCTCCACCAACAACCAATCGTCAATGGGTGCCGAATCCGTGCTTTTGCATACGATAAAGCAGGGTATCCCTGCTCAAACCCAGCAACCTTGCGGATTTGCTACGGTTGCCTTTCGTCAAGTCCAAAGCTTGTTGGATTAGGCTGGCTTCCAGGTTTTCTAAGTCCAAGCCCGTGGGCGGAAGGGAAAACTGCGTAAAGCTGATACCTGGGTTAACGGTATTGAATTCAGCCGGAAGATTTTCAGGCTCAATCACTTTTCCGGCAAGCAAAATACAAAGCCGCTCGCACAAGTTGCGCAACTCCCTGATATTTCCGGGCCAGTTGTAAGCCTTAAGCGCTTTTAACGCTTTGTGGCTGAATTGGGGAGCCGCCATTTCATGCTCGGTTTCGAACAATTTCATAAAGTGCTTAATCAATAAATCGATATCGCCAACGCGTTGGCTTAATGACGGCAAGTGTAATGGCACTACATTTAACCTGAAATACAGGTCGCGCCTGAAAGTTCCTTCGGCAATTTGTTGGTTCAAATCAGAATTTGAGGCGGCAATAATACGGACGTCAACGGTATAAGGTTGCGTATCGCCGACTGCAAGGCATTCTCCGGATTCGATAAAGCGCAACAATTTTGCCTGGACAGTCACTGGCAAGGAATTGATTTCATCAAGGAACAGGGTACCGCCATCAGCAGACCGGAACAAGCCTGTTGAGCTGCCTGTTGCCCCAGTGAACGACCCTTTCTTGTGGCCGAAGAGTTCTGACTCGATTAGGCTTTCCGGTAACGCGGCGCAATTTAAGGTAATAAACGGTTTATTGGCTCGAGGGCTTGATTTCTGGATTGCGTTCGCAAGGATTTCCTTACCGGTGCCTGTTTCGCCATTTAGCAAAATGGTAACATCGGTAGCGGCGGCTATCCTGGCGCTACGGACTAACGCATCCAATGCGGGAGATTGACCTATAATCGCTTTAAAATGATCCACGACTGCCCCTCTAATGATTTGTATGTGTCGTTATTATAGCCATTGGATTAAGCCAAGGCATAGCTGCAAACAATGCCAACGCGATCATGAACAAGCCAACCACCTGCTTGAAACGCTGCATCCTCGATAAACGCGTCAGTACACTAGTCATTATACCTATACCCATAACGGCAGGTAAAGTACCTAGGCCAAATGATAACATCGTTAAGGCGCTTTTGGTAATATCGCCGGTAGTCAGGGCAAGGGCCAGTGCGGTATAAACCAAACCGCAAGGTAGCCATCCCCACACCATACCGAACAAAAAAGCCTGGACATGATCTTTCACGGGTATCAGCTTGCGGCCGTAGGGCTCAATCCTTCTCCACAAATGTATGCCCGCTTTCTCGATATAAGCAAAACGCGGTAGCCAACCGGCAACATAAAAACCTGCGCCCGCCATAATGACTGCCGACAATAATTGCAATACGCGGTATCCGTTTATTTCGGTAACTGGGGCGGGGATAAAGGATTCAACGATTCCGGCTATGGCGCCGGCCAAGGTATAACTGGTGATCCGCCCTAAGTTGTAGTTAAAAACAAAAGGGATAAGCAGGCGTTTACTGTTGCGCACTTCGGCGCTTAAGCTCAGGGTGAGCGTGCCGATGATCGACCCACACATACCCACACAATGCAAACTGGTAGCCAACCCCATTGCAAAAGCAACTAGATAGGAGGCAGTAAAAGCGGGATCGAAGGCCATTGTAAAATTAATTTAAGGCTGATAGGGATGTTATTTTTATTATTCTTACCCAAACTTACGTGCAAATAACCCAACGCAAATAGACACAAGGCTGACATGCAACAGCCACTGCCATTATATTACCGGAAGTTTAGCAATTATGGGTGGTAAAATTGACTGCTACAAGACAATATTTAGATTATGCACTCCACATTAATACAGATGTCCTTGCTTATGGCGGGTGGTATCGTCTGGCGGATAACCCAACCAATTGGCCTAACAGCCGAACAAACACGAAAGATCCTGACTACGGTAGTTTATTATTTTTTCCTGCCGGCAATGGTACTGGAAGTCTTATGGAAAGCAGATATCGGTTTGCACTCCCTGCAATACACGGTATTGGCGATTTTGACCACTGTATTCGGCATGTTATGTTTCTGGCTGGTTGGCCGGGCGCTTAGGTTTGAAAACAAATGTATGGGCGCCATGATAATGGCCGCAGCATTCCCTAATGTGACCTATTTGGGGTTACCCGTCTTAGAACAAACTTTTGGCAGTTGGGCGCGCTCCATTGTCATTCAGATTGACCTTTTTGCAGTTTCACCCTTGTTATTTACATTGGGCATAGCGGTCGTAAGGCATTATGGCAAAGATAGCACTGAAATCCGCCAACCCTTATGGGCATTCCTTAATGTGCCGCCGTTCTGGGCGGCAGGCATCGCAGTATTGCTAAACCAAAATGGTTTAGTGGCGCCTGCTTGGCTGGATGATTCCTTAAGGTTAATATCCGGCGCCGTAGTACCGATGATGCTATTTTCCTTAGGTTTGGCGTTAAGCTGGAAAGCCGTGAAAATTAGGAATATACGTTATATTATTCCAGTAATAGCCATAAAAATGATCTTGCTGCCACTGTTCGCCATCTTATTAGTGGAACATTTAACCATCGCAAATAACTATAAAGCAGCAGCAGTGCTCGACTTGGCAATGCCAAGCATGGTGCTGGGCATAGTATTGTGCGACCGCTACCAACTGGATAGCTCGCTATATGCCATGGCAGTCACTTTGACCACAGGGTTAAGCCTTATTACCTTGCCGTTTTGGTACCATGTGTTGATAACGAGATTTTAGCGATGAACCCAACGCTTGAAATTTTCTCGCAAGGCGAAGAAATCATCACTGGCCAAATCGCCGACACCAACGCCATGTGGTTGTCGCAACAAGCCGTGGCAATGGGTTTTATGGTATCCCGCCATACGGCAGTAGGTGACAAGCTGGAAGACCTGGTTCAAGTATTGCTCGACATATCGAATCGCGCCGATTGTTGTATTTGTACGGGTGGACTAGGCCCCACCAGTGACGACCTGACTGCCGAAGCAGTAGCCAAGGCATTCGACCTTCCCTTACTTTTCGATGAGATTGCGTTTCAGCAGATACAACAATTTTTCCGTAACCGAAACAGGCAAATGGCAGAATGCAACCGTAAGCAGGCCTTGCTTCCAAGCGGTTCGACACGGTTAGACAACCAAGTCGGTACGGCGCCCGGATTTGCGTTGCAACATCGGCGCTGTTGGTTTGCTTTTGTCCCTGGCGTTCCTTCTGAAATGCGCCACCTGTTTTTTGACCGCATCCAACCGCAATTGAAAGCCCGGTTTAATTTACGCCCCGACAAATTAATAACGATTAAAACCATCGGCATAGGCGAATCCGACCTGCAAGAACTCATCAATAACATTGAAATTCCAGCCGAAATCCAATTGGGCTTTCGCGCTGAATTAGGCCAAGTGCAAATCAAACTATTATTCCCTAACGACTATCCGCAACAACAAGCGCAAGAAATCACGGGCTTATTCACCAAAGCGATAGGCAATCCCGTATTTGCAATCGATGGATTAGGCAACCAATCAGGCGACCTTATCTCGGTAATTGACGGACTGATGGCATCAGGGGGGCATACGCTCGCCGTAGTTGAGAATACCAGCCATGGCTTGATGGCGGCAAAGATGGTCGGGATGACGTGGTTGCTAAGTTCCGTCTATGAGCAGTCCATAGAAAAGCTGGCACAACGGCTACACGTTGAATATAATCCGGACCACTTGGCTATGACCGCTATCGCAATTGCAAACGCGGTTCAACAAACCACCAAGGCCGATATAGTTTTAGTTCAATTTGTTGCACGAGGCGGATATTCCCTGTATGCAAATAACGATAACCCCGTGCCCATCACAAGCGCACTCCTTGTCGATAATCAGTACATGCATATGACCCGTACCATCGCCGGCAATATGGAACGCAAACAACATCAAGCGGCTATGCAAGCCCTAGATTTATTGCGTCTGTACTTACAAGGTAAGAAAGTAAAGTAAAATCCTGCCAAGATATTATAACCATTACCAAGCCCCCTATTTGGCTGGCCTTGGCTTTTGGTTAAAGCTTTACTAGCCTTGTTTTCAAGCAATAAACGCCCTGCAAATTTAACCAACAAGCATTAAAGGGGCGACATGCGTTATCTAAGGCATACTGGCCTTTTATTTTTGAGTTGACCTGATAAAACTCGATTTTTACCTTAACCCTTTTCCCCAAAAACAAATTGGAATAAGCCCACATCATATTAAAATTAATGGTACGCCCTAAACATTTGCGGTTTCGCATGAGGATTGTGCCAATAAGATGCCTTAGTTTCTCAATTACCCTCAGAAAATTACTTCCAAACTATGGTAAAATGATTGTTTTAGCCCCGATAGCTCAGTAGGATAGAGCGGTCCCCTCCTAAGGGACAGGCCGGTGGTTCAAATCCGCCTCGGG
>CAYSYU010000033.1:0-37021 GCA_964435245.1 uncultured Methylomagnum sp.
TTACGATAGGATAATTATCTCATAATTTTGTTAACTTGTGACGACACTATCTAATAATTGCAAGCGACCAATCTTACTGATTCGGCCTTCTGAGGTTTTAAATTCTATTCGCCCTTGCGCCCTTGGGTATTGAGAGTCGAATCTGAACTGGGCTTAATGCTTCACCCAGTGCCTATCTCTGCTGCCATCTGGCTAATGGGTTCAGCATTGCTTGGTTTATTTGGATTGGCAGGCAGGAGAAAACGACAAAGTTAAGCGCTTTGCCATGATTGGCAAGATAGAAAACCGGGCGAACCGTCAAGTTCGCCCAATGCTAATTTTGGTTACTTTTTTCCTTTATGAGGATGGCCCTTTTCGGTATTAACCGGCCAGTACCCTGGAATCGGCAGATTTTTGTCGATGTCTTCCGCCGAAGGCGTAACCGTCAGTGTTAAACCGTCGCCGCAAGCCGTCGTTGGTTTACCGTCGGCATCAAGAAAAGGGTTTGTCTCCAGGTTCCGTTTTACAGTTAATCCAGACGGTTCCCCTACCCCGTGTTCCGCACCGTTTGCCTTGGCTGTTTCGCCAATTTGGGAACCGTTGTCCGGGATGAACAAGGAAATTTTTCCAGGCTGCAAGGCCGGTGCTTTGGTGCTGCAAATATCGGCTATCGCCGTTTCTATCCTAATCTGCGAGTAACAAGTGTTAGGGGTAAAAAAAGGCGCAAAGAATTTGAATGGGACTTCGCCCAATAAACTGGCCTTTAGGAACCCTTTCTTGCCGTAGAAGCCGATGGCATTGGTCAGTTCGCTCAGCTTTTCGTCTTGGTCGAGAAAAATACTGCGGTCCTGAATCAGCGCAACCAAGCCTTCAAGGTTGAAGTTATCAATCACTTCGGAGAGGTCGCCCGGCGGGGTAACCGAGTTATAACTGCTATCGCTTGCTTTTAGTTCGGGATGCAGGGTTGGGAACAACACACTTTGCGCGATAATCGGGTTACCGTCGCAGCCGTGGTTTATTACCAGTTCTAATGTTTCGAACGTCCCTTCGGTCAGCACCTTGCTGAAGCCATCATGGGCGGACGCATAATGGGTTACGGTTGTCAGCGCTAAGCTTAAAGCGCCTAATAGGAGATTTTTTTTAAGTATCGGTTTGTTCATGCTTTCCCCTTGTGAGTTTTATTGGCAATACGGCGTTAGATAAGGAGCCATAACCCTGTCCATTATCGGGCACACCAATTAAGCATAAGCAATAAGCATACCGTTTACGATGGCTTTGGACAAAAAACCGTCAATTCGCATAATTAGCCCTTACTCATTGATATTAAAGTTTTTTATCTAAAACCCTCCACAAACGAAACGGTTAATCCTTAAGCATCCCTATAAATTTATGGGGGATCGTCCCGAATGACCCTTTTCGTTTTAATTAAACGTAGTCATTTCACCTATTTTTTTCATTTTATTTGCCTGGCCAGAAGCCGCACCATTCAAGGGATGCGAGAGAAAGTGCGGCAAATGCCATAGGAGGTGTGTCATATCACACACTTTCCATGTTTACCGAACAGCCAACATCCTGATAGGAAATGGATATTTTTATGGCTTAATTATTGCTAAAAGTTTTACTATAAGTGTTAAAGGATGAAGCGCAGGTATGGCGAACTTCCAGGAACACATAGACAGGTGTGTGCACGATTATGCAGGGGAAGCTGGCACATCCATTGGGATCAATCCGTGTAGTCGTTGGCGTTATAAGGGATAGTTGATATTTTTGGTAATTTGAACGCTATGTACCATTACGCACTGCGAAAAGGCGAAGCCGACGATAAAGCATGGTTATTCGAGTTGTATTGTTCGACTTTGCGGCCAGCGATTGAACTTACCTGGGGATGGGACGAAGCCTTCCAACTTAATCAATTTAGCGATAGCCTTGCGCCGGAAAATTTCGAAATCCTCTTGCTCGAAGGCAAGCCCATCGGTTGTTTTTGTTTAGTGGAAAACGAAGGCCATTTTTGGTTAGAGATGCTGCTGATCCATCCAAACTATCAGCGACGCGGCATCGGTAAAAGGGTTATCCGGCAAATCCGGCGGTTGTCCGCCTCTAAAAACAAGACATTGAAACTGGGCGTTATCAAGGCGAACCCAGTCAGGCAGTTCTATGAAAAACTCGGCTTCACCGTTTACGATGAAGACGGGGCTTTTTATAGGCTGTCCTGGCGACACATTTTGAAGACGACCCCAAAGCCATGAAATCGGCATTGATAACAGGCCCCATGAGGCGAAGAATAGCTAACAATCCGGCTTCGCTAAAACAGCGCCGAAAATTTTGGCTGGACATCCACTTATGGCTGGGTTTGTCCCTGGGTTTCTTCATGGCGATTTTCGGGCTGACCGGCAGCATCCTGGTGTTCCATGCCGAGATCAATGAATGACTAAACCCGAAATTAATGCTGGTTACCGTGCCGACGGACAAACCGATTTATAAGGCCGTCAACGAAATCGTTGACGCGGCGAATTCAGCCATGCCCAAAAACGCCGTCAATTCCTTTGCTACTTATCCGCGCAACGCCGAAGCCGCATTCAAATTCCACTATTCCGTGCCGATCAATAAGGACGTCACCCAAAGCTGGGAAGCGTATGTCAATCCTTATACCGCCCAAGTGACCGGAAAAAAGCTGATGTGCGTTTCCGATAACCCCTTCCCCAAGACCTTTATCGGCTTCGTATTTGAACTGCATTATGCCTTATTCCTGGGCGAAGACCCGGGGTATCTTATTGTCGGCGCGATGGGAGCATTGCTGATAGTTTCCACGCTGTCCGGCCTAATCCTCTGGTGGCCATTGACCGGTTTATGGTTGAAGGCGTTGACCATCAAACGTAAGGCCAGCATTGAGAGGTTCAATTTCGACTTGCACAAAACCTTCGGGTTTTATTCTAACGTCGTGTTAATTCCGGTCCTGTTTTCCGGGATATACATGGATGTGCCGCAACATGTCGTGCCGGTACTGGAATTGTTTTCCCCTGTCACCTACCGTTACTGGTTTAAGTCCGAAACACCCGGCGAAACCAAGTCGATCACATTAGCCGATGCGCTTATTATCGCCGAGAAGCGTTACCCGAACGGCCATGCCGACTGGCTTTATATCCCGACCGAAACCAATGGCACCTACACCGTCTGCAAAAACGGCATTGCGGAACGAGGCAGTTTTTTGGATCGGCGTTGTGTGGTAATTGACCGGTACAGCGGCGCCATCCTAGATGTCGACGATCCGGTAACCGGGACGGCGGGCGAAGTGTTTACCCATTGGCAATGGCCGCTACATTCCGGCCAAGCCTTCGGTTGGACAGGGCGTATCCTGGTTTTCCTCAGCGGATTGGCATGTCCGGTGTTGTTTGTTACAGGCATCATCCGCTGGTTACAGAAACGAAAGGCGAAACAATTCATTCGCCGCAAAAACTGATATGCTGTTTTCCCTAAGCCTGGCTATCGACCAACTCTTCCTGCGCCACCAGCAAGAATTGCTTAAATTCGCCCAACGCCATTCGAGCGAAGAAGTCGCCGAGGATTTAGTGCAAGAAGCTTACCTACGCTTGGTGCGCCAAGCGCAAACGGAAACCATCGACAATCCCCGCGCTTACCTTTATAAAGTCACCCGTAATCTCAGCGCCGATTACTTACGGCAAGGCCAAATCCGTTCGCGCCATCACGATGGCAGCGAAATCGAACTGGAGCAAATTGCCGATCCGCAACCTGCGCCGGACAACGAAATCGAATCCCAAGAAAGGCTGCAACGCTGCCTGGAAGCGTTGGACAGCTTACCCGAAGCCTATCGTCATGTGTTCTTACTGCACCGTATCGACGGCATGACCTATGCCGAAATCGGCAAAGCCTTGCAAATACCCGCCCGCACCGTTGAACGTTATGCTGCGAAAGCCCTAGCACATTGTTTCGCCAAAGCCCAAGACGGCCTGTAAAATAAATGGCGGCCTTAAGGCGGGCAAACCGTCTTAAAGGAATAAGCCAAACAATTACTGTTAACCGATGCCATCAACCTCCACAAAACCGACTGCCGAGCAATACGAACTAGCCAGCCGATGGGTTAGCCTGTTGCATGACCGCGACTGTAGCCCGAAACAGCAGGAAGATTTCCAGGCGTGGTTATCCTTAAACCCGCAACATCAGCAAGCTTATCAGGAAGTCGAAGCGTTTTGGCAGCAAACGGGCGGCCTTGAAACCTTGGCGCAACCGCAACTTGAAGCAGCCCGTGCTTACGCCAACCAGCCGCAACTCCGACGGCGTTGGCTTCCCCGCCACCCATTAGCACTGGCGGCATCCGTCTTATTGCTGGCGATGGCTTACCCGCTCGTCCAATTGTGCCTCGATAACGGGACTTATCGCACCGCCAAAGGCGGACAATTGTTGGTACAGTTAAGCGACGGCACCCGCATCGACTTGAATACCGACACCGAACTCGAAGTGGTTTATTCGTTCTTTAACCGGAAGGTCATATTGGAACACGGCGAAGCCTTATTCACTGTTAAACATGATGCCGAAAAGCCTTTCGAGGTCGCTGCCTCTGACGGTTTTATTCGAGATATCGGCACCCAATTCGATGTTTATAAGCAAGCCGAGAAGGTGGCGGTAACGGTATTGGAAGGCGAAGTCAGCGTTACCCATAAGCAATCCGAAAAGGTGCAAAACCTAAGCGCCGGAATGCGGTTGTCTTATGGGACGGACGGGCAAAACCAGCTAGCCAACGACGTTGAATATAGGAACATAGCGGCATGGCAGCAAGGAAAGATCATTTTCAAAAGCCAAAGGCTCGATACCGTACTGGTAGAATTGTCCCGCTACCATGATGTCAAGCTCAGCATCGCCAATTCCGGCCTGGCATCGTTAAAAGTCAGCGGCAGCTTCCCGACTAGCGACCTTAACCTTGCTTTAAACACCATAGCGGCAAGCCTACCGGTAAAAATCAGCCATCGAAACGAAAACGAAATTATCCTAGAACCTCAAGGCAAGATTAAGTAACAGTTGCGGTTCAAGGCGCACGCAACTGCCGCCTTACGATTGGTTAACGTGAATGCCATATTCCCACGACATACCTTGCTTTTTAAATGCGTTCGATTATTCCCAAATCATGGCTAAAAAAATGGCGTGATTTTCTCCGTAAACCGTCTTATAGGTGAACGAAAAAACACAATCACCTGGAGACCTTATGCAGTTCGCTAAAAAAACATTCTTGGGTCTTTGGTTAAGCCTGGCGCTAACGCCGGTTTTAGCTGAAGAAGCGCGCCCCTTCAATATTCCCGGCCAACCTTTGGCGAGCGCCATTGAAAGTTTATCCCAACAAAGCGGCCTGCATGTGTTTTATGCCGACAGAGCCTTGCAAGGTAGGGAAAGCACCGCCGTTAACGGAGTATTTACACCGAAAGAAGCGTTGAACCAAATGCTGGCAGGTAGCGGCATTGAGACCAGTGTTACGGGAGAAAATACAGTAGCTTTGAAGGCCGCGACTGGGCTTATCAAAACAGCTGCATCGGTGGATGGCGAAACATTGCCGAAAGTGACAGTGGAGGCAGATACTGAAAGTCCTTACGACGATCCGAATTGGACTAACGATCCTTATAATTCCGATTACAATCGACCCAATGCGAATACAGCAACCAAGACCGACACACCCATCATGGAAACGCCGTATTCTATTCAGGTAGTGCCGAAACAGGTTTTGGAAGACGTGCAAGCAATCCGTCCTAACGATGCATTGGATTATGTGAGCGGCATTTACCGTTCAAGCGGTTCAGGTGATTTCTTCGAATCGTCAAATCGTCGCGGATTTAATAATTTTCCGAATGGCGATTATCGTGACGGAGCGCCTTTTCCTATAGCCGACTATATCATCGGCGGACGTGATTTAGCAAACACCGAACGTGTTGAAGCACTGAAGGGGCCGGCTTCTTTGCTTTACGGTATGGCCAATCCCGGAGGAGCTGTCAATTATGTGACCAAAAAACCGCTATCAACGCCCTACAATTCCTTGCAGCAGCAGTTCGGTTCTTATGATCTTTATCGCACCACGTTTGATGCGACAGGACCGGTTACGAAAGACGATACGCTGCTTTATCGTTTTAATCTGGCATACAAAAGCGCTAATTCATTCCGTGACTTGGTGGACAGCGAACGGACCTTTATAGCACCAGCCATTACCTGGAATATCAGCCCACGCACGCAAATAAATTTTGAAATGGAATACGATACCGGTCACGTGGTTTTCGACCGAGGTATCCCTGCTATCGGCAATCGTCCGGCCAATCTTCCCCTCAATCGGTTTACGGGTGAACCAGTCCCTTATGAATATGAACGGATTATGGCAGGTTTCAACTGGTCGCATGCCTTCAACGACAATTGGAAAATAAGTCACCGTTTTAACACTCAATATGTGGGGCAAAACGGTGTGGCGACGGATGTCGATGGCGAGGTTGCTGCTGATGGCACCATGGGGCGCTTCGGTTTGCTAACGTTCCAAGATCCCGGCGATCAACCGGTTTATTTCAATAGCCTTAACCTAACCGGACACTTTGACACCTACGGCCTTAACCATACTTTGTTATTGGGCGGCGATCATTATCGCCACAATATTGATACAACCCAGAACTTCATATCCTCCAGTATCAATATCTACAATCCTAAATATCTTGGTGCCACTGCTGCACGGGGTAATGCCGCAGAAAATCACAGCCTGTCTATCGAAGAGGACTGGTTTGGCTTGTATTTCCAGGATCAGATAAAGCTGCCGTACCATTTGAGTATGTTGGCTGGCTTTCGTTATGACAGTGCAAAGTCCATCGGTGACTTCGATGGCAGCGTTTTTGAAAACCCACGTCAGGACAGTCTCACCCCCCGTGGTGGTTTGATTTGGCAACCTCTACCAGAATTAAGTTTATATGGCAGTTACACCGAAAATTTCAGCGGTGTTGCCAGCATTGGTGCAGGAGGAACACTGTTACCGCCAGAATCCGCCCAACAGTGGGAACTGGGTATCAAAACAGAATTGTTTGATAAACGCTTAATGGGTACGCTGGCCTGGTTTGACCTGACCAAGCAAAATGTATCGGTATTCGATACCAATACAGGCTTCCCAAGGGCGATTGGCGAAGCCAGAACAGCCGGGTTGGAACTGGACTTGAAAGGGGAAATCCTGCCCGGCTGGAATGTTATAGCCGCTTATGCGTATACGCCGGACGCGGAAGTCACAAAAGGCGATGTGGACGAAATTGGACGGCGTTTTCGGGGTGTGCCAGAACATGGCGGCAGTTTGTTCACAACTTACGATTTCCAAAACGGCTTGTTAAAAGGCTTAAAATTTGGTGGCGGCGTTATTGCCCGAAGTTCGCAAAACACAAATGTTACCGATAATACAGCCGTGTTACCTGGTTATGCCACTGTCAATCTACTCGCCAGCTACGGTTGGAAGATCGGCAAAACCAATCTGACTACCCAATTTAATGTCAATAATCTTCTCGACAAAGCATATTTCCCCACATCAGCAGATCGTTCCGATATTCAAGTGGGAACACCACGTACTTTTATGGGTTCGATTCGGGTGGAATACTGATGATTGCTGGTAAAATTGTAATCTGAACCCATTAAGGTTTAATTCATAGGGTGCAATAGGCGTGAGCCGTATTGCACCGCATGTTTGCAAGGCCGTAACATGGATTAACTTGTAGGGTGGTTCTGTTTTAGCGAACCACCAAAACGTAGCCTATCATGCTGATTTATTTGTCAACATTTCCAAACATTGGTTCTTCGGATGAATTGTATAGAATATTTGCAATGTATGGCATGGTGGTTTGCACGCGTGTTTATTCCCTTGTATGATTTAAAAGAGCAACTAAACCGATTATTATTAGGCTAGGAAGGCCAATAAAAAACCGGTGAGGTAGACCGATGTGCCCTAGGTTTATTTTTAAAGCCGTCCCGCAGCGATGGCCGCCTCACCACACTTTTAACGATCTCGGACAGTTGCCTGGAACAGACCTTATGATTCCGCATCAACAAGAATGAGAATTTAAACGGTTTACAAATGATGACAAACAAAACACCCAACTACACAATCATCGGTGTGGATGTGTCGAAACTAAAATTAGATATTGCCCTGGATGACAAACAGGTTATTACGGTTGAAAACCAGGTGGACGGTTTCAAGAGGCTTTTAAAACACATGGCGACTCATTCGCAGGCCTGCGTGGTCATGGAAGCCACCGTCGGCCATGAGCGTGCGTTCGCGCATTTTCTATTGGCGCAAGGTATTGCAGTGAGCGTAGCCAATGCCAAGCGGGTCAGGGACTATGCCAAAGCCATCGGTCGACATGCCAAAAATGACAAAATCGATGCCCAAGTGATTCGGCGAAATGGCAAGGCCAAGGCCCTTGGCGTTACGCAGTACTGAAGCCAGCCAATTGGACGCGCTGATCAAGCGCCGGGAACAATTGGTCAAGCAAAGGACGATGGAAAAACAGCATCTTGAAGCGGCTCATGAGACTGAGTCCATCCGCTCTATCGAAAAATTTATCCGTGCCTTTGATAAAGAAATCGGGCGCATTGAAGACAAAATAAAGGCGTTGATTGCCCAATTACCGGAACTGGGCTTATTGCCTAACAAGCAAATATGCGCCCTGGTTGGGTTGGCGCCATTTTGCCGGGACAGTGGCGCCATGAAAGGACGGCGCACCATTAGTGGTGGCCGGGAATTGATAAGGACGGCTCTTTACATGGCCACATTGAACGCTATTCGCTTTAACCAACCTATCCGGGGATTCTATCTGCGCTTGGTCGGCAACGGTAAGCTCAAGAAAGTTGCTTTGGTGGCTTGCATGCGGAAGCTCTTGGTTATGCTCAATGCAATGGTAAAACACAATAATGCATGGAACCCGAATTACGCTAATTTAACTTGATTTTTTAACACAGTTGCTGCGGGTAAAACAGAGGTAGGTCAGGTAGCGCCCTAGCCGCTACGTGACATTTTGTCGTGCAAAATGTCACGTAACCGCTATCACGGCAACGTGACCTACGGGCTTAACCTGTTGGCGACCTATGTTTATACCCAAGTCAATTACACCGAGGATTTCAACGGGCTGAAAGGCAATCGTTTGGAAAATGTGCCTAGGCATCAGGGCAGCCTCTGGGGTACAAGGCAGTTCAATGATGCCTTTAAAGTTGGATTGGGTGCCGTTGCCGTGGGTAAACGCCCGGGCGACTCCGACAATACCTTCAAACTACCGGGTTACGTCCGGCTGGATGCCATGGCGGCTTACACCTATCGAATCGGACAACACAGGCTTACTACGCAATTGAACATCAACAATCTTTTAGATAAAGAATATTTCGCAAATTCCGATGGCGGCAACCTCAGCGCTATCCCAGGCATCCCGATAAACGTGTTTGGTTCATTGAAATATGAGTTCTAAAGCGATAAGAAATGTGATGCCGTATCCCAATAGTGCTGGCAGAGGCTTGTGATGACATTGTATATGACCGTATAGCAGTTCCGCCAAATAAATAGGACTGTGAAATAGGTTATTTTTTCGCTTTAAGTGGGGTTTTTGGGTTCTCAAACGTCTTATGGTTGGAATGACTATAAAAAAATTAAACCCATCATGTCCCGTTTACCCTTAAGCCTATTCATTGCAGTCGTTTTGTCCGGTTGCGTGACGACGCCGAACCGAGACCAAGACCAAGTGCGGCCGGTCAAAAATTTACCGACCAGTTGGGAAGCGAAATCGGATACGGCCGTCGTGCCGCCCTCCTGGTTGGGCGAATTTTCCGATCCTACCTTACAAAACCTGGTTGGGGAATCCTTGAATGCCAATTTCGACCTGCAAGCCGCTGCAGCCCGAGTGGATGCCGCGAAGGCAGCCGCAAAAATCGCTGGAAGCGGGCGTTGGCCGCAATTGTTTTTTAATCCGGGCTATGGACGCGGGCAAATCCATGCCGTGGGCAAACCGACCGATAAAGTGAGTGCTTTTCAGGCATTGTTCGATTTGAATTGGGAATTGGATGTTTGGGGACGCATCAAGGATTTCCGAAAAGCCAGCGAATTTGAGTCGCAAGCGACGGCAAACGATTTCCGGGCCGCGCGGTTATCCTTGGCAGCCCGTACCGCCCAAGCTTACTTTAATTTAACCGAAGCCAACCTACAGGTGAAAGTCGCGGAAGAATCCATCAAGGACAGGCGTACGGTGGTTGACCTCGTGCGCGGACGCTTTAACCGCGGCCTGACCCAAGGACTGGATTTACGGCTGGCGATGACCGACCTGACATCCGCCAAGGCGCAATTGGCCGATAACCGTAATCGAGTCCAACAAGCAGCGCGGCAACTTGAAGTGTTGTTGGGACGTTATCCCGCAGGGAAAGTGGGCAGCAAAAATAATTTACCGACACCACCCGAACCGCTACAGGCAGGGTTGCCTGCCGAAATATTACAACGCCGTCCTGATATAAAGGCCGCATTCGAACGCCTACTAGCCGCCGACCACCGTGTCGCCAGTTCTAGAAAAGAGCTATTGCCAAGGGTAACATTAACCGCATCAGGCGGCAGCCGAAGTTCATCGTTAAGCGAATTGGTCGACCCGCGCGCAGCGGCATGGAATTTTTTGATGGGCTTGTCCCAACCTTTGTTTACCGGCGGGCGGTTGCTGGGCGAAATCGACTTGCAGAAAGCCCAAGTGCAGGAAGCCTTAAACAGTTATCGACAAACCGCATTGACTGCATTCAGTGAAGTCGAACAAAGCCTCGCCGCTGAAGAATGGCTGCGACAACAGGAACAAGCCTTGCACGCAAACGTTTTGCAGACGGAAGAAAGCCGTAAATCCGCTATCAACGCTTACCGCCGTGGCGTTATCCAAATCCTGACTTTGCTCGACAGTTATCGCAGCACCTTAAGCGCCCAAAGCGAATACTTTGCTGTCCAACGCTTGTTGCTAAATAACCGGATTAACCTGTATCTGGCTTTAGGGGCGGAAGTCTAAGTTTAGTCTTTAGAAAAAGAATGACATTTCGATTGGACCTGCGCCTAACTTTGCTGTTGCTTAAAATAGCCCTACCGCTATTGCTATTGATTGCTGGCATCGGTGGGTCGTGGTGGCTTATCGGCCATAAAACCGAAATTGACGAAGCCAAAGTCAAAAAAATCAAACATGAACCGCCGACAGTCACGGTAACATCTGCAAAACAAGAAGCCTTAAGGATGGATGTGAAGTCCCAGGGATTAGTAACGCCGCGCACGGAAATCGACTTAGTCCCCGAAGTTTCCGGTAAAGTCACCAAAGTGCATCCCGCATTTGCCGCCGGGGGCTATTTCAAGAAAGGTGAAACCCTGTTAATGATCGACCCGCGCGATTACGAATTTGCCATTACTCGTACCAAAGCCGCTATTGCCGAGGCTTATAAGGAATTGTTAAGGGAACGTGAAGAAGCCTCGCAAGCCGAATCCGAATGGCAAGCTTTGGGCAGCGGCAAAGCAACCGATTACGTCCTTCATAAACCGCAGTTGAAAGAACGCCAAGCTAAACTGGCCGCCGCCGAAGCCGACCTGGATGCGGCAAAATTGCAACTGGAACGTTGCCGTTTGCTTGCGCCGTTCGACGGCTGGGTGCGGGACAAGCGGGTTTCTGTCGGGCAATATTTAAACGCCGGGGAACAAATTTCCCGACTTTATGCCGATGCCGACGCGGAAGTGCGTTTGCCGATCAACTCCGACCAACTCGAGTTTTTGGCATTACCATCCCAGAATGGCAACGGTCAAAGCGGGCCGGAAGTGCTATTAATATCACATCTGGGCAGCAAAGAACCGCAATGGCACGGCCGCATCGTCCGTACAACCAGCAGCCTGGATGACAAAAACGCTTTGCTGTACGCCATTGCGGAAATCCCTGATGCGTTTAAAGCCAAGGACATGCAAACCGCATTGATGCCCGGCCAGTTTGTCCAAGCGACAATTTCCGGCATTGAACGTTTCGACCTGCTAAGCCTGCCGAAAAACGCCTTATTCGGCGGCAATCAGGTTTACAGCGTGGACAAGCAAGATAAGCTGAAGCTGCATCAGGTGGAAATCCTACGCAATGAAAATAGCCGGATTATCGTCAATAAGGGAATTGCGCCGGGTGAGCGCATCGTAATCGCTGGTGTCGAACTGCCGGTGGACGGTATGAAAGTAAAGGTCAAGCCTACCTCGACGCAACCGACGGCAATTTCGCTAAACCGTAATAATGGCCAGTAAGCCCTTAACCAAACGGTCTATGCTGGCATGGTTTGCCGCCAATCCGGTAGCCGCCAACTTCCTGATGATCCTGATCTTGTTAGGCGGCTGGCACAGTCTGCAGGGCATGGTCAAAGAGGCGTATCCGCGATTTGCCCCTCCTAGGATTGAGATCAGCGCCGAATATCCCGGCGCCGGGCCGATTGAAGTCCAGGAAGGCGTATGCATCCCGATTGAAGAAGCCGTTCATGACCTGGCCGGTATCAAACGTTTGAGTAGTTCCGCTCTCGAGGGCATCTGTACGGTGGATGTGGAAGTTGAGCAGGATTATTCCCCCAGGGAGTTGGCCAGCAGCATCCGTGCTCGCACCCAAACCATTAAGACCCTGCCGAAGGCGGTCGAAAAAATCAACATCGACGATGTCAAATGGGAATATCCGGCGATTTCCGTGGTGTTGTATGGAAATACCGACCCTCTGACGTTACGGCATTTGGCGGAAAATGTGCGCGACGACCTGGGGGCTTTACAGGGCGTACGCGTTAGCGAGATCTGGAATGAGAATGCTTATGAAATCAGCATTGAAATTCCTGCCGAACGCTTACGCCAACACGGGTTGACCTTGCCTCAAGTCGCCGAAGCCATCCGGCAGAGTTCGGTCGATGTGCCGGGCGGGGTGCTCAAATCCGGTTCCGGTGAGTTGCAGTTGCGTTCCAAACATACCGCCTATAACCCCGAGGCCTTACGCGACATTCCATTAAGTAAAAGCGTTGACGGAGCGGTTATCAAACTGGGCGACCTGGCAACCATTACCGACGGCTTCGACGACAAAATTTTTGAGTACTTCAGCAACGGACAGCCTTCCATAGTCATCGGGGTAAAAGCGCAAAGCGACTTGGTCGCGACTGCCGAAGCGGTAAGGGAGTACGTAAAGACCTTGGACGATAGCTTGCCTGAGGGCATCCATTACGGCCTACGCCGCGACAATGCCCGTTCTTTTGCAGAATTATTGGACACCTTGAAGGTAGAAGGCGTCAGCGGCTTTGTGCTGGTCTTCCTGGTTTTACTGTTGTTCTTAAGCACCCAGGTTGCGATTTGGGCGGCGGTAGGCGTAATGTTGTCGGTGTTCGGCGCGTTATGGTTGTTGCCGTATTTCGGGATCAGCCTGAATATGCTGTCCCTGTTCGGTTTCGTCCTGGCAATGGGCGTGTTGGTCGACGACGCGATTATCGTCAGCGAACGCATCCATGAATTGCAACACCAAGGCCACCCCGGTTTGCGCGGTGCCATTAAAGGCATTAAGGATGTCGCCATACCGGTTATTTTAGGCGTAACCATCGGCCTGATTACTTTTTTGCCCGGTTTATTTGTCCCGCCCAGTTGGGCATTGATGTTCATGAAACCGGTTGCAATGGTCATGATCCTGGCGCTGGCGTTTTCCCTGGTCGAAGCCCTATTGATCCTGCCCGCCCATTTGGCGCATGAAACTAAACCGGAGATTAAACCCGGCTTGCTAAGCCGTATCCGGTCGCAATTAAATAAAGGCTTGGAATTCCTGCTTACTAAGGCTTATCAGCCGGTGTTACTAGCTTTCCTAACTTGGCGTTACGCCGTCGTTGCTATATTTACCAGTGCCGTGATCCTTGGCTGGACGTTGATCCATGTCGATTATGTCAAGTTATCATTGGAAGAAGACATCAGCTACGATAATTTCCATGTCCACCTGCAACCTGCTTTGGGGACGCCTTATGCCGACACCAAAGCCAAAGTCCAGGAATTTTTGGCAGCCTTAACCAAAGCGGAGCAGGAATTGAACGCCAAACAACCGGAAGGCTCGCCTTCGGTGATTGAGGGGCTGGATGTCATGTTGCAGGAAGTCGATCCCACCATCTGGGTAGAATTTTCAACCGAGGCGCGGCAACAGTTCCATGTCCGCGATTTGATCGACCGCTGGTATAAGCATATCCCTAACATGGGCGATTTTAAACCCGACTTCCACACGCCAACCGAGCAGGATGTGGTCGACCTGGAAATTGAAGTCAGGTCGCCTAATCCGAAGGAATTGGATGCGGTTATGACAATCCTTAAAGATAAGATCGCCGACTATCCAGAGATCACTGAAATCGAAGATTCGCGGCGACCCGGCAAGCCGGAATTGCGTTATGCTTTAACCCCGGAGGCCGAACGATTGGGCATAACCGTCAATAACCTTGCCGAACAGGTACGCGCCGCGTATGCCGGGGAAACTGTGCAGCGTTTTATTCGCGGACGCGATGAAGTCAAAACCGTATTGCGCACCGCGCGGATCGAACGCAAAAACCTGGCCGACCTCAATGCCCTGCCCGTACAGCTACCAAACGGCAGCCAAGCACCGCTGGCGACCTTGGCGACATTTGCCTATGAACCCGGTTTCGGCGCGTTGACACGCGAAGGTCGGCAAGGTAAGGCCGGGATACATGCCAAACTAGCGCAAGACAGCGCCGTCAAAGGCAAGGACATATTTAAAGACCTGGAAGCCAATCTGTTCCCCAGCCTGGTGGCGCAATACCCGAATGTCGATATTTCTCCCGGCGAAGCCAAGGAAGAAGCCGAATTGCTGGAAGCCGGATTAAAAACCAATACCATCATCGCGTTAGTCGCCATTTATGCTTTGATAGCGGTGAGTTTCCGGTCATACCTTCAACCTTTGCTGTTTATGTTGGCAGTACCGGTTGCTTGGCTGGGCGCGGTGTTAATCCACGGCGCATTCGGGCTCACCATGTCCTTCCAATCCGTCATCGGCATGATCGCCGCCAGCGGCGTTGTCGTCAACGACAGCATCGTTTTGCTGGACTACATCCAGAGACGTAAAGGTGCTGAAGTCAGTTTGCATGAAGTGATCGTCGAAGCCTGCACTTCGCGTTTCCGCCCGATTATATTGGTGGCCCTCACCAATTTTGCCGGATTCCTGCCGATGTTGTTTGAAACCAGCGAGCAAGCAAAATTCCTGGTGCCGATGACCTTGGCCTTAACTTTCGGTCTATTATTCGGCATGGTCGCGACCTTATTCCTGATTCCAGCCTGCTATGCCGTGTTGGAAGATATGGCCTTAATCACCCATAAAATGGTAGTGCTTGCGAAGAAATATACGTTACAGCTACAAGAGATATGTTTTAATAATCAGCGAGAGGCCGACTAAACAAAAGACCGCTATTACCTCCTTACGCCCTTATGTTCGGTAAAAAAGCCTAAGGGATACGGCTAGTCCCAACGTTCATCCCTTACTTGCACTATCCCATTTTCAGTCCTCAAAGGAAAACAGGCAAGATCTTCATAAGCGGGGGGCGATTTTACCGCTCCGGTTTTTACGCAAAACCGCGCCCCGTGACGCGGGCAAATGATTACATCGCCTTCCAGTTTGCCGCTGGCAATCTCTGCACCGTCATGGGTGCAGACATCCTCGATGGCATAAAATTGGCCCTCGATTTTAAATACGGCAACCTCAGTCCCATCTACATCCACCACGACATGTTCGCCATTTGACAATGCTGTTTCTGCGATGACATTAATCCATTCTGACATTTTTGGGTTCTCCGGATTTATTTTAAATAAACATCATATCGTAACAATTTACCTTGGAAACTTTCAGTGGGTTTACCACACAGGGGTTCGGCATAATCCGGACTTTTTACGACCACCCGCTTTGCTGCGCATTTTATGGCGGCATCGAATAGCTGTACTTTATCGATATCTTCACCCACCAACTCGCGTAGGACCATGATTGATTTTTTTGCTAAAGCCGATTTTTTTCGCTTGGGTGGGAACATAGGATCAAGATAAATGCAATCGGGTTGGTATGGCAATTGGCTAAAAAAATCAATTGCATTGCCAACCAACAATCGAGGCGGCGCCAATTCAAGCCTACGCATCCATTCCAGTTGACTTAACCGGCGAAAACCATCCGCCAACAGTTCAGCCATTAATGGCGAACGTTCGATACAGACAACCTCATAACCCATACGGAACATCGCAAGGCTGTCTTGTCCCCAACCTGCAGTAGCATCGACAACCGTTTTAGTCTTTCGTCCCAGAGCCTGCGCTAGGGCACCCGTTTTAGCGGTAGGCCAGGAACGCTGCTCCCCTTGGCGATGCCCTATGTCGACAGTTAATCCGCACTTGTTGATACTTTCCCTTTCAAACAGCGACAGACATTTTTCACGCCAGCTCAAGAATAAGCCTTCCGGACTATCAGTATTCAATGATTGATACAGCGGCACTTGCAATCTTTCTGCAAGTTGTTGGAAAAGCAGGATATCGCCCTGCCCTTCATACAGTACAGCCAGTTTTCCGATGTGATTTTGGCACGAAAGGTTAGCATTGGCATAACCCAAAATTTACTGCCTCGATTGCTGGATTTTGCTAAAACTCGGCAAGCGTCCTTTCGTTGGCCTACCCCTTGCCTCCATGCAAGCCATAGCCCATAAAGAAGACATTTACTCTGTAGAAATGGATTTTTGTTGGTTTTTCAGCGCTGCATCCAAGGTATGCCACGCCAAGGTCGCGCATTTCACCCGAGCCGGATAATCGCGCACACCTGCCAGCACCGCCAACTTACCGACCGCCTCCAGTTGGATGTCTTCGCTTTTGCCGGTAGTCATCTCGTGGAAGGTAAGGAATAAGGCCTCCGCTTCGGCCTCGGTTTTACCTTTGATGATTTCGGTCATCAAGGACACGGAAGCGGTCGAGATGGCGCAACCGGAACCCTGAAAGCTGGCATCGACGATAAGATCGCCGTCCATTTTCAAATATAAGGTCAAACGGTCACCGCATAATGGGTTAAAACCCTCCACTTGTCGGTTAGCATCGGCCATCACCCGAAAATTACGCGGGTTGCGGTTGTGGTCGAAAATAACTTCTTGGTAAAGGTCGCGTAAGTCTTCAAACATTAGCCGAACACCTTAATTAGTTCTTTAATTCCCTGCATCAATACATCGATTTCTTCGTGGGTATTATACATGGCGAACGAAGCCCGCGCCGTAGCCGGTACGCCGTAAAAATCCATCACCGGCATGGCGCAATGGTGACCCGCCCGTATGGCTATCCCCAAACTGTCCAGCATGGTGCCGATATCGTGCGGATGGATATGGTTGAGCGTAAACGACAGGATCGCGCCTTTTTCTTTCGCCTCGCCGATAAGCCTGAGGCCGTTAATTTGCCGCGCTTGTTCGGTCGCATAAGCCAATAATTCGGCTTCGTAGGCGGCAATGTTCGCCATGCCGAAAACGTTGAGATAATCGATGGCCGCGCCTAAGGCTATCACTTCGGCTATGGCTGGCGTCCCGGCTTCGAATTTCTGCGGCAGTCCGGCATAAGTGGATTTCTCAAAACTTACCGTACGGATCATGTCGCCGCCGCCATGATAGGGCGGCATCGCTTCGAGCAATGCCTGTTTGCCGTACAACACGCCTACGCCGGTCGGTCCGTATAACTTATGCCCGGAAAATACATAGAAATCGCAGTCCAATTCCTGCACATCCACCGGCATATGCGGAGCAGCCTGGGCCCCATCCAGCAACACCGGAATATTTTTTTCGTGCGCCATCTTGATAAGTTGCTTTACCGGATTGATCGTGCCCAAAGCGTTCGCCATGTGGGTAACGGAAACCAAGCGCGTATTGGCGGAGATCAGGTTTTCGAAATCATTGACGATTAGCTCGCCAAGCTGATTGATCGGTGCAACTTTTAGCACCGCCCCGGTTTGTTCGCAGAGCATTTGCCAAGGCACGATATTGGAATGGTGTTCCATTGCCGTAATTAAAATCTCGCCCCCAGCCTTGATATTGGCTTTGCCGTAAGTTTGTGCAATGAGGTTAATGGCCTCGGTCGCGCCGCGCACAAAAATAATCTCTTTGCTTTCAGCGGCGTTGATAAAAGCCCTGACCTTTTCCCGGGCCGCTTCGAATTGGTCGGTTGCGCGGACGCTTAAGGTATGCACGCCCCGATGAATATTGGCGTAATCATGCCGATAGCAATGGCTGATGCAATCGATGACCGCATTCGGTTTTTGGCTGCTGGCGGCGTTATCCAAATATACCAATGTTTTTCCGCGTATTTTTTCCGAGAGTATGGGAAAGTCGGCGCGGATTTTATTTATGGAAAATGTTGTCATGTTTTTGGCTATCTGTTTTTGATGTATTGCTAATTCATTCATAACGCATTATATTTACTATTGATTCTACTTAAATTTATTTGCTCTTATGGCTAACTTTAATCCTACCAAACACTTAACCAATCTGGACGAATGGCGCAGATTGGGCGAAGCAAATATTTTTCCGCCAGGAAGCCGGATTGAGCTGATTAATGGAGAGATTTTAGAAATGTCACCAATAGACTTTAATCACTCAGGGCATTTGAAAGGTATAAATAAACTATTCACGAAATTGATACCGGCAAACTTGTTCACCAGCGTTCAAGACCCGCTCCAACTGGGAGACCTGTCTGAGCCAGAGCCCGATTTCATGCTATTAAAGCCGAATCATGATGGCTATAAAACCCGTCACCCTATTGCCGATGATGTGTTACTGCTCATCGAAGTCGCCGATTCATCACTTGCTTTCGAGCAAAACCAAAAATTACGTTTGTATGCCCTGCACAACATTCCCGAATACTGGCTATTAAACTTGAACGATAACTGCCTGGAAGTTTACCGTAAGCCTCATGGCGAGGTTTATGCCGAAAAAACCACTTTATATTCAGGCGATAAGATTACTCTATCGCAACTTCCTGATATCTGTATTCAGGTATCGGAGATTTTATGATTTTATAAGGCATAACTTCCGCTTCAAGAAATGAGAACATTGCCAAATAGGCTTATCCTGCTGTTAAGTTCATCGTAACCATTTGTAAGTTATAGTCAAAATTTATCTGTTCGTATCAAGAAAACCGAAGCACAAGTTTTTTTACAACCATGCTTTTTGAATGCCCTCTTGAGGAAATCGAACCAACACTTGTTCCAAAACCTGATCATGTAATGACTTAATCTTGATCTTATCCACCATCTCGTTGGCAAAGGCGAAGGTCAGCATGTTCCGGGCGGTTTCTTCGTCAACGCTGCGGGATTGTAGATAAAAAATCGACTTTTCGTCCAGTTGGCCGACGGTTACGCCGTGTCCGCACTTAACATCGTCGGCATAAATTTCCAATTGCGGTTTGGTGTCGGCTTCGGCATCATCGGATAACAACAAGTTACGGTTATTCATTTGCGAATCGGTTTTTTGGGCATCTTCCGCAACGATGACCCGTCCCTGAAAAACGCCTCTGGCACGGTCATCCAACACACCTTTGTACATTTCCCTGCTGATGGCGCGGGGCTCAAGGTGATTGATTCGTGTATGGTTATCCAGATGCTGGCGTTTTACGCCTAGATACAAACCATTCAATGTACATTCCGATGCCTGATCCAAATCGGCATGAATATCGCAACGTGCCAACAATCCACCCAAGGCAAAGTTGTGATGGGTAAACCGTGCATCTTTCGCTTGCTTAACGTATGTACCGCCGAAATGGTAGGCCTTTTCCGATTCTGTTTGTATTTTATAAAGCGTTAACTGGGCGTTTTGTTCGACAAACACTTCCGTGACTGCCGCCGTCAGATAAGCATTCGCCGCGCCTGTTCCAGACAAGCTTGCGGCATACACGCCATCCCTGGCGATACCCAATCCGACAAAAGTTTCTATCACTTGGGCTTCGGCACTTTCAGTAATGATGACCAGATTGCGTGTCGTTGCCATCACATCGGCTTCGGTCACGATATTCAGCAATTGAATCGTTTTAGCTAAAACTTGCTTGGCGGGCACATGCACTAATATGCCATCGGTAAACCATGCGGTATTGAAGGCGACGAAGCTATGCTCTTGATTATTGACCGCTTGCCCTAGGTATTTTTCGACCATTTGCGGCTGTTTTTCTAAGGCATCCGCCATACTCACAATTAAAACGCCCTCAGGCAAACCATCTAACCGAGAATACTCTGCGGAATAATGACCATTGACCAACACCACCGACCAAGCATCTTCCAGTTGTTGTGATTTTAGCCAATTTGCATCAAGAGCCTGTAGGTTAGGCTTCGACACGGCGTCCAACACCGGAGCAAACAACTTCTTCTCGATAGCGGACACATTCGTGTAACGCCATTCTTCCTCACGGGGGGAAGGAAAGCCATTTGCGGAAAATTTTTCTAAGGCATCTTTCCGTAATTGCTGCAACCAAGGTAGATTTTGCCCTGGCAACATCTGCACTATCGCTTCATATTCAGCCACATAGCGGCTGGTGAATTCTGTTGCCATTACGCTGCCACCTGATTTTCTACCCAACTGTAACCTTTTTCTTCCAGCTCCAAGGCTAATTCAGGCCCGCCGGATTTAACGATCTGGCCATGCGCCAGCACATGCACGAAATCAGGCTTGATGTAGTCGAGGAAACGCTGGTAATGGGTAATCATCACAAAGGCACGGTCTGGTGAACGCAGAGAATTAACCCCATCCGCCACGACTTTTAAGGCATCAATATCCAGGCCGGAGTCCGTCTCATCAAGGATGCACAGCTTAGGCTCAAGGATTGCCATTTGCAGGATTTCGTTCCGTTTCTTTTCACCACCGGAAAAGCCTTCGTTAACGGCGCGGTAGAGAAATTTTTCATCCATTTCCAGTAACTTAACCTTGTGTTTGACCAAGGTCAGAAAATCCATCGCATCGACTTCTGGCTGGCCGTGATGCTTACGCACGGAATTCAACGCTGCTTTCAACAGGTAAATATTGCTGACACCGGGAATTTCGACCGGATATTGGAAGGCCAGGAAAATGCCTTCACGCGCCCGGATTTCCGGTGCCATGTCGGTTAAATCCTTACCTTGGTAAGCAATCGAACCTTGGGTAATCTCATAACCGGACTTACCCGATAACACATGCGACAATGTACTTTTGCCGGAACCGTTCGGCCCCATGATGGCATGGATTTCACCCGCTTTGATTTCGAGGTTAATACCTTTCAGGATCGGTTTGTCAGCCACGCTGACGTGGAGGTTTTCTATAAGGAGCATTTTTACAACCTATTAAATTTTAAATTTCTTTGTTCGTTTCCAAACTTTGCACAGAATCAATAAATCAAGTTTTACGTAGATAGTTCACACCAGGAATCCCTTCAAAATCCTTGTCCTGCGTCCACAATGTTGCTTGAAAGCTATGAGCTGTCGCCAAAATAATGCTATCGGCCATCGGTAATTTATGTTGGATAGAAAGTTTGCCAGCATATATTGCTAATTCAGGGTTTAGATCGACACATTTGCCTTGCTGCATCAAAGCAATAGCTTGTAAGCCTTGAGATTCGTCAGTTTGCTGCGTTACGCGCTTAAATACCTCATACAAACTAATAACGGGGACAATAAGATTTTCAATATCCTCTATAGCGGCAGAGAAAAAATCCGCGTTTTTGCCATCAGCAAAATATTCCAGCCAACCGGATGAATCGATAACATTCATATTCGGTCATTTTCCCGCTGAATGCAGGTGTCAATGCCCTTTAAAAAACCTCTAGCTTCCTTGATATTGCGTTGTGGAATCAGCTCAATCCGGTCGCCGAATTGAAGCAATTGCACTTGTTGCCCCGGCTTAATATGCAGAGCCTCGCAGATAGCTGCTGGCAACCGCAATTCGAGTTTTGGCGAAATGGTAACTGTTTGCATAAGTTCAAACCTTCAAATTGAGGCAATAATTTTCTTAGATGTTATTCGTTTAATTTCATACGGCGGAATACGCTTCGCTATTCCGCTCTAGATGCCTTATAGATATTAATTTTCTTTTAAATACATATTAATTTTTTCACTTAGCTCTTCAATTTCTTTATTTATTTTTTCAATTTCTATGTTGAGAGGATCAATATTTGTATTATGAAAATCATGGCTAATTCGTGCTTTTTCAACCCCTTCGGCCAGACCCGTTGTCTTGGAATTATGAGAACTTTGCCAATTAGCCATTAACGTCATTTTTCTATCCTTAAGCTTAAAAAGTTGACTTGTTTTATAATCGAAAATAGTGACCATTGCAGCTAGTCGGAGCTGATCTAACTGAGCTTTAGTGGATACATTCAGAAGTTTTCTTGTTTCTTCTAACTCCGTTTTCTGTAATTCATAAGTTCTTGCGATTAAATAAAACGCAAAAGCAGCAATAACAGGGTTAAGTATTCCACCTACATAATCGCCGAATGTTCCCCAGACTCCATTGTCTTTAGATAATCCATTATGAAAATTGTAAAAATAGAATCCGACAATTATGAGTACGATAAAGCAAATGATTAGTACAATTTTTTTAGAATCAATGTCGCTATTTAGTGATTTGTTTTCTTTATTTGAATTGGACATAACTCGTTGCCTTAAATATCACCTAGGCATATAACAGCCGCCCCTTTGGATCAGGGACATTACGTCCTAGTTCTCTTGCTGTCGTTATCCATTCTTCAATAACGATTTCAGCATTTTTAACGGCTTCTTGATAATTGCTACCATCCGCCATGCAACCCGGCAATTCCGGCACTTCGGCAATATAAGACTGGTCTTCTTCGCTCCAGTAAATAATCATTTCGTATTTAGTCATTTTTCAACTCCAAGCGATAGCGGACAATAATCTGGCGCACCTGTTTAACCTGATAAGGCTTAGCCATTGCTCCCAATGGCTGTAAATTGATAATTTCAACCACACCCTCCTTGCTAAAAATATGGTGGTCGCCACGAATCCGTTCTTGAAAACCCAAAAGTTAAAGTAACTGCCTTAATTCAGAAAATGTAATGTTGGTATCGGAACGTCCGAATAAAATTTTTTTTAAAACTTTATCATGCTTGCCCATTATCCAACCGATCCTTCCAAACTCAAGCCCAGCAACGCCTGCGCCTCAACCGCAAATTCCATCGGCAATTCCTTGAACACTTCCTTACAGAAGCCGTTGACGATCATCGATACCGCATCTTCCGCCGATAAACCGCGTTGTTGGCAGAAGAACAACTGGTCTTCGCTGATTTTTGATGTCGTTGCTTCGTGTTCGACTTGTGCGGACGGCTGTTTGACTTCAACGTAAGGGAAGGTGTGCGCGCCGCATTTATCGCCAACCAGCAAGGAATCGCACTGGGTGTAGTTACGGGCGTTTTCGGCGCTTTTCAGCACTTTGACCAAGCCGCGATAGGTGTTTTGCGCCTTGCCTGCACTTATGCCTTTGGACACAATCGTGCTGCGGGTATTTTTGCCGATGTGGATCATCTTGGTGCCGGTGTCGGCCTGTTGCCTGTTGTTGGTGACGGCCACGGAATAAAACTCGCCGATAGTGTTGTCGCCGGTCAGGATGCAGCTTGGATATTTCCAGGTGATGGCGGAGCCGGTTTCGACCTGCGTCCATGAAACTTTAGCGTTATCGCCGCGGCAATCGGCGCGCTTGGTGACAAAGTTATAAATACCGCCCTTGCCTTCCTTGTCGCCGGGATACCAGTTTTGTACGGTGGAGTATTTAATCGTCGCGTCTTTTAAGGCAATCAGTTCGACAACAGCCGCGTGCAGCTGGTTTTCATCGCGCATCGGCGCGGTGCAGCCTTCAAGGTAACTGACATGGCTGCCTTCGTCGGCAATAATCAAGGTGCGTTCGAATTGTCCGGTGTTAGCCGCATTGATACGGAAATAAGTGGACAATTCCATCGGGCAACGGACGCCTTTGGGAATATAGACAAACGAGCCGTCGGTAAAGACGGCGGAATTCAATGCCGCAAAGAAATTATCGCCCTGGGGCACCACCGAGCCGAGATATTGCTTGATTAAATCCGGATGATCGCGTAAGGCTTCGGAAATCGGGCAGAAAATGACGCCCGCTTCCTTCAATTTTCCTTTGAAAGTCGTCGCGACCGACACGCTATCGAACACCGCATCCACCGCAACGCCTGCCAGACGTTCCTGTTCATCCAGCGGGATGCCCAGTTTTTTATAGGCGTCGAGCACTTGCGGATCGACTTCATCCAGGCTTTTGGGGCCGTCTTCCTTGCGTTTGGGCGCGGAATAATAACTGATCGTCTGATAGTCGATCGGATCGATCTTGAGTTGCGCCCAATCCGGCGACTTCATGGTTTGCCAGTGCCGGAACGCCTGCAAACGCCATTCGGTCATGAAATCCGGTTCGTTCTTAACTTTCGACAACTTGACGATAACCGATTCATCCAGCCCCGGCGGGAAAGTATCGGTTTCCAGTTCCGTAACAAAACCTTGTTTATAGGTTTTGTTGATAAGGTGATTAATTTCTTGGGCGCTTGCGGACATGTCAAAACTCTCGTAAAAAACGGTTAATACTGGAGACCGGAATCAAAATTTCCTTGGGATAATGCGCCGGTTTAATCATATCTGCCAAGCTTATCGCTTCCAAAGTATGACGGATGGCCTCATTGATTAAACCCCAATTGCCGCTGATGCCGCAACCGGACGCCTGTTCGCAACCTTCATGACTTATGCTGCATTCGGTCACGGCAATCGGCCCTTCCAACGCGCTGATTACTTCGGCAACCGAGATCTTCTCAGGCGACCTTGCCAATGCATAGCCCCCGTTCACCCCGCGGGAAGATACGACTACCTTGGCATTAACCAAAATTTTCAGTATCTTACTTACCGTAGGCAAACCGATACCGGTCGCTTCCGCGACTTCAATAGCGGCATGCAATTGTCCGCTGCCTTTCGCCATGTGGCTTAAGATGACGGTTGCATAATCTGTGAGTTTGCTTAGGCGTAACATCGGCTCTCTCTTTATAATTGAGTACTATTTTAGTACTATATTAAGCCGAAGTAAAGCAGTTGGTTAAGTCGCTTGATAAACCGGCTTGCCACTGGCAAAATCACCTTGATTTCCCCAAAACGATGAGGTATTTCCCGCCATGACAATTAAGAAAACCCAAATCGACCCCAGCAAATCCGCCAAACTGGTTGCGGAAGTACGCAAACAACAGGAACTAAGGGAAAAATCGTACCGCGGCCAAGCGCTTAAAATGTACCCGTGGATTTGCGGGCGGTGTGCGCGGGAATTTACCCATGCCAATCTTAGCGAATTGACAGTGCATCACAGAAACCATAATCACGACGACAATCCTGCCGACGGCAGTAACTGGGAATTGCTGTGCCTTTATTGCCATGACAACGAACATCAAAAATATGAGGAAATGCGGTTTGGCAATACCAAATCAGTCATTACTAAAAATACAACCGCAGGAAGCCATAATCCCTTTGCCAACCTAAAAGACTTGATGGATAAGAAGTAATTTTTAGGTGGCTTGGCTTATTTTCGATATAACCAAAGTATCTATCCCAAAATTTGCCAACTGATCCGCCCTATCATTCCCATTATTTCCCGAATGCCCTTTTACCCAAAGCCATTCGATTTGATGCCGGTTTTGGGCGTCATCCAGCCTGCGCCAAAGGTCTTCATTTTTTACCGCGCCCTTATTCGCCGTTTTCCAACCCCGTTTTTTCCAATTAGGCAGCCATTCGGTAATGCCTTGCAGGACGTATTTGGAATCCGAGTGCAATTGCACGGCACAAGGTTTGGTCAAGGCTTCCAGGGCATTGATCACCGCCGTTAATTCCATGCGGTTATTGGTCGTTTCCGGCTCGCCGCCGTAAAGCTCTTTGGTTTTACCTTTGTAGTTAAGCACCACACCCCAGCCGCCAGGCCCCGGATTGCCCCGACAAGCGCCGTCGGTGTAGATAACGACAGGATCATTCATGTTTTTTTTGCTGATGGCTAATCATCGCGGAACCTACTAAAGCTATTTGCGGCTTAAGGTTTTTAACCGGAGTCAATGGTATCAAGTTATATCGCCTCTTTATCGCTTTAACCCCATAAGCCGTTGCCGATAGCGAAAAGCTTTTCGCCAATTTGAAATGAGATGTCGTAATGGAATCCAAATTAAATTGGGAAACCGTAGTCACCTCAAAATTCAATAGCTTTAACCAATCGATCACCCTGAAACGGCTGATAAAATGGCCGCTCCAAGAATCAGCCAACCGCTTATCCCAAAGGTATTGGTACCTGACCCAAACACTTAAGGGATTGAAATTTAATATCACGACTATCCCTTCCGGTTTTAATACCCGCTCCACCTCCCGCATGGTTTGGAAGCGGTAAGCATCAAATTCCAAAATATGCGGTAATATGATCATATCGACACTATCGCATTGTAACGGCAGATTATAAGCCTTGGCGCGGATTTTCCTGCCCCCTTCGTAACCTAGGTTTTTTGCGTCCAATATCGTATAATTTGTGTAAAGTGAGCAGTCGATAAAGTCGTTTTCCCAGCCCAAACCGCCGATTTGTAAAATCGTTTGTTTGCAGCTTACAACGATTGCGCTACGCAAATAATTGGTTTCCAGTTCCTTCAACAGCTTGCCCCGGGGCGTTTGATAGTAGGCAAATAGGAAATCGCGTTTCATGGCTTATACTTATAATTAACGTTATCTTAGATTTTTCAACAAAAACAAGCTACAATGAAACTAATTTATACTTAAACTTCACTTATGTAGGTTAGATGATGCGCAACAATTCTAACAGGTCAGCACTATTTATATTACTTTCAATCGCAATGATCGTAACAGGATGTTCTGATGCACCTAAAGAACCTCTTGCCGTCGATACTTCGCCTTCTGTTTCAACACCTTATTCGGCTTCGGCAAAGCAACGCCCGCGCCTGCATTTACAAAAACGGTTCAAAAACTTCTTTTCCAAAAATGATACGGTATGGGAAAGGATGTTATCACTTTACGCCTTCCCTGAAGTTAGTAACGAACGCATCGATGCCGAATTAAGTTATTACCTAAGCCATCCAGATTACATCGCCAGGGTCCAAGAACGTGCGGCGCCATATATGCACCTTATCCTGGATGAAATTGAGGCGAAAAACCTGCCCGGCGAACTCGCTTTGCTACCCGTAGTCGAAAGCGCATTCATACCAGAAGCCTATTCAAGGAGCGCGGCTTCAGGCCTTTGGCAGTTCATCCCAGCAACCGGAAAACTGTTCGGGCTTGAGCAAAACTCCTGGTACGATGGCCGCCGGGATGTCTATGCGTCCACTGTCGCCGCCACCGCGTTCCTTAAAGAACTTAGCGAAACCTTCAATGGCGACTGGTTCCTTGCCTTGGCGTCCTACAACTGGGGTAAAGGTAATGTCGCCAAAGCCGTCATGCGTAACGAATACCAAGGCTTACCTACCGATTACTGGTCACTTGATCTTCCCAAAGAGACAGAAGATTATGTACCACGGTTATTGGCGATTGCCAAATTATTTGCCAATGCTGAACAGTACGGCATCCGTTTGCAAAATATCCCAAATAAACCTTACTGTGAAGTGGTCAATGTCGGCACCCAGTTGGATATCGATAAAGCAGCCGAACTAGCGCAAACGCCGCTTAGCCACTTCTTAAAATTGAATCCCTGCTTCAAGAAAGGCAGCACTGCACCCTACGGGCCACATCGCTTGCTAATCCCTTCCACTCATGTGCAAACCTTTAAACAGAATTTGGCGCGTTTGCCTTTTGAAGAAAGGGTCGACCAACGGCAACGTGACGAAGAATTGTTAGCCGAAAAAATCCGCCAAAATGAAATCATTGCACAAAAAATGCGCGATGAAGAGGAAGAGAAACTCGAAAATCGGCGTAAACGTGTGGTTATCAACCCAAAAGGCTACTATGCAGGGACGCCGACCCAACAATATCGGGTCCATCGTGGAGAAACATTGTCCGCCATTGCCAGAAACAATGGTACGACTGTTGACAACTTAAGAAAAATTAATCACTTAGCAAAAAATACTGTCAATTCTGGCACTTACCTGAAAATTCCGGCATCAAGCCGTTATGCGCCCATAACTACCGAAACAAGCAGGACGGGCAAAATTAAACCCTCTAGCGGCCAAGTCTATGTCGTCAAGAAAGGCGATACTTTTTTTAACGTGTCGAAACGTTTTGCGGTTAGCCGGAGCAACATTGCAGGCTGGAACAATATCTCGCCTAACGGTAACCTTAAACTGGGCCAAAAACTTGTCATAAAGACCAGCGCCCCACAACTTGCTTCAGCTTCACCAACCCGCCTTATCCGTTATAAGGTTAAACCCGGCGACTCATTGATGCAACTTTCCAGAAAATTCGGCGTGTCTTTGAACGAGCTAAGGAAATCTAATCCACAAGCTGCCAGCAAAGGGCTGCGTCCAGGCCAGAGCATAAAGATTTTGGTTGATAATTCTGGCCCCGCCACCTAAAAATCCTTAAAACGACCCCATCCTTGCTTTACAAAATAAATGAAGGATGGGGCGGGAACTAGAAGAAGTAAGGCAAAATACTCCAACAACAGGTTTAAATCAAACCCTCCTGTCCAGTTTCCGATACCCAATTGCCTCGCTCAGATGTGTTACCTCAATCGCTTTTGAACCGGCAAGATCGGCGACTGTACGCGCCAATTTCAGGATGCGATGATAAGCCCGGTGAGACAGGCCGAATTTGTCCATCGCTTGCTCCAACAACTGATGGCCTTGTTCAGACAAGGTGCAAAGCTGTTTGACCTCTTTTGCCGTTAACTCCGAGTTTTCCTTGCCGCTGCGGGCAATTGCCAAGTTCCTGGCGGCAACCACCCGAGACCTGATAATTGCACTGCTTTCCTCACCCTGCGGCGAACCTTTTCGCAGCACCTCGTGGGAGATCCTCGGCACATCGAGGTGCATGTCAATCCTATCCAGCAAAGGCCCTGATACGCGAGCCCGATAACGCAACACTTGCTCGGATGTGCAATGGCACCGACCCGAGGCGTCGCCAAGATATCCGCACGGACAGGGGTTCATGGCGGCAAGCAGTTGAAATTTTGCAGGGAAATCGGCTTGTCGGTTAGCGCGGGAAATTGTGATTCGGCCTGTCTCTATGGGTTCGCGCAAGACTTCAAGCACCTTACGGTCGAATTCGGGCAGTTCGTCGAGAAACAAGGTGCCATTATGGGCAAGCGATATTTCGCCGGGTTTAGGGTTACTCCCTCCGCCGACCAAAGCCGCGGCCGAAGCGGTATGATGTGGAGCCCGAAATGGGGGCTTAAGCCAATTGGTGACATTAAAGCCCTGGTCACTGATCGAAGCAATCGCAGCAGTTTCTTGCGCTTGCTTTTCGGTCAATATCGGTAATACTGTTGGCATACGTGCCGCCAACATAGATTTACCGGTACCCGGCGGCCCAAGCATGACGAGATTATGGTTTCCAGCCGCCGCAATTTCAAAGGCCCGTTTGACATGGAATTGCCCATGGACATCGGCAAAATCCAGGTCGAATTCGGCGTGTTCCGATAGCGGTTGCGAATATTCCACTTGAATCAGCTGCCTTCCTGCCAAGTGTGCGCATAAGTCCAGCAAATGGGTTACCGGAACTAGTGTGATACCTTGGACCAAAGCAGCTTCCGCCAGATTCTCTTTCGGCAATATAAGCTTGCGCTGTTGGATTTTGATTTGGATAGCAACAGGCAATACGCCATTAACCGGACGTAACTCGCCGCCCAGGGATAATTCCCCGATACATTCGTATTGGCTGAGTTGGTCGGCAGGTATTTGGCCGGATGCCGCCAAAATACCCAACGCAATCGCCAAGTCGAAGCGCCCGCCTTCCTTGGGCAAATCGGCGGGCGCAAGGTTGACGGTAATGCGTTGGGCGGGAAACTCAAAACGGGAATTCAACAACGCCCCGCGTACCCTGTCTTTGCTCTCCTTGACCGCCGCTTCAGGCAACCCGACGATATTCATCGAAGGAAGCCCGTTCGCAACATGGACTTCTACCGTGACTAACGGCGCATCGATCCCAGATCGGCCACGGCTGTAGACTACGGCTAAAGCCATTGTTTATCTATCTGCCCGTCTTAACCAAAGATAGATAACCTTAAAAAGCGGCGCCTTATAACTCTTCCGGCTTAAGCACCGATTGTTCAATCTCGGCAATCCGCTCCTCCATAGCTTCCAATTTCTGGCGGGTTTTTGCCAACACCGCCTTTTGTACTTCGAATTCTTCCCGAGTGACTAAATCTAGCCGCCCTAACGCACTTTGCAGGATAGCATGGAAGTTTTTTTCCATATCTTCCTTCAAGTGATTAAGGCTGGGAGGAATAACATTGGCTAAACGATTGGCGATGTCGTCGATGGATTTACTGTCGAACATGGTTATCTCACTGTGATTGATGATTGTACTGACAAGCTAGAATTTTCGGAATCCTAACAGAAATAGCTTAGATTTGGCGGGGCTTTGTTGCACTCAACCGATGTTATGCCTATAGATTCATTGATTATTGAAAGCCCCAACCCTAAAAACCTGTACTTCATGCCAATAATAACACAAGCATTGCTCAGATTAGATGAAACCAGATAAGCAAACAAATACTGTTAGCCGCTTGACCTCATCATCGAAGCCACGTCGCCAAGTTAAAGTTCATTTGTTATTCCGGCCTTAAAAACCACACCGACATCGCTTAACAGTGCGCGAATTGATCCCAAGCCGCTTTTATTTTTCCTCTAACCAGGAGATCATTTTCAAGTTAAGTTTTCGGAATAATTCTTGTTTGATGGGCTTGGTTATATAGCTTGTGCAACCTGAAACAATCCCTTTGAACTCGTTACCCGGCGAATTATCGCCCGTCACCATGACAATGGGCGTCATTTCGTATCCGGCGATTTCCCGAATGCGTGTACAGGTTTCAAACCCGTCCAGGCCGGGCATCGAAACATCGAGAAAAATAAGGTCATACCGCTTTCTGGCAACTTTTGTTAAAGCTTCTTCCCCGCTGCTGGCATAATCAATTTCCCCAATTTGAGGTATCGTGGAAAGGCTTGCCGCCAACAACTGCTTTGCCGGACGGTAATCATCGACTACCAATGCCTTAAAGCAACTGATCGTAGGTAATTTTTTTTTCAATCCTGAAAAAGAAGGTTCATCCGTTTTCATGTTAACACCTCGATTTATTTTTAGATTATCAACGTCCGTCCTACTTACTGTTAATTTCGGTCTTTTGATGGCTAAAAACATTCGATTTTAGCTAGCCATATAGCTAACAGATGTATTTATGCTAATAGTCGTAAATTAAAAAGCCGAACTTATAAGTCGAGAAAAAGATAACCCAAGACAAGCTTTTTGTATGTTAATCACGTCTCAATTTTTAACGATTCGTTACCAAACCCTTGCGATTTAGATACAGGTAGCGGAGAAAAGGAAATGCGCAATTCAATTCGTCTTGCGGTTAAGTCGCATAGGCTTTATTGACACACTGGCGGATCGGAAATCTGGTTGAGATGTTTGCGATGTATATATTTCGAGAGAATTTATCGTCTAAAAGACGCTTTTTAGGAAAAATACTTGGCTAATAAGCATCTTTTTCCTTCGATCAAAACCCAGCCAACCGAGCAAACCGACACCGAATAGCCAAAACGTAGCTGGTATGGGTACTGCATGGGGTATCAATAACACATGTGTCCCCAGTTTGTTCGTTACAATCTCACAATAATCGCCCTTGTAACAGACAGTCTCCTTAATTTCGTATTCCCCGTAACCAAAAATTTGACCTGCGTCGTCTATCGATGACACCCGTGTCACACGCCAGTTTAAAGCATTAGGGAACAACAGCGTATTGATATCCAACATCTCATTTTTATCGGCAACAAAAGACGCATAGAACCCATTAGTGCTTAAGGAGTAACCAATCACTTGACCTAAGTCGTTTATATCAATGCCAGCACTAAAACTGCTATGATTGCCCCCGATTTCTTTATCTAAGGTACCCAAGTCGATCATACGGCCATTGTTGTCGGTAATGAAAACATGTTCAACCGTGTGACCATTAGCTGAACTGGAGTAAAAGGATCTACCCGTCACCTGCCCATGGTTATTGATGGCATTTCCAACGCTTTCCCCTTGCCCGTTTAATGTTCCCAAATCAATCAGTTGTCCACTGCCGTTAGTGATGAAAGCATGTCTATGGCGATCAGCAGTTTCAGCCCACCCGGTTACCTGCCCCGAAGCATTCAGGTCATTACCATTACTGTTGATGCCTCCCAGCGTACCCAGGTCGAGCATTTGCCCGCTGCGGTTGGTGACAAAAGCATGGCTCGTGTCAGTATCGCCAGCTTTTATATTCGATCCTCCCGCTACTTGGCCGTTATCATTAATAGCTTGACCCAAACTGTTGTCCCCGCCGAGGGTACCTAAATCGATCATTTTTCCATTTCTTTCCGTGACAAATGCATGATATTGCCGATCCCCCGGTATTGTCGATTGACCTGTTACTTGACCACGAGTATTTATACTGTTACCCAGTCCTTCCGTAAAATAATCACCAGCATAAGTATAATTCCCGCCCAGGGTACCTAAATCGGTGATCTTGCCGCTCTGGTCACGCACGAAAGCATGGTCATACCTACTACCTTTCGAAACACTTACTAGGCCAACCATTAGCCCGGCAGGACTAACGCCATCCAGATAATAGAAACCACTTGATGAGTTTTGCGGCAACAATTTACCCAAATCAATCACATCATATTGCAGCCCCGCCTTGGCAAAATTGGAAAGCGCCATTGCGACCAATAAAAAAGCATACGGAAAATAATTGCGCACTCGTCGTGCCTGTTTGAATGTAGACATAGCAGCCCCCCCAAAAAAAGATTAAGTTTAAACAGATAGCAAATCCGCGTAACTACTTGCTAATAAGGCAACCAATTTAACAACCGACTATAGACCGAAATATATTCTCTCTAACACTTTAACCCATAACCTATGGGGCTGTTCTCAATTAAGATATTTCCCAATAAATGTCAATACATTACAAAATAGCCAAGATTAAGAAAAGCATTTATATACAATAGCTTATGGTTGATTGAGAACAGCCCCTAGATTCTTTGATATTTTGGAAATTACCATCAGCCTTCCTCCTTAACATATCGCAAAGCTGTCAGGACGGAAACTTGTGATTCGCTACCTAAACGCCTTCTTAACAAACTCCGGCTGCGCCAAAGCGCCTTTATGGATGTCCACATTGTAATAAAGCGTATCAAAGGGCTTATTGGCGGCATCCTGTTCCCTGAACCCATTCAACAAAGATTTACTCGCCAATGTCGCACTCCACCAGCCCGAAGGATAGATACATTGCGGGAAATACAAAGTTTGCAGGGAGGTAAAGCCTGCCTCGGACATGCCATGACGCATGTCTTTTATGAGCTCCAAATGCAGCAAGGGCGATTCGCTTTGTTGCACCAGTAGGCCGTTATCGCTTAAACAAGCCAAGCAACCCCGATAAAACGCTTCGTTAAACAGGCCTTCGGCAGGTCCCACCGGATCGGTGCTGTCGACGATAATGATGTCCACCGAATTAGGTGCAGCACCCTTAATCCACTTAATGCCGTCGATAAACTTCAAATCCGCCCTGGGATCGTTGTTGGATTCGCACAATTCGGGAAAGTAAATCTCGGCAAGGCGGGTGACGCGCTCGTCGATGTCGATCTGTACGGCTTCTTCAACCGATGGGTGCTTCAACACTTCCCGCAATGTGCCGCAGTCGCCGCCGCCGATGATCCAGACTTTTTTTGGGTTAGGGTGGGTAAATAAGGCCGGATGGCTCATCATTTCATGGTAGAGGAAGTTATCCCTGGTTGAGACCATGGTGCAGCCATCTAGCACCATCAGGTTGCCGAAAGCCTCGGTTTCGTAAATTTCATGGTGCTGGAATGGCGATTGTTCTTCGTGCAGTTTACGCTTGATTTTCAATGAAAATGCCGAGCCGACACCCGCGTGTTCTTCGGTAAACCATTCTGATGGATTCATTTTTAAAGCCCTTGCAAATAAAGCCATTATAATAGCATGAGGCACTTACAGCACACGGAGTTTCATTTTGGACACACAAAAGACTAACGCCTGGACTATTCTCCAATCCATACAAACCTACGCCATCAACTTTTGGGGCGACAGTTATTTTTCCATCAACGAAAAGGGGAATGTTTCGGTTAAACCCGATTCCAAATTGGATGTCGAGCTAGATTTGTTTGAGATCGCGCAATCATTATTAGAGGAAAGGAAGCTTTCATTTCCGGTGCTTGTGCGTTTTACCGATATCTTGCAAGACCGGGTTTACCGCTTGAACCAAGCGTTCCAAAAAGCTTACGCCAACCAAAACTATCAAGGCAAATACACGCCAGTCTATCCCATCAAGGTCAATCAACAAGGCAAAGTAGTTGAGGGAATTTTGGCATCCGACAACATAGGCCTGGAGGCCGGGAGTAAGCCTGAGCTATTGGCCGTTATGGCCTTATCTAAGCAGGGCGGTATTGTAGTGTGTAACGGCTATAAAGACAGGGCTTATATCCGGCTGGCCCTGATTGGCCAAAAGCTCGGCTTGCAGCTTTACCTGGTGATTGAAAAGCCAATTGAGCTTGACTTGATTATCAAAGAAGCCGCAAGCTTGGGCATAAGGCCTTGTGTCGGCGTCCGTGTCAGGCTTTCCAGCATCAGTACCGGCAAATGGCAAAACAGTGGCGGCGAAAAATCTAAATTCGGCCTCCATGCCAACGAAGTCCTGCATTTGATAGACCGCTTAAAACAGGCTGATCTGCTGGAATGCTTGCAATTAATGCATTTCCATATGGGATCGCAAATCGCCAACATCCATGACATCAAGACTGCGCTCAAAGAAGCAGGGCAGTTTTATGGCGAATTGCACCGGTTAGGCGCACCCATTAAAATTGTCGATGTGGGCGGCGGTTTAGGTGTCGATTATGACGGCAGCCGGTCGCGGCGTGAATCCTCCATGAATTACACTCTAGATGAGTACGCGCAAAACATCGTCCGCAGTTTCGCCGATATTTGCACTGAAAAACACTTGCCGCAACCCGACATCGTTACCGAATCCGGTCGTGCAATCACCGCCCATCACGCGGTACTTATCACCGACGTTACCGATATAGAATCCGTTTACAGTGACCCTTCAATATTAAGCCCGTTATCCAGGGATGCAAACCTGGTTGAAATTTATCACGACACGCAATTTAACTTTAAGGATGCGCAGGAACAATTCGTCCAAGGCAAACTGAGTATCAACGACTTGGCAGCCATAGAAAATGAATATTCCTTAAGATGCCAACAAATTACAAGCCTGCTCAACCCGAATAACCAGAACGAAGCGGCCATCCTAAAAGAATTAAACGAAAAATTGGCGGATAAAGTTTTCTGTAACTTCTCATTGTTCCAGTCCATGCCGGATATTTGGGGTATCGACCAGGTATTCCCCATCATGCCCATACACCGGTTAGACGAGCAACCAACACGTCGTGCCGTCATCCAGGACTTAACCTGTGATTCCGATGGCCGTATCGACCAATACATCGACGGCCAAAACATAGAAAAAACCCTACCTGTACATGAAATTGGCCCAGGAAAACCTTATCTTATTGGTTTTTTCATGGTGGGCGCTTACCAGGAAATACTCGGCGACATGCACAATTTGTTTGGCGACACCCATTCCATCAACATAGAACTCGACGATAGCGGCTATCATTTTTATGATTTACAAGAAGGCGAACACGTCAGCGACCTGCTGGATTATGTCCATATCAGCAGCGAAGACCTGAAAACCGCTTACCGGAAAAAACTGGCCAACAGCGGGCTGAGTGACGGGGAAAGACAGGATTACGAACTGGAACTGTTGGCAGGGTTAAGGTCTTACACTTACCTTTCCAAGTAATTAGGACCTTAACCTTATTCATTAGCGTCTTTACAAACGATAAATAGTTCCGAAATAACGTTATAGCTTTAACTATTGATTCGGCCATTTAATGTTTGAACCGTTCGTGCTGAGCGAGTCGAAGCACATAAGCCTTTCGACAGATTCAAGGCGAACGGAAGTTAAAACTTCAAAAGGCCAAATCAATAAGCTGATTTTTTCAACTTTCACACCGGCTTAAGACGTGTTAAAAAATCAAAGGGGCTAACAAGCCCCTTTAGTTGTATTCGATATTGACCATCCAGTATTTGGCACCAAACAATCAGGATACAATTTTTATTTCTTACTTATTTCGAGTATATTCCGGAATGTTTTTCTTCCAACGATTCGGCATTTGAGCTTACGAACTTCTTGGGATTGCTGTTCTTCATAACGTGTGCCGGTACTTCCGCTGGTGAAGGGTTACTGTTTTGCATAACGTGCTCGGGAGCAGTTGCCGGTGCGGCTTCCGGTTCTGGCGAGGGGTCGCGGTTTTGCATGTGATGCAGTGTGGGTTCAGCCACAGGTGCTGGCGAAGGGTTGCTGTTTTGCATTTTCATTTCGGCAGTGGCCAGCGCAGGCAAAACAGTAAAAAGCGCGGTAATCATGATTACTTTTTTCATTTTTTATCCTTTATAACGGTAAAGCGATTAAATTGCATTATCCTTCTTTACCAGCCATAAATTGATAAAAAGAAATTTGCCCTTAAAGGGTAAGGTTATTCTTACACACTTCATTTATTGGAACTTGATATAGATCATTAATTCAATAAATAATTTTTCTTATCGTCTTATCGCTTATCACACAGACATTGCCTCGGGTTCAGAACAATTGCGAACCGTGCTACTATAAGTCATCTTTTACAGTATTTATCTTCGGAATAGAAACAATGAAAGCAGACATCGGATTAATCGGATTGGCGGTGATGGGGCAAAACCTGGTGCTCAACATGGACGACCACGGCTACAGGGTCGCAGTCCATAACCGTACCGG
>CAYSYU010000034.1:0-35121 GCA_964435245.1 uncultured Methylomagnum sp.
ATTTACGTGACGCTGATCGTTTGCCTTTTTTACCAACTCTTAACCCGAACTGAGGCTAACTCTTTGAAAGGTAAGCCACTGGTTTGACCAGTGCGACTATCAAGGCTTTGCCTTTAGATTCAGTATTAAAGGACATGAAAATTATCTCCCGGGCTTGGCGGCCTGAACAACGAAAGGAGATAATTACATGTCATATGAAAGCTTAAGTCATTCGAGATGGGACTGCAAATGTCGCGTTGTATTTGTACCCAAATACAGGAAAAGGGTCTTGTACGGGAAGATACGGAAATTTTTGGACCCGGTGTTCCATGAGTTGGCGGGGCAGCGGCGGAGCAAGATATTGGAAGGGCACATGGTGCAGGATCATGTCCACATGCTGATCCAAATCCCGCCGAAGTACGCCGTGTCGGAAGTGATTGGCTACCTGAAAGGGAAAAGTGCGATAGCGGTGGCGCGGCAGTTTTCCGGCAGGAAGAAGAACTTCAATGGTGAGGGCTTCTGGGCGCGGGGTTATGCGGTTTCTACGGTGGGGTTTGAAGAGGCGCAAATCCGGGGCTATATCCAAAACCAGGAGCAATTAGAAGGTGATGGTTCTGGCGATGACGGTGCTTCTAGGTAACCGCCCAAACTTAACAATGGCAGTCCTTGGGACTGCTAACAGCCGTCAAGCCCCCCGCTTAGCGGGGGCGATATGACTTTATAAAAACTTGATTTTATAAGGATATACATAACGAGATAATCAACCAATTTTCAAGACTTTGGCGCCACGAATATTTCCGTATTTCAATGAAATTAAGGCTTCATTTGCTTGTTCCAAGGCAAATACTTGGATTTCTGGCTTTAGCTCCATTTCCACCGCCAAGCCCAAAAATTCGGTGACATCGGCTTGGGTAATGTTGGCGACGCTCTTGATTTCTTTCTCTAGCCAAAGATGCCGAGGATAATCTAAATCCAAGAGGCTGTTCTTGTCGTCTTCCTTACGGATTGCATTAATTACCAACCTGCCTCCGGATTCCAGGTTAGCCAAGGCCTCGACGATGGGTCGCCAAGCGGGCGTGGTGTCGATAATGCAGTCAAGTTTATGGGGTGTGGATTCCTTGATATCACCAACCCATACCGCACCCAATTCGAGGGCAAACCGCCTTTCCTCGACGCTTCTTGCGGATACAAAAATTTCGGTATGCGGAAACTTATGTTTCACCATTTTCAATACCAAGTGCCCAGATGCGCCAAAACCTGTCAACCCTAGCCGTTGCCCGTCTTTAAGCCCCGTCAGGCGTAATGACCGATAACCGATTGCCCCGGCGCAAAGCAATGGCGTAGCTTCTACATCGGAAAATATCTCCGGGATGGCGTAAGCGAATTTTCGGGGAACCGTCATATACTGTGCATAACCGCCGTTGGCATCACGACCGGTTGCCAGGAATTCAGGGCACAGGTTCTCATTGCCCGCCAAACAGAATTTACAGTGCCCGCAAGCAGAAAATATCCAGGCAACACCCATCCGGTCGCCGACTTTAACGCCATTGACTTGCTTGCCCATGGATTCAACCCTGCCGATCACTTGGTGCCCAGGAATGACAGGAAATCGCGGGGGTGGCGTCCTGCCTTCAATTTCATCAAGTTCTGTGTGGCAAACTCCGCAGCTAGAAATTTTGAGCAGGATGTCGTGCTCACCAGGAATCGGGACAGGCATTTCGGTGTTTTCCAGAGGGGTTTTATCTTCTTTAAGGTTATGCAGCCTGTTCAGTACCATGGCTTTCATTGATTTTTCTCCCGGAAAGCTTCAGTAACGAGTGACATCTTAAATTTTACATTTAAATAAAAAGGTCGGTAATTGGCGCTTTATCTCTAGAATATGCGGACTTTGATTTCCGAAAACGGGCATTTACCGGGTGCTGTAGAGGCCATAATCTAAACACCAGGGCTACGGGAGACAACACTTGCACCCAACATACGGCTTTTTTCGTGCCTGGAGCATAACACTCAAATAAATGCGCGGCCAGAAAACTTAATGTCTCTCTTCGTACACTACAAAATTGCGAACTGCGTCGCAAAATAGCGCCCATGCCTGGGCTAGTCTTAATACAACGGTATGGTTACTGGACCGGCTTGCCCTAGCCATCAATCCCTGTTCGGCAGCCCAAGCCACTAACCACGCCGCCTCCTAAATCATCTGCCCCTTGACTGGGGCTTTTTTGTGCCTATTGATTCGGCCTTTTAATGTCTGAACCGTTCGTGCTGCGCGAGTCGAAGCACATAAGCCTTTCGACAGGTTCAATACCCAAAGGGCACAAGGGCGAACGGAAGTTAAAACTTCACAAGGCCGAATCAATAAGACAAGGATATATATGCGGCACAGGGACTTTAGGTAAGCTAACTATCTAAGAGACTGTTTGGTTAAAAACCAAATGGATGTTGTAACATTCTTTTGAGAACGGGTTAAATTAAAAAATTAATGGTTTAAATATCAGTGTGATAATTGTTCATACCCCCGTCATTCCGGCCTGGACGACTACCAAGGATGGTGGAAGTGCGGCAAGAAAGTAGGAACTTTCGCCGTTTGCCGGAATCCAGAAGCCAAGGATGGCTTCCATGCCAACTGGATACCGTCATTCCCTGACGGCATGACGCGTATCACGGCTTCCAAAAGCCCCACACATCAAAACCATAGCATGATTTTTAACCAACCAGTTTCTTAGAAATTATTAGGCGTTTGGTGTAGAAATGAGCCAACTCGCAAAGATAAGGCTTATTGTATCGCCTAGCCTCACGCTTCAAGCGCCTCTGGATGGCTTATCCGGCTCTCGCAAGCCGTTTCAGGGCGTAGTGGAGCGTCTAGAAACCTTGCGCGGTGCTGTTGCTGGGCACAAACGCTTGCACCCGTGCCTGTATGAGGGTGTCATAGGCTGTCGGCTTTGTGGCACTAAAATATCCTGGCAGGACGGTCACTTTCCCGCGCCGGATTGGGTATAGTTGCCTGATTTCCTTACAATCCAGATCGTTAGTCGGGCGTTTTTAGGTAAGTTAATTTACAATATTCTCCAAAATACTGTAAACAAGGCTAGAATTTCTTACAGTTAAAACAATAATAAAAATCATGAGGAAGGCCAGCAACTATTCGGAATTTCAATTCAGGTCGGAATTAAAAGGATTTACGGTTACTGCTGCCGTCACCGTAATACTGGTAGCTATCCTGGTGTTGTGCGGGTGGGCTTTCGATGTGGTTGCCCTTAAAAGCGTCGCTCCAGGGTTAGTCTCCATGAAACCCCTGACGGCAACCGGCCTCCTATCGGCAAGCTTGGCGCTATGGTTTTTACGGACTGAAGTTGCCGTCGAACGGCAACAACGTTTCGGACATTTCTGCGCCGGGCTGACCCTATTAATCGGCGGGATTGTCCTGCTTGAAAATAGTGCGTCCCTAGACTTAGGTATTGATAAGATCCTGTTCCATTCGTCTGTAATGGCAGAGGGCGGTTTGTATCCGGGTCGACCAGCGCCTAGTACGGCCTTCTGTTTAATGCTGGCGGGAATGGCGTTGCTGGCGTTGGATGCCAAAATACTCTGGCTTAGGTCAGCCCTGGCTTTGCCTATCTTGTTAGTCTGCTTGCTCGCCCTGGTTGGCTATGCTTACGGCGTCTCGACCCTTTATCGGATCGCGCCGTATTCATCGATTGCCCTTCATACCGCGCTGTCACTATTTATTTTGGCATTGGGGCTTTTGTCCGCCCGCCCCGACCCTTTCCTGTCCAGGCTAACTTCCCATCTTTCAGGCAGCGTCATGGCGCGACGGCTGCTGCCGACGGCTATCTTATTTCCGTTCGCGGTCGGTTGGCTGCAATTGTCGGCCCTGCGTGCTGGATTATATGGCGTCGATTTTGGCTGGGCGCTCTCTGCAACCTTGCATATTTTGGCATTTAGCATCCTGATATATTGGACGGCAAATTTGCTGAACCAGGCCGATGTCGAGCGCGACACAGCCTTTTCCGCCGTACGTGAAAGCGAGGAGCGCTTTCGCTTGCTCTTCAATACCTTACCAACAGGCGTACTGATGGTCGACCTTGATGGCAGAATCAGGCTGGCAAACCCTCAGTCCGAGATGTTGTTTGGCTTTGCAAGCGGCCAGTTGGCTGGCCTTCATGTCGAAACACGAATCATGCCAAGGTTAAAAGATCGAAGGCCATGGTTTTCGGGCTTATGCGCCGACATCCTAGGGGCATGCGCGTCGGGTACTGGGCACGAACTTTCCGGCGTAAGGCAAGACGGCTCGGAGTTCTTGCTCCAGATGGACCTAACGCCTCTTACAACCCATGAAGATAGGATGCTGCTGATTACCCTCATCGATATAACAGATCGCAAGCGAACCGAGGAAGACCGCAACAGGTTTGTCGCTCTTGCCGAAGCCAGCGACGAATTCATCGGTATGTGTGATATTGATTTTATCCCAACTTATTTGAATCCAGCCGGCCTGCGCCTAGTCGGTCTCGTAGACCTTGCCACCGCTTGCGCGGTCAGGATCCGGGATTTCTTCTTTCCAGAAGACCAGTTGTTCATCAACAATGAGTTTTTTCCAAAGTTGATGCGCGAAGGCCACGCCGAGATCGAAATACGGTTCCGGCATTTCCAGACCGGTGACGCGATATGGATGCTCTTTAAGGTTTTCAGCCTTCGCGATACGAGTGGGGTAACCACCGGCTGGGCCACCGTCAGCAGTAACATTCACGAACGCAAGCTGTACGAAGCACGTTTAACAGCGATCATTGAATGCGCTCCGACAGCCATGATAATGGTCGATGGCGAAGGCAATATTGTGCTGGTTAATTCCCAGACAGAGTCCATGTTCGGCTTTGGACGGAACGAATTGCTCAACCAACCGATTGAAATTTTAATACCCGAAAAATTTCGCGGCAAACATCCATCGAAGCGCAACGCCTATGCCAAAACCCCGGAAGCACGCCTAATGGGAAGCGAACGGGACCTTTTCGCCCTGCGTAAGAATGGCGAGGTTTTTCCTGTCGAGATCGGTATTAGCCCGTTAACAGCTCCTGAAGGCTCGTTTGTGTTGACGGCTATCGTCGACATTACAAAGCGCAAGCGCGCCGAAGCGGAATGGCGCGAAAGCGAAGAGCGGCTTCGTCTGTTGGTTGAAGGCGTCCAGGACTATGCGATTATTATGTTGGATCCCGAAGGACGGGTTGTCAGTTGGAATGTCGGTGCGAAACGGATCAACGGCTACGAAGCCAGCGAAATCATCGGCCAGCATTTTTCGCGTTTTTATACCGAAGAAGACATCAAGGCGCACAAACCCGAGCATGAACTCGATTCCGCGAATAAATATGGCAGGTTTGAAGAAAACAGTTTACGGGTTAGGAAGGACGGCACTCGTTACTGGGCCGGCGTTATTCTAACCGCTTTGCGGGACTCTACCGGACAATTGCGGGGTTTTGCCAAAGTGACCCACGATATTACCGAACGGAAGCAGGCCGAAGAGCAAATCCTGACACTCAATGCACAACTGGAACAAAGGGTTGCCATACGCACCCAGGAACTTGAAGTCGCCAATGAGCTTTTGAAAAGCGAGTTGACCGAACGTAGGCGTGCCGAAGCGGAAGTTGAGCGCTTTTTTACCATGTCGGTAGACATGATCGCCATCATGGGCAGCGATGGGTATTTCCACCGCTTGAACCCTTCCTTCGAAACCACGCTGGGTTATACCTCTTCGGAGTTAATGCGTAGGCCGATCCTGGATTTCGTCCATCCGGACGATAGGGCTTCCATGAAGTCGGAAATGATGAATCTCGCCCAGGGCATTTCGATACTCCGTTTTGAGAATCGCTACCGTTGTAAAGACGGTTCCTATAAATGGCTCGGGTGGACGATGCAACCGGCTTTCGACAACACGGTTTATGCCATAGTGCGCGACGTTACCGAACAAAAACGGAACGAGGAGCATATTACGGCTTCGCTGCAAGAGAAAGAAGTCTTGTTGAAGGAAATACACCATCGGGTCAAGAACAACCTACAGGTGATCGCCAGCCTGTTGCGCCTGCAAGCCGGAACATTGTCTGACCCCGCCGCACGCGATTTATTTTTGGATAGCCAGCGCCGTATACGTTCGATGGCGTTGGTGCACGAGCAGTTATACCGGTCCAGCGAATTGGCTAGCATCAATGTAAAGGATTACATCGATAACCTTGTCAGTTATTTACGCCGTTCCAATGCGCAGGCAAGTTATAACGTTTCGGTCAATATCGATATTCCACCCATTACACTGGACATTGACCAGGCTATACCGCTCGGCTTGATTATCAGCGAGCTGGTATCAAACAGTTTCAAACACGCATTTACAGATATCGGGGTCGAATCGGTCGCCGAGCTGTGGGTGAAGTTGAACCCCGGCGAAAACGGCGGCTTGATGTTGGAAGTGGGCGACAACGGGCAAGGCATAAAGGGCGAGGTGGATATTGAACATCCTTTGTCAATGGGATTGCACTTGGTGAATTCATTTATCCTTCAATTGCATGGCCGCTTGTCGGTACAGTGTTGCCCCGGCGCCGTTTTTTCAATTTTCATTCCGAAGAAGGACCACAAAAAGAATGCGGATATTAGGTGATTTCTTAATGTTCCTGCAATTGGAGCCAAACTGTCCTTCACAACGCAATCATCGCCTGGCCAGTATATTTTTTATGTTTATTAAGCCGAAAAATAAGGATAATTATGTATAAAGCGTGCATTTTAGTTGTCGAGGATGAAGTCATTATTGCACAAGACATTCAGCGGACTTTAATCCAGCTAGGATACGATGTCCCGGCTTTTGCTGTCTCCGGCGAGGACGCGCTAGAGCAAGTAACGGCTATCCAGCCTGATTTGGTTTTAATGGACATTCACTTAAGCGGCGCGATTGACGGCATTACCGCCGCCGACGAAATCCGCCGGTGCTACGACCTGCCGGTCGTTTATCTGACGGCCCATTCGGATGAAGCCACGTTGCGCCGTGCGCGTATTACCGAACCCTACGGTTATATACTCAAGCCCTTTGAAGAACGTGAATTGGAAATTGCGGTCGACATCGCCCTGTACCGGCATTCCGTCGAAAGCAAGCTCAAGCAAATGGAACGTTGGTTGGCCACTACCCTCAAGAGCATCGGCGATGGCGTTATCGCCACCGATACACAGGGAACGATCACCTTTATGAACCATATGGCCGAAGCACTATCGGGGTGGATGTTGTCGGAGGCGCTGGGGCGACCGTTTGAAGAAATATTGCACCTGGTCCATGAGACATCCCACATCCGGGTAGAGAGCCTCGTCACACGTGTGTTACGCGATGAAATGGTTATCGAAATAGAGCAAGATACCGTGCTGGTCACGCGTACAGGCCAGGATATTCCTATAAACGACAGTGCCGCCCCCATCCGCAACGATGAGGGAGCCATCACTGGCGTTGTTATTATTTTCCGGGACATCACAGCCCGTAAGCAGGTCGAACAACAGTTACGTCATCTCGCCATGCATGACCCTTTGACCGGGCTACCGAATCGGACGCATTTTACCGACCGTCTCAATATTGCTTTCGAATATAGCCGTAGGCATGAGGATTATTGTTTTGCTGTACTTTTTATCGACCTCGACCGCTTCAAGATGATCAATGACAGCCTGGGGCATCTTTTTGGTGATAAGCTTTTGATTGAGATAGCCAAGCGGCTAGGTCACGGTTTGCGTTCCGATGACACGCTTGCCCGGTTGGGCGGTGACGAATACGCCATACTTGTAAACGGTATTGACGACATGCGGGATGCGCTGCATGTGGCCGAGCGCATCCAGAAAAATATGGCCTCGGCGATCAATATTAACGGCCAGGAAGTTTTTACGGCGGCCAGCATCGGCATCGCCTTCAATACGTCTTATAAACAGCCTGAGGCGATGTTGCGCGACGCGGACGCGGCGCTGTATAAGGCCAAGGAAATGGGCCGGGGACGTTTCATTGTGTTTGACACCGATCTCCACGAACGCGCTACAAAGCTCCTGCAATTAGAAACAGATCTGCGCCGCGCCATTGAGCGCGAAGAATTTTGCATCTACTATCAACCTATCGTGACAATTACTGACGGCCGGGTACATGGCTTTGAGGCGCTGCTTCGCTGGCGGCATCCTGAACTCGGCCTTATCCCGCCGGAAGAATTTTTGGCACAGATGGAAGAGACCGGCCTTCTTGTCCGTGTCGGAAAGTGGGTGCTCCATGAGGCTTGTCGGCAATTAAAGGAATGGCAGCCACAGAGTGACGATTTGATGACAATCGCCGTCAACCTTTCCCACAAGCAATTTTTTCAGCCCGACCTGGTTGAACAAGTGGCCTCGGTTTTGGCGCAGAGCGACCTGGAAGCACGACAATTATGCCTGGAGATTACCGAAGAAGTAATCGCCGATTACGAAACAACGGCCCGTATTTTGGCGGATTTGGACGCCCTCGGCATACAATTGCATATAGACGATTTCGGCACCGGGTACTCTTCCTTAAACAAGCTGCAACATTCCCCGATTGATGCGCTCAAGATTGACCGAAGCTTTGTACACCCGCTGGCTGACGCAGCCAGCGAAAACGGCGTACTGGTGCGGACTATCCTATTGATGGCGAGCGAAATGGGCAAGGTTGTAATTGCCGAAGGCATTGAAAGTACTAAGCAACTTGACCAACTTAAAGCCTGGGGCTGTAAGTATGGGCAGGGTTACCTTTTTGCCAAACCCCTTGCAGCGGAAGCCGCAACAGAATTTTTAGTCATACACTCAAAGTAAGTGTATGCAAGACTGGAATTGACTGAACGACCTTTCTTAGGATTTCATCGTTCGCCGCCCGTAAACCGGCTTAGGACCATGAAACTATGTGGCGCTATGGATTCGGCCTTGTGAAGTATTAAGTTTCCGTTCGCCATTGTGCCCATTGGGTACTGAGCCTGTCGAAAGGCGGTATGTGCTTCGACAGGCTCAGTACGAACGATTCAGACATTAAAAAGCCGAATCAATAACTTATCATGGCTATTAACATGCTACAGGTTAGACTATTCCTTATTTAAGGAAAGTCTGAACAAGTTGATTCCGTTCATGGTTCGACAAACTCAGGACGAACGGAATCAAGCCCTTACCGTTCGTCCTGAGCTTGTCGAAGGACTTAAGCGTGGCAACCTAAGTCAAAATTTAGCAAAAATAACAACTTGTTTTAACTAACTTGTACTTTAGTATATAGCCATGTAACTTATTTCATTATTTCGGCCTTAGCTTCCAAACCTTCAGCAGGGAATCCTTGCTTCTGGAAGTAAAAAGCCACATTCACCAAAGCGACCATAACCGGCACTTCGATCAATGGGCCGATCACCGCCGCAAAAGCCGCCCCGCTATTGATACCGAAAACAGCCACGGCAACCGCAATCGCCAACTCGAAATTGTTACTGGCGGCAGTAAAGGCCAAAGTGGTGGTCTTGGCATAATCGGCGCCAATCGCTTTACCCATCGCATAACTCAATAAAAACATCACCACGAAATAGATCAACAGCGGGATGGCGATCCGCACGACATCTAAGGGCAGTTGCACTATTAAATCGCCTTTGAGCGAAAACATTACGACGATGGTGAACAACAAGGCAATGAGGGTGAGCGGGCTGATTTTCGGTATGAAATGCTGTTGGTACCAGACTTTGCCCTTTGCACGAATTAACACGAAACGGGTCAGGAAGCCCGCAATAAACGGGATGCCCAAATAAATGAAGACACTTTTCGCAATCTCACCAATGGTAATCGCTACCAGGCTGCCTTGCATCCCAAACAAGGGAGGCAGTACAGTAATAAAAACCCAAGCGTAAACACTGTAAAACAACACCTGGAATACGCTATTAAAAGCGACCAAGCCCGCCGCATAGTCGTTATCGCCTTTCGCCAATTCGTTCCAGACAATCACCATCGCAATGCAGCGGGCCAAGCCGATCAGTATCAGCCCGGTCATGTATTCCGGGTAGTCGCCCAAAAAGGTAATCGCCAAGGCGAACATTAACACCGGGCCGATAATCCAGTTTTGGACTAGCGAAAGAATTAATACCTTCCAGTTACTAAATACATCGCCCAGTTCCTCGTAATGGACTTTGGCGAGCGGCGGGTACATCATCAATATCAAACCGACGGCAATCGGGATATTGGTCGTCCCCACCGAAACAGCCGTATTGATTGCGTTGACCTCGACCGGAAAGAAAAAGCCGATACTAACGCCGATAGCCATTGCGACAAAAATCCACAAAGTCAGGAAGCGGTCAAGGAAGGATAAGCCGGATTGTGAGCACGGGGGACAAGTCGGTTGGTTCATGGGATTACTCCAATTAATCGTAGTTTGCGCCTTTGGTTTTAACTCGGTGATTGTTACGGTCCACGGTTAGTTTTCTAAGTGTTTGTTTGCTAATCTCTAGCGCCCGATGTGAGCGATGATTTGTTTAGCCCAACCAACACCAACGGAAAAGCCGACCAATTTTTGGTCGCCATCGACGCCACAAACGCCAGTGCTACACCATAAGGCGGGGCAAATACTTGGATAGTGGTGATAAGGTTTTCCTAGTTAAATGACGGCGATAAATTGCCGATACGATCCAGTTCTGCTTTCAAGCGGTCACGGTCATGCTGTAATTCATCAAGCGGCAATGCCAGGAATTGCTCAATACGGTGGCGAAGGATGCGGTAGGCTTTCATGAAGGAAGCGTTGATTTCTTCTTCGGTGCCTTCGACATGCGCCGGGTCTTCGACACCCCAATGGCTGCGTATGGCCGAACCCAAATAGACTGGACATGTTTCATTGGCGGCGTTGCCGCACACGCTTAGGACAATATCGGGTGTGGCGGAAAGGTCATTCCAGGATTTGCTGTAATAGCCTTCGGTTGAGATGCCTTCGTTATTCAACAGTGCCAAGGAACGCGGGTGGACTTTGCCGATCGGTTTGCTGCCTGCGCTCATAGCTTCCCAACCTGCCGGGGCGAGATGGTTGAAGGTGGCTTCGCCAAGGATTGAACGGCAAGAATTGCCGGTGCAAAGAAACAATACTTTCATGTTTAATGGGTCCGTTTAAGGTAATTTAGAAAAAGGAAGCCGCCTTACAGGTACTGGTATTCCAATTTCTTAGTTAATTTATAAATGGCTTGGGCAATAAATTTAAGCTTTCAAAGAATGGGATGTGCTTTATGGGGCTATAAACCACATATTTTTTACTCGCCTTCATTTCCGATGTCCCTAACGTGTTTTTCTAATGCCATTGATTCCAGGTTTTCTAATCGTAAGCTTGTGAATATCGAAATACGTCGTTCCAGGATAGCGAAAGCTTTGGCAAAGGCTATATGCTTCTCGTCGCCGCTAACCGCTGCCGGATCGAATACCCCCCAATGAGCCGTAATTGGCTGTCCCGGCCAAGCTGGACAAACTTCGCCTGCCGCGTTGTCACAGACAGTAATCACAAAATCCAAGGCAGGTGAACTCGGTTGAGCGAATTCGTCCCAACTTTTACTGCGTGCATCAGGCAGCGAAATGCCTTCCTGATGTAGTTTTTCCAATGCGAAAGGATTGACTTTGCCAGTGGGGTGGCTGCCTGCACTATAGGCGCGAAAACGACCTGCACCGAGTTTGCCCAATATGCCTTCGACCATGATGCTGCGTGCGGAATTGCCGGTACACAAAAACAGGACATTAGAGAGGCGTTCATTCATCGGCATTGGTTTCCTGAAGAAGGGCAACAGGCCGACTCGGCTTTTTTAACTGGAATCGGGGTGTCTTCGCCAAACAGGGGGATAGATGCGAGCGAGTGGAAGGTTTCCCAAGCAATGCCCTGAGGATCAACCGTCCAGTATTTATTGCTTTCGCTGTAACAGCAAACCGCCCCCTTTTGTTCTTCGACCGGCAAGTCAGCTTGGGTAAACTGATGGTTAAGTGACTCGAGTTCAACGTCCGAATCTACCTGGAAGCCCAGATGGTCTAACCCTGCTTTAGCGCCGCGCTCTGAAATCGCGAAATTAATAAATGGATCATCCAACATCCACTTGGCATAATCAGGTTTCGTTATATTCGGCTCAGACCCAAATAGCGCCGAGTAGAAACCGATACTTTCAGAAAGGTTATTTACCGATATATGGACATGGAAGCGTTTCATGGGAGTGAATTTCCTGTTATGGATAAAAAGGTTAAGCGTCTTCTTCGCAACACGGTGTTTCCACACCGCAAGGTACACCGGCACAGCAATTTTCAGTGAGAAAGGCTAACAGTTCATTCATCACTTTAAAATTGGCCGAATAGTAGATATAGCGGCTTTCCTGGCGGGAATTTACCAAACCCGCATAAGCCATTTCCTTGAGGTGGAATGACAATGAAGAGGGAGGGATGCCTGTTGTCTCACTGATCTTTCCGGCAGCCATCCCATCAGGTCCGGCTTGGACTAAGGTGCGAAAAATCGTAAGCCTGGAATCTTGCGCCAAGGCAGAAAGGATAGTAACGGCTGTTTTATTTTCCATATTTCTATAATATTTGAAATATGGAAAATGTCAATACTTTACTTGTTTGATACGCATAAGCTGCTTTTAGGGCTACAGCATGGATTATGTTGTTGAATGTGAGGGTATGAAGCCGTTTCAATCCACACGCCCACGGGGGGCGCGACCGCCATAACGGGGTGTTCTTTTGCCCTTGGCGAGTTTCAATCCACGCGCCCACGGGGGGCGCGACGGCATTGTCTTTTGGCAGCAACAAGTCAACGCTGTTTCAATCCACGCGCCCACGGGGGCGCGACTACTATATTCATGACTAAACAAGAAGCTGTGCGTTTCAATCCACGCGCCCACGGGGGGCGCGACGGTAAGCCCTCTTTTATTGCGTGTAGCCATGCCGTTTCAATCCACGCGCCCACGGGGGGCGCGACATACCCTACCTAAATCATCGTCCTCTTTACGTTTCAATCCACGCGCCCACGGGGGGCGCGACTATGTTGCCGCATTGGGCGGGATACATAACAGCGTTTCAATCCACGCGCCCACGGGGGGCGCGACCTTAAGCCCATACACTAACCCAACCCCAAAAAAGTTTCAATCCACGCGCCCACGGGGGGCGCGACGCGGTGTCCGGTTCGGGGCTTTCCCGATTCGTTGTTTCAATCCACGCGCCCACGGGGGGCGCGACCTTGTCCGGGGTTGGCTCTTGCCTGGTGTTGACGTTTCAATCCACGCGCCCACGGGGGGCGCGACTGGGGCTGGTGCAGGCCAAGGCGAGGCTGTTATGTTTCAATCCACGCGCCCACGGGGGGCGCGACGTATGCGCCGATGCCGTCAGGATCGGTTGCGTAGTTTCAATCCACGCGCCCACGGGGGGCGCGACCTTTGTCGGCGTCTGTGGTTTTAACGCCTTTATAGTTTCAATCCACGCGCCCACGGGGGGCGCGACTTTGTTTTGCGGTATTAAAACCATTGCTTGGAGTTTCAATCCACGCGCCCACGGGGGGCGCGACTCTTTCGGCGGTGTCTGGCCTAACGGTTACGCTGTTTCAATCCACGCGCCCACGGGGGGCGCGACATTATGCGGGGAAAGATTGGGCTAACCCAGATGTTTCAATCCACGCGCCCACGGGGGGCGCGACTCATGGAGTGGGAGGCCTTTAACGGCAGGGAGGTTTCAATCCACGCGCCCACGGGGGGCGCGACAAATACCATGTTCTTTTCCTTTGTCTTTGAAAAGTTTCAATCCACGCGCCCACGGGGGGCGCGACCTTAATGTAAAACCCTGCGCAAAATGCCTAGCGGTTTCAATCCACGCGCCCACGGGGGGCGCGACAGCTTGATGCCGGGCTTTTGGGCGTCGTTGTTGTTTCAATCCACGCGCCCACGGGGGGCGCGACGCGTTTTTTTAGGTCGTGGAAGGTAAACGGGATGTTTCAATCCACGCGCCCACGGGGGGCGCGACTTGCGAATAGTCGTATGTGCTTTCCGTTTGCAAGTTTCAATCCACGCGCCCACGGGGGGCGCGACATCCTGTGATGGAATATTAGGGTTATTGCTGTTTCAATCCACGCGCCCACGGGGGGCGCGACTAACGTACTTGCAACGGGGAATCATCATGAAACGTTTCAATCCACGCGCCCACGGGGGGCGCGACATTTTCTGTAGTTTTCTACCTGCAAATTGTGCAGTTTCAATCCACGCGCCCACGGGGGGCGCGACGCCTGGCGACGTCGTAACGGTCGTCATTGATGTGTTTCAATCCACGCGCCCACGGGGGGCGCGACGTTGGGGATGATCTCGTAGTCGTGGGCATACTTGTTTCAATCCACGCGCCCACGGGGGGCGCGACGTACACGCAGCACTAATCTACTCCACCCAGCGTGTTTCAATCCACGCGCCCACGGGGGGCGCGACAACCTCTTGAGTTGGTTACGCCATCCGTGGCGCAGTTTCAATCCACGCGCCCACGGGGGGCGCGACGAGGCATCCAGCATTAGGCTGCCGTTTAGGTCGTTTCAATCCACGCGCCCACGGGGGGCGCGACCCACATCGTTTGTGACCGTCCAAGTGCCTGCCGGTTTCAATCCACGCGCCCACGGGGGGCGCGACATTAACATCCCCTTTGTTGCCGTACTTGTACAGGTTTCAATCCACGCGCCCACGGGGGGCGCGACATGGATATGCCTTTAGTGCAGCCTTTGTCCAATAGTTTCAATCCACGCGCCCACGGGGGGCGCGACTCCTGCAGGGGCAGGAAACCCCAAGCTGGCTAGTTTCAATCCACGCGCCCACGGGGGGCGCGACACCTGATACCCCTATATGCCTCAATAATCGGTGTTTCAATCCACGCGCCCACGGGGGGCGCGACATCCTCTCGCTTTTGCAACAAATCGATACCCACCGTTTCAATCCACGCGCCCACGGGGGGCGCGACTTCTTGGCCGCCCTTAAGCAACACCCCGTTTTTGTTTCAATCCACGCGCCCACGGGGGGCGCGACTGTAATGGTAGGTAGTGGTGATAAATATTACTGTTTCAATCCACGCGCCCACGGGGGGCGCGACCGTATAATCGTTGGCCCCGCCTTCGGCGTTATTGGTTTCAATCCACGCGCCCACGGGGGGCGCGACCTGGTTTCCGCATCAAAAGCGTTTTGTTTGGCAGTTTCAATCCACGCGCCCACGGGGGGCGCGACATTATGCAATTAAATTATATTCAATATTGTGCTAGTTTCAATCCACGCGCCCACGGGGGGCGCGACCGGCATTTGCCTAGTTCGTTCATTTCAAAGCCATAAAACAGCTTCCGACGCGAACCAACCCTGACAAAGCCATTATCATTGTAAATCACATTGAAGTGTTTTTTATAAACTTATTTTGAATCAATCAATTAAACCGTTTGCGAATACTACGGACTTTTTATGCCCGCTTAGGGTTCGCATTACATAACTTGATTAGCAAGAATTTTCAGCTAAGTTCAAATGCCGTCATACCGGCAGGGACTGCCGGTATCCAGACTACAGGGATGTAAGCCCACAAGCTTTCCATGGCTTCTGGGTTCCGGCAGTCCCTGCCGGAACGACGAAAACGGGAGCCTGTTACGGAAACCCTTGCTAATCAAGTTACATTAACAGCAAGCCATTCAGGTCTAATGGTTTTTTCGCACCAATATGTTCAACACGGCGTTCCCAGTTATTACCCAGGTAATAAATCCGCAGGCTGTCTTCATTCTCGTCCATAACCTTAAGCAAATCGTTTTTTAATTGCGTCCATTGCGCCATATCAACCTCAATTTCGAAAACAGAATATTGCACCCGCTGCCCAAAAACCTGGCATAAACGCGCCATCCTACGCAAGCGTTTAGGGCCAGTTTCATTTTTGAAACTCACATCGTAGGTCACTAAAATCATCATGACGATTTCCCCAGATTATTTCCATAAAAACGGCACATAACTGTCGCAATCGCCGCGTAAATGTCTAGCCAATATCTGTGCCTGTAACCACGGCAGTAATCCTATCGGCACCGATTCTTCAAACCATGGATGCATTAAGGTATCTTGCTTACGGTCTTGCCAAGCGGCCAACAAGGTCTTCCGCGGTTCTTCTTTTAATGTTACCGAACCGTTCGGCCATGTTTCGAAATCCTTAATGCCAAGTTGTTTCTTGTTGATTAATGACAAGACAAACCGGTCGGCCATAGGCCTAAGCTCTTCAGCTAAATCCAGTGCTAAAGACGGCCTACCGCTACGCAACTGGTGCAGAAAACCACTCGCTGGATCAAGCCCGGTGGTTTCTAACGCTGACCGGCAATCATGTGTTAATAAGGTATACACAAATGACAACAACGCATTTACAGGATCTGCTGGCGGTCTGCGCCTACGGACATCAAAACTAAAATCCGCCTGTCTTAACAAATGCCGGAAGACACCAAAATAGACTTGGGCGGCTTCGCCTTCCCTTCCCATTAGGGTATCGATGGCTTTACAGTCGTCAAGTTGCGCCAAACACCGGGTTAAGCGTTTCTCTGCTGAGGCAAGTTCGTCAAGCGCAGATGTCGCATCGAGTTTGTCGCCATAATCTCGAAGATAACGCCGGATTACGTAACGTTGGTTGTACAATTTTCCTATCAGCATCGTTCGGGCAATCGCAACGCTTTGTTCAATATTAGCGCCTGTTAAATGCTGGGTACGCCTAAGCAATACGTTGCCGCTGACCGGCCCTTCGACCCGTGCCAGAAATTTACCGAATTGGTTAAGATAGGTAATGGTGATGGCGTTTTCGGCACAATGCGTCATCAAATAGGGCGAGATACTGACTTGCCCAAAACACACCAAGCCCTGCAATTTGTGGATAGGGATTCGTGCCTTGGTTTCCTTTTCAACTTTCAATACCAAGTTATCATTGTCTTTATGCAGCCAAGCATTTTGCGTTTGAACATAAATAACGTTGCGTAAGGGGCGCATAGTCAATCCTCTGCCAGTTGTTGGGCAAGCCATTTAGCCGCTGATTTAGCGAAATCCTGCGGATGACATTGGTCGATCAGCGAACAGTTCCTGCATTTTTTGGCTTGATACTGGGCTTTAGGCGTTACCTTGGTTTGAACGATGTGGCGGCAGGCGTGGATGGTGTCCAGCGTTAAAGAACGTAAGGTTTCATCAAACAAAACGGCATGACGTCGGCGCACTTCGCCGTAAAACAAAGCCCCTTCCGGCACGCTTACGCCTTCCATGTCTTCCAGGCATAAAGCCTGGGCGCAAAGCTGCACCTCATCGGCGCGGTGGGCTTTGGGCTTGCCGCGTTTGTACTCGACTGGATACGGTATTTCTGCGCCATCCGTTTGTTTATGGTATTCCACCACATCGGCAACGCCTTCAATACCGAGTTCGGCATGTGAAACCCGCAACGACCAAACAGTGCGTATATCGCCACGCTTTTGATTATCGGCCTGATTAACCCGCTGATGTAAAACCTGGCCTTCCGCCGTAAACTGGTTTTCGATCCAGATGTCCTCCAGTTCTATCAGGGCAAATTGCCGTGGGCAATAGAGGTAGTGTTGCAACTGTGACAGAAAGATGGGTTCAAGTGCTTGCATCATTGCCATTAGACAAGTGAAAACTGCGTCGTTCCGGCAGGGATTGCCGAACTCCAGAAACCAAGGATGGCAAACTGATTCACATCCCTGTGAACTGGATACCGGCAATCCATGCCGGTATGACGACTTAACTTAATAGTAGTCATGGCTTGAATGGTAAGCTCAAAACCCATCAATAATTTCAGGCTGTAAACCTGGAAGATCATTCAAGATGTAGCTGCCATCGGGATTAACGGTCAGTGAAGCATGAACTTTAGCCGATGAATATTGCCCAGCTTTGGAGTTGTGTCGCCACCATATCACTTTACTGACAGCCATCGAGCCTTCGGGTCTGGCCGATGAAGCATCGCCTTCAAATAGTTCAGGCAAAATGGCCTTTATCGTTTCGGCATCTTCATCACTAAAATCCGTTTTATCGGCGAGTTGCGGTGTCATTGCGCCGTAAGCCACATAAACGGCACTGTCCACGCGGTGTTTCATGCCCATGGTATCTGAACTCTTTTGACCTTCTTTACCTTCTTTCACCTCGCCACTTACGCTTTTGGTGATCTGGGTGCTGGTAATGCTCACGGGTTCGATGCTGAAAGCGGATTGGATGGTTACAGGGCCACGAATCGCTATGGACACTCCGGCGGCATCTGCTTCTTTGCCAAAGGCAAACACTTGACCAAAGGCACGGACATCAAACCAGTGTTCACACGCCTGTTTTGCGGTGGCATCTTTGTTGGTTTCTTTGGCATTGAATGCTTTTTTACCTAAACCAATCGGCGGTTCCGCATAGGCGCGGTTTTGTAGGCTGGTCATTGTGTCATTTTTCTTTTCGTCAGACTGGACAAAAATTCCTTGTCCAATCAAATCTGAGCGTTTGTCTTCTGATGTGTTTAACTCCTGGTATTTCTTTTTGATACCTTCGTATCTTTCTTGCAAGCGGTCACGGATTTTGCGTTTTAAACACACATCGGTTACTTCACCGTAGCCGTCATAATCGGTGCGAGGACGGTTGCCATTTAACGGGTCGCCGTTGGGGTTGGCGTGTTTAACGCGGAAGATGATGGCAAAGTCTATTTTATGGTTTAACGCGCTCATGCATGGTCTCCTTGTGGGTTGGCTTCGGTGTCTTTTGATTCATGGTCTTTTTTTTCAGCAAAACTTTTTTTGTTTTCTGCTGATTCATCTTTCATTTTTTGGCGTTGGCAGTAATAACCCAGTAAAAACTCGCCTGATAACGGTGCGTTATTGTTAAAGTCTTCAATGGCAAATGCTGCCATAATGGTTTCCAATTCTTCACGCTGATTATTTAAAAAAGCAGTGCGCGAGACTTGTAAGCGTTGCATATACGGGTCTAAGGCTTTGTAAATAACAAGCCATGTTTGCGCTGGACGGTCAGCAAAGCGCTGCATTAAGCGGGCGGCATTGGTGGAGCGATTTTCGCTAGCGACACTTAAGGCGATATCTTCGATGCGTTCTGCAACGGCAAGTAAGCGTCCATAAAGGTAATCACGGGAATGGTAGTTTTCATCGAGTGCCATGTTGTAATCTCTCTGTTCTTGGGGGTTGGAATGTCGTGAGTAATAGCCTTTATAAAGAGCGCAGGTAATGCCTAAGTTTTTTTCCCATAGCCATTGTTCATCATTGGGGTATGCCACGCGATTGCTGGCTTTACGCACACAGCTTTGTACTAAATCGAATGGCAAGGGAAAGCCGTCCACAATGCAAGGTAACAGGCGTTCAATAACTTTTTTCTTTAAATCATCACTGACCTTTTCACCGTAGGCGGCTTTTGCTATATCTCTTGGTACAGGCGAGCTGATGGGATAAATGACTTTGGTTTTTGGTTTTTTGCCTGTGCCATTGGGAATTTCTTGGGTATGGCGTTGATACCACGCAAATTCTTGATGCCATTTTTTTAAACGCGCCAGAAATTCACCGCTCAACATTTCTCGATAGTACAAAATACCCATACGTCCAGGTGTGGCAGAATCTAATCCCATAATGATGATTTGGTCTGTTTCGTCCAGTTTTACCGCATAACCTGCGATGTAGTTTCTAAGTTTTTTTGCGTATGCCTCACCTAAGTCTGTGCCGTAATCTAACGCGGCTTGCGTTTCAGTAGGTTCTTGACTTGCTTCAACTTCGTCTAAATTGGCTTCCTCATCAAATTGTTCGGCAATATCTGCTAAAGGTTCTGGTATGTCTTTACCCGAAACGGCCCACGATACATATACTTGATCGCCATTTTTAAAGCCTTGTTTTTGGATTAGCCAACTTAAGGCGTTATGGGCTTTTTGGGTCGTTAACGAGCCAATGCCAACCGCTTGCAAACCTAGTTTTGTTACATTGTCTTTCTCATCTGTGAACCGTCCTAAAAAGGTAAAGTTTTGCCAGTCATTTGATGAAATTAATTTTGCCCCATCTCCTGAATGTCGTATTTTTTTAGGATGGTTTATCGCCAGCGTTTGTTGTTCGCCCGTGATATAACACAAACCTTTGGCGTTATCTCCCGTCAAAGTGTTATAAGTGATCCAGCTTTCTTGGATTGAGTTATCTTTCCAAGTATCCACTATAGGGTCGCCTACCAATTCGACTGTCCAACACACTAAGGCGGAACCTTGGTCTAATACGCCTTTGTCTTTAGGCAGTAGCTTAAAGAGCGCCGGGGCATCGCCGTTGTTGCTATCCCATTGGGTAAGCAATACGTTGTCGGCATCTATAAAAACGATTTTGACTTTGACTAAATCTGCAATCACTGTGCCTTTTTCAATGTACTGTAAAACGGCTTTGACTTTTGGATGGGCGTATTCTGAAGCGCACCATTTATGTAATAGTTCTTGGTATTCTTTAAAGAAACTTGCTTTCTTTCCACCATAATCTAGGTAGTCTTTAGCTACATACTGCAATTTATCGGCTAAGGGATGAGGTGGTGGTTTCGTTCCAGTTCGTCCAGCAGACTCCTCTGTTGCGGGCAAAACAACCTGTGTTTTTTCTTTTAACACAACGGCTTTTATAAAATTGCCTTCGCCACCAATAGTAATGTTAATGTGGGCATTTTGTTGGGTGTGACCAATCGGCACTAATGGCGAATATTTTTTTTTGTCGTCATCCGATGGCGGCGGTTCATCAAGCAATACCGCTTGTTCATAGGTCTGATAGAGTTTTTCCATCCAGCTCATAGCATAGCTTCCTCTTGCTCAACCGATAACAGGTTTCTGCCAATGCCAAACGGTTTTACGGTCATAGGGCGTACGATGCGGCGGGTGCCGCATTGTTCAGGACAAGGAAATTCTAAAATGCCGTGTTTTAGCGTGGCTTGCCAAAACAGGCTTTCTAAGTTTTTGCCGCCTGTTTCATCGGGATAGGCAAAGCTGTGGAACATTAGGCCAAAGCTGAGTTCTTCAATGCCTTGATAGGGGCTATCGCCTGAGCCAAATTCGCAGGGTTCAATGTATCCTTGACAATCGCGGGTGCCTAGAAAAATGTCTTGCCTGCCGCCTTTGTCCAAGCTACGCTGAATAATGCTGTAATGTTTGCCGTGTATACGGTCTTTTTCCAATTCAGGACGGTGTTCGTTCCATTCAAAGTGCGCTTGAACTTGGTATTCGACATCGCGCAAGAAGGTATAAATCGCTAGGCTGTTGCCGCCAGCACTCCATACTAACGGCTTGGTTCCTTTGGTTTGGGTACGTAAAGGTTTCATCACCCGAACTTTGTCAACGTACCAAATCAGCGTCGGCTTCCAGTAAATGGATTTCAACACACCTTTAATGACTTCGTAAGTCGGCAGGTGATAAGAACATTTTTCACCGCCAACCTTGGTGATCGGGTCGGTAAATAACGCATACCGCCCCCACAATCGAAAACTAACACTGTTTTTCACGGACTAACCTCCTTAATGAGAAAATTGCCCTTATAAAATATCGGCTACGACTTTACTTACTGGTTCAGTGGATAAGCCAAACTCAGGGCTGTAGTAGGGTTCTTTCAGGTAAAACACGCCAGCGCCTTGAATTTCAACGATGGCATCTTGCTTACGCAATTTTTCCCACGTATTGGGAAATAGGTTGACGCTGTACTTTTGGGCTTCTCGTAAACATTGATAAAAACCAGCCGCATCGAATTTTTCTGACAGTCCGCACAGTTCGGTGATCAAGCAATTTCCGTGTCCATAGGGAACAATTACCGAATGCATGGGCGCGTCTATGGCTTTAAATGCTTTGCCTGCCGTCATAAAAGATTGCTTGAGAGGCAAGGACATAGCTGAGTTATTCTTGCTATTTTCACTCAGCAAATTCAATAAGCTGTCGTTTCTTTCTGCATCTTTGTCTGAAACGGGATATACCATTTGTTCGGCACGTTCATGAAAGTAGTATTTGAAATAAAGCTCCATCACATCAGGGGCTAATAAATCTTTGCCCTGCATTTCTCTAAAGACGCGCTCAGTTTTGTCTTTCCCCACTTTGATGTCAATCAGTTGATCAATGGTTTCTTTTTCTGGATTGACAACGTGAACAGTTGCCGTGTCTAAAACGGCATTTCGATTGCAACGCCCCGCCGCTTGGGCAACGGAGTCTAGTCCCGCCAAAAAGCGAATCACGCTGGCAAAATCAATATCAACCCCCGCTTCAATCAATTGCGTGCTGAAACACAGTACAGGTTTTTTATCTTTTAGGCGCGCCTTTATGGTGTTAAAAATGGCGGTGCGGTGGGTGGAACATTGATGAGTACTGAGGTGAAACACACTGTTTTTTTCAACTTTAATCGCACACTCGCGATAAAGAGCTTCAGCCCATGCTTTGGTGTTGACGATAACCAAGCAACTGCCTTTGTCTTGAAACTCTTTTAATGTCAGTTCAGCGATTTCTTCTTTTGACCAGCCTTCGGGTTTTGTTTTATTCAGGATGTCCACGCGCTTAAGCTGTTCAAACAGTCCTGCTACGTCTCCCACCAATTCATTCTCTTTTGGAATCTCAAGTTGCCCTTTTTCAGGGCTTTTGAGCTGATTTAATAACGGTTGTGTTGCCGTACATAACACCGCAGTCGTTTTGGTATATGTGGTCAAAAAACTCAGTGCGTTGCAAAATAAATGCGTACAGTTAATCGGCAAGGTTTGGATTTCATCAAAAATGATGATGCTATTGGCCAGTTGATGCAAGCGGCGCGCACCGCGCGTACCGCCACTAAATAATGTTTCTAAAAACTGCACCATCGTAGTTAGCACAATCGGCGCATCCCAATTTTCAGCGACTAATTTACTGCGCCAAGTTTGTTGTTCGGGTTCTAAATTGGAGTGATGCTCCAAGACCCAATGTGTTTTATCACTGGTATGTTCAATGGCTTTGCGTATGGCTTCGGCGTTTTGTTCGATGATGGAAGTATAAGGAATGACGTAAAAAATACGTTCTAAACCGTGTGTTTTGGCATGATGCAGGGCAAAACGTAAACTGGCGTAGGTTTTGCCGCCGCCTGTCGGTACGGTTAGGCTGTAAATACCTTGCGGGTGCGCCGCGCGGTTTTTGCAAGTGTCGGAAATATAGCGCCGTCTTTCATTCAGCCGTAAAGTATTCTCCGTTAATTGTTCGCGCTTTCGATTGATTCCGTTTTGCTGCTCAGTTAAGAAAAATTCTAAGCGATTGATGGCAACATCCCACGACACAGTTTGATTGCGGTGCTCGGCTAAGTGAGGATTTTCAAAGTCGGCACTGTTGATGCGGTCGGCATCAATCAGGCAACTGAATAAAAAGCGCGTCCAAAAGCCAATATAAAACTGCCGAATGATTTCGGATTGCCGGGTTGACCTCATAAGGGCGTTTCTTTGCCTCCACAATGCCGAAATCGAAGGCTTAACCAGTTGCTGGGCTTTTTCCCTTATCTCAGTATCGGCATTTTGTCGGCATTCGTTAAGATGAGTACGGTTATCTTCTTTGGACATCCGCCGTTGAAATTCATTTGTTCCGTCTGGTTTCAAACAATCAATTAAGCCTGAATGGTGTGACGCGATACACAATGCCAACATTTGCCCGCAAAGTTCACCTTCACCGTTCTTGCCAATTTTGCTCATCGCTTGCCATACCCATTGTGCGCCTGCGGTGGAATGATCTATTTTGCCTTTTTTTCCTTTGGCATCGACATAATCTATATGGTCTGCGTCAAATAAGCCCGTACCTGATTTGATGTAATCTTGGAACTCCTTGCTGTATTTGCCAAAATCATGCAAAAGCCCTATCAATTCGCCTGCTTCCGGAACATGAATTTTGGTCGCTAACTGCTTGGCTATCAACGCCACATCTTGCAAATGTTCTGCTACTGTTTGTTTGCTGTCGTCTGAAGTTCGGACATGGGCAATGTAGCGTTCGTTGTGTTGACTTATAGTCATCAGATTGATCCTAGCGAATTGTCTGTACTCTTTGCTTACTAGCAAGAATGATTCTCAAAGGCTGAGTTTGTTGGCCCCACCTCCAGCCCATGAGTTTTAGGTATGGGTTGTTTTAGTTGTTGTTTCCCTTAATGTTAATTGAAAATTACCATGTAGCGTTATTCAAACACTCGCTTTTTGTAAGTGCTGCAAGAGTGGTAATAGATGCGAAATATCGACCTTAATAATACTCCACAACGTGTCATTATCAATACCGAAATAACCATGAATTAAGCGATTGCGGATTGCAATTATCTTCCGTCAGGGTATATGCGGGTTATTTCATCTGGAATACGCGCGGCCGCTTCGCCAATTAATTCCAGATTTCGTACGGTGGTATCGTAACTTAAACGACTAACGACAAAACCCTGCTGTTCAAAATCTTCTGTGTAATTGATTACCTTTTCTGCGCATTAAGAATGCACTGAATTCTCCTTTAATTTTATGGGGTGTGGAAGTACATATTATGCCTATATACTAAAGCAAAGCTAATTATAGACATATTGAACGGGAAAATATCCTCCCCGTACACAAGACAACTAAGATAGGATAGCCGGGCGCAAGCGGACGGGTAAAGCTTGGCCAGCCTGTGCCTGAATCCTATTTGTCCCTGGATTAAAACAGGGCTCGCCACTAATAACATCCCCATTAATGCCGTCCCGTTTTCCATTCCAATAGGCATCGTCAAACGGCGGTTCAGTAGCGTCTGCTTGCGTCACTTGGTATTGCAGCGGTGTTAGCGTTTTACGTAAAACGCCATAAGCCTGTTTGCTTCACAAGCGAGTCGCTCAAATTTTGAGGATTTTTGGGTAGGACACCCAGAAAAATCTTTACTCAAAATGAGCGACTCGCTTGATTTCGGTATTGACGGGCGCTGGATAACGTCCTGATTCATTTAAAAGCTTACGTGAATGTTCCGCTTTTTGTTTTTGTCCTTCGTTATGGTAAAAAATCAAGGTGCTGTACTGTTCACCCCGGTCAACGAATTGACCGTCATTATCGGTCGGGTTAACCATGTGCCAGAATGCGTCAAGCAGGGTCTCATAACTGATTGCCTTGGGGGTCATAGTAAACCTGGACGCTTTCTACATGGCCTGTTTTTCCCATTTCAACTTCTTCATAACTGGGATTGGTAACATGACCGCCGCTAAAGCCCGAAATAACCTTGTGTACGCCCGGAAGTTTTTCAAAATCCGATTCGACACACCAAAAGCAGCCGCCTGCAAAAGTGGCGACCGACAGGTTTCCATGTTTTTCAGAAGCGTACAGTTCTTCCTTTTGATTATTTCCGGCGCTGCTACCTACCGCCAAAACCGTTAACAAAATTAGAATAAATATCGATAAGGCCGTTCTCATGAATTCTACTCCTTCCCAATAGGATCAAGCCCATTAGCCAATAAGCTATCCAAGCGCTTTTCCAACTCAATAATCTTGCGATAGGAACGGATGTTGACTTCATAATCCAACTCGGCCCGTTTGTCCGAATAGGCATTTTGACGGCTTTGGCTGATCAACAGGAAACCGGTAATCAGCACCGCTTCAATGGCCAGGATGATGCCCAACAAACTATACGGGTATTCATCGAAGTTAGGTATTTGCCCGAAAAAACCTTCATTGGCTAAAATCCAGGCGGTAAACCAAACCATATGGAAGACGATAAAATGCGGTTTGGCGATGAAATCCGAAACCTTGTCCGCCAACCGCTGTATCCAGCTTTTTGTCGCCTGGAGTTCTTCCAACACGTATTTGAATTCACCGAGGGCTTTATGGCATTGATGGTTACCGCAAAAAACGGCGTCCTCTGGATTCTCTCCGCCGCAGGCGGGACAAAGAATAAAGCCTTCACGCGGACTCGGGGGCATACTGCCCGGATTGACGCATGACAATTGCACTGTTCGGTCGCTTTGTGTATTTTTAATTAATGCCATACTAAATAAACCTCCAATTGAATAAGGGTCGCAAAATAACTGTTCGAAAAAGCCCCTCCCCCAGTCGATTTGCTTTAGGGCTACTCGTTACTTAACCCAAAGCCACCTTGTTGATAACGATATAGCACTGGCAAAATATCCTGGTTTGGGTACTTCTTCACGCTTGCCTCCTTAACTTTGTAACAACCGGAATATCGCATTCCATTTCAACATCTAACCCGGCAATGTCGTAGCCATGGCAACGCACGACCAGGTTTGCCAATAGCCCTGTCCAGCCGGTTTGATGGGAAGCTCCCAAGCCTAAGCCGTTATCGCCATGGAAGTATTCGAAAAACTGCAGATGCCCCCGCCAATGAGGATCGGATTGCCAAGGGCTGTCAGGGGCAAAGGCGGGCATTTTTCCGCTTGCATCGGCGCAATAGAGATTGGCCATGCGCCTCGCCAAACAATCCACTACGTCGCGCAAAGTCAGTTCGCCCTCGGCTAAACCAGGCGCTAACACCGTGTAACCATCGCCCAAAAATCGGTTGAATTTCTCCAAGGCAAGGATGAGAACGAAATTGGTCGGCAACCACACCGGTCCCCGCCAGTTGGAATTGCCCCCGAATAAGCCGGAATTGGATTCTCCCGGCACATACTCAATTAACGCCTCGCCAATGCCAGGCAAAAAACCCAGGTCACGGCGTTCTGCATGGATGCGGCTGACGCTGCGGATGCCATGCGGCGAAAGGAATTCCCGCCCGTCAAACAAACGCCTCACAATCGTTGGCAACATGGTATGGTCTACTAACGACAGCAAATGTTCACCGCGGTCGTTTTCATGGGCAGGACAAGCGCAAATAAAATTACCATGGAACACGCCGCCTGCGTGGCTTTCCAGAAGCTTACGGAACCGTGGCACATGTGCCAACAACCGTCGGTCGACGACTTCGCAGGCAAACAACGGTATCAATCCTACCCAAGAATATACATCCACGCGATGATGCGTACCGTTAGGCTCAACCAGCAAATCTTTAAAGAAACCATCGTCGGCATCCCACAAAGGCACGCCAGCGCCTGAGTGTCCTGCCACGCTGTTTGCGATATTCAGGAATTGCTCATAAGTCTGGATGGCCGTATCTTCATAATCCGGATCTTGCACAGCCAGTTCCAGGGCGATAACAGTCATATTGAGGGCGAACATTGCCATCCATCCGGTGGCATCGGATTGCTTAAGCTTATAACCCTCAGGCAAGCGCATGGAACGGTCAAATACAGAAATATTGTCCAAACCCAGAAAACCGCCTTCAAACACGTTAAGGCCATCGTCGTCTTTGTTGTTTATCCACCAAGTATAATTCATCAGCAACTTGTGGAATACCCGTTGCAGGAAATTTCGGTCGCTCTGGCCTCGCTGTTGCCGTTCCGCCCTAAAGACCTGTAAGGCTCCCAGTGCATGAACCGGTGGGTTCACGTCCCCAAATGCCCATTCGTAGGCGGGAATCTGGCCGTTGGGATGCAGGTAGGTTTCCCTCAGGAGTAATTCAATTTGGTCTTTGGCGAAATCCACATCGATCAGGCTGAAGGCCATGCAGTGAAAGGCCAGATCCCAAGCTGCAAACCAGGGATATTCCCAAGTATCGGGCATAGAAATTACATCGCCCGCACGTAAATGTTTCCACTTGGCGTTACGCCCGAACTTACGGACATCGGGCGGCGGTAGGCCATCTCCTTGTAGCCAGCGCATGACATCAAAGTGGAAGAATTGCTTCGACCAGACCATCCCGGCCATGGCTTGACGAAACAGGCATTGGTCGTCAGCTCCAGCTGTCGGCAATATGGCCTTATAGAAAGCATCCGCTTCTGCCTGACGTTGTAAGAACAACTTTTCGGTGTCCGCAAAGGGATTTGCTTTTGGCTGTGCACTTAGTACCAATTCGATGGTTTCTACGCCGCCTGCCGGCACATTAAGTTGATACCAAGCTGCAAATTTAGTCCCTACCATTGCCGGATTGACCGCCGCCTTGTCATCATCGACTACCCGTCGATGAAAACCGTCTTTTACGTAGGGCGTTGCATTAGCGCATCCCCAGAGCCGCTTGGCGTTGCTTTCATTTTCCGTGAACAGCAAATCGGCAGTCTGTTTACCATATAAACGGTATTCGCCCAACTCGCTTGTTGATGCCTTAATGGACCACACTAACCTATCTTGTGACTCGACTTCCAAACTAGGCTTAACGGTAGCTTCATCACCCCAACTCCAAGTATTGCGGAACCAGAGTGTCGGCAACACATTCAGTGCCGCTGCTTCTGAACCGCGGTTGTTGACCGTAATGCGGATATGGATTTCATCGGTTGCAGCCTTGGCATACTCGACCTGTACATCCCAGTAACGGTTATCCTGGAATACACCCGTATCCAGGAGGCTGTAGGGAGGACGGTCGCGGCCACGGTTAGCATTTTCTTCCACCAATCGGCTGTACGGATAGGCCGACTGTGGATATTTGTAAAGATATTTCAGGTAACTGTGGCTAGGCACGGCATCTTCGTAAAAGTAGTATTCCTTGACGTCTTCGCCGTGATTGCCTTGGTTGCCGGTTAAACCGAAGGCTCTTTCCTTAAGGATCGGGTCGCAGCCATTCCATAAAGCCAAGGCAAAACAAAGCTTTTGTTGTTCGTCGCAAATCCCGCCTAGGCCGTCTTCATTCCAGCGATAAGCCCGAGACCGTGCCTGATCGTGGGAAAAATATTCCCAGGCAGTACCATGAGGGCTGTAATCCTCCCGTACCGAACCCCATGCCCGTTCCGAAAGATAAGGCCCCCATAAGCGCCAGTTTTCTGTGCCTTTGCGTTGATTTTCCAAGCGTTGTTGTTCGATATTGTTGATAGGCATGATAGTTTCCTCCTAATAGTTATTGTGGTTGCCGCCTGCCCTTCTCCAACCGCCACCATGCTTCCAAAACACAGGCGACAGACCAAGCTTGGGCAGGAGCTCCGCGGGGCTTATGGGGCGGATCGGCGTCGAAAATCTCGCTGATAGTCCCCAGACCCGCATCGAATAAATGGTCTCGGATCGGTTCCAGGCAGCTAAAAGCCATGTCGATATCATGGCTTACCCGGTAATTCGCCAGCGCATAATGGCCTAACAACCAAGCCCAGACCGTACCCTGATGATAGGCGCCGTCGCGCTCCGGTACGCCGCCGCCGTATTGCGGCATGTACTGCGGCTGGTCGGGCGCTAACGAGCGCAAACCGTAAGAAGTAAGCAATGCTTTACCGCAGAGCTTGACGGTAGTTTGCTGGTTGTTTTGGGATAACGGGCTGAAAGGCAAACTGACCGCAAGGATTTGGTTAGGACGTAAAGCATCATCGTTCCCGTTCGGCCCATCCAAGACATCGAACAGGCCGCCATTAGCCGGATTGATAAAACGTTGGAAACCAGCGCGCGTAGCAGCAGCCTGATTTTCGTAAGTCTCGGTAGGCAATTTCAACTTGTGTGCAAACCGGGACATAGCCTCTAACGCGTTATACCACAAGGCATTGATCTCAACGGCCTTACCGGTACGCGGCGTAACCACCCAATCGCCGACTTTGGCATCCATCCAGGTCAGTTGGACGCCGGGTTCACCGGACTTAAGCAAACCGTCCTGTCCATCCAGAGCAATGCCGAAGCGTGTCCCTTGCGTGTACCACTTTATAATCTCTTCCAGGATGGGGAATATTTTCCGCAATTCCTCCCAATCGTCGGTCGTGTCCATATAAGCCCGCCAAGCTTCTATATACCAAAGCGAAGCGTCGGCAGTGTTATATTCGGGTGTTTCGCCGACGTCCGGAAACACATTGGGCAACATTCCCTGGTCGATAAAATTGGCAAACGTATTCAAAATATGTCTGGCGCTTTCGTAACGTCCTGTCGCCAGCGTCAGCCCAGGCAAGGCAATCATCGTATCCCGGCCCCAATCCCCAAACCAGGGAAAACCCGCAATGATGGATTCGCCTTTTGGTTGGCTTGGCAAAGGCCTTGCAAACAAGAAATTATCTGCCGCCAGGACCAATTGTTGTATCCAGTCCGGGCTATCCCGCAACTCTAGGACGGTGATTTGGGTACGTGCTATCACACCGTCATCGTAGGCAAAAAAACGGCGCATGGCTTCTTCGACATATGGCGAAGCGTTTTCTTCCAGGCTGGCTGTCAACCCGCTCCATTCGCCATTGGCAATAGGTATAGTGTATTCGCCGACGCACAGGTGGTGGTCGCGCTGTGGCAGGCCGCGCTCCGCTTCTATCGGTAAATCGAAATTCTCGATCCAGGCATGCTCGGGCTTTACTGTGCCGCCGCACGCCTGGAATTTTAACTGATAAGAATGTGAACCCGATCCCAATGGATTATTGACTTTCAATGTATCTAACCCATGCGGTTCAATCACCGGATTGAAACGCCAAGGCTCGGAATTACCATGATGGTCGCGGGCATTGACCAATAAGCGTATCCGTAACCGTAAAGTACGTTTTTGCCCTTTAGGGAAATCGGGGCGGTAAGACAGGTATACCGTATTAGCCCCCGGCTCCATCCAAAGGCGCTGTTCCAATTTCAGGTCGCCGAAAGCAAAACGCCATACCGGCATCCGCCCATCCAGCCAAAAAGCTTCAATATGGTTATATCCGCTAGGGTCAATCACATGGTCAGGCCAGCGATTACTGAACAATGGTAAAGACCGGCCTTCCATTTCCAACCAAGCATCGGCTTTGGCAAATACCAAAGAACGGCCAAGCGGAGCGTCCAAAGGAGCTATCAATAGGCCGTGGTAGCGTCGGGTTAACGTGCCTGCCACGGTACCGGCGGCATAACCGCCCAAACCGTTACTAAGCCACCACTCTCGGCGTTCGGCTTGCGCCAGTTCGCCGCAGGTTTCCCGGCCAAACCGGATAAAAGATGGCCTGTTCATGATGTAGGTACTCCATTTATCGTTCTTGAAGTGCGGATTAACCGGTCGGCAACGCGCAAGCCCCAGGCATAGATTGTAAGCGCCGGATTGACACGGCTGCTGCGCGGCAGGACGCTCCCATCCACCACGTAAAGATTAGCCATGCCATGTACTTTCCCGTTCCTGTCCACTACCGAAGTATTTGGATCGTTCCCGGCCACGAGTGTTCCGCAGGCATGGGCCGTCCCTGCCAAAGGAATGGCTTTGGTAAAGCTGACATATCCGGCTGACCATAAAGTACGTTGAAAGCGCCGCGCCATTTTTTTATGTTCCTTTTTAGCGGCAGGGAGTCGGGCGGGATCGTAGTCCAGCATCGGTAGGCTTGCTGTAAGGCGGTTACCGGCTGCATTTATCCTGTTGTCCGGATGCGAACCGTCCTCGGTTTGCAGGAAGAAGCCGTAAGCCCGTTTGCCGAACCATTTAGCCAGCCATCGGGGAATAATGCTCGGTATCAGTGAAGCCAACACGTCTTCGCTGAAACCCAAAGGTTGGATACTGCTATGGGGATAACGACCATTAATCCAAACCATAGTCTTACGCAATACATCCGTCTTTTGTGATGATGAAAACGACAGCATGGCTGTAAGCATATGGCGTTTGAAATAGCGCCCTACCAAATCGGCGTTCGGTAAAACCTTTGCAAGGCCGCTGATGTCGAAATAGTCCTGCAATAACCGTGGCGAGTGCATGGCGCCTGCCGCCAGTATTATGTTATCGGCGGTGTACAATTGCCCGTTATCCAGCATGGCACCGGCGATACGGTACGGGTCGGAATCGCTCCCAAGCAAATGCTGCACAGCATGTCCGGTCACGATTTTTAGGTTATCGTTAGCCGTGACCTGCGCCAACAGCGATGTTTGGCCATCGGCCTTAAACCCTTGCGCCGATGCAAAACCGTCAAAATGCCTAGCCTCGTTTTCACACGCCAGAATTGAAATATTCAGTGCCAACGGTAACGGCATACCCTGCCAACCGGAGGTTTGGTAGTCAATTTTTTCTTTCAAAAACGCAAGATCGGGTTCGATAGGAAAGCATTGCACACCCAATAATTTTTCAGCTTCGTCATAATAAGGCGCTAAGTCGTTGTAATCGATAGGCCAATCCGAACACTGGAATTTCGGATCGGCCTCGAATTCAACCGGGTCGAAACGCAATAATACTGCGCCGTACCATTTAGTCTTGCCGCCCAGGTTAAAATATTCTTCCGGCATGAAAATTTTGCCTTGTTTGTTTAACCAAGGCTCCTTGCTTTTAAAGCTCCCTTGGGCGATAACTTTATGGTAATCCAGGGTGGAACCGTCTTTCGGCAGTTCCCGGCCTTTTTCCAATAACAGCACCTGTTTTCCCGACTTTGTCAGCCGATAAGCGGCGGCGGAACCCCCTGCTCCGGAACCGATAATGATGGTGTCGTAATGCACAATCGTCCCCTCGCTAATAGGAATGTCGGTAGATTGCTGCCAGGGCAAAGTCCAAAGAATTGTTTCCCATCTCAGCCTCCATTGTCGAAACCGGGATAAAGGGTCATGCCGCCATCCACATACAAGGTCGCTCCCGTCACATAATCCGATTCGTCGGAAGCCAACCAGACTGCTGCCTTTGCAATGTCCTGAGGTTCACCTACACGTCCATAAGGGATCAATTTTAATAACGCGACCACTTCTTCAGGGGTGTCCCTAGCCTCATAGTTGATGGGCGTCTTGATTGCACCCGGAGAGATGCTGTTGACACGAATTTTTTGCCTTGCCAACTCCTGGGCCAACGTTTTCATCAACATGCTGACTCCACCCTTGGAAGCCGCATAATTGGCATGGCCGGCCCAGGGAATCACATCATGCACCGATGACATACAAATGATCTTTCCCAACGAACGGGACAGTTCCGGCACTAATCCACGGCGCAGGAACTCCCTGGCAGCCTCCCGTGCGCACAGGAATTGTCCGGTCAGGTTGACGTCGATGACCTTGTTCCATTGCTCTAGGCTCATATCCACCAGTGGTGCATCCTGTTGCAGCCCGGCATTGTTTACTAGGATATCAAGGCTTCCCCACTCCTTAGCCACAGCTTTAAACATGGCTTGTACTTGGTCTTCCTGGCTGACATCGGCTTTAAAAATACTGGCAATGCCGTTGTTGTCATGTATGCGTCGAACCAGGCTTTCGGCCAGCTCAGGCTCGGCGACGTAATTGATCATTACCTTGGCGCCCGCATAAGCAAGCCCTTCCGCCACCGCGGCACCGATGCCTGAATTGGCGCCCGTGACTAAAGCCCGTTGGCCTTCCAAAGGCCTGTTATTGCTTTGCGAATTCATCACGTTTATCCTCGTACTAAGTATTTAAAAATCCGGTGAGTGGGTTGGGATTTATCGGTCAGCATTGAAATAACGTTTTTTTACCCAATAATCGACCGACAATTTTCCAGGGCCGTGGAGGAAACACACTAAGAGCATAACGCCCCAGCCTTTATGCATCTCCAATCCTGCCGCACCCACATCCGGATAAGAAATCACCGCGACAATGTTGAACAGGAAAAGCCCCAATGCTACAAAGCGCCCCAGGAAACCGAAGGCCAACAACACAGGAAACCCTACTTCTACTGAGGTACCCAGATAGGCGGCAAGTTCCGACGATAATAAAGGGACACTGTATTCCTCTTGAAACAGATAAAGGGTACTGTCCCAGTTTTGGATTTTGGTCAACCCCGACACCCAGAAGGCGTACGCGACCCAACAGCGTAAGATCAAATCGCCGACGGGCGACAAATAATCCAGCGTTCGTATAGCCTTATGAAACAATCCAACTAACTTCATGGGTTGGTTTTTATGTCCAGAAAAGGTGATTATGTCCATGGTTAATCCGCTTGTTGTTTAATGGTGAAATAATGTGTAAACAGACCGCTTGCAAGCCAATATTGAAGTCTGGACAGTATCTCGAAGTTTGTATCTTTTGCAGTGGCCTGTTCGACCGCTTGAGCCAGCGTTAAATGCAACCCTAATAACGTCAAGAAGAGGTATTCAGCTTCATTTAAAGCAATAATTTCCACATCCAGCCCAGGCCGGAATACAAGTAACCGGCATCCGCCTTCCTCCAGATTGATGCAGCCATCGCCCTGATAGCCCTCCTGGTTAGCCTGCCAAATACGCAGCACGGGAAAATCGGATGCGAAAAACCGTACGCTAGGATGCAACTTAAACCCAAGTCCGGCATAGTGATCAGAGCTGACGTTTGCTAGCGATGAAATATCGAGACGAGTTCCATCCGCTTCATGGAAAGCTTCATGCCAAAGCCATTCCAGCCTTGCTGTATCAGGAAGGTATGGCAACCCTTTAGCGGGTTCAAAATTTCCTATAAACTCAGCAAACTGTTCGCCGAACCGCAATAAGCATCCCGACTTGGGCGGATAAAACCGGATATAGCTTTTAGCCAGATAATTAAAAAATTCGGCGCCAACCAACCTGTTGACTACGGGATAACCATCCCGTAAGGCCTCCGTTAATCCCAACTGTGTGTTATTACGGTAAATGGCCATACGTTGTTCCGGTTTCAGTCCATTGGCTTTGATACCCGGGATTGCTTGGGTTTGGGTATGATTCCGACCCAAATCGCGTAACACATAGTTTGTGAATTGGCGCTGTGTTTCATGCAGCCCGTGCATAACTGGCCTCCAATAACGAATCTGCCTGATGGGCTTCATCAACCAAGGTTTGCAGGGAGGGGATATCCATATCCCATTCAATCAACGTGGGCTTATTCCCTAAATACTGCAAAGCCGTTTGGTACAATTCCCAGACCTCGGCACTGACAGGACGATTATGGGTATCAATCACTATTTCCTGGCCTGAGACCCGGTTGACCGTGTGTCCCGCCAAATGAAACTCGCAGACCCGATTCGGTGTAATGCCTTGAAAGTATGCATAGGCATCCCAACCTTGGTTTCGGCAAGATACATAGACATTGTTGACGTCCAGCAGGATGCCGCATCCAGACCGCCGGGATAATTCGTTAAGGAATTCATATTCCCGATAGGTCGAATACTCATATTCAAGATAGCTGGATGGGTTCTCGACCAGAATCTGCCTTCCCAGGTAATCCTGCACTTGGGAAAGCCGACCTATTAAATGGCGTAAAGCCTCATCGGTATAAGGCAAAGGCGCCAAGTCATTCAGGTAATCCCCGCCGAATGAGCTCCAGGACAGGTGTTCCGACACCAGTCCTGGACGAATCCGTTCGA
>CAYSYU010000035.1:0-33504 GCA_964435245.1 uncultured Methylomagnum sp.
CTTCCGGTTATCTCCTTTCAGATAACAAGTTTTAGCCCATGCTGGGCACACTAAGACGGTTTCGCCGATAGGCAAACCGTCATAGACAAGGCGTTTTCAGCCAACGCTTGACCTTCCATAACAAATAACCATACTGAAACCATATTGGTTTCATTATGTTTTAATACCGGAGTATATCAATGGCTACTTTGACCCTCAAAAACATACCTGATAGCCTTTACAATCAATTGAAAGAAGCGGCGCAATTACATCGCCTAAGTTTAAATAGCGAGATTCTCTATTGTGTAGAACGCACCTTAAACATTCACCCGATTAATGTCGCCGAACATTTGGCAACGGCAAAACAACTGAGGGCTAAGACTGCGAATTATGTATTAACCGATAAGGAGATAGATAAAGCCAAATCCGAAGGTAGATTGTGATTGTTGTAGATACGAATACAATCGCTTACCTTTACCTCAACAGCGATAGCTCCATACAAGCGGAGCAATTGTTGATGCTTGAGCCGGAATGGATTGCACCAAGCCTTTGGAAAAGCGAATTCCGTAGCGTACCGACGCTTTATTTACAAAAAAACTTTTAACTTTCGAAGATATCCTGATGATTATTCAACAAGCCGAAAGTTTGATGCTTGGGAATGAATATGAAATTTCTTCACTTCAAATTTTACAACTGGTGAACTACAGCGATTGTTCTGCGTAGGATTGTGAATTCGTGGCTTTGGCAAAACAATTCAATATTCCATTGGTCACGGCGGATAAAAAAATTATTAAGTCATTCCCTGATATTGCCCAATCAATGGATGGTTTTATAAATGCAGGCTTTAAATAACATCTGAATAGGCGCTAAGCAACGCATACGCCCCCGCCGCGCACAAGGCGGCGCATGGCAAAGTCAACAGCCACGACAGTAAAATAGAGGCTACCGTCCGAAAATTGGCTTGCCTGGCGGTTAGCCCGATGCCGAATAAAGCGCCTACCGAAACATGGGTGGTCGATACGGGCATTCCCAGTTTGCTGGCAAAAATTACCAGCATGGCGGTGGTCAAGTTTGCGGATAAGCCTTGTCCGTGGCTGATGGTGGTGATTTTATGGCTCATGGTTTCCGCCACACGCTTTGCATTTAACAATCCACCGAGGGCCATCACGAAGGCAATTAAGGTGATTTTCCATTGCAAAGCCAACCCTGGGGTCAACAATAGCAGCGCTGTTATTTTGGGCGTGTCGTTCAGGCCGCGTGCAAAACAAACCGCGCCAGCGCTAATAAAATGCAGGGCATCCATCACCCGTTGCAATTCGAAGCCGAAAATGACGCCCGCATAACGGTTAGCGCATGCCGCTTTATTATCTATACTGAGTGTAGGCGTAAGACTTTTATCTAAAGTTAACACGCCACTATTTTCCACCAAGTAAGACGCATTCATCGTCGGTTGTGTTTCTGCACACAGGCATAACAGGTTGCCGATCCCCTTGCTTTGTCGAATTTGCCGAAAGGCAATGTATATCAACATGGCTAAGATTACGGCTACCAAAGGGCTTAGCAACAGTGGCAAAACAAAACTGCTACCTAAAGCGGATAAATTAATCGCCCCTGTGGCTAAAAAAGTACTGCCAGTTAATGCGCCAAGCAAAGCGTGAGTGGTGGATATTGGAAAACCCAATCGGGTTGCCAAAATCACGGTCAAGCCCGCACCGGTAGCAACTGCCGTAATGAAAGGGATGGATTGGGTTAACTCGTCCGGCGCCAAGCCTTTCCCGGAAAATTTGACCAGTAGCGTTTGGGCCAAAAATAAGGTGCAGATTGAACCGGCTAGCGTGGTAATCGTCGCCCAGCCTAGCGCAACCCGGTAACTCGCAACCCCGCTGCCGTAAAGTGAAGCGACGCCTTTAAAATTATCGTTAGCGCCGTTGGAAAAGGCCAGGAAGCAGACAGTGGCAAACAAAAATAAGGTTGTCATAACTCAATCAAAATCGGATAAAATCGATAAGGCCATGTTTCCCCCTTTTCCAATATTTCAATACATCATGTTTACACAAGGGGACCAGGATTGGCGGCGGCCGCCTTACCCCTGCCCTCGTTCACTTTGCATAGCAAAACCAGCCCTAGGATAAAAAATAACAGGGTGGATAATAGGGACATCTTGTGGTCGCCTTTGCTCAAGTAGTTTATCAGGCCGTAACTCAGCGGCCCGACGATGGCCGACAAGCGATTAACCAAGCCCCATAACCCCAAAAACTCACCGGCCCGTTCACTGGGAGAAAATTTACTGACCAACGCACGCCCGATAGCTTGGCTTGACCCCATCGCCAGCCCTATGATGTTGCCGACTATCCACATGTGTACCGGCTTGTTCGCCAGTAGCGCCACCGCCACGGCAACAATCCAGACGGCCAGCGAAATCGCCAGCGTGGGTACGGAACCTATCCGGTCTTGTAAATGTCCGCAGATAAAAGCGCCAACAGCCGCCGTTACATTGACAACCATGATCAATACAATAAGCGATTGGGTATTAAAACCAAATACTTCCTGGGCATAAATAGCGGCCAGCACCACCACTGTACTTACACCTGACTGGTATACGCCCAGTGTTATCAAAAACCAGAACAAATCCCGAAACCGGGCCGCTTCTTTAAATGTATGCGCCAAGCGGGCGATGCTTACCCTTAGGTTGGATACGCTTTGGTCCCATGAAACCGGAATCGCTCTCTCGCGTAACCAAAGAAAAGTGGGGGTGGCGGTCAATGCGAAGATTGCGGCTGTAACCAATAAAGTGACAGGGACATATTGTGTTTCCGACATACCCTGTTGCCTAGCCCAGGTAATGTAGCCCAGGCAAATCCCTAAAGTCAGGAGGCCGCCGAAATAACCCAACGCCCAGCCGTAACCCGACATTTTGCCCATATCCTTTTCAGGCACAATCTCCGGCAAAAAGGCGGCAATCAGGTTTTCGCCGCTGGCAAACATGATGGCTGAAAGCGTAACCAGTATCATTCCAAGCCAGATGTCGCCGGGGCCAACCAGCGCCAGAAGGGCTGTCGATGCTATGCAACCCACCGAGGAAATCATCAGGAAAGGTTTCTTGCAGGCACGATAGTCTGCTATCGCACCGATGATGGGGCCGCTTATCATGACGATAAAATTTGCGATGCCGATGGCCAGCGACCAAAGCAGGGTCGACAAGCCGGGTGAAAAACCTTGTGCTGCACCGGCAACCACACCCACGAAATAGGCGCTGAATATAGTCGTTTGCACCACCGTGGTATAACCGGAATTGGCGAAATCATAGAATGCCCACGCGAGTAATTCCCTGCGCCCTGCATAACCGATAACTCGGCTCCCTTCCTCAACCGAGGGTTTATTATGGCTGCTATTCATGTCAATTCATATCCAGGCTTAATTCGTATTGCCCCAAACCTCATCGTTATATATTCTTGGGTATTAATACGATAATTTAATAATCCTAACAATGATAGTTTACACTAGGGTCGTCTATCGAATGACTTTGGGCTCAACTTTACGTTTAGCTTTGTTATCAAACATAATTTTTGGCCTGTTTAATAAAATTATCCTTAGTTTAATAGCATAACCTGCCTATGGGACACAAAATTATCCGTTTTGTTAAAGAAGGTATATGGTTGTTACACGAACAAAAACTGCCGCCTTTTGAATCCGTACTCGTCAAATCGCTTAAAATAACGTTGCTATCTGTCCAAGGGTTCTCCCGCGACCTATGTCAACTACGCGCATCGGCATTGACGCTTTATAGCCTGTTATCGATCGTACCCGTTATCGCTATGCTTTTTGGAGTTGCCAAAGGGTTCGGGTTTGAAAGGATGCTGACGGAACGCCTGATAGAGCAAGTCCCCCATCAAGAAACCACAGTATTGCAGATCATTAACTTCGCCCAAAACCTGCTGGAGAGCACGAAAGGCGGGGTGGTTGCCGGGATCGGCATCGTGGTCCTATTTTGGACGATTATCAGCCTGATCGGCAATATCGAAGAGTCCTTCAATTACATCTGGAAAATACCCAGGGGCCGGTCCATCAGCCGGAAATACAGCGATTACCTGTCGCTCATGTTGCTGGCGCCCATCATTTTGATCGTTGCCAACAGTATTTCTGTCCTCCTAAAAACGGAAATCACTTGGTTAATCACCCTTATTGAATTGCCTGAATTCGGGACTCGGTTGGTTATCGAAGTATTGGGCTTGTTGCCTTTGCTGCTGATGATAGGCTTATTTGCCTTCACCTTTATCTTCATGCCCAACCATAAAATCCATTTTTGGGCGGGCGTGATCGCAGGCATTGTGACAGGCATCCTATACGACCTGTTGCAATGGGCTTATATCAGCCTGCAGATCGGGGTATCCAGCTATAACGCCATTTACGGTAGCTTCGCGGCGATACCCTTATTTGTCGTTTGGGTGCAAGTGGGTTGGATGATCGTGTTATTTGGCTGCGAGGTTTCGTTTTTCCTGCAATATTATGAAAATTACCGTAACAATAGCCGTTACTCTAACCTTAGTTTTTCACTGCAAAAAATCATTGCCTTACAGGTAACGCATCTGCTTATCAAACATTTCAGCCATTTCAATAAGCCGTTAACGGCGGATGAAATTGCCGCAAAATTGGCGTTGCCAATCGCTATCGTACAGCCGGTTTTGTTAAAGCTGACTGCAAGCCATATCGTAGTAGATTTCAATATTCCAGAGGAAGAAGATGACGTTTACCAGCCTGCCGTGGACACCAGCCTTCTGACGATTGCCTTTGTAATTAACGCCTTGGAGCAATGCGGGCAAAATCACCTGCCTGACATCGGGCAGGAATCCTTGTTTATGGAAGCTGTCGGTGACTTCAGGAAGCTTATGGAATCTTCCGATAAGAATTGTTTGTTGAGGGATTTATAACTTTGAAGGCTATTAGGCGAATCAGTTTATTTAGCCGTCGCCTGTAAAACCATTACATTTACAATACCAATGGGCACCCCTTTTTTGTTCGTCTACGGCACTTTGCGCCGTTGTGCCGGTAACGAAATGACGAGCTTGCTGGCCAAAAACGCGGAGTTTATTGGCAATGCTAGTTACCAGGGCAGATTATATCTAATTGACGGTTATCCTGGCGCAGTCCCATCGGACATGCTTACGGATTTAGTGCATGGGGAGGCCTATCGCCTGCACAATCCAGGCTGGTTGCTGACTTGCCTGGATGTTTACGAGGAATGCGGGCAGGGTTTTCCTGAACCGACGGAATATGTTCGTAAATTACGGCAAGTCCGCCTTTACAGCGGCGAGAACATCCTCGCTTGGATCTATCTGTACAATCGGCCTACCGAAAATCTTGTGTTGCTGCCTTCCGGCAATTTTCAAAATACCGAAAATTGCCAGTAAGCCACGAAGCCGTTGCCTTAAGGATAAAAAGCTTTAAGCATCGCAAAAGCAGTTGACTGTAAGCTAACGGAAAATAAAGATAGCGGCAACGCTTAGTCGATCGAGGGCTTGTTGTAACGAGGCGATTTCCGGTTATGATGTGTCGTTTTTAAAACGGTAAGTACACGGGTTATGTCCCAATCTTACGAGTATTGAATTGTGTAGGTGCAAAATGATTGGTTGGTTGTTAATTCCTGTGGCATATTTATTGGGTTCCGTTTCAAGCGCCATAATTATCTGCCGCATGACGGGATTGCCAGATCCCAGGGGGCAAGGTTCGGGGAATCCGGGCGCGACCAATGTCATGCGTATCGGCGGCAAAAAAGCCGCCGGAATAACGCTTTTGGGAGATTTCCTTAAAGGTTTTATACCTGTTTATCTGGCTAATTCCTTAGGTATGCCGCCACTTTTGCAAGCACTGGTTGGTTTGGCTGCATTCCTTGGCCATCTTTATCCGGTGTTTTTCGGTTTTAAGGGCGGGAAGGGTGTTGCTACGTCTTTAGGCGTATTGCTGGGTTTTTCCTGGATTTTAGGTTTTGCCGTTATCGGCACTTGGCTATTGGTGTACAAACTAAGCAAGATTTCATCGCTTTCCGCCTTAATCGCGTCGACTTTATCTCCGGTTTATACCTGGTTTATTCTTGGTGACACAACCATTGTCACTGCGGCTGTCATTATGACGTTGTTTTTGTTGTACCGGCATAAAGCCAATATACAGCGGTTGATAGCAGGGGAAGAGTAAGTCGGGATTTTGGGCTTTGTGATTCAAAGGATCTCATTGATCGGCCAACGCGGCCTAGCAAATATTTCCAGGTTTTGGCGTTCGCCTCTCAGCAAGCGTTGACAACCCGCATAGGCAATCATGGCGCCGTTGTCGGTGCAAAATTCCGGCCTGGGAAAATAAATTTCGCATTTTTCTTGGTCGGCCAAAGCGCTTAACAACGAGCGAATCAGCTTGTTTGCACTAACGCCACCTGCCACCACGAGCCTTTTAATGCCGGTTTGTTTGATGGCGCGTTTGCATTTGATGCTAAGTGTTTCGGCTACTGCTTGTTGGAAAGCGGCGGCAATGTCGGCTTTATCCTGTTCGGTTTTTCCGCTTTCGTTAAAAGTATTTAGGGTAAAGGTTTTTAGCCCGCTAAAGCTGAAATCCAGGCCTGGCCTATCGGTCATCGGCCTGGGAAACTTGTAGGTTGGATTCCCTTTTTCGGCCAGTTCCGCCAGTTTCGGCCCGCCTGGGTAACTTAAGCCTAACAATTTTGCGGTTTTGTCGAAGGCTTCCCCTGCGGCGTCATCCAGGGATTCACCCAATAATCGGTATCGGCCTATGCCCTCGACTTGCACCAGTAAGGTATGTCCGCCCGAAATCAGCAACGCAACGAATGGGAATGGCGGCGGATTAGTTTCCAGCATGGGCGCGAGCAGATGGCCTTCCATGTGATGGACTGCAATCGCCGGTATTTGCCAAGCCCAGGCAAGGCTTCTGGCGGTGGCCGCACCGACCAGCAGGGCGCCCATCAGTCCAGGGCCGGCGGTGTAGGCGACGCCGTTAATGTCACTTTTTTGCAGGCCACTGTCTTTCAAAGTTTGCTTCATAAGCGGCACCAGCTTTCGGATATGGTCGCGTGACGCCAGCTCGGGCACTACGCCGCCGTATTCATTGTGCATTTCGACTTGACTGTAAAGGGAGTGGCTTATCAACCCTTGCCCAGAGTGGTAAATGGCGACGCCTGTTTCATCGCAAGAGGTTTCTATCCCTAAAACGTACATTGATTTTTTGAAAAAAATAAAACAGGGGTTATAATCGGCGGTTCATTATATGGCATCGGCTAAAGTAAGCCGCGCTAGAAATTTTAGATACTAACATAATTGGGAAGATATGCCTTCAGTCAAGCTTAAAGAAAACGAACCCTTCGATATCGCTATCCGCAGATTTAAACGCGCTTGTGAAAAAGCCGGAGTCCTGGCGGAAGTCCGTCGCCGCGAATTCTACGAAAAACCCACTTCAGAGCGCAAACGCAAAGGTGCGGCGGCAGTAAAACGCCATTTGAAGAAGTTGGCGCGGGAGCGTTATGCATTGAAAAATTTACGTCGCGGCCGCCCTGCCGTTTAAGGCATTACTATGCCTTTGTTAACAGACCGTATCAAGGATGATATGAAAGCATGCATGAAAGCGGGCGACAAGGCCAGGTTGGCTACCATCAGGCTAATTCTGGCTGCCGTTAAGCAGGTGGAAGTTGATGAACGCATCACATTGGATGATGGGCGTACACTCCAGGTGCTTGATAAGATGTTAAAGCAACGTCGTGAATCCATCCGACAATTTTCCGATGCGGGAAGGACTGACTTGGTTGCGGTTGAAGAGGCGGAGGTGCGGGTAATCCAAGATTATCTTCCTGCCGCCCTCAGCGATGCTGAGATTGATGAGATGGTGAAAACCGCAGTGGCTGAATCCGGTGCAGAATCCGCCAAAGACATGGGCAAAGTGATGGCGTTGCTGAAAGGAAAAATGCAAGGCAGGGCCGATATGACAGCCGTTAGCGCCAAAATCAAGGCAGCCTTGTCCAATTAGTTACCCTGGTTTTGGTGATGTCCGGCAGGATCCCAAAATATTTCATCGACGACCTCCTGGCCAGGGTTGATATTGTCGACTTGATCGACAAACATGTCCCCCTCAAAAAATCCGGCTCGAATTTTGTCGCCAGATGCCCGTTCCATTCCGAGAAAACCCCCAGTTTTTCAGTCAACCGAGGCAAACAGTTTTTCCATTGTTTCGGCTGCGGCACCAGCGGGAATGCCATTGGGTTCCTAATGGATTTTGGCCATCTGGATTTCGTCGAAGCGGTCGAAGACCTGGCGACATTTGCAGGCGTGGAAATCCCAAGGGAGTCGGCTGATAACAAGGGCGCCCAAAGTAAGGAGAGAATTAGCGACCATTACCAGCTTTTGGAACAGGTGGCGACCCATTATGAAAAGCGCCTTAGGGCTGATGAGGCGGGAAAAAAAGCTGTCGACTACCTTAAATCCAGGGGCGTCACTGATGAGATTGCCAAGGAGTTTAAGCTGGGCTATTCGCCGAATGAATGGCGGTCTTTGGCTAACCATTTCGATCAACAGCACTTAATAGATGCAGGTATGTTGATCAGTAAGGACGGGAAGGTTTACGACCGTTTTCGGGGTAGGGTCATGTACCCAATCCGGGATAAGCGTGGCCGGACTGTCGGTTTTGGCGGGCGCGTAATGGACGGTTCCTTGCCAAAGTACCTGAATTCCCCTGAGACGCCCGTATTCCATAAAAGCAAGGAAGTTTACGGGCTATATGAACTGCTTAGGAAAGACGGCAAGCCCAAACGGATACTATTAGTAGAAGGTTATATGGATGTAATCGCCCTTGCTTGCCATGGAATAGATTATGCCGTGGGAACATTGGGCACTTCGACCTCCCAAGACCATCTCGAGCTGCTGTTTCGCTTTACCTCGGAATTGGTCTTATGCTTTGACGGGGACAGTGCAGGGCAAATGGCGGCTTGGCGCGCCATTTCTTCCGTTTTCCCGGCGCTGAAAGCCGGTCGGCAGATCCGTATTATGCTTTTGCCCGCCCACCATGACCCTGACTCGCTCGTTAAAGAGGAAGGCAAAGGGCAATTCACTGAACGGATCAATACCGCACAAGCCTTATCGGAATATTTTTTCGAACATTTCACCAAAGACCTAAAGCTGGCTGAATTCGAAAACCGATCTACCCTTAAAGACGAAGCGGAAGAATATCTAAAAAAACTCCCGATTGGCGCATTTAGGGAACTAATGTTCGATAAGCTATCAAAGCTGTACAAACTCCATGTAAAAGATCAAGAAGCGATACTGGTCTATAATCAGCAGTTAAAGGCTCATAGACAAAAAAGCAACCGGCTCTCACTGGCTAGCCGCGTGATGGCCTTATTGGTCCAAAACCCTAAATTCATTGGGATTATTGAGGGAAAAAATATCAATTGGAATGAGCTTCATTTTGATGGTATTGAAAAATTTAAAGAAATCCTAAAAGTATTGCAGGATGCGAGGCCTGCAAATTACGGGGCATTGTTGGAACATTATCGAAACCAAAGTGATGAGACAATCATTAAGAAATTAGCGGCAGTTGATTTTCCTGAGGAAAATATTGAAAAAGTGTTCTTGGACTCCATAGCCAAATTGTTTGTTGAGGCAAGTTCAGCCCGGTTGGATGATTTATTGGAAAAAGACAAAATCTCTGGGCTAAGCCTATCGGAAAAAGCAGTCCTGCTAGAGTTGTTGGCAAAAAAACATAACGGGATAGTTATTTAAGCATTTTATAGTATAATTTCCTGTTCGTTTCTATCAAGTTGTAACCAAGGTAACGTGGGTAAAGTATGAATCAAGAACAGCAGCAGTCTCAACTTAGGCAATTGATAGCCAAAGGTAAAGTCCAGGGATACCTGACTTATGCCGAAGTCAATGACCATTTGCCCAGCGATATTGCTGACCCCGAACAAATTGAAGATTTCATCGGCATTATTAATGACATGGGTATCCAGGTCTACGAAAGTGCGCCGGACGATGACTCGCTGATTACCGATTCCGCCACTGTAACCGCCGACGACGAAGACGCCGAGGAAGTTGCGGCGCTAGCTTCTGTTGACAGTGAATTTGGCCGTACCACCGACCCTGTCCGTATGTACATGCGCGAAATGGGTTCGGTAGAGCTATTGACCCGCGCGGATGAGCTAAAGATAGCCAAACGCATCGAAGAAGGCCATCAGCAGCTTATCAAAGCCATTTCCCGTTCTTGTGTGGTTGTCGAGGATGTGTTGCAGTCTTTCGATTCCATTTCGGAAGAAGAAAGCGGTATCCGGTTGACAGACATGATTTCCGGATTTGCGGATTTTAGCGAACCTGACGATTTACTGGCCAGCCCTGCGGCCATTGACGCAGTAGAAGTGGCTAGCCCTGAAGACGACCTGAAGGGGCTTAATTTCGAGGAAGTCAAAGAAAAAATCGACCAACTTAGGGAACAACTGAAAACCGCCTCAAACGCGATCAGCCGGTTCGGTTACGCCAGCGAACAGACTGAACAGGCTTTTGATGCTTTGGCGGGATTGTTCATGGAATTTAAATGGACGCCGCAATACCTGAAAAAACTTTCATCCATCATACCGGATGGGGTAGCCGTCGTCCGCGGGCAAGAACGGTTGATACAGGATGTTTTTGTGAAAAAAGCAAAAATGCCCCGTCAGGACTTTATTGCTGTCTTTGCCAATAATGAAACCAATCCGGAATGGCTTGACCAATATTTGGATGAAAAAAGCCCCTATTCTGCAATCATAAAAGAACACGAAAAAGACTTACGTAAAGCCCAAAAAATATTGGTTGAAAGCGAAGCCAAATATGGATTGACAATCAATGGGCTGAAAGATATTAACCGGCGAATTTCAATTGGTGAGGCCAAAGCGAGGCGCGCCAAAAAAGAAATGATCGAAGCGAATTTACGGTTGGTCATTTCAATTGCAAAGAAATATACTAACCGGGGTTTGCAGTTCCTGGATTTGATCCAAGAGGGTAATATCGGCCTCATGAAAGCGGTCGATAAGTTTGAATACCGCCGCGGCTATAAGTTTTCCACCTATGCGACCTGGTGGATCAGGCAAGCGATAACCCGATCCATAGCGGACCAAGCCAGGACTATCCGAATTCCGGTACACATGATTGAAACCATCAATAAGCTCAACCGGATTTCTAGGCAGATACTCCAGGAATTGGGCCGTGAGGCTACCCCCGAAGAATTAGCGGTGCGCATGGAAATGCCGGAGGATAAAGTCCGCAAGGTATTGAAAATCGCCAAGGAACCAATCTCCATGGAAACACCGATTGGCGATGATGAAGATTCGCATCTAGGCGACTTTATCGAAGATTCGAGGGTTTTGTCACCCATAGAAGCAGCCACTATTGCCGGCCTACGGGAATCGACACAAAATGTCCTGGCTGGCTTGACGGCAAGGGAAGCTAAAGTCCTGCGTATGCGTTTCGGGATCAATATGAATACCGACCATACCTTGGAGGAAGTGGGCAAACAATTTGATGTAACCCGTGAACGTATCCGGCAAATTGAGGCAAAAGCCTTAAGGAAACTCCGCCACCCATCACGATCCGAACAACTAAGGTGTTTCCTGGATGGCGAATAAGGATAGTTGATATTCAGGGCCCTTAGCTCAGTTGGTTAGAGCGTCCGACTCATAATCGGCAGGTCGTAGGTTCAAGTCCTACAGGGCCCACCATTAATCCATGAAAACAGGCTGTATTTTTCAACCTATATCGATTTACTATTAACTAAGGTGATTTTGTGAGCAATAACTTCATTTTTACTTCTGAGTCCGTATCTGAAGGACATCCAGACAAAGTAGCAGACCAGATTTCTGACGCCGTGCTGGACGCTTTGTTGACTCAAGACCCACGTTCCCGAGTAGCTTGTGAGACATTAGTCAAAACCGGCATGGTGGTTTTGGCAGGTGAAATCACGACCGATGCCTGGGTTGATATGGAGGAGTTGGTCAGAAAAGTCGTTTGTGATATTGGTTATGATAACGGCGACATTGGGTTCGACGGGAAAAGCTGCGCCGTGTTGAATGCAATCGGCAAGCAATCTCCCGATATTGCCATGGGCGTGGATGAAGGCGAAAACCACGAACAAGGCGCCGGTGACCAAGGTTTGATGTTCGGTTACGCCAGCAATGAAACCGATGTCTTGATGCCGGCACCCATTACTTATTCCCATTTGTTGGTCAAACGCCAATCCGAAGTCCGCAAAAACAAGACATTGCCCTGGTTGCGTCCCGATGCCAAAAGCCAAATCACTTTTCGCTATGAAAACAACAAACCAATAGCAATTGATGCTGTCGTTTTGTCCACCCAACATTCCCCGGAAATCAGCGCCAAAGCGCTTCACGAAGCGGTGATGGATGAAATTATCCTGCCGGTCTTACCGAAAGAATGGTTACACAAAGACACTAAATATTTCATCAATCCAACCGGTCAATTCATAATCGGTGGCCCAGTCGGCGATTGCGGATTGACAGGCCGTAAAATTATCGTAGATTCTTATGGCGGGATGGCAAGGCATGGCGGGGGGGCTTTCTCAGGAAAAGATCCTTCCAAGGTTGACCGGTCTGCCGCTTATATGGCCCGTTATGTGGCAAAAAATATTGTCGCAGCAGGGTTAGCCGAGCGCTGTGAAATACAGGTATCTTATGCAATTGGCGTTGCAGAACCGACCTCTATCAGCGTAGACACCTTTGGAACCGGGAAATTGCCCGAAGAAAGATTGGAACAGATTGTCAGGGAACATTTTGACCTCAGGCCGAAAGGCTTGATTTCCATGTTAGGCTTGCTAAAGCCCATTTACCAACCCACAGCATCTTACGGCCATTTTGGCCGCACAGAAGATACTTTTAGCTGGGAAAAAACAGACAAAATAGAGGAATTAAAAAATGCAGCTGGCTGTTAATTCAACGAATCAAGGGGCACAAACGATGGGCCAACAAGACTATAAAATTGCAGATATTGCCCTTGCGGAATGGGGGCGTAAAGAAATTAATATCGCTGAAACCGAAATGCCAGGATTAATGGCCTTGCGTAAGGAATTCGGCGATAAGGAACCCTTAAAGGGAGCGCGGATTGCCGGTTGTCTGCACATGACAATCCAGACAGCCGTGCTTATCGAGACACTCACTGCACTGGGTGCGGAAGTTCGCTGGTCATCTTGTAATATTTTTTCGACACAAGACCATGCGGCAGCGGCAATAGCCGCGGCTGGCGTTCCAGTTTTCGCTTGGAAGGGTGAAACCGAAGCCGAAGCCGAGTGGTGTATTGAGCAGACCATTATCGGGCCAAACGGTTGGCGCCCCAACATGATCCTGGATGACGGCGGCGACCTCACCAACATGATGCATGACAAATTTCCAGAGTTGATGGCGGATGTCAAAGGCTTATCGGAAGAAACCACAACAGGCGTGTTGCGGTTGTATGAAAGGGTGGCAAAAAACACCTTGAAAGTCCCTGCATTTAACGTCAATGACTCGGTCACCAAATCTAAATTCGACAACCTTTACGGATGCCGCGAATCGTTGGTTGATGGCATTAAGCGCGCGACAGACGTAATGATTGCCGGAAAAATTGCCGTAGTCTGTGGTTACGGCGATGTCGGCAAAGGCTGTGCCCAATCTTTGCGTGGCCTGGGGGCTACAGTCTGGATTACTGAAATAGACCCAATTTGCGCATTGCAAGCAGCAATGGAAGGCTATCGCGTAGTCACTATGGAAGATGCCGCACCGATTGCAAATATTTTTGTTAGCGCTACCGGCAATTTCAATGTAATTACCCATAAACACTTGCTTGCTATGAGGGACCAAGCCATTGTTTGTAACATCGGCCATTTCGATTCTGAGATTGAAATTTCATCCTTACGCCAATACACATGGGAAAATATCAAACCGCAAGTCGACCATGTCATTTTTCCAGATGGAAAACGCTTGATTATCCTGGCGGAAGGTCGTTTGGTAAATTTGGGCTGCGCAACAGGGCATCCAAGTTTTGTGATGTCCAATTCCTTCTGCAACCAAGTACTGGCGCAAATGGAATTGTGGAATAATGCGGCCAGTTACGAGAACAAAGTTTACATTTTGCCCAAAAAGCTGGATGAAAAGGTCGCAAGATCGCACCTGGAACAAATCGGCGTGAAATTGACCGTATTGACTGATCAACAGGCAAAGTATATTAACGTCCCTATTGAAGGGCCTTATAAAGCAGACCATTACCGTTATTAATTGGTATTTGATTGTGTGTAGGTTGGGTTAGCCGCACATGGCTATTTTGCTAAACAACAGCAGGATTATACGTGCGGCGTAACCCGACATTTAGCTGTAACTGCAATTTGTTGGGCTACGACTCGCCAAAGTGTTTTGCAGGTTTTTTCAATCCCTACCATAAGCGCGTCTAACCCAACTTACAAACCCTGAGATGCAGCCACAAACACAACACCTGCAACCATTCAGCTTTGAATTTTACCCGCCAAAGACAGAAGAGGGTGCGGCCAATTTGCAAGTTGTACACAGTAAGCTGGCTGAACAAAATCCTGAGTTCTTTTCGGTTACTTTTGGTGCAGGCGGTTCTACCCGCGACCTTACCTTTGATACCGTCGTCGAAATCCAGAAAAAAGGCATAGCCGCCGCGCCGCATTTGTCCTGTGTGGCTTCGACTAAGGAAAACATACGGTCTATTCTTAAAAGCTACCAGGAACACGGCATTTCAAAGATTGTCGCTTTGCGTGGAGACTTGCCGTCCGGCATGATGTCGGCAGGGGAGTTTCGTTACGCGAATGAGCTTGTGTCTTTTATCCGCCAGGAAACAGGCGACGCTTTCGAAATCCACGTCGCCGCTTACCCCGAAGTACATCCCCAAGCATCGGGAGCCGCTGAGGATTTTAAAAATTTCAAGCGTAAAGTCGAAGCTGGCGCGAATGCAGCAATTACCCAATATTTTTATAATGCCGAAGCCTATTTTTACTTTATCGATTTGTGCGAAAGAAATGGAATAACAATACCTATTGTTCCCGGAATTATGCCGATAACCCAATATGCACAATTGTTCCGCTTCTCTGAAATGTGCGGTGCCGACATTCCCCGGTGGCTACGAAAGCGGTTAGAGGATTTTGGCGATGACCGCGCATCAATACAAGCTTTCGGCTTGGACTTGGTCAGCAACCTTTGTCGGCGCTTATTGGATAACGGTGCGCCAGGGCTGCATTTTTATACCATGAACCAAGCCGCGCCCACACTCGCCATTTTAGGGAATTTGGGGCTATAAAATAAACATCCCATAAGTTGGCTTGAAAACTGTGGCCGATAAAATTTAAACAGCTAAGGCATGGCAAATTAGCCGTAACAAGATTTAATATAAGCCATGTCCAATCAATCCCTTTCCAAGCGCGACCTTTCCGTTCTTTGGCATCCTTGCAGCCAAATGAAAGACCACGAAAATTTTCCGGTCATCCCCATCAAGAAAGGGCAAGGCGCATGGCTGGAAGATTACGACGGCAACCGTTACCTCGACGCCATCAGTTCCTGGTGGGTCAACCTGTTCGGGCACGCCAATCCCACAATTAATGCCGCCCTAAAAGACCAACTTGATTCCCTGGAGCACGTCATTTTTGCTGGTTTTACCCACGAGCCTGCCGTTAAACTGGCGGAAAAGCTGGTAGAAGTCACACCATCGGGACTGAACCGTTGTTTTTATGCCGACAATGGCTCTACGGCGGTGGAAGTCGCTCTCAAGATGAGCTTTCACTACTGGCGTAATCTTGGCGAAACAAAAAAAACCAAATTCATTACGCTAGAAAATAGCTATCATGGCGAAACCTTAGGCGCTTTGGCAGTCGGCAATGTGCCTTTGTACAAAAAAACCTACGCGCCATTGTTGATGGACGTGATTACCGTACCCAGCCCCGATTGCTACTACTGCGACCCCGGTGAATCCTGGGCTGCTTATTCATCGCGCCGTTTTGACCTTATGGAAAACACCCTAAGGGATCACGCAGGTACGGTATGCGCCGTGATAATAGAACCGCTCGTGCAATGCGCGGGGAGCATGCGGATGTATGACCCCGTCTATTTAACACACCTGCGCGAAGCCTGCGACAGATACAATGTCCACCTGATTGCCGATGAAATTGCGGTCGGTTTCGGCCGGACTGGGACCTTATTTGCTTGCGAGCAGGCCGCAATCACGCCCGACTTTATGTGTTTGTCGAAAGGGCTGACGGGCGGTTACCTGCCATTGTCGGCACTATTGACAACAGAAAATGTCTATCAGGCGTTTTATGATGATTACGAAAAACTGACTGCTTTTTTGCACTCGCACAGCTATACGGGCAATGCCTTGGCGTGTAGGGCGGGACTTGCAACCCTGGAGATTTTTCAACAACAGGATACCGTTGCTAAAAATAAAGTCTTGGCAAAAATGATGGCAAGCGCGGCTTCACGTTTTCATGAACACCCGTACATTGCCGAAGTCCGGCAAACGGGCATGGTCTTGGCGATCGAACTGGCAAAAAACAAACGCACACGCGAACCTTATCCTTGGCAAGAACGCCGGGGTATGCAAGTCTACCATTACGCCTTGGCAAAAGGGGTTTTGTTAAGGCCTTTGGGTAATGTCATTTATTTTATGCCGCCCTATGTCATTAACGAAGACGACTTGCAGTTAATGGCCGAAATCGCCTGGCAAGGGATACAGCAAGCGGTAAAAGATTGATGCGTGTTTCAAGATTGTACGTGCCTGTGCCATTAACCCTGAATGAAGTCCTTGGGTTGGATGATGACAACGGCCATTACGTCAGGACGGTACTTCGACTAAAGAAAGATGACAGCATCATCCTATTTAACGGCAAGGGCGGAGAATTTGCTTGCCTGCTTGTCGAAGTCAGCCGGAAAGCCGTGCTTGTCAGGGTCAAATCTTGGGCTGAACGTAACGTGGAATCGCCATTACGGATTACCTTGGGTCTAGGGATTTCGCGGGGCGACCGCATGGATCTTTCGGTGCAAAAAGCAGTCGAGTTGGGCGTTAACCGGATTACGCCGATTATGTCGGAACGTTGCGTTGTGCAACTGAAAGGCGAAAAAGAACAACAACGGTTACAACACTGGCAAAAGATCGTCCAACATGCAGCGGAACAAAGCGGCAGGATGGTTTTACCGGAATTGACGACCGTAGAAGCCATTCAAAACTGGGTGGGCAATCAATGCGGTTTAAAAATATTTCTCGACCCTTACGCAGAGTCTTCATTAGCAGACCTATCACCCGACATTAGGGAAGTCGCCTTGCTGACTGGGCCGGAAGGCGGTTTTACCGACCAGGAAAGGGCTATTGCTAAAGCGTCAGGCTTCATCCCGGTTCGCTTAGGCAGCCGGATATTAAGGACGGAAACCGCTGCCATCGCCGCAATGGTCGCGGCACAGATGTTATGGGGGGATTTTGCTGACACGGGACAGAAGCAGGAAAACAGATGACAGAAAAGCCCATCCGTTATTTATATGCTTTTGTGCCTTTGCTGGTGTTGTCTGCTGTCACATTGCTCTCTTTTTTCCTGACTTATTTCCTGGTGACGGTTTGGGATAGCGGCTTACCTTTTAGGACAATCATCAAAAAGTTGACGCAACTGCTTTTGGTGCTCAGCATTTTCCCGGCGATGCATTACCTGAAGTTAAATAAGTTTGACTTGGGTTTTACGACCAAGAAAATATTTATAAAGCAACTGCTTCAAGGCGGTGGAATCGGGATGGTTACCTTGGCGCCGGTTTTTGTAGTGCTTTATCTGCTCAATGTGAATGTTATCGACGGAACACAACCTTGGACATTAGCATGGCTAAGCAAAAAGCTTATCTTAGAGTTATTGCTGGCTTTGCTCATTTCATTTTTCGAGGAGCCGATTTTCAGGGGCGTAATACTTGTCGGGCTTAGCAGAAAATTACCCCTTCATGCCGCAATCATAATCAGCGCATTTTATTACGCCAGCCTGCATTTTCTGGACAAGAAAACTACTGTAACCGACCAGGGCCTAGACTGGTTCAGTGGCTTTCAGATGTTGGGAGAGGCCTTCGCCAATTTGCTGAACCCTGAAATCATAACGGCATTTATTGCCTTATTTATGGTCGGAATTTTCTTGAGCCTGCTTAGGATCCGAATACAAGGTAGCTTAGGCCTTTGTATCGGTTGCCATGCCTGTTGGGTATGGCTGATTAAACTAAGCAAAGCCTTCTTCAACACTAATCCTGGCTCGGATTATCTTTATCTTGTAAGCGGCTACGATGGCGTTATCGGCCCATTGGTTGCCGCATGGCTAGCCCTGGCGATTATCGGATATTTGTTGTACCAACGAAGATGCCGACAGCTTTGATCTTTTCGGGTATCTTAATATAGTTGTTGCCATTTGTTTTCAGCCGCACCAAATTCCAAAAACTCAATTTAAGGCATTAAGGCGCTTTGCAACAAACTCATGGTTGATGGACCGCCCGTGCCTTGTATGTATTGTAAAATGACAGGTATGAATTGGTTCATCATGCCGGATCCCATGCCTAGGCTTTGGAATGAACTTGCCAATGTAGCCATGTTGCCTAGACTACTGCCTCCAAGAGCGTTTGCCGCGCTTCTCATAAGGTTGCCAGCGCCTGAACTTGACCCGCCCAAGGCAGGTGCCGCAGCCAAAAGTTGGCTCATTTCCGGAACAGCGCTACTTACTTGGCCGAAACTTGCTGGGCTCATGCTTTGCTTAGCAAATGAAAAAATAGAGCCAGCACCACCGGTCGCTTGCTGGGGCGTGATGCCAAGTTGCTGAACCAGAATACCAACTAGGCTGAGTGTCTGCGCAGCTCCTGATGCCGAACCAGCTACGTTATCCATCATGCCTGAGGTACTAGCCGCGGAAGGCAGTTGACCCGCGACCGAAGCAGCCGATGGCATTTGGCTTGCTAGAGTCTCCGCTGATGACATGCCCACATTGCTGACTTCCGGCACATTTTGGGACGCAGTGGCACATCCGGTGATAATCACGACCGCTGCAACGGCCGCCAAAGTTGTACATATTCTCATTGATTAGACTCCTTGTTGTGTTGTTGAAAAACCGTACCGCAAGATTACTAATTATTCAACATTATCATTATGAGTTGCAAACACATAAAAAACGTGAAATTAAGTACATAACGGCCTTTTAATAACATAGGCTCCACAAGCACATTAATGCTATACATACTTTTACCATGATGAAACGAGTTGGAACTTCTGAACACTAACATATCACTTTATACCTAGCAAAACTTATTTACACTGGAAAACTGATATTGATATATATTGGATTGGCCTATTTATTTAGCTACAATCCAGCAACCCAAAATCTTTTAATCAGGGTATTTTGTCCAGCTACTACCTTAAGTAAAAGCCAATATGCTTAAAACTACCAACGATATTACAGAGACCCGGGAAATCCTGTTGGCGATACTTTCGAATAGCGGCACATTGGCCGGAATTAGCCTGGCATTGGTCGGGATTATGAACCTAAAGCCCAGCAACTCAAAATTGGGCACAATTACCGATGATTTATATGTCTTTTCAGCACTAGGTTTTGTTATTGTCTGTTACTTGGTATTTTTTGCGATGAGGCTATTGCACACATCCCGAATAACACGTCTGGCTAGAATTATCGATGCTTTGTTTCTAGGTTCCCTGACAATGCTGGTTGTTGCCGGTTTTTTGACTGTGTACACATTCGTTTGAATCCCAATCAAGCAGTTGCAGGAAAAAAACGCTTTTCAGCCTTCGATTTGGCCATGAAAATAATGCCCACAATATGGCAGAAAGTTAGAGTGCTGTAATCAAGCTGCCGTTTCTTTCGGTCCCTGCAAATCGGCGGGATCGCCTTCATAAGGGGTGGCGTATTTGCAATCTTTTTGCGGGCATGCTTTTTCCACGCCTCGGGATTTAGTTTGTTTGACAACCAAGATAGGCCAATGGCATTCGGGGCAGCTTTCCGGGATGGGGGCATCCCAAAGCGCATAACTGCACTTAGGATAGCCTGAACAGGAATAAAATACTTTGCCATTCCGTGACTTCCGCTTAAGGATACTGCCCTTTTTGCACTGGGGACAGTCGACGTGGGTGTCCAGGGGTTTTTCTATTGGCTCGATGTGCTTGCATTTAGGGTAGCCGCTGCAGCCGATAAACTTGCCGTAACGTCCGGCCTTAAAAACTAATGGCGAACTGCATTGCGGACAAACCCGGCCTTCCACGGTTTCCGGTTCCGCCGAAACAGCGGTGTCTTCGTTTAAATTCCGGGTGTACGAGCATCCAGGATAATTGGTGCAGCCGATAAAACGCCCGTTCCGCCCCAGTCGGATGGACAAAGGGCTATTACATAAGGGACAAAGTTCGTCTATCGCTTCCTGGGTCACGTCCTTACGTTGAACCTGCTCCTCTTTTTCCAGGATCAAATGGTTGAACGGTTTCCAGAAATCGCTCATCAGCGGAATCCAGTCTTGCTCGCCACGCGAGACTGCATCCAGTTCATCTTCCAGGTTAGCGGTAAAATCGTAGTCTACATATTTGGTGAAATGCTCAGTCAGGAATTTGTTGACGATCCTGCCCACATCCGTTGGGTAAAAGCGTTTACTGTTTAACGTGACATATTCCCGGTTCTGCAATGTCGAAATGATCGAAGCGTAAGTGGAAGGGCGTCCTATGCCATGTTCCTCAAGCGCTTTGACCAAACTCGCTTCGCCGTAACGTGGCGGCGGTTCGGTAAAATGTTGCGCGGTGATAATGTCGTTCAACTTAACCGGACGGCCTTCTTCCATCGCTGGCAGAAAGCTTTCCTTATCGTCGCTTTCCTTGGTGTCATCTTTCCCTTCCAGGTAGACGGCCATAAATCCCGGCTTGGCAATGCTGGAACCCGTTGCCCTAAAAACATGTTTGCCATCGCCGCAAGCCAAATCAACGGCAACTAAATTTAGCGTGGCGTGCGCCATCTGGCAGGCGATAGTGCGTTTCCATATCAGGTCGTAAAGCTTATATTGTTCTGCGCTGAGGTGGGATTTTATTTGATTGGGCTGGTAACGGGGATAAGTGGGGCGTATAGCCTCATGCGCTTCCTGTGCGTTTTTTGATTTGGTTTTGAACACCCTAGGTTCTTTGGGGAGATTTTCCTCGCCGTAGTTTTCGGCAATCAAGGTGCGAATTTCCTGTACGGCTTCCACGGCCAAATTAACCGAATCGGTGCGCATATAAGTGATAAGGCCAGCCGTTTCCCCCCCTATATCGATACCTTCATACAATTGCTGGGCGACCATCATGGTACGCTTGGTGGTAAAACCCAGTTTACGCGCGGCTTCTTGTTGTAAGGTGGAGGTGATAAATGGCGGCGCGGGGTTACGGTTTTGTTGCTTTTTTTCGATTTTGCTGACGATCAACTGGCCGTCGGCCGCATCCAGTAAGGTTTGTTTGGTTTCTTCTGCTTGTCCCCCGGTAACAATGCTGAACTGGTTAAGTTTTTCACCGTGGAAATGCGTTAATTTAGCTTTAAACGCTTGGTCCTTGGCAATTAATGCCGCATCAACCGTCCAGTATTCGCGGGATTTAAATGCCTCGATTTCCAATTCCCGTTCAACAATCATGCGCAATGCCGGGCTTTGCACACGGCCAGCGGATAAGCCGCGGCGGATTTTCTTCCACAATAAGGGCGACAATTTGAATCCGACCAAGTAATCCAATGCCCTTCTTGCTTGCTGGGCATTAATCAAATTGATCGACAACTGCTCGGGGTTGGCAATGGCCTCGGTAACTGCCTTTTTGGTGATTTCATGAAAGACGACCCGGTGCACCGGTTTTTCTTTAAGAAGGTTTTTTTCTTTGAGCAACTCGTACAAATGCCATGAGATGGCCTCGCCTTCCCGGTCCGGATCTGTAGCAAGATATAAGGCATCAGCAGACTTAAGGGCTTTGGTGATATTTTGTACATGTTTCTGGTTGCGGTCGATTACCTCGTACTTCATGGCGAAATTATTGTCCGGGTCGACAGCGCCTTCTTTGGGGATTAAATCACGGACATGACCGTACGAAGCCAACACATGGAAGTCTTTGCCTAGGTACTTTTCGATGGTTTTAGCTTTGGCCGGAGACTCAACGATAACAAGGTTCTTGCTCATGCAATCAATAATGCAAGTGGGGCGGGGTTAATTCATATAAGTGGGTACAAGATCGTAGACTATATCTTCCATCCGGGAAAAGGCAATTTCTTCATCCGGCTGGCTTAGCAATACCAGCAATACGATCCATTTGAGCTTTTCTATGGAAATTTCTTCGTCTTCCAGCGCCAGCGCCCGATCAATAACAACTTCCCTGTTGGCGGAAGTCAAAATACCGGAACGCTCAAGAAACATCAGTAGGTCCAGGCACTCCAAGTCAAGCTTGGCCTTTTCCTCATTGCTGAAAATACGAAAAGAGGTGGATATGATCGGCTTTATACCGCGTTGCAAGCTAAGTGACTCAAGCCAAGCAAAGGCTTTGCCGACCTCAATCTGCTCGAAACCCGCCGCCAATAGTTCTGTCTTGACACTGTCACTATCGGGAAACATTTCAAGTTCATCTTCCATATAGTGTTCAAAAAGATACATCAGGACATCAAAAATGGTTTCTTTCATAGTTTTTTCGGTTTATTTTAAACGGGTATAATAACCGCCAGCGTTAGCCTCAACAAAACCTTGCAACTCTAATATCAATAACATGGATGAGATAAAATCAACCGACATTTTGGTGTCCTCAACCAGTTTATCAATAGATGTCGGGCTAAACATGACGTGATTCAATAGTGTTTGTTGCTCCAGGTCAAGCGTTGTTTGCAAATTTATTGTTTGAGCATTGCCATCTTGTTGAAAAAAATGGTTAAATTCTTCAAGGATATCTTGGGTGGTTTCGACCAGTTTCGCGCCTTCACGGATTAACGCATTACACCCTCGGGCCAACGGGTTGTGGATAGAGCCAGGGATGGCAAAGACTTCCCGGTTTTGTTCCAAAGCCAGCCGAGCGGTAATCAGGGAGCCGCTTTCCTTTGCCGCTTCAACGACGAGCAAACCTTGGCTAAGCCCGCTAATTATTCGGTTGCGCCGTGGAAAATGATTCGCTTTTGCCAACGTACCGGGAGGGAATTCGCTTACCATCGCACCGGCATTGACGATTTCGGTCGCCAAACCGATATTCCGGGCAGGATAAACACGGTCCAAACCGGTTCCGGCTACCGCAATGGTATAGCCTTTTGCGTTGAGCGCACCCTGATGGCTGGCGGCATCAATACCCAACGCCAAGCCGCTGGTAATCACAAAACCCTGTTGGCTTAAGGTAAAGGCAAAGGCGATAGCGGTTTCTATCCCTAATTTGGATGGGTTACGGCTTCCGACGATAGCTATCTGGGGCATGGAAAGTAACTTGCGATTGCCGCGTACGAACAGGACAGGCGGGGGGTCGGGAATTTCCTTAAGCAAGGGGGGATAATCCCTGTCAGCTAACGTGATAGCCGAATTATTGTTTTGACCCAGCCAAGCCAGGTCGGTGTCGATTAACGACCAATCAGGATGTTTTATGGCATGGACAATGTCGCTCTTCAGGCCTAAAGCCGAGAGCGCCGCATTGGATTCCGTAAATAATTGCTGGGGAGCATGGGTTTCAAGCAACCTTAGGAAACTCTTGCCGCCAAATCCCGGCGTACGCAATAGCGCAAGCCAATATTTGATATCGCCATCAACTTGGTTGATCGTATTCAGGGAGTTAAGACTGTATCGTAAACATGGATGGCTTGCGTCGATTTCATGACTAGGGCATAACTAACGCGTTCAAACGGACGGAAAACCATCAGTGTACCGGCCAACTCATCAGGAAGCTTGACTTGGTCGCCCTTAATCACACTGTAAGAATCCCTGGCGATCCTGCCGCGTTTATATATATCCAACTCATGGCCGGGCAACAAGCCGTCCCGGCTGCCTTTATCAATTACCACGACATTATATTTGCCTATCTGGTTTACCCCATCGAGCACATAAATAATGCTGCCCTTAATGCTTTCTTCAGGGGGCCTTGGAAAGAAATTTAGGGTGAACTGTTCTTCTAGCTTCGGCATCAGGCGATCGCCGATCAGGATTTCGCTGTTTGACTTATCGATAACGACGGTTGCCGGGTCGCCTTCCTGAGCCAAACTTGTGTCGGCGATGTATTTGGCTTCGTAGCCCAATATCTCCCCAGTTTGCGGATTGGTAAATGTTACCCCAGGCCGGTAGAGAGTGTAACTAACGTGCTGAGGCTGGATAATGGAACGCACGTAAAGTTTGTCCCCTGTGGCAGCCACCAAATGCTCGCCTGCAAAATCTACCACGTAAGGTGCTGCATTCAGTTCAGTAGCGTCTACAACCCTGGGTGAAGTCAGGAATTTAGCGATATTTTCTATGGGGATCAGCTTGATCGCCTGTTTCATGCTGGTTTCACGGATACAGGGGGATAGCCTGCCATTTTCCGCCATTGCAAAACTGGTGCGGCCGCTATGGATATCTTCTTCGCTGATTACGCAATTCCCGCTGGAGGACGTGTAGCCCGCTTCTTGGTTAGGTTGGTTATAAGATTCGCCGCCAGGGGAGAAACTTAACCTGGGTTTACCGTCCACAATTGAAAAATAAACGGTATCGCCGGGATAAATGAGGTGCGGGTTCTTAATTTGGGGGTTGTAACTCCATAATTCCGGCCATTGGGTAGGATGGTTCAGGAACTTTGCGGAAATATCCCAAAGCGTATCGCCCTCAACGACGGTGTATTGGCTGGGATGTGAGGGATTGATGGATAAATCGTCAGCCTGTTTTGCCGAAAGACAAGTAGCGAAGAAAAAATAAACGAATAACCCTGCAAATGTTCTAACAACCATCGTACATTCCTGTGGTGTATTTTTAATCATTATGAATTCAAAGTTTAGATGAATTCATATAGAATTCCAGTATTGCTTAATTATAGTGGAGAGTTTGTTGAGCATTTTAACTATTCTCGAATTTCCTGACGAAAGGTTGCGGAAAAAAGCGGTTCCAGTACAAACCGTAGACAGTGATGTCAAAAAATTGGTCGATGACATGCTTGAAACGATGTATCAGGCTAAGGGGGTCGGTTTGGCCGCAACCCAGGTCAATGTCCACCAGCGTATTGTCGTTATCGATGTTAGCGAAGAGAAAGATAAACCTTTGTGTTTGATTAATCCAGAAATTATTGCAAAAGACGGCGTAGAAGAATCCGAGGAAGGCTGCCTGTCCGTGCCGGGATTTTTTGAAAAGGTCAAGCGCGCCGACCACATTAAGGTAAAGGCGTTAAACAAAGAAGGCCAACCGTTTGAGTTTGAAGCCAATGACTTGCTGGCTGTGTGCGTCCAACATGAACTGGACCATTTGGAAGGCAAGTTGTTTGTTGATTACATCTCCTCGCTCAAACGGCAAAGGATCAAGAAAAAGCTGGAGAAAATCCACAAACTGGAACAAAACTGAAGTGCGGATCATTTTTGCGGGGACCCCCGATTTTGCGCTCCCTAGTTTGCGCGCGTTAATCTCATCGAAACATGGGGTCTGCGCTGTTTATACGCAACCTGACCGCCCTGCAGGCAGGGGGCGTAAGCTACTGCCCAGCCCTGTGAAAGAATTGGCATTCAGTGCAGGGATCCCGGTATATCAACCGACCAGCCTGAAAGCGGAAGCCGATCTACAGCAATTACGCGAACTAAATCCAGGCCTTATGGTAGTGGTGGCTTATGGTATGATCCTTCCGCAAGCTGTCTTGGACATCCCAAGGTTAGGCTGTATCAATGTCCACGGTTCCTTGTTGCCGCGTTGGCGTGGAGCCGCACCTATCCAACGGGCGATAATGGCTGGCGATAAAAAAACCGGCGTCACTATTATGAGGGTCATCCATAAACTGGATGCCGGCGATATGTTGCATAAGGAAGAATGCCCTATTGCTGTAACAGACACTTCAGGAAGTTTGTACGCAAAACTGGCAGGGCTAGGCGCTGTCGGCCTGGAAAAAGTGCTGGCGCAAATCGAATCCGGAACCTTACATACCGAAAAACAAGATGAAAACCTAGTCACTTATGCGGACAAATTGACTAAAAATGAAGCCCTTATCGATTGGAATCTTCCTGCGGAACACTTGGCGAGAATCGTAAGGGGACTAAACCCTTGGCCGGTAGCCCAAACGCAGTACGAAGATAAGATATTAAGGGTTTGGCAAGCCGAAGCGCTTTCCTCCGCGATTAAGGCCGAGCCGGGGACAATTACCTGCGCCAACAAAACCCTGGACGTTGCCACGGGCGATGGCTTGTTACGCTTGCATGAAGTCCAACTGCCCGGCGGCAAACGATTGCCCATCCAGGCTTTTTTGAGTTCCCACCAGCCTCAGGGAGTAAAACTCGGTTGATTTCATCTTGACTACACGCTGGATAGCCGCACGTGCCATCACCCTTGTTTTGCAAGAGGGCCAATCGTTGACGACGGCGTTGGATAACAAACTTAAAACGATAGAATCCGCCCAGGACAAAGCATTTGTCCAAGCAATTTGTTATGGGGTCTGCCGTTATTATCACCGCCTGGATTTTATTCTTTCTCTTTTGGTGGATAGGCCATTAAAGGTATTGGAAGTGAAAGCCTTGCTGCTCATTGGTCTTTATCAACTGAAATATATGCGGGTAAAACCCCATGCAGCCGTTTCAGAAACCGTGCAAGCCGCCCGTAGCTTGCCTTGGGCCAGGGCTTTAATTAATGCAGTACTTAGGAATTACTTAAGGAAAGAGGATGCCCTTGAACATGAGGCTGACAAAATAGGAACAGCAAAATTCAGCCATCCCGACTGGTTAATTCAGCAGTTAGGGCAGGATTGGCCGGAACAAGTAGAAACCATTTTGCTTGAAAACAACCAACCGCCGCCAATGGCATTGCGAGTGAATTTGGCAAAAACCGGCACGGACGATTATCTCAAGTTGTTATTGGGGAAAACATTATTAGCCCATCCTGTCGGGTTTTGCCCTAGTGCAATTATCCTGGAGAAGCCGGTTCCAATTGATGTGCTGCCAAATTTTGAAGAAGGTTGGGTTTCAGTGCAGGACACTGCCGCCCAGTTGGCGGCAGGATTACTGGAGCCGCAGAAAGGGCATAGGGTCCTGGACGTTTGTGCCGCGCCCGGCGGCAAGACGGCGCACCTGCTTGAACTACAGCCTGTGGTCGGTGAACTCGTGGCGGTGGATATTGATGAACACAGGATGTTGAGGGTGGAGGATAACTTAAAGCGCCTAAACCTGCAGGCAACACTAATAACAGCAGATGCTTGCAATCCAGGCGTTTGGTGGGACGGCAAGCCTTTCGACCGGATTTTACTTGACGCGCCCTGTTCAGCAACCGGGGTCATCCGTCGCCATCCAGACATTAAGCTACTAAGAAAGATGACGGATATTGCATCGCTAACACAACTCCAAAAAAACATCTTAAACGCCGTCTGGCCGTTGTTAAAACCTGGGGGCATGCTCTTGTATGCAACATGTTCAGTATTGAAACAAGAGAACGAAGGGCAAATACAAGATTTCATGTCAACACATCCCGATGCGAAAGAACTGCCAATTATTGCCGAAGGATGGGGCAACCCCAGGGAATATGGCAGGCAGGTTTTGACGGGTGAATCCATGATGGATGGCTTTTATTATGCGCGTATTGTTAAACAATAAAACGTCGATTTTGCTGGGTTTGCTTTTGTTACTCCCTGTATCAAGTTATCCTAGCGAAACTGGTGTTAGGGTAAAAAGCGCTGAAATTGCCTTGTCCGGCGAAGATTATGTCCTGAATGCCGATATTGATTTCCAATTGAGCGAAAAAGCCATTGAAGCCCTCGACAATGGGGTTTCCTTGTTTTGGGCATTCCAATTTAAAATCATGGAACGGCGTAATTATGTTTGGGACAAGACATTGATAGAAAAAAACTTCCGTTACCGTATCGAACACCATGCCCTGCTGAAAATGTACCGTGTACGAAATGAAAATAACGGTGATGTTGACAACTTTTCCACCCTGCAAGCGGCGCTCGATTTGCTCTCTACAATACGGGAATACCGGCTTATAGAAAAATCCAAACTTGACGATAAAAACACTTATATTGGTGGGATCAGGGTTACCTTCGAGCGGGATGCCCTCCCGCTTCCGCTTAGGCCTTTGGCGTACCTAAATCCAGAGTGGTATTTGTCCAGTGACTGGTACTTATGGCCATTAAAAAAATAAGGCTTCCTATCGGGGTCTCGGTGGCCATCCTGTTTGGGTTGGTGCTGCTGTCTTTGCAGTTGATGAGCACGGCCACCCAGGAATCCTCAAAATTGGGTGAGATGTACTCGTGGCTATTGCTGGTCAATGCCTTAGCTTCCGTGGTCTTGTTGGGGCTGGTCGGCGCCAATATTTATTCCTTGGTCCGGCAGTTAAAAAAGCGGGAAGCTGGCTCAAGGCTAACCACCCGAATGGTTTCCTTGTTTGTCCTGCTCGCCTTGGCTCCGGCGGCTATCGTCTTTTATTTTTCCATGCAATTCCTGCATCAAGGCATTGATAGCTGGTTCAACGTCGAGATAGACAGGGCGATGGAGGATTCGTTGGAACTTAGCCAATCGGCATTGGACCAAAAAATGCGCTGGCATTTGAGGCAAACACAGCAACTGGCGGAAAACCTGGATTATTCGTCCGAAGCGATGGCAACCTTGGAGATGGATAATCTGCTTATCCTTTCAGGGGCTTCCGAAGTTACCCTTTTTACAAAGCAAGGACGGATTATCGCTTCCAGCAGCGTCAACCCGGGAGATATCCTGCCCAGCCTTCCCGATGAGCATATTCGGCTACAGCTCCGCAATAACACTGACTTCGTCGCATTGGCATCGGTAAGGGAAGACGAATTGATGATCCGGGCAATCGTGGTTGTCAAAGGCCAGGAACCGCTGTATTTGCAAGCGCTTTACCCTGTCCCGGTAAGGATTGCCGACTTGGCGGACTCTGTAGAATTTGCCTTCCTCCGCTACCAGGAAATGAATTATTTAAGGGATTCCCTGAAACGCAGCTTTTCCCTAACCTTATCGCTGGTTTTGCTGTTGAGTTTATTGGCGGCCATCTGGGTGGCATTTATCAGCATACGCAATATCGTTGCCCCGGTAAAAAATTTGGTCAAAGGGACGCAGGCCGTCGCGTCCGGACTGTACGACCAACAGTTGCCTGTTATGGCCCAGGATGACCTGGGATTCCTGGTGGAATCCTTCAATATAATGACCCGCCGTATTTCGGAAGCGCGGGATGAAAGCAGGCGGGCGGGACTTGAAGTCGAAAACCAGCGTGCCTACCTGGAAACGATCCTCGGAAATTTGACCGCAGGGGTGATCAGTTTTGATGCCGATTACAAGATCCGCACGGCTAACCAGGCGGCTTACAGGATTTTTCACATCCATGTAAGTCACTTTGTAGGGCAAACCCTGCCGGAGTTGGTCGAAATTTATAAGGACCTAAAGGAACCTTTAAACTCAATCCAGCGGTTACTCGAGCAAGCCGACGATATTTGGCAACAAAGGATCGCTTTTCTTGGCCCGAATGGGCGGCAGGAATTGCTGTGCCGGGGAACTCCGCTGTTTTCCCAAGATGGGCAAAGGGTGGGGGCGGTTGTCGTATTTGATGATGTAACCGACCTGATCCAGGCGCAAAAAAGCGCCGCCTGGGGCGAAGTGGCAAGAAGGCTGGCGCATGAAATTAAAAACCCCTTGACCCCTATCCAACTCTCCGCTGAACGGTTACAAGTTAAACTTGCGGCAAAACTTGAAACCGCAGATGCCGAAATCTTGCAAAAATCGACTAAAACTATCGTACAACAAGTTGAAGCCCTAAAGGAAATGGTAGATGATTTCTCTGAGTACGCCAAACCTGCCAAAAAACAAGCGACTGATTTTGATTTAGCCGCACTGGTACAAGAAGTGTTAGCATTGTATCCGGTAAAACCTGGAGTAAAATTCAAGGCTGAATATGAAACGACGCCGTTGTTAATCAAAGGCGACCCGATCAGCATCAGACAAGTGCTCCATAATTTGATAATTAACGCCCTGGAAGCCATAAACAGCGAAGGGCTTATTGAAATTCACCTTTATCGGGTACAAAAAAATTATTCGGATTTTATTGAGATGGCTTTTTATGACAATGGCTCCGGAATCAATGAAGGGCAAATCGAACATATTTTCGAACCTTACGTCACCACCAAGGCTAAAGGCACCGGCTTAGGATTGGCGATTGTCAAAAAAATCATTGAAGAGCACGGCGGTTCGATCTGGGTAGATACCCGCCGTAAGGTCGGGGCAGGTTTTATCATCCAACTCCCCGCAGTTTAACTTAAGAACCTTAAAGACTATGAATGAGCCAAAACCTAGCCTATTAGTGGTAGATGATGAACCTGAAATTCGCCGGTTAGTATGCGAAATTCTCGAAGATGAAGGTTATCAAGTCACAACGGCGGAAAATGCGAAAGAAGCCAGGGCATTAAAGGCTTCGGTAGACCCTCAATTGATATTGCTGGATATCTGGATGCCCGATATGGACGGCATAACATTACTGAAAGAATGGGTAGCCGAAGATTCTTTGCAATGCCCGGTTGTTATGATGTCAGGGCACGGTTCAGTAGAATCCGCAGTGGAGGCCACCAAACTCGGTGCCTATGATTTCCTCGAAAAACCCTTGTCTATGGCGAAGCTTTTACTGATTGTGGCGAGAGCCTTGGAAGCCAGCAATTTGCTAAGGGAAAATGCCGGGTTAAAGCAGCAACTGGTGACCGATATTGAACCGGTCGGCAAAAGTGCCGCTGTCGCCCGGACTAAAGACCAGATCAAGCGCTTGGCGCAACATGACGCCAGGGTTTTGTTCATCGGCGAAGCCGGTGCCGGAAAAGAACTGTATGCCCGTTACCTGCACAATAACAGCGCCCGGCGCGACGGCCCTTTTGTCGACGTTGCCGTGGGCAGTATCTCGCCGGAAAACGCCGCCGTGGAATTTTTCGGCAAAGAGAGCGCCGGTAAGGTTTTCCCCGGTTTACTGGAACGGGCGAACAAGGGGACATTGTTCCTAAGCGAAATTGCCGGGATGGACCAGGAGACCCAGCTAAGGTTGCTTAGCGCCCTGGCGTCCAGTTCGTTTTTGCGCGTAGGGGGCAGCGAGCCGGTACGCGTGGACGTGCGTGTTTTGGCTTCAACCCGGATCGACTTGGCGGATGAAGTAAAATTAGGGCGTTTTCGTCACGACCTTTATTATCTCCTAAATGAAGTCACTTTGGAGATCCAGCCGCTTAGGAGCCATAGCGAGGATATTCCGGGTTTGTTGGGCTTCTATGTGGATTATTTTGTCAATCATGACAAGCTGCCGTTCAGGAAATTTTCCATGGCGGCGCAGAATTTCTTGCGCAATTACAGTTGGCGCGGCAATGTCAGGGAGTTGAAAAACCTGGTGCAGCGGCTAATGATCCTGGGTGTAGGCGAAGAAATCGAGTTAGATGAAGTAAAAGCGGCATTGGGGTCGGTCATCAATGATTCTGCACCTTCCGCTTCGGTACCCGATTTCTACAACCTGCCTTTAAAAGACGCCAGGGACCAATTTGAAAAGGCTTATCTTGAGTACCACTTTGAACAGTCCGGCGGCAGTGTGGCTAAATTGTCCGCCGCTGTCGGAATTGAACGGACCCACCTTTACCGCAAGTTGCACTCTTTGAACATAAAACTGTAAGTTGACGGATGCCCACGCCGGATACTTGAAGGAACAGAATTGGTTGCCACCCCATAGTTGTGCAAACACCCCCGTTTCATTCGCTTTCGAGGCTTCTTGGTAAATAAACTTGTAAATAAGCTTAATATTAAGTAAAATTCCGCTTCTTTTTTTGAGCTTTCGATAGCAACACAAAGTAACGATGAAAACATTTAGTGCAAAGCCCGCAGAAGTTAGGCGCGATTGGTATGTGGTGGACGCAGAAGGCAAGACGTTGGGTCGTTTGGCTTCTGAAATTGCACACCGTCTCCGTGGTAAACACAAACCGGAATATACGCCGCATGTCGATACCGGGGATTACATCATCGTTGTCAATGCTGAAAAAATCGGCGTAACCGGCACTAAAGAAAAAAACAAGCTTTACCAACATCATACCGGTTATATCGGCAACCTTAAAACGGTTAGCTTAGGCAAATTAAGAAAAACCTTTCCTGACCGTATCCTTAACACTGCGGTTAAAGGTATGTTGCCCAACAACCCATTAGGGCGTGCGATGTTCAAGAAATTGAAAGTCTACGCTGGCCCGGCGCACGACCACCAGGCGCAACAACCTAAAGTTTTAGACATTTAAGCAGGAATACCATGGCAGCAGCAGCTCAGTATTATGGAACAGGCCGTCGTAAAAGCGCGATAGCACGTGTTTACGCGACTAAAGGCACAGGTAAGATCACCATAAACGCAAAAACAATTGAAGACTATTTTGGCCGTAAAACCGACCAGATGGTATCCTGTCAACCTTTACAATGTGTTGACTTGGAAGGAAAATTTGATGTCAACGTGATCGTAAAAGGCGGCGGCCCGTCTGGCCAAGCCGGCGCAATCCGCCACGGTTTGACAAGGGCGCTGATGGTGTACGACGAAACCCTCCGTCCGTTGCTCAGGAAAGCCGGTTTTGTCACCCGCGATTCACGTGTCGTCGAACGTAAGAAAGTCGGCTTGCACAAAGCGAGAAAGCGCCCTCAATACTCAAAGCGTTAACCGTTTTTCTATATTCCTTAAAAAGGCCTGTGTTCGTGAGGACACAGGCCTTTTTTGTTTTTGTCGTATAAGGTTTTGATTTCGTTCGTGGTGAGCCTGTCGAACCATGAACAGACCAACATTCTATTCCCTCTCCCCTTGTGGGAGAGAGTTAGGGTAAGGGGTTTATGAAGGTGTCGCTAACGCGACAGTTATTTAAATGTGGGTTCTCGTACCCACGGACGAGATACTTTTCTTTGTGCGGACAAAGAAAAGTATCTAAAAGAAATCCGCCCGATGCCGCTTATCTCCTGCGTTCCTCGGTTCTGACTGGGGTTGCGTCCAAAGGGCATAAACCGGAAGGGACTTCCTGTACCTCCGGCAACGTGCGGTATCCCTGCCGCGCCCCTTCGGGCAATTCCCGCCAAAACTTCCGGTTTATTTGCCCCATTGCTTTTAACTCAATATATAGTTCGTAGGGTGGATTAGACGCGCAAAAATAACCGAATTTAAAAACAAGTAAAGACTTTCCGCGCGTCGTAATCCACCATATCGAAGTCCATCACATGCGGCGGGTTACGCCGCGCATATACGCCAGTAATCGTTTAAACAAGGTGGTTTTGCGCGGCTAACCGCGCCCTAGTGTGCCCAGCATGGGCTAAAACTTGTTATCTGAAAGGAGATAACCGGAAGTA
>CAYSYU010000036.1:0-32816 GCA_964435245.1 uncultured Methylomagnum sp.
TATTCATCTACAGTATTCTCCTGAATACTGTAAACAACGCTAGAAATTCTTACAAATTAGATTAATCATTTAATTGCTCCTGAATGCCCAAAACAGCCTGATAATCAGCATAGCTTCTGAATAAACTGGCGGTTGCTTCGGCATACTGTAAGGCCGCATCGCCTTTGGCTATTTCCCGTAAATTAACAAACAACAAGGTACTTTCGCCCAAATCAAAGCGTGTCTTTTCGCCTTCCGCCAATTGCTCTGCTGCAGCCAGTTGATCAGCGCTTAACGCGAGACGTTTACGTGATGCTGACAGCGCCGAAAACACATCTTTCACCTCTGCCGCTATCCGTTCATCCTGTAATTGACGATCCAAAGTTAAACGCCGGATGTTGGCGGCGGCAACCTTGGCACGTCCAGTAGCGGTACGTTGCTGCAATGGAATATCGATATTCCATCCCACGTACACCTCGTTGCGGTTCAGCTTTTCCTTGCTATTGCCGATATCATTGGCCGCACTCACTGTTAAGTCGACCGCTGGCGAGCGCTGGTTTTGTTGCAGTTCCAATTCGGTTTGGGTTTGCTTGGCCTGCAATTCCAGACGCTTTGGTTCGGGGCGTTGATTGAGCGAGGCTTGCATTGCTTCGGCAACGCTGAGGGTTGTTATCGAATCAGGATCAGGAAAATGTTCAGGCAGTTGCGCTTCGGTAGGAAGTTGGGGCTGGCTTTGGTCATCGCGCCAGTACAATGATAACTGGATTGCGCTTTGCTCCAATAAACGTTGGGCAGCCACTACGCGCTCCTGCCGCTCGATAATCGCTCGTTGGTTGTCTAAAGCTTCAAATTCTGGAATGTCACCAGCCGCCACCCGTTCCCGTATACCTTTGTCGCGTTGCTCGGCAATGTGCAGCAAGTGTTTGGCAACTATCAATCGTTGTCCGGCCATCACCCAGTCCCAATACCGGTAGGATGCAAGCCGGGTCGCCTCGATTAACGCTTGTTCGTATTCATGGCCTGCGATTAATTGCCCCCATTCAGCCTGTTGCAAACTCGCCCGGCGGCGGTCAATTTCGCGGTTGCGCCACAAGGGCACGTTGACTCCGATGCGAGCTTCGCCACTGTCGGCGGTCTGGCTTTTGCCTTCATAAACCGGATAATCGCCCACGCCCCTGCGCCAGCCGCCAAAAAAGGTTGTGCCCCAGAGCTTCGTGGGCTGTTCCAGGGTAACTTCGTTGTTCTGGTTTTCGTACAGGCCGACAATCGACCAACGGTTTAGGGATTTTAATAAAGTGTCAAAGCCGCCCTCAGCCGCCATGAGCTCGCCAGCGGCCACTTGCTTGCGCTGTTCGGTGGACAACAGTCCTGGAAAAGACTTTTTAGCGGCATTCACTACCGCGTTTAAGGTCAGAGTTGTGTTTTTATTGGATCCGGCTTCGGCTGCCGTTACTATAGCGGGTAGCAGGACAAGCATAATAACAGTCGTCTTTATCATGAGTTCTTTTCCCCCTCATCCTTGGTTTTTTTTTCGTCGTCTTTTGGGGTATCGACCACAGCAGGTTCGGGCAAAATCAAAGGTGGGAAACCATTGAAAATCCGCCACAACTCATAACCCAAGGTGACTTGTCCCAGTAGCACCCAACCGTTGACCCGCACGCCCTGACGCAAGAAACGCACACTGGGCCAGGCAATGTCTTCACGGTCAGGTCTAACCAATATCCGAAAATGGCCTTTACCGTCATCGGTCGCATCGATTAAATCAACCCGGCCACCAAAGGAGCCTACTGAAAACTCAGGCCAACCACCAAACTGGATCGCAGGATAGCCTTCAAATTGCAAGCGAACTCGGCTGTCCCTTACAATCAAGGGAAGGTCATTGCCATCGACCCATAATTCAACTGCACGCTCTTCGGTATCGGGGACAAAAATTGCCAATGCCTGTCCAGGCTTGACCATTTCTGCGCCCGGGTTCGCCAATAAGCGCAGGACAATACCATCACGAGGGGCGACAACCGTTTGAGTTTGTTGTCGCGCCAGGCGGGTTTGCAGTTTTAAAATGTCCGCACGAACACTGTTTTGATCTTCAATTGCCTTATTTAACTCGGCGCGGGATTTTTCAACACCGGCCGAGGCATCTGCGGCTATTTTTTGCCAATCCGATGTTAAAGCATCCACTTCGCTTTTTGCCGCTATTAACGCGGCTTGTGTCCTTTCCACTTCGGCAGCCCGCTGTGCCATTTCGAGTTGGGATAATTCCAATGTCCGCTGGGAAGCCAGTCCTTTTCCTCGAAGATGTTGCTGCCGTGACAGATTTAAGGTGGCCGTCTGTTTGGCGGCTTGCGCGGCAAGCACTGCTTGGTCGGCAGCTTTACGCCGTTCATTGGCCATCGCCACCCGGGATTGTGCAGCAGATATGGCCTGGGGACGGGCACGTTCTGCCATGCGCAATTGTTCGCGGAAGATGTTAACCCGATTGTCGGTAGCTTCTTGTTTTGCCAAAGCGGTTTTCTGTTCGTTCTCCAGGCGTTGCAGTAACTGTGGGTCATTATCAAGTACTTCCGCCAATATCTCGCCTTGCTTGACCTGCGAGCCCTCCCTGACCATCCAGCGTGAAATTCGGCCTTCCACCTGTGCGCTAATCAGTTGCTGGCGTTCAGCTGGCGTATAAGCGACCACCCGTCCGACACCTCGAACGTTTTGTTGCCAGGGCGTGAAGCCTAAAAATAAGATTAAAGCCAGGAACAACTTGAGCAACCCCCGCGCAATGCGTTTGGCAACCGGTGCGGTTTCTATCGCTTTTAAGGTATTCATTACGGATAAAACAGGCTGATGCAATTCATTTTTCTTTGTCATGAAGCACCTTCATTGCCGATTTTGTTGCTTGATAATCGCCCATTCACTATTTTTATTTGCCGATTAAATCGGGCAATGACATCCGCACGTTGGCTCGTAACAATCAGTGTCCAGGGTGTATTTTGGGCCAGTAAATGGTCAAGTATGGTTGGTAACATCCGGTTATCAACTTGATCCAGTACCTTGTCCAACAAGAGTAAGCGTGGTTGTCCGATCAAGGCTCTCGCCAAGGTTAAGCGTAAGCATTGTTCATAAGTCAAAGGTGAACCATTCGGTAATAAAGGGGTTTCCAGGCTGTCAGGTAATTCTGCGATGGTTTGGGTCAAACCGACGTGATCCAATATTTGCCTGACTTCCGTTAAACTCAGTGCACGACCCAGACAGACGTTGTCCAACAAGGTACCAGTAAAAATCTCAGCATCCCTGACTAGGCAAACGCTATTGCGTAACTGGCCAAGGTTCAGGTCGCGAAGGTCTTGGCCGTTCAAACAAACCCGCCCCGAACTGGGTTGGCGTAAGCCATAGATCACATCGAGCAGACTGCCTTTTTCTGTGCCTTTGGTTATGGCTAGGTGGGAGCCAGGAGGAAGCTGTAAACTGACATTATCGAGCACGTCCACGTGCATCCCGCTTGGCAATGACAGGTTCTCAATAGCTAATTGATAGGGTATTTCTTTTGGTTCTAGCATACCCCGTTGATCTTTTTCCTGGGGTAAATCCAATAGATAGCCGAGCTTATCAACACTCACCAGCATTTCGTAAAAGTTATCCAAGGCTTTACCCAAGCGGGTCAAACCGTAAATCATGGCACCAACAACCAATTCCGCTGCAATTAATTGCCCCAAACTGAGTTGATTGGAAATCACCATCCAGCCCCCCATACCCAACAATAAAGTGCTGGCAAGCGTATGTAGAATCAAAGCACCAATATTTTGGCTGTTTAATACCTTAAAATGCTTCGTGCACGCATCAACGTAGCCTTTTGCAATATTATCAGTTTGGGTGTCAAGATACTCCCTGTTGTCAGACGATTTACCCAAGATAGGATTGGCAGCTATATCTTGCAGCCAAGCTGCTGCCTGGTATTTGGCTTTTGATTGCTCAATGGCAGAGATCAAACCATTTTTGCCCATTCCGAACAAAATAAAGGCTAGGGTGCAGATAAAAAATAGGTCAAAAGCCAGTAACAAGGGGTGGTAAAACGCCAGCAATAGCATCCCGATTAAAGTCTGCAACACATAACCCAGTGTTTCCAGCAACATGACTGACGCGGTTTTCTGTAACGTAACCACATCAAAAAAGCGGTTGGTCAATTCCGGCAGGTGATAATCCTTTATTACGGAATATCGGGTTTGCTGTAAGCGCGTTGCTGTTTCACCAAATATGCGCACAAACAGTCGGCGCTGCAACATTTCAACTACGTAAAACTGGAGCGCTGCCAAGCTGTTACTAAAACCCAATAAGACCAATAGCACCAAGGTCAGTAGCAACAAAGGCTGAAACAATGCGCCGAACGCAATGGTGTTGACGAGCGCTTGGACAGCAACCGGAGTGGCTAACGAAAGCACACCTATACCAACACCGTAAGTGATTAGAATCCCAATGTCTTCACGTTCTAGCGTGATTAGCTTTTGCAATCGCTGTAAGGGGCTGCGTGAGTTATCCATCAGAAATCGCTCTCAGAACAATTATTTACTTTTTTATTCAACATCTATACAATCAAAAACAGCATAATAAAATCTAAATAAGATAGTATTACTATCTTTTAAGGTTGTAAATAATTTTTTTGGTTTGTCGAAAAAATAGTTTTCATTCAATACCAAGACAGCAATCCGTCACAATTTTTTTAATAAAATAGGGATTATGGAAATTGAATTGCAGATAAAGATGAATGAGAAATTGTTTCTCAGAAACCCGGAGCAATCCGAACTGGGGAAAAAAATAATCATGCATAGCATCCAGCTAATACATAAAAACGGCTTTGAAGCCTTTACCTTTAAAAAACTAGCAGAGGAAATTGGTAGCACGGAGGCTGGGGTTTATCGGTACTTTGAAAACAAACATCGTTTGCTGGTCTATATTGCAGCTTGGTACTGGACGTGGCTGGAATACCAGGTCATGTATCGGACTAACAATATTAACGATCCCGTCGTTAAGCTTAAAATGATCATCAAGTTATTAGCGACAACTGTAGAAGACGACCTCAGCACCAGCTATGTCGATGAAAGCCTGTTGCATCAAATAATCATTACCGAAGGTTCCAAAACGTATTTAACGAAACGGGTATCAGAAGATAATAAGGATAAGTTATTCAAGCCTTACAAAGACTTATGCGCTCATATTGCCAACATTATTCTAGAATACAATCCTCAATATCGCTACCCAAAATCATTAGCTTCCACCATTATTGAAATGGCACATTTTCAGAATTTTTTTAAGGATCATTTGCCGTCTTTGACTGATTTTGGTGAAAGCAAAGACGAATCTAACACCGTTGCTTTTCTGGAGGATATGCTTTTTCGTGTATTAACTAAGGATGTTTCAAAGTAAGATTTTGATTTTTACTACCTCCATTTTTTGAAGAGAAATTCAAAGACTTTTTTTAAGCGATCATTTTTAATGTATTCATAAGCAACTCACATGCAACAGCGGTGTTTGTAATTTGTGCTGCACTATACGTCTAGTAGAGTCTGCTTCGCTCATTATGAACGTCAGCTATAAATATTTCCGAAGGACAGCTTTTGGCCGATCTTACAAAAATGGTTGATATGAGCCACAGTCGGCTATGGAGAAGCTAGAGATACTTTTATAATATCAATAAGTTATAATATGTATTCAACTTTCAAGATTAAGGGAATACCGTGTATGCTTACGTTCCCCTGTTCTTGACAATGCCCCTTTCATCACCAAATCTTGCAAGTCGCGAGTCGCTGTCGGACGGGTTGTACCGGTAATACTCAGGTATTTTTCTGCACTCAAACCGCCTTTGAATCCTTCCGGGCCTTCTCGGAACATTCTGGACAATACCTTCTCCTGGCGGACGTTAAGTTGTCCTCTCAACCGGTCATACAGTTTGGCCTTTTTTATCAGAAACTCAAGCCTGACTTGGGTATAGCTTTGGGCGCTTAATACGGTATCCGCAAAATAGATTAACCATGCGGTAATTTCATTGTTTTTGTTGGCTTGCTCAAGTGCGGTGTAATACGCCTTCCTGTCCCGCTCAATGGTATGGGCGATAGCAATCAGCGTGGGTTGCCCCAAGCATTGCGCCAACGCTTTCTCGGCAATTGCCCGCCCAATGCGCCCATTGCCGTCCTCAAAAGGATGGATGCTCTCAAAATAAAGGTGGGCGATACCGGCACGGACTAAGGCTGGCAAGGGTGATTTTCCGTTGGGGTCTGTCGCATTAAACCAAGTAATAAACCTATCCATTTCCGACATAACTTGGGTCGATGACGGCGCTTCAAAATGGATTCTGGGGGAATAGATTGGCCCAGATACAATCTGCATAGGCTCTTGATGGGTGCGGTATCGCCCGATGTCATTCAGGTCACGTCTACCGTTAGTCAGCATGCTATGCCAATTAAACAGGGTGTCGTGAAATAGGGGTGACTGAAACTCCTGGTATAAATCAACCATGACCTGCGCAATACCTTGTTCGGCAGGTGGAATCTTACGGTTATCCGATACTAATCCGAATTGGCGGCGAATGGATGACTGAAGACTATCTCGATCCAGGTATTCTCCCTCAATCTCAGAGGTTTTTAAGGCTTCATTGCTGATAAGTTCAATGGTTAATTGGCTTTTTTCATCATCATCAAGATGCTTGAAAGCACCAAACAAAAGGCCTGCACCAAGCAATAACTTGTTGTCATAACCTACGAGGGGTAATTCATCGTAACTAAAATGAGGCCAATCGGGTTGTTGCCAGTTCCAAACCATGAGTTATAACCGTAACTTATATAGCTCATATTAGATTATTTTATGATGTATAAAAAGATATTTAATTCATCATCCGCGACATTTACATTCCGGTTCCATTGGTTGGCGAGATTCAAATGACTGAATGGAATTCTCCATACCAGTCATTCAAAAAATTGTTTTCTTCGCTTCGATGAATGTGACAGTCCGACCCAGGCTGTGTCAAAACGTAAGTGTAGTTTCTTGATTTCATAATCGCCATTTCTTGCACTTATCCGGCTTTTTCATCTCAGATTAACTGATTTTATAAATTCACTTTTTCTCACATTAATTGCACATGTCATTTTTTCTTCTCAAATTAAGTGATTTTATCAATTAGAATTTCTCACTTTATTTGATTTTATCCGGTGTTAGACTGAATAATGAAATAAACCCTGAAAAACAAAAACAGTCATTCAAAGTTTCATGCTTTTTGTAGTTTCGACCCACAACCATACAAATATTTAACCGGTCCTAAGCGGACACCCAGGCAGGACTCCTCACCCTACCTTTTTAGAAGTGAGGTGCGCCCCGGCAAAACAAGTGACATTTTGCATAGTGCAAATTATGCGAACAAGAGGGGCGAAGCGGAAGGCAAACCCAATTTTTTCGCATAATCCCGGGCATTATGTAACTTGGCGCGGTTTTGCATGGGTAGGGCAAGGGGAAAGTTCGGTGGTGGACAGACATGCGGCGGATTACTTTTCTTTATATTTTTTCAATATCTTTAACGTCTTCATATCCAATTCGTAATTTGTTGAGCCGAAAAAAACTGGCCCGTTGATCCGCATTTTAGGGCCGACACTAACATGGTAGATATTTTTTTCTTTGTCGCTGTCGATACCAAAATCATAATTCTCTATCTTAGTTAAATCCAAAAAATGCCTAGGGTCTTTGTCTTGAATATCATTCATTTTGGTTTTTTTTGATAGTTCATCCTTAAAATCTTGTTGGTAAACAGCTTCAATTACTTTATAGAATTCGCCCCTCACAGTTAGGCTATCGCAAAACATTGATGCCTTAATGCATTGTTGAGAAGATGCAATATCAATTTCTTCTGAATAACTGTTTGCTGAAAAACTAAAAGAAAGAAGCAAAAGGAAGTAGTTAAATTTGCAAAATATAGCGCTTTTCATATGTAGACTCATTTTATATTTCGATTTCATCGGATAGGGCCAGGACAACATTTGCCCTCTTGCAACGTAGTTGTTGTACCGCTACCTGGTTGACTGGTTAGAGGTGCAGGATCGAAACGCTTAATAAAACCGCCTGGAGTTCCAACATAACTTGGTTTTTGACTTGCCCAAGATTGTTTGGTATCTGACCTTTTGTTTGGATATCTAGGGTCTGGCCGCGAAAAATCATCTTCAATATGATCTTTTGTGCATTGACCATGTGTATGGTAGTACCCACTTTCTGTTCCCTGCCAAAAGTTTGGGTAGCTTGGAATGGATTCGTCTTCACTTGCAGACCGCTTGGGATCGGTTGCATACCATTGCTTGTCATTGATGTTTTGATAGACAGAACCTGCAAATTCATTTGGTACTGTTGGGAAACTGCTATAAACCCAATTGATAGCATCCATTGCTGCCGCATCCATTGACGAAAATGGATCGCCAGGTGCCAACCCCAACGGATCGACCGCATTTACCGGATTCCCGCCGACATAGGCGTAAATGATTGCCCCTGACGCGAACAATCATAGATGTATGCCATTTTGCCCAGTTCCACTGCGGCTTACCGCCTAATTTTCCCTAGTCCAAAACCCACTTTCAAAAAATTTTCCTAGACACGGTTTTTTGTAAAGTATAGCTGATAACTATGGGGCGTTGCGCACTTTTTCATGATGGCTTTGGCGCACAGCTGTGGCAGGCGCATACCTGTTTGGCGGGCTTTTAAGCGGCTAAAGAGGGGGATTTTAAACAACCAAACGGGTGGTATTTAAGCCTTATCCCGTTTCAATCGGCTGGGATGGCTGGCACGGTGGATTTCGACGAGCTTGTCGATGCTGACGTGGGTGTAGATTTCGGTGGTCTCCAGGTTGGCGTGGCCGAGCATTTCCTGGATGTAGCGGATGTCCGCCCCGCCTTCGAGCATGTGGGTGGCGCAGGCGTGGCGGAGCAGATGGGTGCTGCCGGGCTTGTGGATGCCAGCAAACTGCATGTAACGCTTCATCTTGCCCGCCACATAATCCGGTTTGACCGGTTCGCCGTAGTCGGTGAGGAACAGCGCTTCGGTGTCGGTGGCAATGAGTTCCGGCCTGGATTCTATCAGGTATTTGTTGAGCCAGGCGGTTGCCCTATCGCCCAAGGGAACAACACGCTGGCGTTTGCCCTTGCCGTGCCGCACCCACAGGAGACCCCGGTTCAGGTCAATGTCATAAATGGCCACGCCGGGCAGCTCCATTCGTCTTAAGCCGGTGGCATACAGGGTTTCCAACAGGGCACGGTCGCGCAGGCCTTGGATGGTGGACGGTTCGGCTTCAGTCAAGATCGCTTCTACTTCCTGTATGGTAAGCAAGGAACGCGGCAGGTTTTTGGGTTGTTTGGGCAGTTGCAGGTCGGAGGCGGGGTTGGCCAGGACATGGTGCTCCCGCACCAACCACTTGAACCAGGTCTTTAAGGGGGTCAGGTATTGCTCCTGCATCCCCAACGACAAGGGTTTGCCGTCATTTTTACGGTAATAGAACAGGTAACGCTGGTAGCGTTCCAGCATCGGCCTTGTGATGTCCCTGGGGTCGCCGATGCCGCGTTCATCCGCCCAGGCGATGAAGCGGCGCAGCGCCTGCCTTCTGGCACGGATAGTGCCCTTGCTGTAGCCCGTCACCAGCATCCATTCAAAATGCTGTTCCAGGTAACGGCTGAGCGGGTTGTGCGCCAGGGGATCGACGGTATCCTTGGCGGCTACCCCGGCTGGTTTAACAGGTGCGGGCTTGCGGGTCTTGATCCGTTGCCCCCAGCGTGGCATGTCAGTTCCCGGTGGCAGAAAGCGATAGGGTTACGACGGGTTGTTGCGTGTACGACGGTTTATTTATATTTTGCCAGGAACTAAGCGTTTTGGCGGGAGTTTCGTCGGCTGTGGCTGAATCCCGCATGGCTGTTGGCTTTACGGCGTTCCCGCCGTCCCGACCAGCCCCCGACTGAGTGCCGACCACGCCCCGACCGGACACCGACTGCGCTGGCGTTTGCCCCGACCGCCAGGAGTCGTAGGCCTGTTTTAGCCTATCAATATCCACCAGTCCGGGGAATTGCAGGGTATGGTCATCAGTAATCTGGTCGTAGACCAGTTCATATTCAAAGCCATTGGTTTTGGTGCGGTAGACAACCAGGTACTCCAGTTCGGCAAGCCGCGACAGGTGGACTTTTAGCTGGGTGTCGCCCCAGTGGGTGGCTTCCCTAAGCTGCCTGCGGCTAAACCGGAAGTCCATGCGCCTTAACCCTAAGCGTTGGCATTCGCTGTCAATGTAACCGTCAACCAGTTTCAATAGCCTGCGGGTTTGTGGCGGCAACTCGTCCAGGCTGCGGCCTAAAACGTCATGGGCGATGCGGTTGGCGAGTTCAATGTCGGACAAGGTGGCCTCTATGTATTCGATGACAGCTTCCCCGTTGTTGGGGTTGTCATTCTTGCCCGGATTCAAGATAGCTGTATTTCCTGGATTCCTGGCGGCCTTTACCGTCCGTTGGTGTTGGTGCAGGTAGGCGATGGTGTCCTTATGGTGCTTGGCCAGCAAGCCGTCCAAGGTGCGCTTGTCGCGCTGTAGCTGGTGGATGGCACGGGTTTGGCGGCGGCCTTCATCGACGCTGAGGACCAGGCAGCGATTCATCAGTTCTTCATCGAGGTCGCGGGCGGTAGTGGTGAGCAACATCGCCACCGGGCCCTCCACGGTGTAGGCCTGGGTGGTGAGGTTGCCGGACACAGGGTCTTTGCCCGTCGAGGCAATGGTCAGTTCGCCTTCGGATTGCAACAGCTTCAAGGCATAGCTGGCACGGCTTGCGCCTTCTTCCTCGACGATGGCCAACACCTTATGCTTAAGGTTGGTTGCCCCCATGTAATACAGGCTTTGCCCGGTCATGGCGGAGTATTTGGCCTTGTCCGATTCCGGCACGAACGCCAACACCGCGTCCATCAGCCGGGTCTTGCCCGCCGCATTGGAGGATTGGATCACTATCCCTAAAGGTTGTGCCAACTTGCGGCTGATGGCGGCGAGGTAGCCGACCAGCTTGTTGGTGTCCTCGCCGACCAGGCCGCAGGCTGCAAAGTCGGAGAGGATACGGGCTATCAAGTCGGGCGATTTCAGCAGTTCCAGGGCGGCATTGCGCTCAAGCTCCGGCATTTCCGGCACGGGTTCGGGTTGTAAGGCCTTGGCGATATTGTCATCCTGGCACTGTTCCAAGGCCAGCAGCACACGCCCCAAGTCAGATTTGAGCAGTTTCTCGTCCAGGCGGGTTTCCTGGGCGGCTTGGGTGATGTAAGCCCCACGTTGTTTGGCGTTGTATAAGTCCAGGGTGTCGACATAGAACGCCGCTACGGACTCCTGTCCTCCCGCGGCACTACTCCATCCCTGGAGGGCGGCGTTGTCTGCGCCATTGTCCGCCCCCCCCACACTGACCAGCAGGTTGACCTTCATCACCTCGACGGACAGGTTTTTGGCCAGGCCCCGCACCCGGTAGCGACGTTGCTGGTATCCGTCCCCCAGCGTCAGCCAGATTTCGTTGCTTTTGATTTCAATGGGCAAATCCATTGCCATTTCCGGCATCGGGCTGGCGGCTAAAGGGGGTAAGGTATTGTCCTCTTTAGCCGCTGTTTGCCCCATAACGCCGTTTTCGCCGGGGGAGGCAAGGATGGCAGGGTGGGTGGTTGAAATGGCCTTAACCGCCACTGTTTCAGGCATAGACAGTGTTTCCCCTTGCCCCAACCATTCGGCTTGGCGGATAAGCCGCCCTAGACTGTCACTGGTGGCTTTCCCTTGTTGAACAGCGTAGGCATTGGCATCCAACCCTTGTGGAAAACGGATGCGGAAGCATTCGATGCCGTTTGTCCTCAGCTTTTCGGCGACCTTGGCCGCACCGCGCTCCCCGGCCTCGTCGCGGTCGAAGGCGATTAAAACCCGGCTGGTATTGTATTTTTTAAATAATTCCGGCATTTCGTCGGTGAAACCTTCAATGCCGTAGCAACTGGTGACATTCTTGTATCCGGCGCACCAGAACGTGAGCGCATCAATTAATGCTTCGCAGAGGATGATCTCTTTGGCAGAATCCAGCGCCTTGATATTCCATAAGCCCCGGTGTTGCCCAGGCAAGTACAGGTGCTTGGGCGTTCCTTTCCGCAAATCGTCGCGGATTTTCCGGCCATAGGCTTCAACCACGTCGCCGGATTCGTCGAAGATGGGAATGACCAGCGAACCGTTGAAATGCTCGTGCCCGGATTCGCGGACAATGCCGATGTCTTGCAATCGGGCTCTGATAGCATTTCCGGCGACACGGTTTTTTTCTGGCAGGCGCAGCCCCAACGTCCGGTTGGCGTAGCCGAGCTTGAAGGTGGCGATGGCCTCCTGGTTGGCCAAGCCCCGGCTTTCCAGGTAAGCCAGGGCTTCGGGCGCGGTTTTGAGGGTGTCATGGTAATAGCCGATGACTTGGTTCAGCAGGGCTTGGCCGTCGGCATCCAGGGCGATAGGCGCAGGTAATTTGGGGACGGTGGAACGCTTGGCGGGTTTGGCTGTTTTGTCGCCATTGGCGGCTGAAGAGGGATTATTTTCCGTCGCCAAACCCTCACGCAGCAGTTCGACGGCATGGCGGAACGAAATGCCCTGGGCTTTCATCACCCAGTCAATGGGGTTGCCGCCGACCCCGCAACCGAAGCAATGCCACAGGTTCTTGGCGGACGTGACAACCAGGGACGGCTCGCCGTCGTCATGGAACGGGCATTGCCCCAACAAGTCCTTGCCGGATTTCTTTAAGACAATGCCGGATGCCTCAACTAAGCGTTCGACCGAGATTTCATTTTTTAGCCGTTCCAGCTCGTTTTGCGGAATACGTGCCATCAATCCGTCCTCCGCTCAAAAACCTGTCAAGATACATAATATGTATTATTATAGTATAATAAATGATACTTTTGTCAAACACCACCAAAATCAGGGGGTACTATGAACACTCTTCAATACTGGGTAGTCACCATGAGCTTTGCAGCAAGGTTAATAGCCATCCGCCGTGAGCGTAGCCTCACTCAACAAGCACTGGCCGATGCAACCGACATTCATGTCCAACAAATCAAGCGCTACGAAGCCGGTACATCACAGCCTTCTGCCGAAGCGCTCAAGAAGATTGCCAAGGCATTCTCGGTTTCAACGGACTGGCTTTTATTCGACGACAATGAACGCGGCCCTGATGATCGCTTGAAATTGCAATTCGAGGCCGTGTCAAAGCTCGACGCAAGAGAACGTGAGGCTATCGAAACCATGATTGCTGGTGTATTGCACATGCACGATGCCAAACGGCTGGACCCAGGCTATCGGCTCACGTTCTTAAATAAGCGGCCTTGCCGCTAAAATTACGGGTTAAACAAAAAATTAGGTGCAACTATGTCAACACCCCCACAAGACGCACAGGCGTTGATCGCTAAAATCCAGGCACTGCCAGCAGAATGCTTCACAGAGGTGGAAGATTTTGTGGATTTCTTGCAGCATAAGGTAACAAGGTTGCCACGGGCAGCGGCCAACCGCCATGAAACGCTGGATTTCCCGGTCGATGACCTTGGCCAGTGGCCGGAAGGCTTGAGCCTGCGCCGGGAAGATATGTATGGCGACGATGGCCGTTAATGAATAATGAAGCTAACGGTGCGTTGTTCGTTGACACCAACATCTTGGTTTACGCCAATGTACAAACCGCACCCTTACACGGGCAAGCGCTGACCGCAATCAAGGCCGCGTTCCAGGCCGGACGGCCATTGTGGGTTAGCCGCCAGGTGCTTAGGGAGTTTGTCGCCACGCGCACCCGGCCACAGGCCTTTGCTAAACCATCATCCGCGCAGGTTGTCATTGAACGGGTGCGCTATCTTGAACAGCACTTTCAGGTGGCTGATGACACCGCCGCCGTCACAGACCAGTTGCTTGTCCTGATGGGAAACTATCAAATCGGCGGCAAGCAAGTCCACGATGCCAATATCGTCGCCACCATGCTGGTGTATGGCATCCCCTGCCTGTTGACCCACAACGTCAAGGATTTTGAACGGTTCGGCGATATTGTCAGGGTCGAGGGCTTTACGGATTAAGGCGGCAGCCGTGTCCAACAGGACAAGATACCGTTGAGCGCGCAGCGCGAATAAGGCAAGTGAAGTACAGGGGTCGGCTGCGCCGGTACATGTACCTCACACATCCTGCCCAGACTTTACGTTCGGTTTTTCCACGATTAATGCCGATCGCATCATCGGCTATGGCGCTATAGTTTTCGATTTTAGTCCGGCTGGAGGCTTAAAGTTTTTCGGTTGACACCGACCGAGCGGCGGCGCAACGTACGTCAAAACAAGTGCCATTTTGCATAATCCCGGGCATTATGTAACTTGGCGCGGGTTTGCAAGGGGCTCACGGCTTGCCTTGGCGGCCTCTGGCAGGGCATGGGGAAAGGTCGGTGGGGGATATGCGTCGAAACACGGTCAACGCCCCTTCGGACTGTGCCTTAATTTTTATTAAACTCGCTTAACGATGTCTTCAAAAAAACAAAACTTCCCCGTAAAACACAGGTACCGCATTGTTCTGGCCATGCTTCATTAGTGTTTTTAGTGGTTACAATTACATCAATATCCATTAATACCGAGTCTTTACCTATCGCTCTAAAAATAGGCCCCCCCATTTTATTCATGAACTCATCATCATAACCATTTGAAACCTGAAAACTAATTTTGCCGTTCTTCGCATATCCAAAGCAAAAGTTTCTGAATGAAGGTGACCCTTCGGTGAGAACGGTTAAAACTTTTTCTTCTTTTGATACATCAATTTCACGGTTTTTAACTAGGGGGTCAGGAATATTAATTGTTAAATATTTGATCGTAGAAGTGTCGGTCAAATCTGGCCATCCTCTGAATCGTTCTCGTAAAGAAAAAGCTATGCCCTCACCATCTGTAAGTTCTTGAAGAAGTAACGAAACATTTTTTTCTCTAAGGCTAGAAAAAAGAGAGCCAGACAAATTTTTTGATAATTCCCTGTGTGTATTTGCTTCTTTTAACTCTGCTTTCGGAATCCAGAAGTTTTGGGTTGACCGCCCAGGCAAGTTACTTTCAGGGAAACATTGCTTTACTGTTTCTGCCATGACTATATTTGCAAAACATAGGAGGCAAATAAATAATGTAATTTCAAACCGAATTTTCATGGGCATACTAACGGTGCCTTCCTTCTTTTTAAGAATTCTTTAACTAGTTTTGGATTGTTTTTTAATCTCCGAGCGGCTTCCTCGTATGGGTAACCTGTGTGTTTATCGTCATCTTCTTTATTACGTGGATCTTCCGGAGGGTATTTAAGGTGAATACCCTCATGAATAATTGTATCTAGTAAGTCTAACGCTTGATCGTCCCTAAGATCTTTCATATATGCCGGATTGAGGACTGTTCCAAGACCATAAATTGTTCTTGCACCGTTTGCTCCGATCCTATCTGATGAGCCATAAGTATCGGGGAATGCTAAATCTGGCTGGGATTGAATCGCAAGTAACCGAGCAACATCAATGTCCCTTTGTGTTAAACCTAGTGGATCGATGAAATTAACCGGGTTCCCTGATACATAGGCATAAATGATTGCCCCTGACGCGGTTTGGTCGTAGGGCAAGGCATTTTCGCTAGGCGCTATGCGGGTTTCCGGGCTAAAAACGAAGTCAAATCCCCCAACTTTAAAAAAAATTTTCCTGGACGCGATTTTTAGGCTGAGTATAGCCGATAAATGCGGCAATCGGGCAAGTTTTAGGCGGCTAAAGGGGTTGGCTTGGTTTGCGAAATTCAGGGCGTTATGGCGCAGGAAAACCGCTTAACTAAGGGTAAGCAAAGTGATGGCGGTCTTATTCGATCAATCCCGTTTCAATCGGCTGGGATGGCTGGCACGGTGGATTTCGACGAGCTTGTCGATGCTGACGTGGGTGTAGATTTCGGTGGTCTCCAGGTTGGCGTGGCCGAGCATTTCCTGGATGTAGCGGATGTCCGCCCCGCCTTCGAGCATGTGGGTGGCGCAGGCGTGGCGGAGCAGATGGGTGCTGCCGGGCTTGTGGATGCCAGCAAACTGCATGTAACGCTTCATCTTGCCCGCCACATAATCCGGTTTGACCGGTTCGCCGTAGTCGGTGAGGAACAGCGCTTCGGTGTCGGTGGCAATGAGTTCCGGCCTGGATTCTATCAGGTATTTGTTGAGCCAGGCGGTTGCCCTATCGCCCAAGGGAACAACACGCTGGCGTTTGCCCTTGCCGTGCCGCACCCACAGGAGACCCCGGTTCAGGTCAATGTCATAAATGGCCACGCCGGGCAGCTCCATTCGTCTTAAGCCGGTGGCATACAGGGTTTCCAACAGGGCACGGTCGCGCAGGCCTTGGATGGTGGACGGTTCGGCTTCAGTCAAGATCGCTTCTACTTCCTGTATGGTAAGCAAGGAACGCGGCAGGTTTTTGGGTTGTTTGGGCAGTTGCAGGTCGGAGGCGGGGTTGGCCAGGACATGGTGCTCCCGCACCAACCACTTGAACCAGGTCTTTAAGGGGGTCAGGTATTGCTCCTGCATCCCCAACGACAAGGGTTTGCCGTCATTTTTACGGTAATAGAACAGGTAACGCTGGTAGCGTTCCAGCATCGGCCTTGTGATGTCCCTGGGGTCGCCGATGCCGCGTTCATCCGCCCAGGCGATGAAGCGGCGCAGCGCCTGCCTTCTGGCACGGATAGTGCCCTTGCTGTAGCCCGTCACCAGCATCCATTCAAAATGCTGTTCCAGGTAACGGCTGAGCGGGTTGTGCGCCAGGGGATCGACGGTATCCTTGGCGGCTACCCCGGCTGGTTTAACAGGTGCGGGCTTGCGGGTCTTGATCCGTTGCCCCCAGCGTGGCATGTCAGTTCCCGGTGGCAGAAAGCGATAGGGTTACGACGGGTTGTTGCGTGTACGACGGTTTATTTATATTTTGCCAGGAACTAAGCGTTTTGGCGGGAGTTTCGTCGGCTGTGGCTGAATCCCGCATGGCTGTTGGCTTTACGGCGTTCCCGCCGTCCCGACCAGCCCCCGACTGAGTGCCGACCACGCCCCGACCGGACACCGACTGCGCTGGCGTTTGCCCCGACCGCCAGGAGTCGTAGGCCTGTTTTAGCCTATCAATATCCACCAGTCCGGGGAATTGCAGGGTATGGTCATCAGTAATCTGGTCGTAGACCAGTTCATATTCAAAGCCATTGGTTTTGGTGCGGTAGACAACCAGGTACTCCAGTTCGGCAAGCCGCGACAGGTGGACTTTTAGCTGGGTGTCGCCCCAGTGGGTGGCTTCCCTAAGCTGCCTGCGGCTAAACCGGAAGTCCATGCGCCTTAACCCTAAGCGTTGGCATTCGCTGTCAATGTAACCGTCAACCAGTTTCAATAGCCTGCGGGTTTGTGGCGGCAACTCGTCCAGGCTGCGGCCTAAAACGTCATGGGCGATGCGGTTGGCGAGTTCAATGTCGGACAAGGTGGCCTCTATGTATTCGATGACAGCTTCCCCGTTGTTGGGGTTGTCATTCTTGCCCGGATTCAAGATAGCTGTATTTCCTGGATTCCTGGCGGCCTTTACCGTCCGTTGGTGTTGGTGCAGGTAGGCGATGGTGTCCTTATGGTGCTTGGCCAGCAAGCCGTCCAAGGTGCGCTTGTCGCGCTGTAGCTGGTGGATGGCACGGGTTTGGCGGCGGCCTTCATCGACGCTGAGGACCAGGCAGCGATTCATCAGTTCTTCATCGAGGTCGCGGGCGGTAGTGGTGAGCAACATCGCCACCGGGCCCTCCACGGTGTAGGCCTGGGTGGTGAGGTTGCCGGACACAGGGTCTTTGCCCGTCGAGGCAATGGTCAGTTCGCCTTCGGATTGCAACAGCTTCAAGGCATAGCTGGCACGGCTTGCGCCTTCTTCCTCGACGATGGCCAACACCTTATGCTTAAGGTTGGTTGCCCCCATGTAATACAGGCTTTGCCCGGTCATGGCGGAGTATTTGGCCTTGTCCGATTCCGGCACGAACGCCAACACCGCGTCCATCAGCCGGGTCTTGCCCGCCGCATTGGAGGATTGGATCACTATCCCTAAAGGTTGTGCCAACTTGCGGCTGATGGCGGCGAGGTAGCCGACCAGCTTGTTGGTGTCCTCGCCGACCAGGCCGCAGGCTGCAAAGTCGGAGAGGATACGGGCTATCAAGTCGGGCGATTTCAGCAGTTCCAGGGCGGCATTGCGCTCAAGCTCCGGCATTTCCGGCACGGGTTCGGGTTGTAAGGCCTTGGCGATATTGTCATCCTGGCACTGTTCCAAGGCCAGCAGCACACGCCCCAAGTCAGATTTGAGCAGTTTCTCGTCCAGGCGGGTTTCCTGGGCGGCTTGGGTGATGTAAGCCCCACGTTGTTTGGCGTTGTATAAGTCCAGGGTGTCGACATAGAACGCCGCTACGGACTCCTGTCCTCCCGCGGCACTACTCCATCCCTGGAGGGCGGCGTTGTCTGCGCCATTGTCCGCCCCCCCCACACTGACCAGCAGGTTGACCTTCATCACCTCGACGGACAGGTTTTTGGCCAGGCCCCGCACCCGGTAGCGACGTTGCTGGTATCCGTCCCCCAGCGTCAGCCAGATTTCGTTGCTTTTGATTTCAATGGGCAAATCCATTGCCATTTCCGGCATCGGGCTGGCGGCTAAAGGGGGTAAGGTATTGTCCTCTTTAGCCGCTGTTTGCCCCATAACGCCGTTTTCGCCGGGGGAGGCAAGGATGGCAGGGTGGGTGGTTGAAATGGCCTTAACCGCCACTGTTTCAGGCATAGACAGTGTTTCCCCTTGCCCCAACCATTCGGCTTGGCGGATAAGCCGCCCTAGACTGTCACTGGTGGCTTTCCCTTGTTGAACAGCGTAGGCATTGGCATCCAACCCTTGTGGAAAACGGATGCGGAAGCATTCGATGCCGTTTGTCCTCAGCTTTTCGGCGACCTTGGCCGCACCGCGCTCCCCGGCCTCGTCGCGGTCGAAGGCGATTAAAACCCGGCTGGTATTGTATTTTTTAAATAATTCCGGCATTTCGTCGGTGAAACCTTCAATGCCGTAGCAACTGGTGACATTCTTGTATCCGGCGCACCAGAACGTGAGCGCATCAATTAATGCTTCGCAGAGGATGATCTCTTTGGCAGAATCCAGCGCCTTGATATTCCATAAGCCCCGGTGTTGCCCAGGCAAGTACAGGTGCTTGGGCGTTCCTTTCCGCAAATCGTCGCGGATTTTCCGGCCATAGGCTTCAACCACGTCGCCGGATTCGTCGAAGATGGGAATGACCAGCGAACCGTTGAAATGCTCGTGCCCGGATTCGCGGACAATGCCGATGTCTTGCAATCGGGCTCTGATAGCATTTCCGGCGACACGGTTTTTTTCTGGCAGGCGCAGCCCCAACGTCCGGTTGGCGTAGCCGAGCTTGAAGGTGGCGATGGCCTCCTGGTTGGCCAAGCCCCGGCTTTCCAGGTAAGCCAGGGCTTCGGGCGCGGTTTTGAGGGTGTCATGGTAATAGCCGATGACTTGGTTCAGCAGGGCTTGGCCGTCGGCATCCAGGGCGATAGGCGCAGGTAATTTGGGGACGGTGGAACGCTTGGCGGGTTTGGCTGTTTTGTCGCCATTGGCGGCTGAAGAGGGATTATTTTCCGTCGCCAAACCCTCACGCAGCAGTTCGACGGCATGGCGGAACGAAATGCCCTGGGCTTTCATCACCCAGTCAATGGGGTTGCCGCCGACCCCGCAACCGAAGCAATGCCACAGGTTCTTGGCGGACGTGACAACCAGGGACGGCTCGCCGTCGTCATGGAACGGGCATTGCCCCAACAAGTCCTTGCCGGATTTCTTTAAGCTGATGCCGGTCGCTTCGACCAAACGCTCGACGCTGATGTCTGCCTTTAGCCGCTCCAGCTCGTTTTCCGGTATTTGTGCCATCAAACTACCTCCCTAAAAAATATTTATTGCGGCAATCGTCGTTACCTTTTAGTGCATAAAAATACCAATTCGTGCTATCCTAGTTAACATGTTTCGGTATTGACCATCACCTTTATGACATTCAAAATGCCTACATCGGGTACTTTTTTGATGCCCTTAGATACCAAGAGGTGATAATTTATGTCTGGATTCAGTAAACGGCTGTTGGCGTTGCGTAAGCAACATGGCTGGTCCCAGCCGGAATTGGCGCACAAGATAGGCACGTCCGGCGCGATTATCGGGCGCTACGAACGCGGCGAAATCACGCCGTCCATTGAGGTGGCGATGAAATTGGCGGACTGTTTCAAGGTGACGCTGGATTACCTGGCTTCCGAACAAGACCAGCCTAACTTGGTGCAAGACAGTTCAATGCTCAGCCGCATCCGTGCTATCAATGACCTATCGCCGGATGAGCGGGAACGGCTGTTGTACGTGATTGACGGGTTGCTGCGCGATGCCCGCGCACGACACACTTACGCCGCCGCATAAGTTAACGGAAAATGAGGACAGTGCCATGCAAATAACATTAGACCTGCCCGACGAGGTGGCTCGCCGGGCAAAGGAAGCTGGCTTGCTGACGGTGGAGGCCGTCCAAAAACTACTGGAAGAAGCCATGCGCCGTGCCGCCGGGCAAAAACTGCTGTCAATGGCGGAACGGCTGCACGCCGCTGGCATTCCGCCAATGACCGAAGGGGAGTTGGACGATCTGATCCACAACGTGCGTGCCGGACGTAAGGGCGGCAATGCGGGTCGTCCTTGACACAAATATCGTCATTTCGGCCTTGCTGTGGGGCGGCGTGCCGTTCCGCTTGCTGCAATTCGCCCAGGTCGGTGACATTGAACTGGTGACATCCCCGGCCTTGGTCGCCGAACTGGCCGATGTGTTGGGGCGTAGCCACCTGACACCGTATATCCAAAAACAAGGCCTGTCGGCAATGGAGTTGGTCAGCTTCTACCAAGCTTTCGCCCAATCCGTGTTGCCGCAAACCGTCCCCGCCGTCATTTTGGATGACCCTGACGACGATCACGTCCTGGCCTGCGCCGTGGCAGGCCGTGCCGACTTGATCGTGTCGGGCGACAAGCATTTGCTTGGCCTGGGCGGGCAGTACAACAACATCCCCATCGTCAGGGCGGGCGAAGCCGTCAGGATCATCGGGGCATGACAACCCCAATCAGGCTAACCCCAGTCAAGGCAGGGTTTCCGTTGAGCGCGTAGCGCGAATAACGGCGTGAAGGGGCAAACCATGAAATGGTTTGCCAACTTCACCTATCCTGCCCTCCGTTTGATGGGTATTTTGCGAAACTCCCGTCAACAGGCGGAAATTTTTGGCCATTGCCAGCAATTAGTTGAAATTTTCCGCAACAGGTCGGCAAGACTATGAAATACTTAGGAATATGGAAGTTTTCTAAGGTTGGCTATGGGGATTAGCCAATTAAATCCACGGGGTGCGCCCCGGCAAAACAAGTGCCATTTTGCATAGTGTAAATTATGCGAGCAAAAGCGGTGAGGCGGAAGGCGAACCCTCTGTGTTTGTTCGCATAATCCCGGGCATTATGTAACTTGGCGCGGGTTTGCCCAAACAGGGGTAGCTTGTCTTGGCGGCCCTAGGCAAGATATAGGAAAAGGTCGGAGGGGGACATGTGTCGGAACACGGCTTTCGCCGCTTCCGACTTACGTACTTGACGAGCCTCCGGCAGGCTGTGGCTTCGCGCCGTACGATGGTGCGTGCGAACGATTCAAAGTTTTACGCAGAGGCGGCTAAATATTCTTTTATTGCGCCATGCTTTCTTATAATAAGTTCTGTAATATCAAAAACTTCCTTAATAGAAGGATTATTAAGAGCATCTTCACGAGAAATCATATTCCCTAATAACTCAGTATTTTTCCAAGGGGAGTCGGATGGATCAATAGCTCTGAATAAAATCTCCTCTTTATCTTCATATGCCTCTAAGCCAAAACATATACGGTCTTGAACAGTTGAATTGTCATCCCATTTGCCAATAGCTATAGCAAAACTCACTTTTATTGGAGAATGGCTGGGAGCCCATCCAGCATAATAAACTGCATAGGCATCACCACCTTTATAGATAAACCCATGACCTATAAATGATTTGCGACCACAACAATGACAAATTGAAGATTTGCCATTTTCACCAATTTCAAGTTGAAAATTCACACTGTTTATTTCTGAGTTCATTGCAAAAACTCGTCTGTTGTTTGAGCCCCTTTCTGCCTATTACAAGTGCGACAAGTATTTTGTGCGTTTTCTTGCGTATTATTTCCATCTCTAGATTTAGGGATAGCGTGATCTATTTCTGAACGAGTTGGCCCTGGTTCGTTAGTTGTTTCAGTTCCGCAAAACACACAAGTGTTCCCACTTTCATCACGGGCCCTTTCTTTAACCTTATCGGGAAAAGGCTTCCCTGCACCTTCTCCCCCAGCTGCGCCTTGTTTAGGAGCAGCTTCATTAAACATCTTAGTGACACCATCAACACAGGCTTGAGCAGCTTGGCGGCATTTATCAGGAAATATGGCGCAATAAAAAGCTCCTGTCTCTGCTATTGGAACTATATAGGGTACTAGAACCAACGGGTTCTGTCCGGTCGGATCGATCAGGTTAACCGGGTTCCCATTGACATATGCAAAAGCATTGATGCCGCCCTGCAACCCAATCGGGTCAGAAGTGGTATAGCGTCCGTTTGCGGAATCATAATCCCGATAGTAATTGTAGTTTAACCCCGTCTCCTGGTCATAATATTGACCCGGGAACCTGAGGTTGTAAGTAAAGTTGCCGAGGCCGCCGGGGTTTTCGTTGGCCGGGCTGTTGCCGAAAGCCTCCGGTTCCCACGCCCACGCGGGCTTGTTGTCACTGGGGCGGCTGATTTTTCGCGGGGTATTGAGGTGGTCGCTGTGGACGTAGAAGACATCGGTGGTTGTGGCATTGGGCTTCAGCACAGCGATGGGAAGGCTGCCCAGCCAGACGGTTTCCTGGATGGCTTGCCCGGTGGCATTATATTCGCCTTGCAGTTGGCCTTGTCCGGTATAGGAGAACAGGGTACTGGTGCCGTTGACAGTTTTTTTGACGCGCTGGCCTAAGGCATTGTAGTCGTAGCTGGCGTTGAGGTTGGCCGCCGTTGTTGCTGTGGTGCGCCTGCCTTGGGCGTTGTAGCCGTAGGTTATCGTGCCGTCGCTGATCTGATTGCCGATTGGGTCGTAGCTGTAAGTGGTGGTTTGTGTGCCGTCGGTTTTTTGCTGTAGCCTATTGCTGCCGGGGTCGATGGCGCTGGCCTCGGTGCTGGTGTTGTTGGTTGTCTTGCCGGTGCGGTTGCCGCTGAGGTCGTAGCTGTAGCCCAGGCTGGTGAGGGTGAAGGCACCGATCTGGTTGCTTATGAGCCGGTCCAGGTTATCGTAGCCGTAAGTCTGGTCTAAGGATGGGTCGAGGCCGTCGAAGATACCGGTGACCTTGCCTGCGGCATCGTAGCTATAATTGCGCAAGGCTGGCAATTGGCCTTGGCTGTCGAAGCCTAGGTTGATGGCGATGGGCTTTCCGGTTAAGTCATACAAGCGTTCGCTGGTGGAGCCATTGTTCCACGTCCAGCCCGCGACCTGGCCGTCGGGTTCGTAGGCGATTTGGGTTATCAGCGGCTGGCCGTTGACAGTAATTGATTGGGGGCGGTCATTGAGCCACACATAGTCGATGGTGTTGCCGCCGGGGGTGGCGAGTTGTACCAGTTGGCCTTGGGCATTGTAGCCGTAGGCGGTGTTCTGGACGATGGTGCCGATGGTTTGGGTTCTGTTAGTGATACGGCCATGGCTGTCGTAGTTAAGGCCTATTGTGGCGCCGCCGTTGGCCAGGGTGCATAGCCTGCCGATGCCGTTGGTGCAGGTGTCCCAGGTATAAGTGAAGGTTTGATCTTCATAGATGACTTGGGGAATCCTGTTTTGGCTGTCATAGCTATAGGCGGCTACTTTTCCCCTTGCATCGGTGCGGGTCTTGAGGTTGCCGGCCTCATCATAAGTGTTTTGGGTGGTGCCGGTGTCCGGGCTGGTTTGGCTCAACAGGTTGCCCAGGTTGTCCATTTGGTAAGTGGTTTCCAGGTTACGGGGGTCGGTGACTTTAGTGACTTGCCCCAAGCCATCGTAAGTGGTGCTGATTTGCCCCAAGGTACTGCCGATGGCGGTCGGGTGGGGCTCGAGCTGTTCGGTGGGCTGGCCGAGGCTGTCGTATTGGGTTTGGTTGACATGGCCCAAGGGGTCGGTCACCTGGGTGAGGTTGCCGTTGGGGTCGTATTGGAACGTGCTGGTGGCCGACGCGGTGAACTGGGCGTAGGCGGTCTTGGCTTGGCTGACGGTGACGGTGCAGGTGCTGGTCGCCCCACTACACGCGCCTTGCCAGCCTTGGAAGGTCGAGCCGTTGGCTGGGGTTGCCGTGAGGGTGATGGTGTCGTTGAGGTCAAAGCCTAAGGCACAGGTTGCCCCGCAGTCGATGCCGGCGGGCGAACTGGTGACCGTGCCGCTGCCTGCGCCGGCTTTGGTGACCGTCAGCGTGGTTTTAGCCAATATAAAGTTAGCAGAGACTGTTTGGGCGGCGCTTAGGGTAACGGTACACGTGACGGCTGTGCCGGTACAGGCGCCTGTCCAGCCGTTGAAGGCCGTCCCGACTGCCGCCGGGGTGGCGGTCAGGGTAATCGCCGTGTTGGGCGTGAAGTCGGCGGTGTAGGTGGCGCCGCAGTCGATGCCCGCAGGTGTGCTGGTGACCGCCCCCGTGCCAGTCCCGGCCTTGTTGACCGTCAACGCGACCGGGGTCAAGGTAAAGCCCGCACCCACGGTTTGCGCCTGTGCCATCGTGACCGTGCAGGCCGTGGCCGTACCCATACACGCGCCCGTCCAGCCGCCGAAGCTTGACCCGGTTGCCGGGGCTGCCGTCAGGGTGACGCTGCTGTATTGGTCGAAAGTGGCTGTACAGGTGGCCCCGCAGTCAATTCCGCCTGGGGCGCTGGTGATTGTCCCTGTCCCCGTGCCTGCCTTGCTGACGGTCAGGCCTAATTGGATGGCATTGAAGTTGGCCGTCACGGTTTGCGCCGCGCCCATCGCCACCGTGCAAGCGGCGGCTGTGCCGGTGCATGCGCCAGACCAGCCCGTGAAGGCCGAGCCTGCACTGGGTGCTGCGGTCAGCGTGACGCTTGAATTTTGGTTGAAGTTGGCGGTGCAAGTTGCGCCGCAACTGATCCCGGCGGGTGAACTGGTGACCGTGCCTGCGCCAGTGCCGGATGTTGCGATAGCCAATGGCACTGGGATGGCCGTAAAGGTGGCATAGGCGGTTTGGGCAGCGCTTAGGGTGACGGTGCAGGTGGCAGCTGTGCCGGTGCATGCGCCCGACCAGCCCGTGAAAGTTGAACCTGCGCTTGACGCCGCCGCCAAGGTGACGGTGGTGCATTGGTTGAAGTAGGCGCCACAGGCCGCCCCGCAACTGATCCCGGCGGGTGAACTGGTGACCGTGCCTGCGCCTGCACAGGCGCCCGACCAGCCCGTGAAGCTTGAGCTGGCGGCTGGCGTTGCCGCCAAGGTGACGTTGCTGTCCAGGTTAAAAAGGGCTGAGCACACTATACCGCAGTTGATGCCGCCGGGGGAGCTGGTGACCGTGCCGACGCCGGTGCCGGCCATGCTGACGGCCAAGGTCCTGGCCGGCACAAAGTAGGCGGTGGTGCTCCTGGCCACGTTCATGGCCAGGGTGCAGGTCGCAGAACCTGCCCCGGCGCAGGCTCCCGCCCAGCCGCTGAACCGGGAGCCGGACGCTGCCGTGGCGGTCAAGGTGACAACGACGTTGTTGCCATAGCTGACGCTGCAGGTGGCGGCCAGTGCCGGGGTGGGCAGCAGGAACGCCGCCAGCAGGGTAATGAGGGGTAAAAGGCTGGCTTTTGTAGTTGTTTTCATGTCAGCGGCCCCTTTAATGCGGCAACACGAGGTTTTGCAGGCGCGACAGGGCGTCATACACTTTGGTCTGGCTGCGTGCCAACTGGCCGTTGGGGTCAGTGAGGTCTTCTTTGGTGCGGTTGCCCAGGTTGTCCAGGGTATAGGTGCGGGTGTTGCCCAGTTGGTCCTTGACTTCAATTAACCGGTGGGCATTGTCGTAGGTGTATTCTAAGTAAGCGCCGTTGGGCTGGGTGGCCTTGGCCAACAAACCGGTTGGGGTGTAGCTGTAAGTGGTCGTTTCGCCGCCGACATCCAGGGAGATGAGGCGTTGGCGTACGTCATAAGTCATGGTCATTGTCAGGCCGTTGGGGTCGATGACCACTTCGGGCTGGCCGTTGGCGGAATAGCGGGTGATGCGGGTGATATGCCCCGGTGCAGGCGGCATCTTCGGGGTAGTAGTCGTAAGTCACTACATCATTAACGTCGGTGCGTGGGCCGTCTTCGGCCTTTTGCACCAAGATTCCGGTGGCTGAGTAGGTGTAGGTGGTGTCCCAGGCACGGACTTTGTTGGTCACGAGGTCTTTCAGTCCCTTGTGGGTGGTGTTGCCCTTGCTGTCATAGGAATACGTCGTTTCCAGGCCGGGTTCGGTGACCTTGGTGGGCAGGCGGAAGGTGGGGTGCCATTCGGTCGCCACCTTACGGGCGGGCAAAGGCAGGCTTGGGGCGGACAGGGAAGCCGCGCAATCGGCATTGGCGGGCAGGCCTTCGGCCCTGGCGGCCTCGAGGTTGCACGCCAGGTCATAGGCATAACAGACCTTGTGGCCGTTGAAGTCGGTACGGCTGGCGACGTTGCCGTTGGCGTCGTAGGCCATGGTGGACGAGGCGGCGGCACAGCCGGAGCCGCCGGGCTGGTCGGTGCCGGTGGACTTGACCACGCCCAGGATGGTGGTGAAGTGGGTGGTGCGGATTGCGCCTAACGGGTCGGTGACGGCGGTGGAACTGCCGTCGGGGGCGTAGGCCAGGGCATATTTCTCCACGGAATTCGCGTGTTCGGTGGAGATGGCCTTGCCGGTGGCATCGTACTTATAAGTCGCGTAACGTACGCCGTTCTCGTCGATGATGCCGGTCAGGGCGTTGGGTTGCAGGACACCTGCGGTGTTCGCCAATTCCCCGGCATCGCTGCCGTAGATATAAGTCTTCTTGGGGTTGTCGGCCAAGTCCACCGGGGTGTCGTCGGGGTAGGTGACGGTTTTTAAGTTACCTGACGCATCATAACTGTAACGGTATATATTGCCCGCCGGGTCAGCCATCGTGGTCATTTGCCCGGCGTAATTGTAGGTGAAGTTGAGGCTGTTGCCGAAATTGTCGGTGACACTGAGTAGAAATCCACCGTGTGGCGCTATCGAAAAAGGGGTTAATACTTGACAATCAGTAGTGCAACTGTAAGCGAGGTTAAGGGATTGTCCGTTTGGGTAACTGATGGACAGCAAGTTTCCGGTTGTATCATAGATTTCTACTTCCTTGTTTGATGTTGTGAATTGCCAACCAGTCCTTGTGTTATTTGTATCAAATAATTCAACCAGTTTATCAATGATATCTGCTTCGGGAACATAGGTGTTCGAAGTTTTATTGAAAATATATTTCTTACCTTCGGGTCGCAATATTTCGACAGCAGAACCTGAAGACTGGGCTTTAACCGAGCGCGCAAAAGGATGCATCCACCCGACACCCAAATTGGAATTTGTATCTGGAGATCCTCCATTGTAGTAACGAAAAAATTCAAAACCAGGATTCGACCCAGAAAAGTCAACTTCTAATTGCCATTATTGCCAGTGCCCGAATTAATAGGGTTACCATGATCAATACAAGGGCTAGGGCCATTTGTTTTTGCGGGTAACTCGCATTTGCCACTTATAAGGTTTCTTGCTTTTGGAGTGCAAGCGGGAGCGCCGCCGCATATTGTTGTGGTTGTGGTGTCTAGTGCATTAACTTGTTTATATGCAGTTCCATTGATAGTGCCGCCACCAGGACAAGTCAGCCAACGAACAAGCGGAACAGTTTGTTGCCAATAACATTGCGTACTGCCTTTATTTGTATTTATATTACACCATGGAACACCGTTTATTACCGTAATTTTCCATTGTCCACATGGAGGCGGCCCTCCCCAATTTGAATCAGCCGCACAAGCGGCTTCCATAGTCGGTTGATCTGCTACTGCTTGTAAATTTGGGCCAGGGCCAACAAATATACGACGCACAAAAAATGAAACGGCAGGATAGGAGTCTGATAAAACAAAAGGGCTGTACGAAAAAACTAATAATATCAAGGCGGTAAGGCGCGCTAACCAACGGGCAGTGTGCCGAACTGTTTGTTGTTTTAAAGTCATGCCTATGTTCCCGCCCATTGTCGTTGGTTGATTGCTTGGCGTAATTGCAATCTGGTTTTTTTACCGGCTATCCATCCCTGCGGCGCTATGCCCTTCGCGAAGCCCGAGGTTATTGCGCCTTGCGCTATCTTCTGCCGTTTCGATCCTCGGCGCAACCGAAGAGGAGAAATCTTGGCGTTGTAAGGTTCCTCACGTCCGCTCGGAAAGACAGGTTTTGTCGCATCCGCCCACATCTGTCCGCCATTGTTGCCTAACGCTCGCGTTGATGCCATCAGTAAGGTTACCTAGTTCGGGCCCTGCCGCTCCCGGTTGGCGGGACAGCCCCAACCAAGCCCTGGCATTGACCGCGCGCCTCGGCATCGTAGGAGTTAATATCCAAGGGCGGAATGCATAGCGTATTCCGCCGCATGAAGATTTCTTGCTCTACGCTGCTTTTTGCGGACGTCAAACCTATCCCCAACCGCCTGTAACCGATACGCACTTGGCATGCCCACTCCGGGCGCTTTGCCTTGTGGGGCGTGGCCAATATGCCTTGTTTTTTTGGCTGCCCAACCCCCTGGTTCTTAGCTATGCCAGGGCAATCCGAGTTAAGTTGAGATGCCGCATTGACCCTCACGTTACATCGCCCTCCTTATTTACTACTATGGCCGCCAAACCAACCAATGTTGGGGACAATTGCTTCTTGCTTGGGAGCCAATGCTTTGCCTTTTGGCTGCCCTGATAAACAAAAAGAACCAAGGGTATTCCCAATGCCGACCGTTAGCCCCATTTGTAGCTGATTATAGGTAAAAATTAGACAAAAAAATGTGAAATATTCACTTGAATTTTTAATCGCAATAGTATGTCCGCGATTTTGGGCGTCAGCTTTGGTTTTGTTGACCATAAAATACGAAAGTAAAAACGAACGTTTTTGCTATCCACTTAAAGCGAAGAAAAGCGCTGTGTTTTCAATCACAATTTGGTTATTATAAAACCTGTTTTTAGGGTTTTCATTACCCTTAATGGGTAAATAGGTATTTCTGGCAAGATGATGGCACAAACTATCGGTTATTTACGGGTATCGACCGCAGACCAGGACTTGGAGAAAAACAAGGCGGATATTTTGGCGTTGGCGAACCACCATAACCTGGGTCAGGTTAAATTCTGTGAAGAAAAGGCCTCCGGCAAAATTTCCTGGCATAATCGCCGGATTGCCCAGGTTGTTGAGGAACTACAGAAAGGTGATAGCCTGGTCGTCAGTGAAATGTCCCGGTTAGGACGGAGTATGCTCGAATGCATGGAAATATTATCGATAGCCATGGAGCGCGGTATCCATGTCTATTCGGTGAAAGGCAACTGGCGGCTCGACCAAAGCATCCAGAGCAAGATCATTGCAATGGCGTTTTCGATGGCCGCTGAAATCGAACGGGACTTGATCTCGCAGCGTACCAAGGAAGCCTTACGAGCAAAGAAGGCCTCTGGTATGTCACTAGGCCGTCCCAAAGGGCCAGGCAAGAGCAAGCTCGACCCGTTCCGCCCCGAAATAGAAGCCTTACTTGCAAATGGCGCAACCCTGTTTTTTATTGCCGGTCGCTATGGCACGACTTCCGCCAATTTACGCAACTGGATGGGCAAGCACGGCATCACCCGGCCTAAACAGGACAAGGATCGTGCCGCGTAAACACATCCCTTTTGAAATGCTGGTGGTGCTTCAAAACCAACTGGATACGCTTTCGCCCAGAAACGCCCAACGGAAACAACTTATTGAGGAAACCTGCGAAGCGTTTGGGATTTCACCCGCCACGCTCCGACGGCAATTACGGAACCATCAACTGCCTTATTTGGTACATCGCATCGATTACAATAAATCAAGAAGCTTGCCCGAAGCGGACATGCGCCGCTATTGCGAATTGATTGCCGCGCTAAAACTAAGGACTACCAGCAAAAAGGGGCGGCGTTTATCGACCAAGGCTTGTATTCAGCTTCTTGAAAAGTCCGGCATTGAAACAACGGAAGGATTAATTAAAGTTGAGACAGGGCTGCTCAAACTCAGCACGGTCAGCCGCTATTTAACACAATGGGGTTACGGCAACCGTACCTTAACCATTGAGCCTCCCTGGACTCCCTTTCAGGCAACCCATAGCAATGAGTGCTGGCAATTTGATTTCTCGCCGTCAGACTTGAAAAAACCAGAATTTTTCGGCAAAGCGCTCAAAGAGGGTTCGGATTACCTGGCCTTGGCCGGTGTCACCGATTACCGGAGCGGGGTTTGTTACCAAGAATACCATGTGGTCAAAGGTGAAGACGCAATGACCGCACTGCTGTTCCTGTTTAATGCAATGTCCGCCAAGAAAGACAAGGGCTGCCCATTCCAAGGCATCCCTTCGGTCATTTATATGGATGCAGGCCCAGTGTCCAAAAGCCGGGTATTCTTGTGGGCCATGAAGCAACTGGGCGTTGAAGTGCGGGTGCATATGCCAAGGGGCAGCGATGGCCGCCGCACCACTGCACGCTCAAAGGGCAAGGTTGAACGCTCGTTCCAGGCCATCAAATCTTCCTTGGAAACCCTGTACCATCTCCAACAACCGGAAACGCTGGAAGAAGCCAATGCCTGGCTACATAGGTATTTAGAGGAATATAACGCGATGGGACACCGGCATGAAGAGCATTCCCGCATTGCGGATTGGCTACAAAACCTGCCCCCGCAAGGATTTAGGGAAATGTGCTCTTGGGATCGCTTCCGCGCTTTTGCCCGCGAGCCGGAACAGCGCAAGGCGGACAGCAACGCCTGTGTCAGTATTGACGGCATCCGTTATCAATTAAGCCATGACATGGCGGGGCAAGACATCACCTTGCTTTGGGGGTTATTTGATAACGAACTCTATGTTGAGTTCAATAATGAGAAACAGGGGGCCTTTTTATCCCGAAGAAGGGCCGATCCCGTTCGGCAAGTTCCGTAAACACAAAAAAAGCAGCGTTGAACTTAAGGCGGATCGGATTGGGCAATTGGCCAAAACGATCAGCCTGCCACGTTCGGCATTGTCCGGCATCAACAGCAGTGACCAAGCCCTGTTGACCCAAGCCAATCTCTTCCAGTTGGAAAAACCAAAATCGATGCCGTTTGATGACAGCCCATTCTTGCAACCTACCACGTTCAAAAACAAACTGGACGCCAAGACTGCCATTGCCGATTACCTAGGAAAACCGTTGTCCCGGTTGACCGATCTGCAAATAGTCGCCATCAATACGATTCTCGATGAAACATTGGTCAAAAAGACAGTACTGGACAAAATTCGCACGTATTTTACTTTAAGCTCGGTCGAGCATTCAGGAGGTGACTGATGTACGGTGAAATGATGCAATACTATGGCTTAGTTAAGGATTTTGACAAAACCGACTATTTTGAGACTGAAGCCTTTAAAAACGTATTGAGTAGCCTTGAAATCGCGGTCTTGTCGGGCGGGATCATCACCTTGACCGGCATTGTCGGTGTCGGTAAAACAACTATCATCAGGCATTTCCAGGATGGCCTTAAAAAGAACAACCAGGTGATCGTTGCCAAATCGTTGGCGACCGATAAACGCCGTGTCAACATCAACACCTTATATACCGCCCTGTTTGCCGACTTGCCGACCGCGAAAGACTTTAAGGTGCCAACCCAGGCCGAAATCAGGCAACGGAAACTTCAGGAGTTGATCCGTAAAATCAACAAGCCGATTGCCTTCTTTATCGATGGTGCCCACGACCTCCATTGGCGGACGTTAATTGGCCTAAAGCAGATAATTGAAACCATTGAGGATGCCAAAGGCACGTTAACCATTATCATGGTGGGGCATCCCAAACTAGGCAATGACCTTAATAGGCCGACAATGGAAGAAATCGGCGCTCGGGCTAAATTGTTCAGTTTGGACAGTTGGGGACAACAGAAGCAGCGGTATATTGAATGGGTGTTGACCCAATGCAGCAAGCCCAAAACGCAAATCCATGAGATCATAAAGCCCGATGCTATCAACACCTTGGCGGAACGGCTAATCACGCCGCTGCAAATCTGCCATTACCTGACTCTCGCTTTAATCAAGGGGGCGACCACAGGTACAAAGCCAGTGGATGTGGATATTATAGAAGCCGTTCTGTCGCCGGACTTAAACACTTTGGAACCGAAACTGGCCAGGCACGGCTATAACACCGCAGCTTTATGCGAACACTTGAATGCCAGAAGAAGCGAAATCAAGGCGTATTTCAATGGGCAATTGCCAGCGGCCAAGGCAGATGAGTTCAATAAGGAAATACACAAGCTGGGGATTTTATAAATATGGCATACTTCCAATTTTAGGCGCAGGGTAGAATCAATTAATGTGAGAAATTCTCAAAGATAAAATCACTTAATGTGAGCAGGTAAATAGTTAGGTGCAATTAATGTGAGAAAAAATGTGTTTATAAAATCAGATAATCCGAGATGAAAAAGCCGGATAAGTGCAAGAAATGACGATTATGAAATCAAGAAACTACACGTAAGCTTCCCCATTGAAAACTCAGTAAAATAGTCCCCAAGGCAACTTCTGAA
>CAYSYU010000037.1:0-28059 GCA_964435245.1 uncultured Methylomagnum sp.
ACTTCCAGCGCGGGATCGGACAAGCCGTAACAGGGTCGCCTTGAACATCATCAGGGCATCATGCGGCTGTTGGCCAGCCCCGTTGCTCAGGTCACGCTTGTAAACGCCTTTCAGCAAGGGGCGGAAGGCTTCCCAGTCGGTGAGGGCGTTCAGTTTCACCAATATGGTGTCAACAACGCATCGTTTACCAGCGATGTTCGCATGTGCCCGGTCATTGACCAGCCCACGGCCTGCCTGGAATAAAGGCCGATGACAACCGCCAAGTACAGACAACCCTCTTGGGTACGGATATAAGTGATGTCGCCAACATAAGCCTGGTTAGGCCGTTGTACAGTAAATTGCCGATCCAGAAGGTTATCAGCAACCGGTAAGTTATGCTTCGGGTGAGTGGTTGCCTTAAACTTGCGCTTGGTTTTACAGGCCAAACCCGCAGTGCGCATTAATCGGCCTAACCGTCTCCTGCCAAGGGTTGCCCGGCTCTTGGCAAATATCGATTGGATAATCGGCGTCAGTAGACTATCGGCCTGTCCGCTGACTGTCGGTTTGCGCTGGAGCCAAACCATAGTGGGCGCTTCTGGAAACGCCCACAAAACGGCACATCGAAGGGATTGAAAATTCGTCACTTTGTTGCCTTACCCATGCGTACTTCCCGGCAACTGCTCCTGCGTTGCCCTGCCTCCTGTATCCCTGCAGCTGACAGTTGTTCCTTGGCAAAGCCTGTCCTGAGCGAAGCCGAAGGGTACACGGCCGCCTTTTTTAATGGGTTGCGCTCCTCGGTCAGTTGGGCAACCTCTTTTTTAGCCGCTTTAACTCTTCATACAGGTGGTCGTCAGTGCGTACTGCCTTAGCATTTTCAACAGGTCGGCTGTATTTACTGATCCAGGCATGCAAGGCATTTTAAATAACGCCAATATCCCTGGCAGTTTGGGCGATCGGCTTATCCGAGTCGTTGGCCAACTTTACCGCTGAACCCCTAAATTCAGCCGAATAGACTTTGGGGGGTTCTTGATTCATTTATTCACACTCCTTCTTTCAGATATTTTAAGGAATGTGTCCGGTTTAGTGTAGCCACATCAAATACCTGTAGCTCTTTATGGAATGACAAAGGTAAGTTTTTGTCCAAATATTGTATAAATATTATTTGACAGTTAGGCGATCGACTAGTAAGTTCAAAATAAGCCTCTATTTTGGTGAAACCAAAAAGGTTGCTTTCAACAGCAAACAAACCGACGGTTTTAACTTTTTGAAGTGTTAGTTAGAGTGTCTTATTAAAAATGGAAACCTTGTGCGTATGGTGTATGTCAATAGTCATAATGTCCTCCTCTATAGCCCTCCCGACTTGTTTGGGGGGTGCTCTTTTTACTGGGTGAAAAAATGAACGGGATGAATCCTAAAGTCATTGAAGTCGCTAAGTTTTTCGTTGACGCAAATTTTTACCTATCCGTGATGGTATTGGTTTATGGTGGTTTAACTGCAGTTACCGAAAATTACAGCGTCTTTGAATTCAACGACGATCTTTATGGCGCCATGCACAATAATTTACGCATAGCCTTGCTTTATCTCGCAATGACAGAGGTAGTGATTTGTACCTATTGTTTTGCTACCAAACAGCCTAAACTGATGTTATTTGTGGGCTATTTCTTGATTATGATGCTGGGCTCCGTGGCATTTTATGGAAAAATAAACAGCGTTCCTATAGACGCAAGTATCCCAGTTTTTTTCCTTTATACGGGAGCATCGCATATTGTTTATGGTTTGCTTTCGACACTCAGTAAGGAAAATGCGCGTGTATGATCGCTAAGTCGATTATGACGCTTGTTGTTTACCATTGGATTGCTTCAATTCCTTAATGCGAGCGAACTACCTCAACATGGTTAATAAAGGAAGTCAGTTGAAGTTGCTTCGTAAGTCGGTAACGAATGTTCCTATGGTTTTTGTGGATAAAAATGAATTCATTGGGTTGAAAGCCTTTGTTCATAAAAATCAGGCTTGTAGGCTGTTTGGGGGCCTCGCTGCCCGCCAAATAGATTGCAGGGACTAGGTTATTAGTGTACCCAGGATTTGAAACCTTAACTGTTGTGGCATTATTGCCTAACAACTCTACCCCCATAAACATACCGGTTTCTTTGGATTGCGCCAACCAACGAATCAAACCGATAATTAAAGTATTTTGCATAATCCCTATTATACTGCCCACTTTGGGTTTTATGTGGTTGTCTGTCCATAGCAACCCATAGCCTTTTGTGCTTTTATCGACCAGGCGCATATTTGGTTCATAAGCATTCTGCTGGCCTAAACCCCATATTTCGGAGGTGTTTGTAAATTCGACTACTTGAAAAGCGGCTATAGCAACCTTTTCACCGGCCGGTTTTCCAGCTGTAGGGGCTACTTGAAAATCCAGTTCCCGTAATTCCCCAGGTCGGCTTGGGTCAAAGTGCCCGGTTTTTGCAAGAAAGTTTTGGTTTTCGATTTCCTTGTTCCGTAAAAACTCCACGATATTCTCAAAGCCCATGATGCCGAAGTGGTTTCCGTCTATTGCTTCCCTGGGATCTTTTCTTTGTTCGTTCAACGTTAAAGTCCTTGCCAGCCTTAAGAGCATAAGGCGGTCTGTCGGGACATGGTGGGCACGCTTATCGTAAGTTGCTTCAAGAATTTTGCTGGCGACAGTTACGGTGGCGATATACAGTTGATCCGGGTCGTAGCTATCCGAGTTTTCATCAGAGATTACTGGCGGGCCATTGCCTTTCAAGTGGATGGACGGGATGCCTTTAAATTTCTTCTTCGGAACCGATTTCAATAGACCGGTATGCGCCGCATAATGGCCCAGTAATTCGTAGATAGTGCGCATTTCCGAGGGGGAAAATTGATTGGTATTGCTTAGCGCGAACACCAGTATACGTTTAAAAGCATTGTCGATGTTTTTTGCGTCCGGATTGAAGTCGCTTTCCGTTAACCGGTATAGCTGGGCAAGCCGGTAAAATTGGAAACACTTATGCCAGAAATAAACATAAGGTTTGGAATAAGTCTGGTAAGTGTATAGCAGCCCCCTGCCCATCGCATGAATGCCATAGGACAAAATTAACGTTTTCTCTTGTATCGAGTAGTACGCTTCATCTTTAAACCATTCTTCCTGGCATAATAACGAAAAAGCATTGGCAAGCTCTAAGTTGCTCCAGACGGAAATTTCACTTTTGGCCATATCTTCGTCCGGGTTAGCGTTTGATTCAGGGAGGCTGGGGAAATAAGTCAGCTTCGCTGTGGCGCCCGTTAGTGCGGAACCCATTTTTTCCAGGAAGAATAAGCGGGACCTGCCGGGAATCAGTTTGCGTTCGGGTGGAAAGGCATTATTGAGGGTTTGTAAGACTTGAAAAATCTGTTGGGATTTTGCCATGTCATCCAAAATCCCAAGTGAGTCAAGCCAGATCGAAAAATCCATTTCGTCAAGGGCAAACGGCAAAGGCAGGTTTGATGGTGCCGGGCAGGGCGGGAACGGTCTTGACAGGTTAAACGAGTGTGAACTCATTAGTTAGGCCTTGGTTTATGGTAAAAAATGGATAGGCTCAATAAAAATGTAAGCAATTAGCAATTTACGGCTATTTTAGGGTTGAATTTTAGTTTGAAGTGGCGTCAACGACAAACTTTGAGTTAATTATTGTCTTTAAATCGAGCTAAATTCATCAACTATCGACTAACGCCGGGGAATTGGGATTTTATAATGGCTCCATCCATTTAGGTATGGTTTTGTTATAAGGGTTATTTGGCGGTTGAGCTGTCAAAAAACGCAAAATGAATAATTATGTCCATACCAAGCTAGAGCGTCCCAACTGCGCAATAAATTACTGCCTTCTTTGTAGCTGGCCTTATCACGGTAAAATCGGATGAATGACGGAATCCACTTGTTCGACATTGATAAGGCCAAAATATCGGCCATCAAAAGGATCGTCATCGGAATCGGACATCAGCAATATTTCATTTTCTTTTAATTCGTAATTTTCCATTCCCGTACTTGCCATAGGACGGCCTTCACGGTCATGGGCAAGCGGTTTGCTATTTTGGTGCAAGATACCGTTTACATACACGCCATTGGCGTTGATTGTAACTTTATCCTTATATTTGGCGGCTACTTTTAATATCATTTTGTCGAAATTATCTGGGCAAGCCCCGTCGTTGATGTATAAGCGGTTTCGCGCTTCCTGAAATTCAGGCCGATTTGGCGGACAAAAAGCCACTGTCTTGCCGATTGTTAAAGGTTTATCGACTTTCCAGTACAACCCTGGAGGAATGCTCGAACTGGTATTGACAATGCCGCCCATTATGAAAAAGGTGCCAAGTACCAATACCGAAATGATAGTGGCCGATAAGAGTATCAATAGGGTTTTATTTTCAGTCATACAAAGGGATTTCAGGATTAGTAACAGCAATTAAGCCAGTATAACAATCTGGCGGCTACTGTAAATGGGACTTTTGATGTTGACAAATTGAGGGAAACTTAGCTCCCTAGGGTTGAATGCCCAACACCATTGGCGGGTAAGTTGGGCGTCGTAAGGAATTTACGGGTGAAAAAAAACTTCCTCCCTTGCGCTGTTCCTACATTCGGATTTTCAGGCTAGTTTTCATTATAAACAGATTTGGCGCGTTGCATTAAGCCGGTTACATCTTTTTCAATGGCCGCTGCCCTTTTGCCATCAATGGAAGATAATGGACGGTCTTTGGATACGGTTTGTGTCTTGGTACGGACAGTATCCTCCTGGGAAACAGGTGGAGGCAGGTTAATAGTAATAGGCGCCTGCGCTGTGTCCACGACCACGTCGACGCGTCGAGCCATCCAATCCGAGTGCCTACTATTGGAAACCTTTGTACCTACCGCCTTTATTTTTACTCCATGGCTAGCCAGGAAATTGGCAACGGCTTTTGCCCGTTGCATGCCTAAGTTTTTGTTATACGCCTGTATCCCGTTTGGATCCGTGCGCCCTATGACGGTTACCTCGGCATCCCCAGGGAGTTGTTTGATCAATTCCATCAGCCTATCCTTATGCGCTGAGGCGAGTGTATGTCTATTTGACGCGTAATGGGTCACCCCTGTTATGAGTTGGAGATGCCGCTGTTCGCCATATTGCCCCGATTTCGGCACTGTAGTAACGGTACCCGTGTTTAATACAGTATCTGTGCTTTTTACACTGTCACTACTTGTCGGCTTTTCAATTCCTTGTGATGCCCCGATGCCTGCATTTTTGTTATCGAGCGCAGGTAACGGCATTGGCGGCGCGGGTCGAATTTGTTGAAGTGGCTGTTGTGCCGAAGGCGGTGGCAATGTGTCAGCGGTTGCGTGGGACATACTTGAATCCACTACGATATCGACGCGCCGGGCTAACCAGCCGGCATGCTTGTTTTGGGAAATCAAATTGGCGATTTTTTTGATTTTCATGCCATGTTGGGCCAAAAAACTAGCTGCTGCTTCTGCGCGCTTTATGCCCAATTTTTTATTGTACCGTTGGCCTCCCACTGAATCTGTGCAACCGATTACGGTTAGTTCGGCATCTTTAGGGACTTGGTTGATTAATGACATCAACTGGCCTTCATCCTCCGATGTCAATGTATGCCCGTTTAACGCGAAATGGGCCACACCCGGAACAATTTTAATTTGATCCGTTTCTTGGGGCAGTTCCATCATACCCGGCACGGCATTGGCTGTTGAAACCATAATCGACGCCATTTCACGGACTTGGTTACCGCGGCCTTGGCTCGCAGCCATAAGGCCAGTGCTGCCGATTACTGTTGCCACCATGGTTCCTTGCAGGGCTTTTTTGACTGCTTTTAATCGCCGTTTCTTTTTTAGTGTTTCGTAATCGAGAAGCGCGGACAGTACAGCTTCCCTCAATTCATCTTGTGTCATATAGTCACCGATATTTACATTATTGGTTCTTGGATACGTTTAAATTAGCCCGTAATCCTTCACATAAAACTGAAGTTATTCTTTAACTGTTTGCCGTGAAGGAAGCAGGGAAATTTGAGCCTAGTTTATAAAAAATGTATAAAAAATATATACGTATGAATACTTACTGGGTTATTTGGTTGGCAACAAGAGGTGCATTGCCCCTTAATCCTGCGCGGACTGCCCTATTAACTTCGGTTACTTGGGTTAAACTTATTGGCAAAGGATGGGTCGCCGCCTTGTTTCCCTTATTGCCGAAAGATCAAGGAAATAGGGTTTAAGGCTTGGTTAGGGCGGCGATTTTAGGGTTATGTGGTTAACGGATTTTTGGCCTGGATAGATATTTTTGATTCCCGGTTTTACATGTTGGCTAACAGGTTTCGGTTGGATAGTTGTAGGTTTGTTGCAAAGTACGATGTTAAGCTTCATCCTCAAAGGTTCAAATAAGGCCTTATAAGCTCAACTTAGTTATTGCCTGTAAGTGTTTTTAATCCCGAACCGGGCATCAACATGAAATTAAGCTATCTTTGATTTAGTTATTTAGGTTATATATGGAGGAATTTAGGCCTTGCCTTTTGAATGACACTTTTCAGGCTTAGTCGTATCATATGCGTTTGATAAAATGTACAAAAAAAGACCATTCGCATTCCATGCCGCCATTAACACTCGACACTACAGGAAGCCCTATGACTCTTCTTATCCAAGAGTTGGCAAAAACCCAATTATTACAACATGTACCGGAAGACATTCTTGAACTGGTTGCAACCCATGCCTCTCCGTTGGAATTCAAGGCGGACGAGTTGTTGCTTTCGCCCGAAAAGGAAAACCATCATATCTACTTGCTCCTGTCGGGTACGTTGACGGTGCATTTTAATTCGCCGGATTCGAATGTCATAAGGGAATTATCACAAGGTTCCTCCGTTGGGGAAATGTCAATCATTGACAATACCGTCCCGTCAGCCTACGTCAAGGCCAAAGGGCATTGCAAGGTGTTTCCAGTGCATCGGGATTTTCTGCTGGATCTCATAAAAAATGCGCACCCGATTGCATACAATTTGCTCCGATTGCTTACTAAATGGATGAAAGCGAATACCCAAAAAATTATCAGCGACCAATTCCAAATATCGGAACTCACCAATCAAGCCAATATTGACGGGCTGACCGGGCTTTACAACCGACGCTGGTTGGACAATGCGCTTCCGCGTATCATCTCGCAAATGATTAATATTGCCCAGACGCTATGCATATTGATAATCGATATCGATCACTTCAAAAAATACAATGACTTACATGGTCATTTAGGCGGGGATATCGCACTGATTTACACCGGAAATGTGTTAAAGTCCAACATAAGGCCTTATGATTTCGCCGCCCGTATTGGCGGTGAAGAATTTATGGTCTTGCTGCCCAACACCAATTTAACTATAGGCATAGCTTTGGCGGAACGGATACGCCTGGAGGTGGAAAATCAAATTATTACAAATCCCGATGGTGCTGTGATGCCTGGTGTTACCGTTTCAATTGGCCTTGCGTTGACTGATTCAAGCTCGACCGCCAAGTCGCTTTTCACTGAGGCGGACAAGCAATTATATTTGGCCAAACAAGCTGGGCGGAATTGCGTGAGGTATGGATAATTCCCAATGCTGGGTTCTGGCATTGCCAATGCCAATGCCAATGCTTGCGAATACTGATCAACCCCTTGGTCAGACTTATATTACGTTTCTAGGCAAATAGACGCCAAAATTTTAAGCTTTTTCTGCTATGAAAACCCCGGCCTTAATTACGAAATCAACTGTCAAGAATGCAGCGTGCACTGAAAAAGTTGCGCCGTTTGCCTTTACGCTAACGATTCGGGCGACACCGTTTAAGTTATTGGAATCAAACTTAAGTATTTGGCCGGTGCGGGCGCCGTATTCGGTTATGAGACTGATGCCGGATGGGGAAAGGTCGCGTAAGCGCGCTGGATAACCGGCATGGGGCCAGGTTGGATAGATAATGAGCGTTCCCGATTTTGCAATCCGGGGTGCTGCCCGCCGCCCAAACAGTTCACCTAGACGGTCATTTGGGATTGGCTTGGCTGGAGATAACGGGCTTGCGCAGGTAGCGCAATACGCATTCATTTGCAGCTGTGCAGCGCCGCAGAAAAGACAGCGATGGTGCGATCCTTTTGTCTTGGCAGATGCTTGTTGTGGGTAGCCGCTGTTTTTGCTTGTGCGCAATATTTCGTCGTATTGCCTGCGCCTTTGCGGGTCGCTGAGAATGGCATAGGCTTTGTTGATCAATACTGCGGACTCGTGGTTTCCGCCTAGGTCGGGATGCGCTTTAAGTTTGGTCATCAGGCTGCGATAGCTGGCCTTAATGACCTCGAGGGGAGCCTCGGGCTGTACATGCAAGATGCGGTAAAAATTCCGGCGGTTATTCATGGCGTTGCTGCGAGCTGGGTTATTGTAAGCTAGTAAATCCGGTGTCTGGCTAGACAAGATTATAGCTAAGTAACTTACAAAAATAGGCGGTTGGCCCAGTCACGTGCAGAATAAAAATTTAGTGCGGCTATAGATTCGGCCTTGTAAAGTATTAAATTTCCGTTCGCCTTGAGCCTGTCGGAAGGCAGTGTGTGCTTCGACAAGCTCAGCACGAACGGTTCGGACAATAAAAGGCCGAATCAATAATTAACAGATGGCTGGTATCCCACCGAAAAATCTTTTAGGCCTGCCAGTATTGCCCTAAGGTCTTCCGTGCCTGCAGGTGAAAAAGAATTGACGCCAACGCGTGACAAGTAAAACACTTGGTCCGGCAAGAAATGGCCTGTAGCCCTTATTTCACCAATATAGTTATAGCGGTTCCTGAGTAACCATGCGTGTGAAAACAATCGGCCATCTGCGAGCTCGGGAAAATAGAGTTCAACAAGCGCTAATTTTGGTAAATACTGGGCGATAGCGGCTACGGAATCTTCTGGGGTAATACGTGCCCCTAATTTTGTCTCACGATTGAATAACATTTCGGCATTTTGTATTAGCCTGGTTACGGAGACAGTGGCATCGCCATTGCCAAGCTCGGCATCATCGGGTACAAATCTCCAGGCGTCGTCGATAATCTGGTTGTCTTTAATGACTTGCATAGACCTGCTCCTTGAATGGATCAATACCTACCCGCTTAACCGTGTCCAGGAAAGATTCTTCTTCCAGGCGTTGTTTGACATAGACATCCAGTATGGTAGTGATGGCTTTAGTCACTTCACTTTTGGCAACTGCCGGGCCTAGCCGTTCCCCAATAGCCGCTTCATTATCCGAAGATCCCCCCAAGGTTATTTGGTACCATTCCGTGCCTTTTTTATCGACCCCCAAAATGCCGATATGGCCGACACTTTGGTGGGCGCAGCCGTTCATGCAGCCGGACATATTGATTTTCAATTCGCCGATATCGTGGATGTAGTCCATGTCGTCAAGCGCTTGGTTGATTTCCCGGGCTACACCAATTGAACCGGCATTGGCCAGTGAACAAAAATCCAAGCCTGGGCAGCAAATGATATCTGTAACTGTGCCGATATTCGGTGTGGCAAGCTTTAGGTTATCCAATTGTTGCCACAGCGGGAATAAATCGCCTTGCGCAACATCGGCAAACACCAAGTTTTGCCGATGGGTCACCTGGATTTGGCCGAAACTGTATCGGTCAGAAAGGTCGGCCACGGCATCGAGTTGCATGTCGGTCAAGTCGCCCGGCGGCACATCGGGCGCCTTTAGCGATAAAAATACCGCGCGGTAACCAGGAATTTTATGCTCTGCCGTATTGTATTTGTACCAGGTGGCAAATGCCTTATTGTCTTCCAAGTGTTTTGCGAGACTTTCATCCTTTGCCGCAACGGGTTCGTATGGCGGCGGGGCAAAATGCGCCTTAACTTCGTTAATCCGCTCATCTGTGAGCAGCAAGGTGCCTTTTGTCAGCTCCCATTCCTCCTCGACTTGACGGGTGAATTCCTGCTCGCCTGTTTCTTTTACCAGGATTTTAATCCGCGCCTTATATTTGTTATCCCTGCGGCCGTAAAGGTTGTATATCCTGAGGATGGCCTCCAAATAGGAGAGCAAGTACTTCTTCTCTAGGAAGGGCCGAATGACGTACCCGATCACAGGGGTACGGCCTAAGCCTCCGCCTGCCAGTATCTTGAACCCTATTTCACCGGCTTCGTTTTTGACGATATGCACGCCGATGTCATGAAGTTGGGTTGCCGCCCGGTCATGTAATGCCCCGCTGACGGCAATCTTGAATTTGCGCGGCAGATAGTCGAATTCAGGGTGTAAGGTAGTCCATTGACGGATGATTTCGCAGTAAGGGCGGGGATCCTCGATTTCATCGACACACACGCCGGCCAGATGGTCTGTCGTGGTATTGCGCATGCAGTTACCGCTGGTTTGGATGGCATGCATTTGTACACTTGCCAATTCAGCCAGGATGTCGGGCACTTCTTCCAGTTTCGGCCAGTTGAACTGGATATTCTGCCGGGTGGTAAAATGGCAATAGCCCTTGTCATAGGTACGGGCGATATGCGCCAGTTTCCTGAACTGCTTGGAATTCAACAGGCCGTAAGGCCCGGCGATCCGCAGCATCGGCGCATGGGTTTGGATGTAGAGGCCATTCCTTAACCTTAAAGGACGGAACTGGTCTTCACTGAGTTCGCCTTTCAAAAACCGTTCGGTTTGCCGCCGGAATTGGGCGACCCGCTCATCCACAAGTTTTTGGTCGATTTCGTTGTATTGGTACATAGCTGGCTTTATTTAGGCCTTTGGACAATCATTGGTTAGGCCGTCAATCATATACTGAGCGTCTTAAAATGACAAAATTAATTAGATAGTGATAACATAACCCGTTTGAATTTTTTTATTTTCATAATAACAAAGATAGGTAGGGGATTGTGCTGCGATTTTTATTCGTATTGTTATTTGCGTTGCTGTTGCCCGAAATTGCAATGGCTGCTGATTTTGAAACATTAGGGTTAACTGGGACACAACGGGGTATCTATACGGTACTGATTTTTATCATTGCCTATGGCTTTGTGATGACCGAGGAGTTTACCCATCTTAGTAAGTCTAAGCCGGTGATTTTGGCGGCTGGAATAATTTGGGCGCATGCAGCCATTCTTTCTAAAGAAGCGGGCGTTTCAGCCGAATCGATGCATAAGGTGTTCGAGCATAACCTGAAAGAGTATGCTGAACTGATGTTGTTCTTGCTGGTGGCGATGACTTACATCAACTCTATGTCCGAACGTAATGTGTTCGAAGCTTTGCGTTCCTGGCTGGTAAGGAAGCAGTTCAGTTATCGGCAATTATTTGTGATAACTGGCATAACTACCTTCTTTCTCTCATCTGTTGCCGACAACCTGACCGCTGCATTGCTCATAGGTGCGGTGGTTTCCGCAGTGGGTAAGGGTAATGAAAAATTCATCAGCATGGGTTTTGTGAATCTCGTGGTTGCGGCGAATGCGGGCGGGGCTTTTTGTCCGTTCGGCGACATTACGACCTTAATGGTCTGGCAAGCGGAATATGCCGAATTTTTTGATTTCTTTAAATTATTTATTCCCTCCGCCGTCAATTACGGCGTTCCGGCAGCGGTAATGTATTTTGCCTTACCGAACGAACAACCTGAAGCAACCAGCGAAGAGGCCGTTCAATTGAAGCCTGGTGCGATAGTTATTTGTGTAATGTTTTTATTGACGATTGCAACTGCAGTTAGTTTTAAACAAGTCCTGCATCTGCCGCCGTTCATGGGCATGATGGTTGGCTTGTCTGTATTGATGCTTTACGGTTATTACCTCAAGGTTAAAGTGACAGTCGAAGGCGATACCCCATTCAATATTTTCGATAAAGTCCGTCATGCCGAATGGGATACTTTGTTATTTTTCTTTGGCGTGGTGTTTGCGGTAGGTGGTTTAGGTTATATTGGCTATCTGGAATTGCTTTCCAGCGCCATGTACGACACTTTGGGGCCAACGACTGCTAATATCCTGGTCGGTTTGATCTCGGCGATAGTCGATAATATTCCCGTGATGTTTGCCGTACTTAACATGAACCTCGATATGGATTTATACCAATGGCTGCTGGTTACCTTGACGGCAGGCGTTGGCGGATCCTTGTTATCGGTTGGTTCGGCCGCAGGTGTTGCCTTAATGGGGCAATCCGACCATAAATATACTTTTTTCAGCCACTTGAAATGGACGCCCGCTATTGCTGCAGGTTATGTCGGCAGTATTGTGGTGCATTACATGATTAATGGCTAGTTGGTTTTTTGCCAGCAAAATCTAAGTTGGTTTCAGGAAAGGTCGGATAAAACACCCTTGTTTTATTCGATCTTTCATCTCTCCCTTCGGTTGTAAACCAAACTTTCATTTAATTTTATGGCGGATAAGTCGAATATCAGCCAAGTGCTTTTTAACCGGCGAATGGTGATTTGTATTTTCACCGGTTTCAGTTCCGGCTTGCCGTTGTACATCCTAATCAGCCTTGTACCGGCTTGGTTACGTTCAGAAGGCGTAGACCTAAAGTCGATAGGTTTGTTCGCGCTGATCCAATTGCCATTCACCTGGAAATTTCTCTGGTCGCCGTTATTCGACCGCTATATTCCACCGCTAGGACGGCGGCGCGGCTGGTTAATCATTGCCCAGATTGCTTTACTCTTAGTCATTCCCATATTCGGTTACTTGCATCCAAAACTTGATTTATGGGCTATTGCCTATCTATCCCTCGTTGTCGCGTTCTTTAGCGCCTCGCAAGACATCGTGTTGGACGCTTACCGTCGCGAGTTATTGCTGGACGATGAACTGGGCCTAGGCAATGCCATTCATGTGAATGCCTACAAAATTGCCAGCTTGGTTCCTGGGGCTTTATCGTTAGTATTGGCCGACCATTTGCCGTGGAATAGCGTTTACCTGATCACCGCCTTATTCATGCTGCCTGGAATCATCATGACAGTTACGGTTAAAGAGCCGGAGCTAAAGGGCGCGCCAAAAACCCTAAAAGCGGCGGTCATAGAGCCTTTTGAAGAATTCCGTAGCCGTGGTTTAAAACCTGCCTTATTGATATTGGCTTTCATCTTTTTTTATAAGCTGGGTGACAGTATGGCGACGGCGTTGGCAACGCCTTTCTACCTCGACATGGGTTTCAGCAAAACCGAGATCGGCTTGATTGCCAAAAATGCAGGCCTTTGGCCTAGCGTAATCGGCGGATTATTGGGCGGCGTGTGGATGGTTCGCTTAGGCATCAACCGCGCCTTGTGGATTTTCGGGGCGGTGCAGATGGTTGCCATACTGGGTTTTGCCTGGCTTGCAATGGTCGGTCATCAGCCAATTTGGTTGGCGTTGGTCATCGGTGTTGAGGCTTTGGGCGTAGGCTTGGGTACCTCGGCCTTTGTGGCCTTCATCGCCCGTGCCACGCACCCACTCTATACCGCCACCCAATTCGCCCTATTCACCAGCCTTGCCGCCGTGCCGCGTACGTTCGCCAATGCCGCCACAGGCTATATGGTGGAATGGCTTGGTTGGACATCCTTTTTCTTGATTTGTTTTTTTATCGCCATACCAGGGATGTTATTGTTATTCAAGGTTGCGCCGTGGAACGAGTAGTAAGTTTCTTGTCTTGTTCTGGCTCCAATAATGGCTTGCTGTAATCTACAATTTCTAAGCAACTAATCCATCAAACCGTGTTCTTACTGCAAAAAACTGCAGTTTTCTAGTTGCTGCGCCAGTTTTTCATGTCGATTTTTTTGTCGGCGATAATCCTATCGCCGCAGATGAAGTAATCCCGCGACCATTTTTGCCCATCCAACTAAAATAACGAAATGATACTCATGAAAAATAGGCGGTTGCAGTTTAATCTCGAAAAACGTATCATATTGGGTTAAATTCTTAGCAAGCCACTTACCCTGTAAATAAATTTAGGTTAGAACGATGAAGCCAGAAATTCACCCACAATACAAACAAATTACTGTGACCTGCGGTTGTGGTAATACTTTTACTACCGGTTCCGTATTATCTAAGGATTTGCAAATAGAGGTCTGCTCTGCCTGCCATCCGTTCTACACCGGCAAACAACGGGTCGTCGATACCGCTGGACGGGTAGACAAATTCCGCAAAAAATACGGTAAATAAAAAACCATTGTTTCAAAGCAATCAGTTCCCATACGCCGTTATCTGACACATTTTTAGGGTTAACGGCGGGGCTGCATCCGTAAATGATTTGGTTCCTTTTTTGTCAGAACAAGGCCTCTACGGGTTTTTCCTTAATGGCCCTTTCAGTTTTCAAGCGCTTGGCTTCTGCTTTTACTTTATCTGTTAGGGATGAAGACAAGGCGGCCTTCTTCAAGGCAAGGCCTTTCACAAGGTATTCGGTTCCTTTTTTATAAACGTCATCAGGCGGATTAAATGTAGCCACGGGCGTATTTTTAAGGGCGGTACGCATATATTCAATCCACATAGGTAAAGCGGCGACGCCCCCGGTTTCATAATGACCTAGCGGTTTAAAGTTATCAAAGCCGACCCAGGCGATAGCGACATGGTTGGGCGAAAAGCCGTTAAACCAGGCATCCCGCTGGTCATTTGTCGTCCCGGTCTTGCCGGCCAAATCACTGCGGCCAAGAACAAGTGCATCGGTCGCCGTGCCGAGTTTTATGACGTCCTGCATCAACGAATTCATAATGAAGTTAATGCCGGGAGCGATAATCCTGGGGGCTTGGTTATCTTTCGTTGGTTTATCATCACAGGGACTGCAAGCGGTCTTGGGCATAGCTTGATAAATAACCTTGCCTTCGTGAGATTCAATTCGTTCGATAAAATACGGGTCGACCAGGAATCCGCCGTTGGCAAAGACGGCATACATCCTTGCCATTTGCAACGGCGATGCATAACCGCTGCCTAAGGCTAGCGATAATCCCGAAGGCAGTTGCTCTTTTGTAAAGCCAAAACGCAGTCCGGTGGCGATGGCTTTGTCGATGCCTATGTCCTTTAAAAGTTGGATGGCGACAATATTCCTGGAATACGTCAATGCTTTCCTAAGGCTGGTCGGCCCGTAGAATTTTTTGGTGAAATTTTCCGGCTGCCATACCCTTCCAAGGCTGGGGTCGAACACTGCGATTGGGGCGTCATTTATCATGCTGGCTGCCGTATAACCTTGCTCAAGCGCAGTCGTGTAAATAATCGGCTTGAATCCCGAGCCGGGCTGTCTTTTGGCCTGTATTGCCCGGTTGAATTTGTTTTGATTAAATTCAAAGCCGCCTACCAAAGCTAAGATAGCGCCGTCAGCAGGGTTCATGGAGACAAAAGCACCCTCAACTTCAGGGGCTTGTGTTAGCGCCCAAAGGCCTTTTTTTACTTGCCGAACCCGTATGGCTGCGCCTGTTTTTAAATATTTTTTGGCTTTGTTGCCGCCCCATTTTGCTTTTTCCCAGGGAATTTCAATGGGGGTATTATTAAAGAGCTTCGCGTTAATGCCATAATCGTTAACATAAGTTACTGTGGCCGCCAAAGTATCCCCAATAATAGGATATGCTTTAGGGGGGAGCCCGTTGTTAGCCGTTTCCTGTTTGGGTATCTTATACCCATGGCGTTCATCATAGATATGCAAGGCATCCCTGAGCGCCCTTTCAGCCGTTTTTTGTAGGCTGGAATCAATGGTGGTGAAGACTTTCAACCCTAGGGTGTAGGCATCCTCACCGTATTTGTCATGGACATATTGGCGGACCATTTCGGCAATAAAAGGCGCCGAAATATCAGAAGAATGATATTGAAGTTTTGCTGTCGAGGGCTGTCGCACTGCCGTCCCATAATCCTCCTCTGAAATATAGTGAAGCTCAAGCATCCGTTGCAGGACATAATTCCGCCTTTCAAGCGCGCGTTGTTCATCGGCTATGGGGTTGTAGGATGAAGGCGCTTTCGGTAAGCCTGCAATCATGGCTTGCTCGGAAAGCGTCAAGGCGTCAAGTGATTTGCCATAATAGGTTTGGGCTGCGGCTTCGACACCGTAAGCGCTATGGCCCATGTATATTTGGTTAAGATAAAGCTCTAAGATTTTAGCTTTTGGGTACTCGCGTTCAATTTTTAAAGCAAGGATGATCTCTTTCAATTTGCGGGTAAAGGTTTTTTCACTACTAAGCAGGAAATTGCGGGTGACTTGCATTGTAATCGTACTGCCCCCCTGTTTTTTTTTGCCGGTGATTGCCAGTTGCAATCCCGCCCTTATTAAGCCTTTATAGTCAACGCCAGGGTGTTTAAAAAAGCTATCGTCCTCCGCGGCAAGGAAGGCATGTATCAATTGCTTAGGGACTTGTCCAATTTTGACAGGAATACGTTTGTTGCCCCCGAACTGGGCAATCAATTGGTTATCCTTGCTAAAAATACTTAATGGTACTTCGTAACGGACATTATGTAAGGTTTTCACGTCCGGTAATTCGGAGGCCAGACGGTAATAGATAAGGTAGCTTGCGGTGACAAGGCCTACAAATATCAATATAACGAATACAGCTAACCATTTGAGTATATTGTTGTTTTTTTGTTTTCTGGGCACAAATATTCCTGGTATGTATTTATCGGGATGCCGAGGAAGAAGTTTTAATTTGCGCCATAGTAAATTTCTATTTTCGGAAGGTTTTTAAAATTTTAGGGTGCGAGTATAGAGCAACGTAGGAAACAAATAAATTGAATATTTTTATGTTGAAAACAGAAAAGGCTACTATACTTTTGCGAGTAATAATTTTGATTGATAGTTGGTTTTAGTCATCAGACAGTCAATCCAGGAAAATAACAAATTAAGGGCGTTTCATGAGCTGGTTTAATCAGAAACAGAATGCGGTGTTAGGATTGGACATTAGTACCGCCGCTGTCAAGCTGCTGGAATTAAGTAACCTTGGCACCCGATACCGGGTAGAAAGTTATTCAGTAGCCCCATTGCCTCAAGAAGCATTTGTCGATAAAAACTTGGCAAATATCGATATTGTCGCTGATGCTGTCAAAGCGGCGGTAAAACAATCTGGAACTAAACTAAAACAGGCCTGTGTCGCAGTATCCGGCTCCTCCGTCATGTCGAAAGTTATTACCATCCCCGCCTCTTTGGGTGACACAGAAATTGAAGACCAAGTGATGGACGAGGCTTCGCAGTACGTCCCCTATGCGCTTGATGAAGTCAATCTTGATTTTGAAGTGCAGCGCGTCAATGAGGCAAATCCGCAAATGCTAGATGTTTTGCTGGTGGCATCGAGGAAAGACAACGTCAATGACCGGGTTGAAGCCCTCAGCAAAGCAGGGTTGAAAACAAAAATAGTGGATGTTGAGGCTTTTGCAATGGAAAATGCATTCAAGCTGCTCACCGATCAACTGGAAGGGGCCACTGAGGGTAAAACCTACGCGGTAGCAGATGTGGGTGCGTCGATGGCAACCTTGAATATTGTGCATGACGGCCGTACCGTTTACACAAGGGAGCAGGGCTTCGGTGGAAAACAGCTTACCGAAGAGATTCAACGGAGGTATGGGTTTTCCTATGAGGAAGCGGGTTTGGCAAAGAAACGCGGCGGATTGCCGGAGAGCTACCATGCCGATGTCCTAGAACCGTTCAAAAAGGCAATGGCGCAACAAATCTCAAGGTCGATGCAGTTTTTTGTGTCTTCAAGCGCAAACAGGAGCGTGGATGGCATCGTATTGGCAGGCGGTTGCGCTTCCATTCCCGGTATCGACAGCGTCGTCGAACAAACGTTAGGCATTACGACTTATATAGCCAATCCATTCATCAGTATGGCGCTATCCAACAGAGTAAAGCCACAGAACTTGAGCGCCGATGCGCCGTCATTGATGCTGGCTTGCGGCTTAGCATTAAGGAGTTTTGATTAATGGCAAAAATCAATCTGCTCCCGTGGCGGGAAGAACTGCGCCAAGAAAAGAAAAAGGAATTTTTATCCTTTATGGGATTGGCTGCATTATTGACCGTCATCGCTATCGGTTTGCTCCATCTTTATATTGACGGCCTAAAAGAACACCAAACAAGACGAAATAAGATGTTGCAAGATGAAATTGCAATTCTTGATACAAAGATTGTCGAAGTAAAAAACATCGGGGAAAGGAAAAACAAGTTACTCGCCAAAATTGACCTGGTTCAACGGCTGCAGGAAAGTCGTCCGGAGATTGTCCATTTGTTCGATGAAATTCCAAGGGTGACACCCGATGGAGTTTACCTAACCAAATTTACCCAAGTAGGCAAGGAACTGACTTTTGATGGTAAAACCCAGTCCAATGCAAGGGTTTCCGCTTTTATGCGGGCTGTTGAGGCTTCTTCCTGGCTGCAATCGCCCAAGCTCGGAGTGATCAGTTCGCCACAAAAGACCAGTGTAGAGCAAAACAGCGACTTTACTCTGCGTGCCACATTAGGCAAAAAGGAAGCGGAAAAAGGGGAGAAACAATGAACCTTTCTGAAATAAATTGGGACATTGAAGCCTCTGGGTCTTGGCCTATCCCAGTAAAAGCTCTGGTTATTGCGATTGTCTGTGCAGTCGTCGCCGGGGCAGGTTTCTATATGGATATCGTTGATCAATACGATGAACTTTCAAGGTTGGAAAAACAGGAGCTTGACTTAAAAAATGATTTTGAGGGCAAACAAAGAAAATCCGCCAATCTCCAGGACTATAGGGATCAACTTGCCCAAATAGAAACATCCTTGGCCATAATGATCAAGCAGATGCCGACTAAAGAGGAAGTGGCGACTTTATTGGTCGATATTTCCCAAACTGGGTTGGCAAGCGGGCTGGAATTTAGGTTATTCAAGCCCGGAGCCCCTATTGGAAGGGATTTCTATTCGGAATTACCAATTGCTATCCAGGTTACCGGAACCTATGAGGAGCTTAGTCTGTTTGTCAGCGGGTTAGCTGCGCTCCCCAGAATTGTCACTGTTCATGACGTTAAGATTACGCCGATCGCCAAAGAAGATGCGATGTTAATGGATGCAACGGTTAAAACTTATAATGAACAGCAAAGCGTCGAAGCGAAATCCCCGGCAGCCAAAAAGATACGGGGGAAAAAGTAATGGGTAGGTTACTTTTGTTGGCCATTAGGCGTTCGGTTTTTCTGCTTGCATTGGTGTTGTTAGCGGGATGCGGCGATGATGGTTTTTCCGATCTAAAGCAGTACATAACGGAAGTCAAGGCTAGGCCAAAAGGAACTATTGAGCCGTTGCCAGAAATAAAAACAGTCGAACCTTTTGTATTTAAGCCTGAAGGATTGCGCGACCCTTTTAAAGCAATCAGTGAATCCGAAGAAGCGGAAGACGCCCAGGTTTCAGCCGGAAATGGGATAAAACCCGATACGACAAGGCGCAAGGAAGAACTTGAGGCATTTCCGCTGGACAGTTTAAGGATGGTGGGCACGGTAGTCATGAAATCTAATCTATGGGGTTTAATAAAAGCCAGTGATAAGACCATTTATCGTGTGCAAGTCGGCAACTATATGGGGAAAAATTACGGCAAAATTATCCGAATTCAGACCGATAAGATAGAACTAATGGAAATTGTTCCTGACACGCCTGGCACCTGGCGAGAACAACAAACTTCATTAGCTTTAACAGAGTGATTTTGAGGGCAACAAATGAATACTAAACAGGATGATATGATGGGGGACAGAATAGTGCGGCGTGCGATTACGTACATTTGTTTGGGTACATTATTAATGTTACAGCTTACTTATGTTAATGCCGCTGGACTTGCTCTATCGAGTATAGATGTCGCCTCCATTGCAGGGGATAAGCTTCAGATCCAGATGGAGATGAACGGTTCGGCCATAGCGCCCAAAGTCTTTCAAACTGACAATCCAGCACGGATAGCCCTCGATTTTCCAGGTGTTGCCAATGGGCTTGATAAAAAAATGTTCCCGATCAACCAAGGCGCGGTGAGCAGCATTTATGTTGCGGAAGCGGCTGATAGAGTGCGTGTTGTGGTTAACCTTGTAGAGTCAACGCCATTCGACACAAAAATTGAAGGCAACAAGGTACTGTTGTCATTATCCAATTCATCCGAGCGGCTTTCGAAGCCAATGCCCGTTGTGTCCCGGCCATACATCAGAAAATCGACACCTTCTTCTGTTGCCGCCGGATTAATACCAGAGCAAGGGATCAGGGGAATTGATTTTAAGCGTGGCGATAATGGTGAAGGGCGGATCCTGGTGTCCCTTGCAAATCCGGATACCATTGTAAATACAAGGGAAGAAGGCGGTAACGTCGTGTTAAGTTTTATCAATACCCGGTTACCGGATAATTTATCAAAGCGTTTGGATGTTTCCGAATTTGCGACACCCGTCAAAACCATAACTTCGACGTCGTCGGCCAGGGAAACAACCATTACTGCAGGGATGCAAAATAGCCTCTATGATTATTCCTTGTTTCAGTCTGAAGGGTTATTGACAGTAGAATTCCGTCCATTGACCAATGAAGAAAAAGAATTGCTCGACAGTAAACGGGAGAAATACAAAGGCGATAGGCTATCCTTAAATTTCCAAGATATTGACATCCGCAGCGTAATTGCAATCCTCGCCGAATTCACGGGGCAAAATGTCGTGGCTGGGGACGAGGTCGCCGGCACCATTACGTTAAAGATGGATGACGTGCCTTGGGATGAGGCATTGGACTTCATCATGATGACCAAAGGCCTGGAAAAATTCGAATCCGGCAATGTCATTTTGGTCGCCCCAGTTGGGAAGATTAAAGAATACAAGGAAAAACAACAGGAAACTGAACAGGTCGTCGAACAATTAGAACCGTTGATAACTGAATACATTAAGATCAACTATGCGAGGGCGGAAAATTTCAGGAATTTACTCAATGGGCTGGATACAGGTGCATTTGGTGCCTGCGGCGCTAATAGGACATCAGGATCAAGTGCAGGTTCAAGCGGTTCGTCTGCATACGGATCATCGAACATCCAAAGTAACCAGGGCGCACCCGTACCTCAACAAAATCAATCTAACCAAGGCGGCAATGCCCAAAATGACCATTTCAAAATCTTATCCAGCAGAGGTTCAGCGGTCGTCGATGCCCGCACCAATACCTTGATTGTCCGGGAAACGGCAAAGAAAATCGATGAAGCAAAAAAATTGATACGGAGGTTAGACGTACCGGTTCGTCAAGTTATGGTTGAAGTAAGGATAGCCTCCGCCTCCAGCAACTTCGCAAAAGAATTGGGCGTAAGGTTCGGGGTAGCTAAGCAAGGGAGCGCAGGCGGCGGCAAAACTTTTGCCATTGGTGGTTCAGGAACCCAAGGCAGCAGTACAACGGGTACGACAACTGTGACCGATACCTTGGTCGACCTTGCCGCAGGCTCCCCCTATGGGGCTTTGGGTATGACATTAGCTAGAGGAGCCGATTATGTGTTGAACCTCGAATTGTCGGCGTTACAAGACCAGGGACAAGGCGAGCTTATCTCCAACCCCAGGGTGATGACCTCCGACCGCTGCCGGGCGACCATAAAACAAGGGGTGCAATTGCCTTACCAATCAACGAGCGGCAATCTAGGCACGACCACCATCTTTGTGGATGCTGCCTTGTCATTGGATGTTACCCCGCAAATTACACCCAGCGGCAGTGTGGTTATGACATTAAAAGTGACAAAAGATGCGGCAGGCGCGGTTACACCCGACGGTATCGGTATCGATACCCAACAACTTGAAACCAACGTCCATGTGATGGATGGGGAAACGGTGGTTTTAGGAGGTGTGTTCCAGGAAACCCTGAATAACCAAATCAACAAAGTGCCGTTTTTTGCCGATTTGCCGGGTATTGGCTTTTTGTTTAAACGAACAAATAATACCGATAATAAAAGTGAATTGTTAATATTTGTCACGCCCAAAATCGTCAAAGACACCATAGTGTCGAACTGACCGCTTCAACTTGGAGCGAAAAGGGGGCATAATGCCCCCTTTTTTAATGCGTTGAAATAATAACCCCTTGATGACCGCAGAGAACATTTATTTGATAGGCCTAATGGGGGCTGGCAAAACCACGATAGGCAAGCAGTTGGCAAAAGCCCTTGGCATCCCTTTTTATGATAGCGATAAGGCCATTGAAGAAAGCACGGGGGTCGATATCCCGACCATTTTCGAATTTGAAGGCGAAGAAGGGTTTCGTGACCGTGAGCAGAAAATGATCCAGAAGCTGACCCAAATCCAAGGGATCGTGCTTGCGACTGGCGGTGGCGCTATTTTACGGGAAGAAAACCGGAGGTTACTAAAAGAAAACGGTTTCATCGTTTACCTGCAATGTTCTGTGGATAGGATTTTGGAGCGTACCCGCCGGGATACCCAGCGGCCTTTATTAAAAACGAATAACCCCAAAGAACGGTTACAGTTACTATTTGAACATCGCCATGCGCTGTATTTATCCTGCGCCGATTTCAAGATCGACACGGGTGTCTTTAAGAGCAAGACTGTCGTTAACCGTATCCTGGAAGAATATAGGGCAGCCAACCAATACACATGAACACATTAAAAATCGAGTTAGGCGACCGAAGCTACCCGATCTACATCGGCTGTGAGTTGTTGGGCCAAGATAGGCTTTATGCTCGCCACATCATGGGCAAACAAATACTGGTTGTGACTAACGAAACAGTTGCGCCTTTATATCTGGATAAGGTGCTGCTGCAGCTAAGCGCTTATAAAACCGCGCAGGTTATTTTGCCTGATGGCGAACAACACAAAACCTTAGAAGTCCTCAACCAAATTTTTGATGCCTTATTGGCGAACAAATTTGGCCGCAATACGACCTTGATTGCCCTGGGGGGCGGGGTTATTGGGGACATGGGCGGGTTTGCCGCCGCTTGTTACCAACGTGGCATTCCCTTTATCCAAATACCCACGACCCTACTGGCGCAGGTGGATTCCTCCGTGGGCGGAAAAACCGGGGTCAACCATCCGTTGGGTAAAAATATGATCGGCGCTTTTTACCAGCCACGATGTGTCATAGCCGACACTGACGTCCTAGCAACTTTAGATGATCGGCAACTATCGGCAGGTTTGGCGGAAGTCATAAAGTACGGCTTGATTCGGGACGCCAATTTTTTTTGCTGGTTGGAAGCCAATATGGATGCGTTACTGGCAAAGGATAAGTCGGCGTTGGCGTTTGCGATAGAACGCTCTTGCTTGAATAAGGCGCAAGTGGTAAGTGAAGATGAAACTGAAACCGGCATTAGGGCGACATTGAATTTGGGCCATACTTTTGGGCATGCTATTGAAACCGGGGCTGGATATGGTGAGTATTTGCATGGTGAAGCCGTTGCCATTGGTATTAGTATGGCTGCGGATCTCTCAAGGCAAAAAGGCTGGTTGTCCGATGCCGATGTTGAAAAAATCATAGCCCTCATCAAAAGGGCTAGGCTCCCAATCCTTCCGCCCGATACGCTTAGGGCGGATGAATTCCTGCAACTCATGTCGGTTGACAAAAAAAATGTCGATGGGGAAATAAGGTTGATTTTGCTAAAAGCTATCGGGCAAGCCACGTTGCCTACCAGTGTTGATGAAAAGCTATTGTACGCAACGCTAACAACTTATAATGGCTGATACTTTGATCATCATGGGAAACTTCCATTGAACGCTCAAATAAAACCCCTGGATGCTAGTTATCTACTGATAACAAGGGAACGCACAGAAAAGCTGGAATTGTTGAACCATCTGGTAAGCAATTTGGCCCATGCGGTAATCATTTGCGGGCCGGAAGGTGTCGGCAAGACATATTTGCTTAAGAATTTCCAGGATACCAATAAGGGGTCTTGGATATTTTGCTGCTTAAAAGGCAACAGCCAGTTTAAGTTGGAAGGGATACTGGAATTATTGAACGAAAGCATTGCCCAGGCTATCCCCGACTTTAAATCCTTATCTTTGGCAAATGCATTTGATAGGGTATCTGCCCGCAATATCCAAATAATTTTAGTGATTGATGATGCAGGCAACTTAGCCCCCGGCTTACTTGGCAAGCTAATTGACTTTGCCGAAAAAAAGCTCGTTTTAAGGGTTATTTTCGCATTGACCCACAGTGAAATTTATTTGAAAAACGGTACAGACCCCGCAATTGACGAATGTTATCAAATCGATATCCCGCCATTATCTGAAAAACAATGTGGCGATTTCCTGGAGTATTTGTCGACACTCCTTAACCCAAGGATTCAATTCAGTTCCATTAATGAAGGCATGGTGGCCGCGCTCTACAGTGAAACCCATGGGATCCCAGGAAAAATACTTGCCCAATTACCCGCTGTCGATAACAGCGAAAAAAAGGATTACTCCAAGCTAATTCTTACGGCTACGGTTGCCGCATTGGTTGTTACGGCACTGGGTGTGCAATGGTGGACCGGTAAGCAAAAAACCGATGCCGATAAGGCTGCAATCGCCCAAAACAAGAAATCTCCTGATAAGAATGCCCTGCAGGCCACTGTAAAGCCATCGGTTTCGGCACAAACCGCACAGGATGAACCTGTTGCCCAGCCGCAAGCGGAAAATCCCGCCGTCTCCACGGTTACCGCCAAGTCCGCCGAAATCAGGAATGATGTCGTCGATTCATCCAGCCAAGTGACTGCTAACCCAGATTTGGTGGATGTGGAGAAAGGGTTGCAACAGCCCGAATCAACCGGGCTTACTGAGCCCGCAAGCAAAGCGGGAGCAAACGACGATGTACAAAAAGTTCAAGAAAACGTAAACGTTGAACAAGCCCAAACGAACACAAATAATCCTGAGGGCGAAGGCGAGCGCTGGTTAATGAAACAACCTATTGAAAACTACACTTTACAACTCATGGCATTGTCAGATGAACAAGCCATTATCGAAGTGTTGCAACGGCATCAGGATTTAGGAAAAAATTTGAAATACCTAAAGACAAAAACCAGAAACGGTAGGGATAGGTTTGTCCTGCTTTATGGCTCTTTTTCCAGCCCGGAGCAAGTCAAAAATGAAGCTGCCTTGTTGCCGAAGGAATTGAAAAAATATTGGCTACGCAGGATAGGCGCAATCCAAGGCGAAATTGGTTCAGCTATGCAAATGGATCTTCCCGAATAAATGACAACATTAAAAAACGACACGTTTATCAGGGCGCTGCTGAAACAGCCGGTGGAATACACGCCCATTTGGATGATGCGACAGGCTGGCCGATACTTGCCGGAGTACAGGGCAATCCGCGAACAAGCCGGCAGTTTTATGGGCTTATGTACCAATCCTGAACTGGCCTGTGAAGTCACCTTGCAACCGTTACGCCGGTTCGATTTTGACGCAGCCATACTTTTTTCCGATATTTTGACTATCCCCGATGCTATGGGTTTGGGTCTTTACTTTACGGAAGGAGAAGGACCAAAGTTCAAAAACCCGGTTACGACAACGTCCGATATCAACCGGTTGCCCATTCCTGACCCAGAAACCGACCTGCGTTACGTTATCGACGCCGTTCGATTGATTAGGAAAGCTTTGGATGGCGCTGTGCCGCTGATAGGTTTTTCCGGCAGCCCATGGACATTGGCGACTTACATGGTTGAAGGGAACAGCAGCAAAAGCTTTCAGAAGGTTAAATGCCTAATGTACGGACAGCCCAAGCACATGCACATACTGCTGGATAAGCTAGCCCAGTCGGTAGCAGTCTATTTGAACGCACAAATAGCAGCAGGCGCACAAGTGGTAATGTTATTCGATACCTGGGGAGGTATGTTGACGACTGAAGATTACAATGAGTTTTCCTTGTACTATGCCAAACAGGTACGGTCCCTTCTGAATTTTGGTAAGGATAAACAAAGAATCCCCGCCATCCTCTTTACAAAAGGTGCCGGCCAATGGTTGGAGGCCATGCTTGATGCCGGTTATGATGCTTTAGGCCTCGATTGGCAAACCGATATTCGGCATGCCCGGGCAAGGGTGGGTGATAAAGTTGCTTTGCAAGGCAACATGGATCCGGTGACCTTGTATGCACAGCCTGACATTATCGTTGCCAAGGCAAAAGCAATACTGGAAAAATATGGGTATGGAAGTGGCCATGTTTTCAATCTGGGTCACGGCATTTTGCCGGACATTAATCCCGAAAACGTAAAAGTATTGGTAGATGCCGTCCATCAACATAGCCAGCCATATCACCGATTCTGAATAACCGGTTTAAACGGAGGAATAGGATTATGAAAAAATTTAACAACCTGATGGCCGCTGTCACTTTGGTTGCTACTGGTTTAGTCCACGCAGAAAACAATCGCGCTGAGGAATTGACGGAGATAGTTGTCCACAGAAGCCCGACTTGCAGTTGCTGCGGAAAGTGGGTGGAACACCTTAAGCAAAACAATTTTAAGGTTAAAGATATAGTTTCAAACGATGTTCAAAGCATAAAGAATCAGTACGGCGTTACCCAAGATTTGGCTTCATGCCATACCGCAATAGTAAACGGTTATGTCGTTGAAGGGCATGTGCCCGCTAACGACATTAAAACGCTATTAGAGAAGAAGCCGGACGTTGTCGGGATTACTGTGCCGGGGATGCCTAGCGGGACTCCAGGTATGGAAATGGGCGGAAAAAAAGATGCCTATCAAGTCATTAGCTTCGATAAAAAAAACCAACGCCAAGTCTTCAACAGTTATAGTGCTGAATGAGTATTGGTTCGGCCCTTTCATGTTTGAACCGTTTGTGCTGAGCGAGTCGAAGCGCATAAGTCTTATGTGCAGGTTCAATACCCAAAGGGCACAAGGGCGAACGGAAGTTAAAGCTTCACAAGGCCGAATCAATAACGATGTTGGCAAAGACAATTTTAGATTTATGACATGAGCCAATGACGCTTCACTATTAAACAGAAAAGCGAGTTAGCAGTAAGAGGATGAAGTTAGCCCAAACCTATGCAGTAAATTTAAAAGAGATACAAATGGTAAGTATCCAGTTCGACTCATGAAGGATAAATGTTCACATAACCTTGAGCTGCCATCTGTGCAACTTGAGGCAAAAAACGTATGATAAGGATATTGAACAAAAGCAGATTTCTCGCGTTATCCATTTCTCATAACACCATTTAGCCGATGTAGCTCAGTTGGTAGAGCAACTGATTCGTAATCAGTAGGTCGCGGGTTCGATTCCCGCCATTGGCTCCATAATTATCAATATATTACGTATTTATCCGAACGAGTGACACTAGCTTGTGGTCACTTTCTTGGTCGCTTAAAATTTATACCCCCCAAATGCAATCATAAAATCGCCTATATGCTGGTAAGCGAGAAATTGTTAAACAAATTTTCATTGGAGGCAATGCGAATGCTGTTTTATTATTCTAAACACGATTACTTCCGCTACTTCATTTTCTATCGTTTTTTGTTGTCGCATCGCGGATGCGTAAACAAAGGATGTCTTAGCAACAAATAAAAATTCAGACAAAAAGTTGTTTATTGGGTAGCATATAGAGCTAAAGACCTTATTTTTAACCAACAGTTGCAGATGCAACTGTTCGACATCATTTACTGAAGTCAATATGCAACGGAAACCAAAACATCTGTTATTGGCTTGATGCTTATAATCTGACTTTAGCAGACAAATAACTGGAACCTGCCATCTTCGCTCGCTGGACGCATCAAGCTATTGTCCTGACAAATTAGGTGCCCAATGAATAGTTCTGTTAACACTTAAATCAAGATGCTCTGTCGTCAATATCATTTCCGTCATTAAAATAGCAGACTGTTAATGGTTATTTTCCAGCCGAAGCCCTATTCTCATAGAATTCCATCACTTTAGTTGCCAACCACATTTGCGGGTTTTTTATGACCGGCGGGGGAACTTCTCCGGCCTTACGCATTTTCCAGAATTGTGCCCACGTAACGCCAAGCTTCGCCACCATGTCGCTAATCTTTAGGAATTCTTTATCTGTCTTGTTTGTCATGTTAAAACCTACCTGTACAGCTTTCAAAATCGGTCGCTGTCATTAATTCGGGGCATTTACACCGAGTTTCTTGAATCCTGCATAAGACTCGACAACCCGACCAGGGATGGGTCAAATGCAGGATAGTTTGAATGTTGCCTATTTGTCTTTATTCACCATCATCCTAATCTTTGCCCCTCCCCAAGTAATGCGTGGTGATTGATTCCCTGGAATGTCCCAGTTCTTCAGCCACCTGGAGGCGGGCGGCCC
>CAYSYU010000038.1:0-26414 GCA_964435245.1 uncultured Methylomagnum sp.
CCGCCTATGCCTGGCCGGATGTTGAAATTGGCTGAGGCTTATGGGTAATCAGGTAGTTAATTATCAAAATGAATAGTGGCTTCACCCCGAAATCGGATTTTTATTTATCGGAGGCAGTTAGATTCGTGACCGACCACAGACATCAATGCTGCTCGTAAGAATTTTGCTGACAAAAATTTTTTAACTTTTTCAATTTTTTTTGCTGAAACCAGTATCAAAACAATTGCAGCCATTCAGAGTTAGGAGTCAAATCAAAAATTGAAAGGTGAAAACCGACCCTGAACTGCCCACCAACCCAATATTCTCAATGTCCATCTCCAATAGCAAAGCAGACCTAAAAAAATAGCTCAGTAACTCACCCTGAAGCCTATCTCGGCTCCCCGCCCTGGTTCCGGCGCAAAGTTACGTAGGTAAGAGGTGGAGTTACGGATATTCTCATTGAGTAGGTTATTGGCTTTGGCAAAGACCATCACATCCGCGCCGTGAAGGTCCAGGATTTGGTATTGTGTGCTGAGGTTCAGCAACAAATAGCCCGCCGTAGGGGTATCATTGCCACCGGCGTGGGTCTGGGCTTCACCGCGAGTCAGGCGCAAATTGGTGTCCCAATTCCCTTTGAGGTGGTCGATTTGAAAACCGAAACGCAAGGGTGGCATCCGCGGCACATCGGCGCCATTAACGAATTGGCCACGGGTGTAATCGCTAAACAAGGTTAAATCGACCATCCCGTATTTATTATCCATTAACGGTAAGACCAATTTACTTTCGTATCCCATGAAAGTCGCATCGGCTTGGCGGGTTTCGAGCACGGGCGCACCAGCGATGAACTGGCCATTCCGTTGCTGGTAAATGTAATTAGCCGCCCAATTGTGGAACAGGTCAAACTGCGCCCTTAACCTGCCCGAATTGAACTTATAGCCCAAATCCAGGTTGTACGAAGTTTCTTCACGCAAATTGAGGTTGCCCCGTTCAAAACTGCGCGTGGCATCATGGAAACCGTTAACCAGCAACTCTTGTACTTGTGGTGCCCGCTGCGAACGTGTTATCGCCAAATTGAGGCTGTTGTTGTCATTTATCTTCCACAAACTGGAAGCGGAGGCGCTGACAGGTGTATAACTTAGGCTAGAATGGCCTTGCGGATCGAGTGTCGTGTCTTCAACCCGGATACCAAGCTGGGAGGCAAATGCACCGATATCGAATGATTCCACGGCAAAGGCACCGTAACTATGGGTTTGTGTTCGGGGGACAATGACTTCACTGGTTGACTTGTCAATCGCCGCAAAGTCGCCAGCAATGGCTTGAAAACCGACCATGCCACGAAATATCCCAAGCGGGTTGTGGGTTAGCTCCAGTCGGCTTTCATAGGTTTTATTGGTAAAAAAGGCCCCCGGCTCGCCATCCGCAATTTCGGTATGCTGGTAATCGGTATAACCCAGTTTCATGCGCAGGGATTCAGCGAAGGCAAAGGGTTTTTTTAACTCACTTTTGAAGTCGTATTTGTTTTGCTTAAGATCGATACGGGTAATTTCTCCACCGCTGCCGTCTGGGGCAATGCCATAGTTATTTTCCAAACGGTTAATGGAAATACCCGCAAACCCCGGATCACCCACCAAGGAAACCCCAGCCGAGCCGCTGATGGCGTGGGCGGACGTGTTGTTGATAAAGCCTTGGGTGTTTTGGATAACATTGAGCGTCGGGTCGGTTGCTTGGGCGGCATTGACATCAATCGCTTGGCCGCCGATGTCAAGGTTGTTGCGGTCGCGATAAAATCCGTCCAGGTGGTAAGCGAGGTTACTTTTGCCCCCTTCTATTTTTAATACGGTAGAGGTTTCATCGGAAACGGAGTCGAAACGCTGCTCAAGCGCACCGCCCAACAACCTGTCCGGCAGTTTGCCCGGAATCCGGTTGTCGATGACATTGACCACCCCGCCAATCGCGCCGCTGCCATAGAGTAAGGTGGCGGGGCCGCGCAGAACTTCGATGCGTTCCGCCAGCAAAGGCTCTGTGCTGGTGGCGTGGTCTGGGCTTATGGCGGATGCGTCATTGCTGCCGATACCGTTGTTGAGTACCCTCACCCTGGGGCCGGCCTGACCCCGGATCACCGGCGTGCCGACCCCAGGCCCAAAAGACTGGCTGGTGATGCCCAACTCGTTTTTTAGCGTTTCACCGATGCTGTGGCCGACTTTCAACCGCAATTCCTCGTCACTAAGTACCGTGACCGGCACCGCGCTTTCCGAAAGGTTTTGTTCTAACGGCGCGGTGACGATGACCGGTATAAGTTCCACGACTGGCTGTTCCTCTGCATAAACAGGCATGGCAGCCATGGTTAAGGAAATAGTGAGATAGATGTGTTTTTTGTGCATCGTTGGTAACCTAATAAAATTAATTTTTTACATTATTTATGTTATATCGTTACATTCTGATGGGTTAAAAGTAAGCATTTCTCTCACACTTCTCCGCTAACAATTGTCCGTTTGAGATGGGCTGCAATGCCTACAGATGCCCTGTATTTCGATAGCTTTTCGATGGGCCGTAAAACCAGCCAGTTTAAGCTCCTTGGACACTGCCTCCATCACTATCGCCCCCGGTCTCTCCTCGACCTCCTGGCATTGAATGCAAATAAGCAATAATTGTTCGTGTTGCTGTTCGGAACAACTGCAGCCGATGAACGCATTAAGGCTTTCAACTCGATGTATTAATCCTTGTTCCAGTAGAAAATCCAAGGCGCGGTAGACTGTTGCGGGTTTGGCGGAATGTTGAAGGGGTTTCATCTGGTCAAGTAAATCATAAGCCTTGACGGCTTTGTGGCTGCCCCATATCAGCCCCAGCACTTGGCGACGGATAGTGGTCAATTGCACACCACGTTCCGCGCAAAGACGGTCCGCTGTTAGGACAGCTTTAGTACGGCAATTATCATGATCATGGGTAGGCGGAAATGATTCAGTGAAAGCCAATCCAGGAGTTACGTTCATAAAAAACCAACCATGTTTATTTAATTGTTATTGTATAACATATCAAATATATCCATAAACATATTTAGCGTGCTTACGGTAAGTTTGATCAAGTCACAAAAGCCAATGAACAACCCAAGGGAAATTTACCGCATAAAACAGCCTTGAATATTGACTAGTACCTGCCTTGTCATATTAAATAAATTTCTATAAAGTCAACTCCGAGTTGTATCTACGAGATAGCGATCTTCAAATAGTTGGGTGGTTTTCTAAAGCGCTGTTTGAGCCATTGGATGAGGGTTAACGTGGTGGCTTTCGAGGGAATTCGGGTTAAGTAGCCTTGGTAGGATTATCGTTTACCACCGAAATTGACAACGTATCTGTTTTTCAGTACTTTCCCGGTTAGCCAAAAAAACTGTTAATTTTCCCTATCGACCAACAATCCCTTGCTTCTTCTTGGCTAGCGGCTTCGTCACCTGTAATTCCGGATCAAATATTCTTAGGCGATATGCCGAAATATTTCGTAAAGGTGGCGCTGAAATTACTGGCGTGGCCATAGCCGACAAACTCTGCGGCGATAGCGACACGGCAATGCGTGCTTTCCAGCAGACGGTAAGCGGCGTGCATTCTGATCTCCAGCAACACCCCATAAGGCGTGGAATTGAAAAAATGGTGAAACAACTGTTTCAGTTTGAACTGGTTTGTCCCGACGCGTCTGGACAATTCTTGCACTGACGGTGGGTTTTTAAATTCTCGGCGCAAAATCTCCCGCGCCGCTTCGGCAATAGAATGGTCTTTGGGTTTAAATTCCGCCGACGAGGCGCGTTTGCCGACACAAAGCGAGGGCAATTCCTGCGCTAGTATTGTCAGCGCCAGGCCATGCATCGCTATCTGTTTGAGTTCTGCGGGCACCTTGCATTTGAGCATTTGCTGCGCAGCGATCGATGCCTGCGGCGAAATAGGTTGAAAGGACAGGGTTTGTACATCGGATTTTCTAAAATAAGCCTTGAAGCTATCTTCGCCGCAATATTTGGCCAGCCATTGCTCATCTACCGAAAAACGCAGTTGCGTGACCGTGTCACCTGACTGGTATTGCCGCTCGCCTACGCTCGACTGGAAGGCGGTGATAGTAGTGTAACCTTCCCGAAAAACGACTTCGTCGCCGCGATTCCCGGCAAAGCGCGATTTCCCCTGCAACCCCAACGTCACCACAAGGCGTGGCTCCGGATTGTCCATGCGGCTTAATATTGACAAGTCTATTGACGGCGTGTATTGGGTCTCGATGTAACTCAGGCCGCGATCGAGCTGGAAAATGTCCGAAATACCGGCACCAGTTTCGTCCGGGAGCCGTTGCCTCAGGCAATCCTGTTGCCGATCGAGCGGTAAATCCTCAATGTTTATGCTCCAGCGGGAGGGTTTAATGTGCCTCGTACCGTTCAAAATCGTTCTTTCCATTAAAAAATACCTTTGGCATACAAAATACTCCTTTTGGCATATGGATTCGTCTGGTAATTTTTGCAGTTTGTGCATAACATCGGCATCGTTCATCTTGCATGCCTCATCATGCTGTGGAGATGCTTGCATTGAACTGAAAATTAACGCCCGCACCATGCGCGGACTTCTGTAACCGTTTAGAGCGACCGTTAACCCCTCTAAAAACAACCCATGTTTTAGAAACAAATGCAAAACCGCAGTACATCAGTAGATTACACGAGGGTAATCTATCAATCATACCAATATTTTTCAAATCGCACGAATATACGCCCTTTTATGCCCACGCCTGCAGAGGAACCGAAAAGCGGGCCCTCTGCAGCTTAATAGAAAATTAACAGGAATATAAATTATGACATCGCGGACACGACACTTCATTACAATTATAGCGGTGGCGGCAGCTATCACCAGCGGCTTGGTCGTTCGCCAAGCCTTTGCCGGGGACAATACCAGCAACAACCATTCACACCGTCCGCTGCTGATCAAGGCTGACACGCTGTTTGACGGCACCCGATTCCAGTTCGGCCAGGATGTCCTGGTAAAGGACGGGAAGATCGCCGATGTGAAGCCGTCCGGTCAAATCAAAGCCAATGGTGCCCGCACCGTGAATGTGCCAGGTGGCACGATCCTGCCGGGATTCATCGATATGCACACCCACCATTTGATCAATGGGGTGTCGCCGCTGCGGATGCTGGAGCACGGGGTGACCACGGCGCGCGACCTCGGGTCGGCGGAACCGTTAACTCCGGCCACCCTCAATAAGCCATACCAGTTGCGCCAATTCCTCTCAGGGCCAATCATCCAGGCTGTGGGCGGATATCCCAACGTGGTGTTCCCAGGTTCCGGGGTAGAGGTGGCTGGGGTTGACAATGTGCGGGCGAAGGTGGACTCGCTTGTTAAGCAAGGTGCCAGCGTCATCGCGGTGTCTTTAGAAAAGGGCGGGGAATTTGGCGCGCCTTGGCACTGGCATAATCCGAGTTCGCTTCCGCCCTGGTTCACCCTGACCGATGACGAACTCAAAGCTATCGTTGATCAGGCCCATAACGTCCATCATGTAAAGGTAACGGCTTACTTCGGCGATGACGAGGGTGCGCAACGGGCACTGGCTGCCGGGGTGGACGAATGGGCGCACATGCCTTGTGACCCGCTGTCGCCTAAGGTGATCGCTGAAGCTGGGGCAAAAAAGATAGCGATCGACGGCACAATCGACACAGAAGTCCAGTGCACCGGCGTTCACGACAACGCAGCCGATCTTGTCGGAGCGGGTGCCAGGCTGTTCTACGCCACCGACATGGGCCACCCCGATATTCCCCACGGCATCGATGCCCAGGAAATTCACATGGGGCTGCACGTTGGATTCCATACTGGCAAAGATTATATGACCTCACTTACCCAGGCACTCACCTCGGCGACCAGCGAAGGCGGCAAATACCTTGGCTTAGCCCCGCTTGGTCAGATTGTACCGGGCGCACCTGCCGACCTCATTGTGATCGGCAGCGATGTAACGGCGGTGTTCAAAGAGCTCGAATACCCCAAGGTGGTAATCAAAAATGGCTGGGTAGTCATCGAACGCGCTAAAGGGGAGTGACCTCTTACCTGGTCAAGATAAAAGTATCTGATTAACCATAAGCCTCGGCTAATTTCAGAAGGCGCCCTGGCTTAGGCGGTGTTCTCACAGCCACATACGCAAAGCGAGATAACATGTCAGTTGGAAACCATTGTCCCAATAAGCCTATTCAACACGAAGAATGCCCCTATGAAACAAGCCTTGTGATTGCCTTTATGTCCAAAAGACATTGGGAACAAGAAAGCACTTGACAAAACATTAGGGACAGTAGTAGCTTTTACCCGCCAGCAAAGAATATGGCGAGATAGGATAATAACAGAACTTTTAGCTATCGTTGTTATAAAAGGCGGGTAATAGCGATACGGGTCACCTGCCCATTCAAGTTTAACAAAAGTCCTTTGCTGTCCAAGTCGCAAAGGACTTTTTCGTAAATCTAAATCGCCCATTTTAGCCCAAAATCCCTACATAAACCTTGTCGGTTAAATCTATCAGCGTTACCGCTAAGTATGTGCCGTTGTATTGAGGGTTTCCCGGAACATTTTAGTTAGGTCGGTGGGAAGACAGGCCGGTGCAATTGTGAAGGGGATACGCAGTATTTTCCTTGATAACATCTTGGTATGCGTCAAGCAACGCCCAATTTTTCAGTGTTGGACATTGAAAATTTTAAGTTATCAAATTTGCTGCGCATGAAATCACTACACTGAAGTGCATAGGCCTGGCAAAATCGGCGTTGATAGCTGTAAAAGAAAACGTGTTAATCTACACCGTTAGTCCAGTTTTGCGGCATCGGTTTACCCAAATTAAGATAGGCTTATTCAAAAACTTGCCTCAGGTGATCCAGAAATGGTTCGGCCTTTATGTAACCCACGACACGGTATGGCACCCGCTCTTCCTGATCCGGCCCGAAGAAAAGGGTGGCCGGCGGCCCAAGAAGCCCAAATTGTTTCAATAATGCCTTATCTACCTCAGTGTTTTGGGTTATGTCGGCTTGTAGCAGCACCGCACCTGACAGGGCCGACTGGACCTTCGGGTCGGAAAAAGTCAAGTGTTCCATTTCCTGGCAGGCTGCACACCAGTCGGCATAGAAATCGAGCATCACCCACTTGCCTTTTCCATGAGCCTCCACCAGCTTTTCTTGCACTTCTTCCGTCGAACTGACCTTATTAAACACCAGAGATGGTGGTTTTTCACACGCGACAGCGACGTTGCAAAGCAGGGAGAGGGATTCCTGTTGGTGGGTGCTAATCCCCACAAGGACAAGGATTCCGTAGGCCAGCACAAACAAGGCGACACCTTTCCAAACCTTTTTCAAACTCAACACAATGAGAGGGATAATTAAAAGGGACGCCCAGAGAGCAAGGGTGACTGATGCCGGGATGATACGGCTCAATAACCATACTGCGACAGCTAAAAGCCCCATCCCAAAAATTGTTTTCGTGGTGTTCATCCAGGCACCGGCCTTGGGTAGCAACTTGCCAGCCGAGGTTCCGATGATGAGCAAAGGTATGCCCATGCCGATACTTAGGGAAAATAGGGCTAAACCACCCAAGCCCGCATTCCCGGTTTGACCTATATAGATCAACGAGCCAGCCAGAGGGGCTGTGACGCATGGCCCGACTATCAACGTTGACAGCGCCCCCATCAGCGCAGCGCTCAACAGGTTGCCACCCTGCTGCCGGGAACTGATTGCCATGACTTTGGATTGTATGAATGAAGGGATCTGGAGCTGGAAAACCCCGAACATGGACAGCGCTAACAAGACAAAGACACCGCTGAAGGCGCTGATGACCCAAGGTTCCTGAAAAAACACCTGAAGGTTACTGCCGAAAAGCCCGGCCAGGACACCAAAAACCGTATAACCAATCGAGGCAGCAAGCACATAGCTCAGGGACAGCAAAAATGCCCTGCGTGTGGTCAATCCATGGCCTTGGCCAACGACGATACCCGCGAGAATGGGGATCATGGGAAAGACACAAGGCGTAAACGCCAGTAACAGGCCGAAGCCCAAAAAGCCCAAAGCGGTGAGCCAGACGGATCGGCTTTTTAGTGAGTCGGCAATGCGATCCTGTTCGGATATAAAAATAACGGGTTTTTCAGTGCGAACGTGCTGGTTTGCCGATTCATCAACGGTGCCGGGCGGTAAGTTGACCGATACGGTTTTTTGCATGGGCAGATAACAGATGCCTGCATCTGCGCAGCCTTGCGAAGCCACTTCAAAAGTCGCCCTTGCGGATGCCGGTTCCTGATGCCGGAGAATGGCTTCAACCTCAACATGGCCCCGGAGGATTTCGACATTACCAAATAAGTCGTTATATTCCGTAGGCCCTTCGGGAAGAACCAGTTTTTCAATTGTGATGCCAGGGGTTAGCGGGACAACCTTGAATTTTTGCCGGTAAAGATGGTAGCCACGGCCGATATCCCAGGCAAACACCACTCTATCAGGCTTCTTTCCGATGACATTGAACCGGAAAGCCTGCTCGGGTGGCAGCAGGGTAGCCGAATCGAAAGCGAACACGACGGTAGGAAGCCACAACAAGAAATAGGATAACAGCCTTGGAATGTTTAACTTAACCATCATGGTTCCCCATCGAACCCAGCCGCCGCTACAAATTGATGGTAAGTAGTCTGAAATATTACGAGAAGCATCTCTTTGTCTTCATGGTTTTTCGAATAATTGATTAGACCTTGGGAACTTCTATAAGTGCTGTGATTCATATATTTTGTCCCGGACTTAACAGCGATTAGGTTGGGCAGTATGGCTTATAAAATAATAATCAACCATTCAGGAGAGAGTGTTATGAAAATAAAATATACTACCGTTTTAATTGGCATTTTCGCGCTTTGCCTTAGCGCCCAATCCTATGCAACCGAACACCATACGGCGCAGGCGTTGGAACATTCGGCTATGGCCGCAGCCCATGGCCAGGATGGCCATGCAGACCAACTGCTCAAACATGCCGAAGAAGCTTTAAAACATGGCGAAGCCGCAGAAAAGGAACATGCGGAAGCGCATGTCCACATGACAGAAGCGAATAAGCACTTAAAAGAAGCCATAGAACATGCAAAAAAAGGGCATGCCGATGTCGCCACGACCCATACCGAAGAAGCGATGAAACATATGCGTCAATCGATTGGCCAATAAAAAACCCCGCAATGGTGAAACAGGATGCCAGGCATCCATGACATCCTGTTTCCTTTCCCCCTGATTTGCTTCAAGCACACCTCCCCATGAATAATCACTGTGAAGTGATCCCTTGATCCTGTGTATGGCTTTTTAGCTTTGATATTTTGATTGTCACTCAATTTAGTGAACCTGTAATTTAATGTCAATGCCTTATGCCCCAGGAGACTTTACCGTTTTCGTTTAGGATCGTGGTGAACCTATAGGAGGTAACAAAATTCAGTCTCGATGGTCAAATCCGAAAGGTTAATAGCAAAGTGACATTATGCAAGCCAATTCCTTCCAGGCACAAAAGGCCGTCATCTTTCTTCTTCTCACGGCAATCTCGGGGGTAGCGTGGTGGTATTTGGTGTTTCAGCACCAAACCATGGGCATGGTGTCGATGGCAGGTTTTTGGATGCCCCCTAAGGCTCACCAAGCGTGGTCTTCGGTCGACTTCGCCAACACCTTCACCATGTGGGCCGTCATGATGGTCGCCATGATGATGCCTTCAGTCATGCCCATGGTATTTGGGTTTATGCAGGTTTTCAAGATGCGGCTTTTCAACCGCCATCTCTATGTTGATGCGATTGCTTTTGTGTGGGGATATTTTTTCATCTGGCTGGCTTTTTGTATGGCCGCGACCGCCGTACAATGGCAGTTGCATACCCTTGGCCTGCTTTCCCCTATGATGGAAAGCAGGGATACCACCTTCAACGCGGAACTGATAATCCTGGCCGGTCTCTACCAATTGACCCCCTGTAAAGCCGTCTGCCTTAACCATTGCCGCGCAACCGTCTATCCCGGCCAGGACTGCCACAGCAAACCTATCCTGATGGGCCTGCACCATGGTCTCTATTGTGTGGGTTCTTGCTGGGCGCTCATGTCCATGATGTACACCGTTGGCATCATGAACCTCTTGTGGACTGGGATAATCACGCTCACGGTCGTCTTGGAGAAAATTGTGCCGATCAAGCCGGTCTGGCTGAGAAGCAGCTCGGGCGTGTCCTTATTGGCCTGGGGTGGCTGTCTAATAATCCAGATGGACTTGCCTTTCGAGGAACTTGTGGTCGGATATTGGTAAAAGTCATAAAATTTCCAGTCACAATGTATGTATGTACGAATCAAAAAAAGTTTGTAAACATTGCGGTTTGCCTGCAGAAACGCCATGCTTTACATTGAAAACCAAAGACGGCGTACAGGTGTTTTGTTGTGAAGGGTGCAAGCGTGTTTATCAAATGTTACATGAAAAACAGGTTTCGCCCAATCCCAAACCCCGGTAATACATAGTGGATTAACCCTAAATTTATTGAGCGAAAACCCATAACAGGGCTGGGCAGAAGTAGCGCCATAAATGCGCTTAAGGGGCTTTCTTTGGGTTGACCATTGGATTCCATTTAACGTAATTTAATGACTGTTTTTCAAAGTTGAGCAGCCATTCAAGGAAATTTAGCGACTGTCGCTTGGTGGCCGATCTTTCAAAATTTGTCGATTAGAACCAATGTCAGCTAACGAGAAAAATGTATACTATTGATTTTGAATAAATACTATCTAATCTCTTAACAAATCATATTCCAAGGAAATTAATACTTGATAAGCCAACGACACGAGCCGATTAATATCAGGTATAAATTACCTATTTAATCGAACCATGATGGATATATAGCTCGGATAAAATTTGATTCACTATGAATATTTTCAAACGCGCATGGATTCGTTACATTCTGCACCGACATGCCATTGCGTATGACCTTTGGTTGGAAGTTGTAGAAAAGCTGTCTGTTTTGCAAGGAATGTCATCAGTTGAAAAAGCACACTTGCGCGAATTGACGACGCTATTCCTGCATGAAAAACGATTCGTCGGGGTACAAGGGCTTCAGCTCACAAATGCCATGTGTTTGATAATCGCCACTCAAGCCTGTCTTCCGGCGCTTAGTTTTGGTATGGGTTGTTTGTCAGGCTGGATTGATATCATCGTTTATCCGGGGGCATTTCGGATAAGCAGGGACGAAATTGATATGGCGGGTGTCGTCCACCATCAGGAACGGGCACTGGTTGGCGAATCCTGGTCACGTGGGCCGCTTATATTGTCATGGGAGGATGTTGAGAGGGATAACCTCGGGGAACAACCCGGTCGCAATGTCGTGATCCACGAAATTGCCCATAAACTTGATATGCTAAATGGGCCTGCAGACGGTTTTCCACCTTTACATTATCACATGCCAATAACAGAGTGGACGTCCGCACTTAGCGCCGCCTATGAAAGCCTGGCGCAACGTGTCGAACATCACCATCGCATTTGTATTAGCCCTTATGCGGCTTCCAGCCCGGCTGAGTTTTTTGCGGTCATCAGCGAATATTTTTTCTGCGCACCTGAAGTTTTGCATGTTCACTTCGCCGCTGTTTATCGTCAACTGGAACTTTACTACCGGCAAAATCCGCTACTGCGGAGCCACCCAGATTCAAATTAGATCACATCTCCGTTTTATTGGCTTGTGGCTATAGATTTTTGATATCAATCAACCGAAAGATGAGCAGTCGAATTTGACATATCCCTTGGTCGATGTAGAATCATTTTCGTTACATGCGCTTGAGAGAATTCGTTGAAGTAGCGACTAACGACGCTGAGTTACAGGTATTTTAAACGCGAAACCCAGGTATCCCCCTCCACTGCATTACTTTTATAAACAGAGAGAAATTAGGTTGAGTACGATAACCAAACTTGTCCTCGGCATGATGGGGCAGTTGCGGCCCAAACCTTCCAGGGGGGAATCGACAAGTTCGATCATGCTACCCCCGGCTCAGAAACAGGGAGGGCTCCCGCTTATGGAAGCCTTAGAGCAGCGCCACTCATCACGTGAGTTCGCCCCCGATGCCTTACCATTAGCGCTACTTTCCAACCTGCTTTGGGCAGCCTATGGTGTCAATCGCGCCGATGGCGGGCGTACGGCTCCCTCGGCACTAAATGCACAAGAGATCGACGTTTATGTGGCGCTGCCTGAAGGGGCATACCTTTATGACCATGAATCTCATGCGTTAAACCTGGTTGTTGGGAGCGACCTTAGGCGTGTGACTGGCTATCAGGATTTTGTCGATGAAGCGCCGCTGGATTTAGTTTACGTGGCCGATCATGCGCGCATGACGATGGTTCCGGTGGCTTACCGCGAATCCTTTGCTTCAGCGGCGGCGGGGGCAATTGCCCAAAACGTCTATTTATTCTCTGCAAGTACGGGGCTGTCCACGGTGATTCGCGCGTGGATCGACCGCACTGCAATTGCCGACGCGTTGGGACTCTCCAATGACCAACAAGTTTTGTTGTCACAGACGGTGGGATACACCAAGAACGACTCTGGAGTTTAAAGCGCTGCAACGAAACAGGTTCTGATGATCCAGACGATGCTTTTGTGCTTGCAATTGCTATTATTACTGCGGGTGATGCTTATTTTCTATTGACCGGTAATAGCCGTTCCTGTTTGTTGCAATGTGGAAACATTGGTCGAACTAGAATTGTTAATCTTGCGGAATTTTGCGCCGAGGTGCTTTGAGCAGAATATGTACTCGTCATAAAACAGGGAAATTAAGCTTCTCTATACCAGCCATTCAAAAAATTAATTTTTCACTTTACCGAAAGTGAATCTCCGACCCACTGAAGTCACTCGTCGTAAAATATAAATATCCCCAAAACAGCCTATGGAACAATGGTTTTATTTTACCCAAAACCACAGTTTGTAGCTATGCCGGGTGGCCTATAGATCAGGAAGAAATAAATACAAAGTAACAGGATTGTTTTTGACAGACCAAGGTGATAGTCTCCATCTATTACTTTTACACGCATATTAAACTTGCAGTTCTTATTTCTTATCATCTAACAATAAAGATTACTTTTTGAATAAAGGATTGAAAAGATTTTTTATCATTGAGTTATGCATAATAGATTTAAAATTTCCTCATTCTTTAACAACATAATGAGGATAAACCCCAGAAATTGGCCGGTACTCAGAGTTTTGGCCATGATTGTCGCAGCCACATCTGCCCTGTTGGTATTTGTCAAGGTCGCTGGGGAAGTTATTGAAGGTGATACAGGGAAATTTGATTTATTGATCCTCATGTGGCTTCGTGTTCCTGGGGAACCTACCCATCCACTTGGGCCAATATGGCTCGAAGACTTTGCTCGCGATATTACTGCGCTGGGTAGCCCAGCGGTTTTGGGGCTTTTTGTGCTGATTGCGACGGGTTTTTTACTCTTGATAGGCCAGCGTTTTTTTGCGCTTTACATGTTGGTTTCAACTGTCGCTGGCACATTCGTTGTCACAATCTTAAAGGAAGTGTTCGGCCGTTCTCGTCCAACCCTTATGTCCGATGTGATGTATGTTGACTCAGCGAGTTTTCCCAGCGGTCATGCCATGTTATCCGCAGTGGTTTACTTGACACTGGGGGCTTTGATCGCCCGTCTGGTTCCGGGCATAACATTAAAACTTTATGTTATGGCCGTCGCAGTCATCCTTACCGGATTGGTAGGATTAAGTAGGGTCTATCTTGGCGTTCATTGGCCAAGTGATGTCCTGGCTGGATGGGCGGCTGGTGCGGCGTGGGCGCTTGGTGGCGGCGCACTGGCCCAAAGCATTCGCCTTGGCAATGGTGGAAAGCAATGAAAGGGCAACCGTTCAGCAAAAGGCTTATATACGCGCTCCAGGGAATTTCTCTTGCTTTCCGCCGTGAACGGAGCATCCGCTTCCATTTACTGGCTGCCTCCTGCGTGTTAGTTACCCTTATGGTGACGCACCCGCCCGCGTTATGGTGGGCTGTAGCAGCGCTAACCGTAGGCATAGTTTTCATGGCGGAGTTGTTTAATGCGGCATTAGAAACATTAACTGACCACCTGCATCCGGAGAAGCACCCGGAGATTGGCGCAGCCAAGGACATTGCCGCTGGATCGGTGCTTGTAGCCGCATTGATAGCGCTTTTTGTCGCAGTGGCTTTTATTTTGAGCCAATATTTATAGTTTCAAATTGGATTCCTTATCTTATTTTCACAAAAAACTAAAATAGTAGGCAGCATAATCAGCACCAACGGTATTTGCACTATCAATCCAGACACAATGGCAATTGCCAACGGTTGTAACATTTCAGACCCAGCACCAATACCCATAGCCAACGGCATCAAGGCAAAAATCGCCGCCAGTGTAGTCATGACGATAGGCCGCATCCGGTTCCTACCAGCATCGACCATCCGTTGAATACCCTTCACGCTATCCGGTAAACTTTCATATTCCGAGTAATAAAAAATCGCCACTTCGGTGACGATACCAATCACCATCGTCATGCCCATAATAGCCATAATATTTAATTCAGTATGTGTAAAAAATAGTCCGATAAATACTGCTGTGACCGACAATAATGTTGTCAATATCATGGCTAGTGCTACCGGAAAAGACTCGTACAGGTACAATAACAACACAAAAACCAGGGCGACCGCCGATAAAAAGACCGCTAACATGCCTTTGAATGCGACCTGTTGTTGTTCATATAAACCACCCAACACATAATAAACTTCACGCGGCAGCATGTCCGGCTGATCCAGGACTTTAGTAATATCGGCAATAGTAGAACCCAAATCACGTCCGCTGATACGTGCTGTCACGGCAACCATGCGTTTTAAGTTATCGCGCTTGATCTGGGCTTGCCCGGTTTCAACGGCAATTACCGCAATCCGCTGCAATGGCACCCAATGGCCATCTGGAGCGCGGATGCGTAGGTTATTGAGGGCATTGATTGTGGAACGTTCGCTTTCAGGTATCCAGACACGTACGTTTACCATTTTGATACCTTCCTGAACTTGCGTAGGCGTTGCGCCAGTCAAATAACTGTTCAAGGCAAGATTCACGTCTTCAACGCTCAAACCGTCCAGAGCAGCTTTGTCCCTTAACACACGAATATTTAACGCATCACCAGCGGGAATTACGCCACTATTGATGTCAACGACACCGGGGATTTTCTCCAATTCATGGGCGACTTTTTCGGCTAAGGTTGCCAATACCTCACCATCGTCGGAATACAGCTTGATCTCGATTGGTTCCGGCACGGCGGTCAAATCGCCGATCATATCTTCCATGAGTTTAGCCATTTCAACCTCAAGCCCTGGTACTTTGGCTAATACTTGCCCTCGAATGTCATCCATTACTTCTTCCAAACCACGACGCGGCAAAGGCTTTAAGCGCACAAAAAAATCACCCTCATTGGCTTCGGTAATATGCCCACCCAGGCTTAACCCGGTGCGCCGTGAATAGGTTTCGACTTCCGGCGTGTGTTGTAAAATGGCTTCAACCTGACGTAACAACCGGTCAGTTTCAGAAACAGACGTACCCGGCGCGGCGCGGTAATCGAGGATAAGCCCGCCCTCATCCATTGCCGGCATAAAGCCTGAGCCGATGTTTTGATAGGCAAAAAAACCGCCCAGCAACAACGGCAATAAGGCAACCAAAATCAGCCAGGGACGTGGCAAAATACGTTGCATGACACGTTCGTAGTAATGATGAAGCCAACGGGTGGTTTTGTCTTCGGCCTTGTTTACGGTATCTTTGTCATTTAGGGTGTGCGAAGCCAGTAAAGGCACTGCCAACCAGGACACCAGGAATGAAATCGCCAGCACTGATGCTATGGTCAAAGACAAGGCTTTAAAAAAACTGCCGCTGACCCCCGACAAAAAAGCCAAGGGGATATGGGTCACGATAGTGGCACCCGATGATGCCGCTAATGGCTTAGTGAATTCCTCGGCGGCGAGGTGGATGCGTTTCAAATAGCTGCCTGTGTTATCCCTCATCCGGCGCATAATGTGTTCAATCATGACTATAGCGTCATCAATAATTAATGCGACTGCCGCTGCCATACCGCCCAACGTCATGATATTAAAGCTCTGCCCAGTTATGTATAACACTAAAGCAGTTGCCGACAAGGCCATCGGTACAGTGATTGCCGCTATTAGTGTCACTTTGCCATTGCGTAGGAACACGAACAACACCACAATTGCCAAACCTAATCCGATCAATAAGGCTTCGCGCACATTGACCGCAGAGGCGACAATCAAGTCACTTTGGTCATACCACTTAGCAATTTTAATATCGGCGGGCAGTTTTTTTTGAAAGGCGTCCAACTGTTTTTGGACAGCATGGGCGATTTCCACCGTGCTGCCGTCAGGCTGTTGAATTATCTGGAACAATACCGCATCTTTACCATCCGCCGTCACACGCTGCCATTGCGGCGCGGTGGTTTTGACAACTTGAGCGACATCTTCCAGAAACACCAGGCCGTTTGAACCCTTACGGACAATTGTTTGGGCTATCTGCTCACCATTTTGAAACTGTGTGTTTGACAGGCCTAGATACAGTTTATAGTCCTGCTCCAGACGACCCACCGCGTGGATCACATTTGCAGCAGCCAAGGCTTTGGCAATGTCGTCCAGGTTTAAACCCAGTGCGTTGAGCCGCGCCTGATTAACAATAACTTGGTACTCAGCAATCGCACCACCCAGGACTTCGATGTTGGCAACCCCCGATATCGCCGACAAAACAGGACGGATTTGATATTGGGCAATATCCCGCAATTCAACTTGGGACTGTTTAGCCGAGGTCAAACTGTAACCCAATACCGGAAAAACCGTCGGCTCCATACGCCGCACCGTAAATGCCAGTGTTGCAGGTAGGGTGGAACGAATTTGATTAATAGCGGATTCCACCTGCATCATCGCCGAGACCATATCCAGCCCCCAGACAAAGTTAATCGAAATATCGGCGCTGCCGCGACTGGTATTGGATCGTACACTGACCACTCCGGGCACGGTACGAACCGCTTCTTCGACTGGCCAGGTCGCTTCCACCATCATCCGCTCTGCTGGCCTGTCCCCCGCATCCATGTTGATGACAACCCTGGGAAAAATAACCTGTGGGAACAGGCTGACGGGGGTGCTGTAAATAGTAAAAAACCCGGCAATAGCGAATAATCCCAGCGCAAACAGGATTGAACGGCGATGGAAATAAGCCCATTGGGTCATGGCTTTTGCACCTCAACCGCCATGCCGTCTTCAAGTTCGTAATTGCCTAAAACCACTATGTCGTCCTGTTCTTTTAAATCACTAGCGATGACTTCGGCCTGAGTGTCATTTTCCAGGCCGATCTGCACTTGATGTTGAACAGCATGGCCATTTTCTATAGTAAATAAACGGTAAGCTTTGCCATCTGGCAATAGTGACTGCCTGGGTACCACTAAAGTAAAGGCCGATGAAACACTAATCTTTGCTTCAATATAATCATTGATTAATAGCGTCTGGTTCGAATCCGGCTTGACGAAGACATTGAGCAACCGAGTGATGGGATCAATTTGGTTCGTGATGGTTGCGATTTGTCCTTTAATCGGCTGGAAGGTTGGTTTATTGGTTGGCGTTAACAATACTTCCTGACCGAGTTGTAGCCTTTCCTTATCTTCCGGTTCCACCCCCAAACGGACTACCCACTGATTTTTATCGACCCACTGCAATATTGGGCTTCCTGCTGGAACAATCTGGTTTTGTTGCACACTGAGCAGGTGGACAATACCCGCATGATCTGCCTTGAGTTGAGGGTTTTGGTTGATGCCACGCTCGGCCAAATTAGCAATCATGACTTTGGCTTGCTCAGTGCGTAATTTCGCTGTTGCTAACTCCATTTGGGTAGCAAGTTTCAGGTTTAGCCGTTCCTGCACAAGATGTTGTTCATGTTGCGCGGCGTTCAGCTCTACATTAGCCTGCTGTAGTTGTAAGGTTGCGTCATCTGCGGGTTTTAACAACAGCAATACCTCACCTTTTTGAAATGACTGGCCTTCATTGACCAGGATTTTTTCAATACGGGAAGTGTAGGGCACGCTGATGGTTTGCAGTTTATCGGGCCAGGGTAAAACTGTGCCATAAGCGGTTAAGGTTTGGCTGATTTCAGATAACTGCAATTTGATGGTTTGCACTTGGGCTATGGGTTCTGGCGTTGTATCCGGTTTTGCTCCCGAATCATCCTGACTACAACCAGCAAGGCTATAAGCCCAAAGGATAGAGATACAAATTTTTTTTAATGGGAATCCCATAGTTTTCCTTGAGAAAATGAATAAAATGCATCAGGTAGTTGATCCCTTAAGCCTGCAAATGATAACTACCCGTCGCAATTTCCAAGGCAATCCGCGCTTCGTCTAATTGGAGTTGTAACGAAATCAGCTCAATTTTTTTATCCGTACAATTATTCCAGGCCGTGTAATAAGTCAGCACATCGACCTGGCCAGCTTCGATTGCCTGCTTGTAGGTATTGACTAGGCTTTCCAGATCAGGAAGCGCAGCGTGAACCGATTGAATTTGCTGATTTAAAGAGGTGATGGTCTCCAATAATTCGGCAATATCTGAGTTTGATTGAAATACCCGGTTGGTGTATTCATCAAACAATTGTTGCCGAGTCGCCTCAGCAAGGGCGATCTTCCCCTGATTCTGGTCGAAGATTGGCAATGTCACCGCTACGCCAGCGCCTACGGTGTAATAATCACTATTATTCTTGGTTTGGGTGAAGCCGAGACTGATGCTTGGAAATTGTTGTAAGACCGCAATATGGACTTGTTCATCCTGATTTTTATAAGCCTTTTGCAGTGCCATTAAATCTAGTCGTCGGTTAGCCAAATTATGCGTTAGCTTGTCATAAGGAGGCGCTACCCATTCATCGGTTAGCGCTAGGTAAGGTTCTAACTTGATTGTCTCTTCCGGCTTAAGACCCAAAGCCCTGTTCAGGCGTTGTTGTTGCTGGTTTTTTTGCAGCACTAGGCCTTGCAAGCGGATATCTACGCCATTTTTTGCGTTAATAGCCGCTACGCGTTCCAGTTCGGTAACCAGCCCTTTATCCGCTGCCACTTGCAGGAGCGCTCGATTATCTTCAAGACGACGCGCCATTTCTTCCAGCAACTGTTGCTGCTTAGAATAGGCCAGTAGCTTATAAACAGCCATTTTTGCCGCTTGCGCTATTTGCCATTCTTGCCAAGCAATTTGTAAGTCCACGGCTTGTTGTTCTGCTTCTGCCGCCGTTATTTTGTTGGATTGCGTGATTAGCGAGGTGATTTCCCATGCCAACCCTAAGCCAAAGCCAGTGACTTTGCCTTGATCCAGCCCACCGTTTAAGGCTGCAAAGTTGTAGGATAAAATCGGATTCGGCAGTAATCCTGCCTGTAATAATTGCGCGTTAGCGATGCCCTGTTTGTCCCTTGCGGTGCGTAATTCGGGATTTCGCAGCACTGCTAAAATAGCTGCTTCATCCGGCGACAGGCCATCCTGAAGATTAAAGGTTACCGACTTAAACAAGGGGTGCTTAATCTGTGCGGCTTGTATAGTTAGTTGCTGCACTGTGGGAGTCTGTAGTCGCTGTTGGACGGCTTCTTCTGTCAAAGGTTTTGGTTGGTAGTGTGAACAACCCAATAACAAACAGGCTATTACTAAGGGAATTGATTGAATGCCGCACGTTTTCATAGGGTATTACCCTGTTGGTTACAGAAGCTAATGATCACTTTAAGTCCAGGGTGGTTATCGGCTAACGTTATAGTTCCGCCGTGAAGTTCCACAATGGCTGAGACTATGCTAAGTCCAAGACCATTGCCTGGGGTAGTCCGGCTTTGTTCTAGCCGATGAAAACGCCGAAATACCTTCTCGCGATCTTTTTCGGCAATTCCAGAGCCATTGTCTGCAACTATCAAAGCAGTTTGATTGCCGGACTTGCGTAAGCTGACATGGATTTGTGTGTTTTGAGGCGTGTGCTGGATAGCGTTTTCCAGTACATTAAAGGCCAGTTGTGTCAGTAGTTCCTTATCGCCATTCAGGATTATGTCCTGTCCAAAATCCGCATGGATGGTTTTGCCCTGTTCCTCGGCGACTGGATGCAGGGCATCGGTGACTGTAGCCAAAATCTGGCTAAGATCGACGCTGTTGAAACCGCTACGGCGGGAACCAGATTCAATCTGGGAAATCCGCAATAGTGCTGAGAAAGTGGCGAGTATCGAATCGACTTCCTCAATCGCGAAGGCGAGCCGTTCCTGATATTGAATGACTGATAGATTTCGATTGAGCGCATCTTCCAGCCGGAATTTTAAATGGCTGATGGGTGTACGCAGATCATGTGCGATGTCATTGGAGACTTGCTGGATATTCTCCATCAACGCCACGATTTTATCCAACATCAGGTTTAAAACTAATGCCAGCTTGTCGAGTTCATCCCGGTTTTTTGAAACGGGTAGACGATGTTTAAGGTCGCCTGCAATAATTGCCTCAGTTGAAGTGGTGATACGCTGGATTTTGTTCAGGAAAGCACGGCTAATATAAAAGCCACCGATTGAACCGAGAAAAATAACTAATCCAAAACCTGCAATAAAAGCCTTAATAATGGCTTCACCGGCATTTTTAATTGCTTTTCCATTCTGGCCTACGCCCAACCATAGCTTGTTCGACAAGGCTATGACACCAATATAAGACAATTCCTTTTCTTCTTGTTCCGGTTCATTAGCTGTAGATTTCTGTTCGGCGGACTGCCAACCCTCAGAAGGTTTAAAATGACGGAAGTTTCCGGCGACAAGCTGACCATTGGCGTCAATTACACCATATTCAAATCGGCTGTGTGATGCGAAGCCAATCAGTTCGTCAATTTCGTTTTTCAATTCAGTTATGTCGCCGGAATCAAATTCGGCTTTTAACCTGTTTGCTTCTGCCTCAATGCTGGTTTTAAGCTCTTGTTCCAAAGTCTGGCAGGTCAATAGATAAACGCTGATGCCAATTGCCAAGAATGAGATTAAAAAGAGGCCTAAATATAAGGCCGACAGCTTGAAACTGATGGTGTCAACGATACTAGGCAGCTTCATGGATCATGTAGCCTGCGCCGCGTACGGTTTGGATGAGGTCAGGTTTGTTTCCTGCATTCAGCTTACCGCGTAAGCGACTGATATGGGTTTCAACGATATTGGTTTTGGGGTCAAAATGAAAATCCCAGACGTTTTCTAGTAACATGGTGCGGGTGACAACCTGTCCGGCATGGCGGACAAGATATTCCAGTAGTCGGAATTCTGTGGGCTGGAGGTCAATAAGTTGTCCGTTGCGCCTGACAGTTCTTTTGAGCAGGTCGATTTCAATGCCTGCAACCTGCAAAACTTTCTGTTCCACGGTTTCCCTCGGCCTACGTAGCAGCGCATTGACCCGTGCGCTAAGCTCACTGAACGCGAACGGCTTGACCAAATAATCATCGCCGCCTGCATTCAAGCCTTCAACTCGGTCATCAATCCCGCTCATGGTGGTCAAGAACAGCACCGGAACATTTTCTTTTGTGCTGCGTAGGTTTTTTACCAGGGTCAAACCATCCAAGTGAGGGAGCATCCTATCAACTATGAGAAGGCCATAGTTCCCTTCATTGGCTAGAAGTAGCCCTTCATAGCCATCCTTGGCTGAATCGACCGAATACCCCGCCTCCTTCAATCCTGTCGAGACATAATCCCTGGTCTCCGTATCATCCTCGATAATTAATATTTTCATGACATCAAAAAAAGTTCCGGGGCATTTCGCCTTTGCTTAAGGTTTATTCTTTCTCGTTTTCTGATTCATTTTCAGTGGCTTCTTTGGATTCATCCTCCAAGGAAACTTTAAGGATCTTGCCTGTTATACCATCGACTTTGACTTCATGGACTTTGCCGTCTTTGAGAACCTCGATCTCGAACTGGACGGTACTGGATTCATCGTCCACTTCCGCTTCCATTGCCTTGCCACCCGTTTTATGTTCCGCTGCTTTTATGGCATCGGTTAAAGATATTTTAGCTTGGCTAAAAAGCTGTAGTTCTTTGGCTTCCTTTTCCTTCGATTCGCTTGCTTGGGCTAGATTAGCAGTTCCAGCTATGATAACCGTTGCAAATAGGGCTGTAAGAAATTTGTTGTGTTGTTTGCTCATTGTTATGCCTCAATAAGATCAAGCAGAATTGCGTGATTTCAAATATAGGATAACGTAGGCCACATTGCGGGAAGCTTTCCAAAACATTACAGAATGGTAATGTTTATTTTTTAGCCAACGACATTAAGTTTTTCGATTTGCCAAACCGCATTAGAACAAATTCTGAGTTTAACTAGGTTAGCATTACCATTGTTTGTAAACTTGATTTTGCATCATTACTTTTCAGCAATGAGCGTCTGTTTTTGACGATTTGAAGGTCAGTTATCGTAAACAACGACCGGCTGCACTTGGCCGTTATGCAAAGCTTTGCATAACGGCCATTATGTACAGTTGCGAATTATGTATAGTTAAGATCGCAACGCCGCGTTTTATCTGAATAACAGGGTATTTTACTGCACATAATATTCAGTCTCTGTTAGCTCATTAATTTTGATTAATGTGCCTGATCATAAAAAATATGCATCTAGTTAAAAGGCTCTCTTAGCAGGTTCATTTGGCGAAAATACAGGTAATACGGTGTTAACCTCCACGTTCAGTGTTGGTTGCCGAAGAGTTATTGTGCAATCTGCTCTGTTTTGATTATTCAGAAAAGTACCGAAATTATGTGTAGTCCGATCCAAATTAAAAATCGGTAACTATATGAATATAAAACATATATAAGGATTACTGATTCGTAACTATACATAATTCGCAACTGTACATAATGGCCGATCTTACAGGATTGGTTGATATGAGCCAATGTCGGCTTTTGAGAACCGGATTAACTTATTAAATATATTAATATTTTTAATAAGTTGACGTTAATGCATCAGTGTTATGTCATCCGAACTGTACCGACCATTGCTATATTTAATAACGGAAATAAACTGGCACTTCAATCCTGTGCCATGGGTGTACTTTAATATCGTGAAATGTGTATTCGCCCATAAGTATTAAGGCAGCCCATGATTTTGTTCTTCGTCTATTGAAATGCATTGTCCTTATAATGTTGTTTTGCCTCATTTTCCTTACGCGCCGCGTCTATCTCGCGCATAACGCCCCTAACATCGGCAGGTTTGGCGTTGTCCTCAAAATAGCCAGTTAGTTGGGTTTCAGGTTGTAGCTCCCCACTTTGGTAAAGTTTCCACATTTCCTTACCGTAAGCGGTTGTCAGTAATTCTGGAGCGAAGCGGCCGAAATAGTTGGCCATGTTGCTGACATCCCGCTCCAGCATCATGCGGGCATTGTTGTTGCCGACCGCATCGACGGCCTGGGGTAAATCTATGATGACCGGCCCGTCGCTGCCAATCAGTACGTTATATTCTGACAAGTCGCCGTGGATTAGGACATCGCACAGCATGCGGATAATCTGGGAAATTAGGAAGTTATGATAAGTCCTGGCCTGTTCCGGTACCATTTCAAGGTCATTGAGCCTAGGTGCTGGGTTGCCGTCAACATCGGTCACCAACTCCATAAGCAACACACCGTCGATGAAGTTATAGGGCCGAGGTACCCTGACCCCAGCCTCAGAAAGACGGTACAAAGCGGTTACTTCCGCGCTTTGCCATGTCGACTCCTGCTCTTTGCGGCCGTAACTGCTCCCTTTTTCCATGGCGCGGGCACGGCGGCTGTTGCGTACCTTGCGGCCTTCCTGATAAAGCACGCTTTGGCGAAAGCTGCGCTGGCCGGCTTCTTTGTATACTTTGGCGCAACAGCTTTCAGTCCCAGAGCGCACCACGTAGACAGCGGCTTCCTTGCCGCTTTTCAGGGAATGCATGACTTCGTCGATGAGGCCATTTTCGATTAAGGATTCAAGTCTTTTTGGTGTTTTCATGGGGAATATTATGCGGCTTTAGTAGGTATTTCCTCCAGAACAATGAGTACTTGGTCAGGTTCACACTCACTTTTTGACGTATGTACGCCTAATTACGGCGCCAATAGTGCCAATTACTAAAGCCGGGATCAACACCCAAATGAGTTCCGAAGCGATTACCCGAAGCCCCCATTCCGAAAAAAAGCTGCCAACACCAATGGGAGAAACCTGTATTGGCATAAAGGGGGAGAATATCCGTCCTGAACTGAAGGGCCAAAACAAGGCCACGCCAAGGCCGCCATTGGTCATGGCATCGAGGAAGGCATGGGAACCGCACGACGCGAAGCAAAGCCAAAAGACTGTCCAAGGCTTAGACTGGAGTTGCTTGTGAAAATAAGTTAATAAGGAAGCCAAGCATAGTGCAAAAACCAACGAATGCGTAAACCCCCGATGCCCCCATTGTGATCCATAAGGGATTCCGAATTTGAAGCCAATGACATCAATGTCTGGGAAAACTGAGCATAGTGCAGCCAACAAAAATAACCTGATAGTTACCGTATCGCTCTTGAAACTGGCATAGAGTACCGCCGGGACGGCAATGTGGGAAAATGCGGATGCCATATTTGACCTTGACAAGAGTTTGTTCGGGACTGATTATCATCTTTTCTCCCGGTCTTTGCCACTTATTGGAGATAAGCCAACTGAAACCGCAATGAACTCCGAAAAACCCATAACAAACATTCTATATGCCATCAATTAACAGCCTCTGCATCTATTGCGGTTCAAGCCCTGGACGATTGGGGGCTTACGCTTTAGCTGCTGTTTCATTGGCTGAGGCATTGGTCAGCCGTAATATCAGGCTGGTTTATGGCGGTGCCGGCATCGGTATCATGGGGATATTAGCAGATAATGTTCTAAAGCTCGGCGGCCAAGCCATCGGTGTCATCCCGAAAGCCTTGGCGCACAAAGAAGTAGCCCACCAAAACCTCACTGAATTGCACATCACCCATTCCATGCATGAAAGGAAAATGCTGATGGCCGAACTTGCCGATGGCTTTATCGCACTGCCCGGCGGCATAGGGACTCTTGAAGAACTGTTTGAGATCTGGACGTGGGCACAGCTTGGTTTTCACAATAAGCCATGCGGCTTGCTTAATGTCGAAGGCTATTATGACTTGCTCATCGGGTTCCTGGATCACGCTTTGGCGGAACAATTTGTTAAAAAACACCACCATGCCCTGTTAATGGTAGATAACACCCCAGACGCGTTGTTGGAGCGCTTTACCAATTACCAACCTCCAAAAGCCAAACATTGGGTAGGAAAACTTGAAACCTGACAGTTCCATCACGACCAAAGCAGGCATCAAGATGCCGAAGATCATTTACGGCACGGCCTGGAAAAAAGAACGTACCGCGAAACTGGTGGAACAAGCCATTGACTTGGGGTTTCGAGGGATCGACACGGCTTGCCAACCCAAACATTACCATGAGGCTGGTGTAGGGGAAGGCATAGCGGCTTGCATAAACCGTGGCTTGGTAACCCGGCATGAACTTTACCTGCAAACCAAATTTACTTCTTTGGACGGGCAAGATCCCCAGCGTATCCCTTATGATCCAAAGGCGAGCCTAAGCGAACAAGTAGCCCAATCCTTCCAGGTTTCCCTCAATGACCTACAAACGACTTATCTGGATTGCCTTGTGCTGCATTCGCCAATGCCAAACCACCAGCAAACAATGGAAGTCTGGCAGGCGATGGGGGCAATCGTCAAAAGCGGCGGCATTAAACAACTGGGCATCAGCAATTGCTATGAGTTGGAGACATTGGAAGCCTTATATCAGTCTGCCGAAATCAAACCGGTCATCATCCAGAACCGCTTTTATGCCAATACTGGCTATGACCGCGCTATCCGGGCATTTTGCAAAGAACACGGAATCATCTACCAAAGCTTTTGGACATTGACGGCCAATCCCCAGGTATTGGCGGATAATTCCGTACAAAGCATGGCGACAAAATACGGACGCAGTGCCGCCCAAGTGTTTTTCCGGTATTTGAGCCAAATAGGGATTGTCCCGTTAACTGGTACAACCTCGGCAAGCAATATGCTGGAAGACCTGTCGATCTTCGATTTTGAGCTGAACTCCGAAGAATGCGACACAATTGGGGCTTTATTGTGATCTGATCCCGCCATAGCGGACAGTCGATAATGGCAATATTCACTGATAGCCGAAGGTTAAAGTCCGACCCACAAGAGACCGTCAACCTATAGAATAAAAGCATCCAAAGCGGACTTTCAAAATTAAGTTTGACTTAAAGCTTTCTTTTGCCTTCACACCTCAAAATCTAGTTATATTGATTTGGCAAGTACCACCCGTTAGTTTTTCCTCCCAAGTGGCAATAATAAAGGCTAATGAGTATTTTTTCAGTCAGTTAGAGACCTTTGCACGGAAAGCAGAAACTGCGGCTCACTGGTCAAATGCCGATTTTT
>CAYSYU010000039.1:0-24086 GCA_964435245.1 uncultured Methylomagnum sp.
GGGCCGCCCGCCTCCAGGTGGCTGAAGAACTGGGACATTCCAGGGAATCAATCACGACACATTATCTGGGGCTGGACAAAGGCGAGGATGACGGTGAATAAATCGAAAGGACTGTGTGCCACAAAATAGCGTTTAACAGGTGATGGCACAGTTTCTTAAGGTATTCCTGTTAATGCTCAGGCGGAGGAGGCATGGGGATGATCTCTGTCTACGATGGCAACCTTGGCTATTTCAGCTTATGGCTGTCCATCCAGGCGGAATCCATCCCTACATCCTGACCACATGCCTGTGGATTTGTGACAGCAGGCTATTCTGTCTGGCACTACTGGCAAGAACACGCTGACCCTCAACCAAGCCGCTGAACTGTTGAAACTGCACCCGCAAACGGTGTTGCAACGGGCGCGTGCCGGCGAGATTCCGGCTGCTAAACCGGGTAAATGCTGGGTGTTCATTGAAGAAGATTTGATTAATTGGCTGCGCAGCTTCTACAATACAGGTGGGGATGCAAGGCAAGGAGGTCAAGCATTATGCTCTTTAAAAGAAAAGACTCGAAATTCTGGTGGTACAAATACAAAGCCCCAAACGGCAAAATTGTACGCCAATCTACTGGGACTGCCGACGAACGACAGGCTCAAGAGTTAGCGGATACTTGTAAAGCCCAGGCTTGGCGGATATCCAAGCTCAAGGAAAAACCACGCTATTCGTGGCAAGATGCCGTTGTAAAGTGGCTACAAGAATCACAAAAACGAACGATTAAGGAGGATCAGGCTAATTTTCGGTGGTTAGATACTTATCTGGGACATAAAGTGTTGGCAGAGATAGATCAGGCTGACATCGACCGAATTATTACTGCCAAATTGAACCAAGGTGTAAGCTATGCAAGGGTTAATCGTATTACCGCTTTGGTTTCTGCGGTGTTGCATAAAGCGCGGAATCATTGGGGATGGATTGATTACATCCCGCCCATACGCAAGTTTGCAGAACCAAAAAAGCGCATTCGGTGGTTACCCCAGATGAGGCAGCTAAGTTATTAGCGGAACTACCGCCCCACCTTGAAGCGATGGCGCGTTTTAGCTTATTGACCGGGTTACGTGAATCGAATGTCACTAAACTCGAATGGAATCAGATCGACCTACAGCGAAAAGTTGCCTGGATACATCCTGACCAGGCAAAAGCTGGAAAGGGGATTGGCATACCTTTATATGATGATGCCATGCACATAATAAGGTCACAGTTTGGCAACAATCCGCGCTATGTGTTCGTGTATAAGGGAAAGCCGGTTTTAAGAGCCAATAATCATGCTTGGACGAAGGCGTTGGCCAGAGCCGATATTGCTGATTTTCGCTGGCATGATTTGCGCCATACCTGGGCAAGCTGGCACGTCCAGGCGGGAACGCCGTTGAATGTCCTTCAAGAATTGGGCGGATGGTCAGACTATAAGATGGTCTTGCGCTACGCTCATTTGGCACCAGAACATTTGGCCCGCTATGCGGCGAATGTGGTCACGAATTTGGGCACGGCAACCGATAGCTAAGCAAATAGCTTAAGGTAAGCACTTGATTTAATGGGGTGAGCGACGGGGCTCGAACCCGCGACAACAGGAATCACAATTCCGCTGTACTTATTGTAAAAACAACGAGTTACGTTAAATCGAAACCACACATTTGTAAAAAAATACTGTTTTTTATCAAAAACCTATAGTTTGGAAACCACACATCCCTTATAAGTTAAATCAACAACTTATAAAGTTTGTATTTTTAAAGCACTAGCATAATCCAAGTAGATATTCTTCGCAAAGCGTTTTATCTTATTAATCCAGTTATCCAAAGAATTTCAACATGTCGTCCTCCAGCATCGCACAATATTTTCTTAATTATTTTCATATTTTAAAAATAACTGCCCTTCCCTAATATTGCCCAAAACTTGGACAAGTTCGCTAGTAAAGTAAGCGGGGTGGACGGTTAGCTCCACCTGAGTCTACATATTGTGGTGAGAGCATTTAACGACGTTGCCCGATGACAGTCTTGCTTGATCTTACAAGCAAAATTGCGTAGTGGTAATTACTACATGATGTGGCAGGTGGAGCTAACCGTCCACCCCATTAAAGTAAATTACATAACTAGAAGCAGATAGTACAACATCCCGGTTACAACGATTTGATCTTGAGGTTCTGCTTGATCCATTTGAAGAACAACTCGACCTGCCAACGCTGCTTGTAAATATCCGCGATGGTCTGCGCCGACAGCTTGAAGTGGTTGGTGATGAAGGTGTATTGCTTGTTCGTCTCGGCATCAAAATAAACCACCTGCCTCACGACGGGCAACCCCTTCTTTAGGGAACGCAGGGAGTTGAAACGGATCACCGAATTGCTGAAGACCCCCGGCTTTGCAGGGACGGCACGCTGTTCAACAACGTCATAAGTGGCGTTGCCCCGTTGTCGGGTGACGTAATAAACCCCTTGTGTTGTCAATGACTTGTACCAATGGCTACAGGCCGTCAAAGAAAAGCATTCGGCGCATGGTTGAAAAGATCCATGCGATGACGGTTCTTAACATGGGGTGGCAAGAAACCGCCGTGCAAATAGGCCAGTTGAATCGGGTGTTACGAGGCTGGGCAAACTACTTTCAAGTAGGGACGACCGACCCGGCATACCGGGCCATTGATAACTATACCACGATGCGGTTGCGCCGGTGGTTACGCAACAAATACAAGGTCAGAAAGCGAGCGGTCGGAGCCTATCCTTCTTCGTACCTGTACCAGAACTTAGGATTGGTACGCCTGACCCGTTTGGGGTGTGACCAGCCGTGGGCGTAAGCGTGATATCTTGTCCGAGAGCCGGATGCGGGAAAACTGCCAGTCCGGTTCGATGAGGGGGATGTGGAAACGGAGGTAACGGTCTAGCCGCGCCACGTTGTTTTTTCTGGCCTATTTTGTTTTAGCGTTTCGATCCATTCTGGGGTTAACGGCAGCAGTTCGTCGATGCGGCTATTAGGCCAAGCCGGTAGTTTTTCCAGGGTATCTTTTAGCCATTCGGCAGGGTTAAGCCCGTTGAGCTTGGCAGTGCCAAGTAAAGTTTGGATAGCGGCGGCACGTTGGCCTGCCCGCTCCGAACCCGTAAAAAGCCAATTCTTTTTTCCTAATGCGATCGGCCTTATACTGTTTTCCACCGGGTTATTGTCGATCGGCAGGTGGCCCGTTTTGGCGTAACGGACCAGTGCTGGCCAGCGCTTGAGTGTGTAGTCCATGGCCTTGGCGGAAGCGCCGCCGTTGGCCGTATTGATACGCGTGTTTAGCAGCCACGCGTGCAAGGCATCGAGAACCGGCTGGCTTTGTTCTTGGCGCAGTTGCCGACGGGTTTCGATGTCAAACTCTTTGGCTTCTGCTTCGATGGCGTAGAGTTTGCCGATGCGTTGTAACGCTTCCCATGCCATGGGGCTGTTATTGGCTTGGTATAAGTCGAAGAACTTGCGCCGGGCGTGCGCGAAACAGCCAAGTTCAATACAGGGTGCTGTTTTACCCTCGGTGCTTTTGAACAGGATCTTATAGCCAACATAATCATCAACCAACAGGTGACCTTGCCAAGCACCAAGGAATTGCCGTGCATGACTGCCGCTTCGGCTGGTTTGATAATCAAAGACGATGATCCTCGGGACAGGTTCGAGGTCATTGCTACAATAAGCCCAGAGGTAGGCTTTTTTGGTTTTGCCCTTGCCAGGATCGAGTTGCGCCACCGGGGTTTCATCAGCATGCAGGGTATTGCCCTGCAACAGGTGCCAGGCGAGACGGTCGGCCAAAGGCTGCAAGGCCACGCCGATGCGGCCAACCCATTCTGCCAAGGTGGAGCGGGCGAGGGTGACCTTGTCACGGGCGGCGATCTGCTCCAGGCGGTAAAGTGGGAGATGATCCAGGTATTTGCTGATAATTACCCAAGCCAGCAAACCCACCGCCGCCATGCCGCCGTCTATCACGGCGGGCGGAATCGGTGCGGCCGTAATGGTCACGCAGCTTCTGCACGCATATTGCGGGCGGATATGGCGGTGGACGAAGAACTTGGCTGGTTCGACATCCAATTGTTCGGTGATGTCTTCGCCAATCTTGACCAGTTCCCTGCCACATTGGCCGCAGGCGCAAGATTCAGGCTCGTGCCGGTACTCGATGCGCGGCAGATGGTCCGGCAAGGGTTGGCGACCTGCGCGAGGCCGTTTGGGTTTGGTTATCGTATCGCTTGGCTGCCTGTCGGCCAGTTGTTCGATTTCCGCTTCGATGGCCGCAAGGTCAGTATCAACGGTTTCCTCGAACACATCCCGCTGCAATGGGGACAGGGCTTCGCTCTTGACCCCGTAGCGGATACGCCGGATATGGGCCAACTCATGGCTCAGTGCTTGGATTTTTTGGTCTTTGAATTGAATTTCAGCGGCTTTGGCTTTAAGCTCGGCATCCTTTGCCTGAAGTTCGAGCTCTTTGGACTGAAGTGCCGCAGCATCCTGTTGTGCCTGTTCAAACAGTGTTTGAATGATCTCCGCCACCTGGGTTTTGGCGGCGGTATTGATGTCCAAATGATCAAGTTTGACGAATGGATCCATGGGTTGCATTATACCCTATAAACCCTCTGTAAGCCTTATTATTGCTGGGTTTATAAAACTAGGGCTGCGCTTTCAAACTTGCCAATGGGCCTGTGGCAGTGCCGACAAACGTTGCCAATCCACCCCGGCAACCAACCATTGCCATTGCGCTTCGCTGACCGAAAAACAGGGGGCATTGGCTTTTGGCCAAACAAAACAACCCCGGTGCAGGCGGCGGTGACAAAGCCAAACGCCGTTACCGTCCCACACCAAAAGCCGTAACCTATTGCCCGGCCGGTTCCTAAACACAAACACCGATCCCGCGCAGGGCGATTGCCCCAAGGACTGCTGGACAATCGTCGATAACCCGTCAATGCCGCGGCGCATGTCAACCGGCGCCACTGCCAGCCAAATCCGGTCTGGGGTCGGTATTAGTCCAGACACCTTAGCAGCCCGCCCAGCCATGGAGCTGACACTGATGCCGGTAATTCCAACCGGTGGCCTTTGGCATGGTGCAAGACGATTCGGCCCGTTGCCATCGCTTCAACCTGTATCGGTATTAACACCGACGGTGTGGGTGTACGGCTGCTACGGAATTCAGATAAACGGGCTGAAAAAGTCTTGCGGTTCAAACCTTCCTGTTGGCAATAGTCTGCTTGTGGCAGGCCGCTGTTTTGCCACAGTTCAATGTGCTGTCTCCAGCGTTTCGTTAAAGCCATTTCCTTCTTCCATCAAAATATAAATAGCATGATGGCTTTGTATCGTTTTGTTAAGATGGAAAAAACGGACGCTTACAAACGGAGTTACGGGTTGGCTAATGAGGCACCGCCAAACGAAAGGGGCGGCAACAGATAGGCTAACAGCTAACGCTACCGCGCCACATCTCTACTCTACCGATTGCTACTTCCACTTCGAGCCAAAATTGAATTTATTGACGGGCTGCATATGAGAAATACGGTCGACCCTAAATCCTGGCCAGAAATTACAATCAATTGGCAGTATCTAAGTTGTTGGGGGTATTCCTTTTTAATACTTCCTGTAAGGCTAAACCAAAGCAGTTTATTGTGGGTTTACTTACCTTAAGCTATATGCCCGCACGCCCTGTCAGTTCCATTTTATCAAGCCATTGTTTCCTTTCGGCATCGCCTATCGATTCAACACTGCCAATTAACGTTTCTTGGATCGCGTTGATGCCGGAGTACGCCAGGATATTTGCTTCTGGACTTTTCAAGCCATCAGCCATGAAATACGAACGGTAAATAATCTCGTTCATCCCCATTGTCACGACAATGTGCGCTGTTTTCTCGCTGACTTGCCTTTCCCAGGGTTTTTCTCCGACGGTTTTAATGGCGGCAAAGCTAGGCCTAAACAACTGTTCCAGAAAGGCTTTCAAATAAGCTGGCATGGTACCTAGCCATAAAGGGTAAATAATGGCAAGGTGTTGTGCCGATTGGACGATAGGTTGTACTTGCTTGATCGGTTCCGGCACTTCACCTTCAACATAGTCAGCTTGCGTACGCAATATTGGGAACTCGATTTGGGCGATGTCAATTAACTTGATGTTATGCCCTGAAGATTCCGCCCCCGTTAAATATGCTTTTGCCAAAGCATGACAAAAATGATTGCCTTCGGGATCGGGGTGTCCCTGGATAATTGCGATGTGTTTGGCTGTCATAACTTCCCCCAGATTTAAGATTGCGTTACTTGGGTTATTGACTATAACAATTTAAATGGACTTTGGCTAATAAGGGCGCTAGCCTAGTAATGAGTACTTGATTTCAAGGGCTACCTTCTACAGATGTTCAGGATATAACCATGCAACAAGGGAATTTTGATTACCTAACGGTTGTTTTTTAGCCAAGACAAGTTGTTTGACATTAGCGACTTAACGGGCATCTTTTCCAATTTTCTTGCCGGCATTTATCTAATCGTGATAATTGCAAGGGATTTTCCGCCCCTTTCCTTACCCCATTTGGCTAGTCTTCAAAATGGAGTAATTGGAGCATTTCTTCGGGAAGGCCAAGTACCTCAGCACAAAGGGTTCTGGCCGCTACCGGATCGTTTAATCCTTGATTTTCCGCTAAATTGAAGGCAGCTTGTATCAAGAGGCCCACGACCATAGCCTGCCAGCCCCCAACTTCACCAGGATTTTTCTCCACCTCATTCAGCATGCCGCCCACTAAACCCCTCGACATTGCCGGATTGTTAGTTCCTAGTTTAATTATCAAATTATAGGAAGCCTGTACCCATAGTTTCCACAAGTCGTCCTCGTCACGAGCACTCGCCTCGCCGCGCATATCTTCAAGCAAAGACCTCGCAGAGGCCGGATCGTGTGACGGAAGGTCAATCATCAGAGTGACTATGGCCTTAGCCCATAGCTCCCACAAAGGAGTATCGTCACGCGCAACCGCCGTGATCCGCATGTCGGCTATCAATGCCAGCGCTTTTGTTATATCGAGGGATCGAAGGTTATTCACTAGATTATGGGCGACTGTGGCCCAAAGTTCCCACAGGAGGGCCTCATTACGTTTTTCTGCAACGATTCGCATTTCATCAAACAAAGCAAAAGCGGCTGCCAGATCTTTTAATGGCAGTTCAATCATCAAATTGCCGGCTGATTTGGCCCACATTTCCCAAAAAAAGCAATCATCGCGCACTTCAGCCACTCCGCGCATGGCATCCAGCAATTCCAAGGCCGCATCCGGGTCGTTTGATTGAAGATCCTTAGCCACATCGTAGGCGGTGCTGTCCCATAGTTCCCACAGCGTGGTATCGTCGCGCTCTTCCGCCTTGTTCCGTATTTCTCCCAGCAAGGTTTGAGCTGCAACAGGTTCACTTGATGCCAGGACAATAGATAACATAGCAGCGGCTTTCGACCACCACTCCCATAAGGCAGCTTCATTACGAGTGGCTGCAACGTTCTTCATTGCACCCAGTAAAGTACGCGCTGCTAGCGCATCGTGCGATCGAAGGTTAGTCATCAGATTGTTGGCAGCCTTAGCCCATTGTTCCCATAAGTTATCGTCGTTATGATTTGCTGCAGCAGAATACATTTCGTCCAGCAATGCCTTCACCGTGACCGGATCGTCATTTCGAAGGTCATTGGTCAGGTTGAGGGCGGCCGTAGCCCACAATTGCCAAAGGGCTAGCTCATCAAGCGCCGATGCTACTTCGTGCATGTCGATTAACAAGACTCGAGTCGCTGCGGGATCTCGTGAACCTAAGTCATCCATCAGGATAACCGCGGCGCTAGCCCAATGCTTCCACAAGGGAGCTTCGTTACGTGTGGAAGCCGCAGCACGTAAATCGTCCAACAGGGATCGAGCGGCGATTGGATCGCGTTTTACAAGATTATCATTTAAAGCATCTATGGCAGATTTGCCCCAGGCCTCCCAAGAACTGGTTTCGTTTTGCTTAATAGCTTTATCACGTAGTCTTGCGGCGTAAAGTTCCTTACCGCTCCGAACCAGATGGCTTGCTATCTGGTCGATGACATCAGGATGTCGATAATAAACGGTATGGACCAGGGTTGGATCCGATGCGATCGTCCCGATTCTTTCACGCCATTTATCCAATCTCCAAAAATCGTCATCAGACTGTTCTTGGATTTTTCGAAATTCCGAGTGGAGTAAATTGGACCGCCCAGCGACAGCCATATCCTCTGCCGTCTTTGCTAGATCCTGATAGAGGAACTCCCCACGAGCGAACTCGGGTTTAGGCCGTAGCACTACAGAAACTTCGTCCAGACGGTGAGGAGACCCTGAAATTCCGAGGGCAATTCCTTGCAGGTAACTCCAAGCGAGCCTGCGACCTAATTCATTGGCAAGCCATAGGATGAAATTTTTAAATACGAACACACTGGCTTCAGCGAATCTCCAGGGCGCTGTGATGACAGAAAAAAGAGGGCCTGGAATCGTAATGGCTGCGAGGACGCCTGTGATTAGAAAGGAGGTGGTGAAAAAACGGAGAAGCTCATAAAATTGCAGAAAACCCAATAATAGAAAAACAATAATTCCCGTTACCGTAATGCTGGAGACCCAGAGATTCTGTCCTACAAACCAAGGATAACGCTGCCGATCGGCCTCTTCAGCTTGCTTTACTATCGTTCTAAACCATGAACTTATTACCCCATTACATTTTCGGTTTTTTTTAGGCTCAGGACTTTCCGTCGACAAGGTTGCAGTCCGGATACCATTAAGAAAGCAGAAGGCCTCATCTCTCTGGCTGTTGATAAAAAGAAGCCGAGGAGGATAGGTCATAAACATTTCGCGGAGTGCAGGTAGCCCATGCATAATAGCAACCGCTTTCGTAGTGATATGCCGATAGTACCAATAGAGTGTTGCCATCACAATCACTGTGCCAATCGAGACAACCCAGAACTTAAGATTTTCGAAAAGGAGGAAGGAAAGCGTTAGACCAGTGATTTTCAAATACTGGTGAATCAAAAGAATCCAGAACAACAAGGAAGCGGCCATGCCCACAGCCAACCAATTTAGGCTCGCTTCTCGTCCAGGAACTGTCATTCGAGGGCCACTATACTTTACCGAGGGCTTGGTGTATTCGCGAAAGCGTTCGAAAAGCCTCATCCACCGTTGCATATGAGATGAAAACTGTAGGATCGGGGTTCCCAGGAGAACGTAGTTAGAAGACAATCCACCTTGTCTATATGGGTTCTCGAGGTCAAGGGCCTCTAAAACAACATTGCCACCATGACTGTGAGCGACTATATGGCACTTCCATCCCTCCTTAGTTAGGTATTCAATTTCGGCCCATAATTGTTTTGCTGCAGCAGAGCGATCAATCCATGAATTACGGCCGCTCCAAGAAAAATAAGGGGTGTCGCGCCCAGCTCGACGTTTCAGTTCGTCGCCGCATGTATCCAAGTGGTTCCAGCATCGAGCTGCCGAACCTCTGGCTGCGAGTTGTACATCGAGCTGGCGGCAAAACAAATTCCCCGGCTCATACCACGATGGCTTACCTTCGACGGGACCTGAAAAAGTGCCATGAACAATTAAAACGGTTTCTTTCGTTATCATGATCAAACCTATTTTAATAAAGGCTTACTGTCAAATTTTCAGTAAGGGCCGGTCTTTGAAATTAACGAAGTTTGGAAAACGGTGATTAAATTTTATTCAATTTTACTATAAATGGTCGTTTAATTTTTCCAAGGACTAACCCCTATCATGTTTTATAAGGCACACTAATTTTTACTGGAATATTTAACGAAGATAATTGGCAAATATTGAAAACTATTTTCCACTATCTGTTATTTAAATACCACCGAGAAACTTTTCGGTAGCTAAAGCAGACTCTGACTTTCTAAGGGGCTTTAGCTTCCGGCCATGAACCGACCCACAAGAATTCAGAAAGCTGACTCTCAAACAGGGCAAAGCAGACACTCGTTTTTCCTTATTCAAGCGTCCGACAAAGACTAAAAATATTGAATAAGCTTTGGTGGCAAATAAAAAATAAAGCCTCTTATGAACCTTTTCTAAAGAAACTGGAATTAACTGATGCAGGGATATTCCTGTTTCCTTGGGAGAGTAAAATGGCAACATTCAAATTTAGAAATGCCTGCTTAGCCATCCTGTTGAGCTTGCTTAGTTTAGCTATCACATCAATAACTTATGCCGATCAGCATGGCCAAATAACCGGTTATCTAGTACATAATTTGGTCTCTGACATTCCAGGCGCGGCAGATCAAACGGACCCGGACCTGATAAACGCTTGGGGTATTGCATTTAATCCGGATGGGTTTGTGTGGGTCAATGATGGCGGAAGCGGTAAGTCAACGTTGTACGATGGCAATGGCGTAAAACAAAGCCTGGTGGTGACAATACCTGGCCCCCAAAATGAAGAAAAACCGACCGGACTCGTTTTCTTCGGAGGCAACAACAAATTTATAGTGAAAGACCATCCTTCTGATCCGGCGGATTCAGGTGCGCCCAGCCGCTTTATCTTCGCCACTGAAAACGGCATCATCGCTGGGTGGGCGCCCACGGAGGGAACCCAGCCACCACCTTCGACCACGGCGATTGAGGCGGTAAACAAGTCTGCTACCGGGGCAATCTATAAAGGCTTGGCGTTAAGTACGGATGGTAACCGTTGCCTGCTTTATGCCACCGATTTCCATAACGCCAAGGTTGATGTCTTTGATGACCAGTTCCAGCCGGTTGCGTTATCACCCGATGCCTTCAAGGACAGGAGGATTCCGCAAGGCTTTGCCCCGTTCGGGATTCAAGCCATTAACGGGGTAATCTTTGTGACCTATACCAAGCAGGATGACAACCAAGAAGACGATGTCGCCGGCCCAGGCTTGGGTTATGTCAACGCCTACGATGCCCATGGCCAATTGCTGCAACGGGTCGCCGCACGCGGCAAACTGGACGCCCCATGGGGTATAGCCTTGGCACCTGCCAACTTCGGGCAATTCAGCAACCATCTCTTGGTCGGTAATTTTGGTGATGGCCATGTCATTGCCTACGACTTGAACCGGCATCACCATAACCAAGGAGATTGGCTACGGCATGCCAACGGTTCGCCCGTAACGATAGATGGCCTATGGGGCTTGAGTTTCGGCAACGGATTACTCAACCAGCCCACCAACGCCCTATTTTTCACTGCAGGTCCAGATGATGAAAGCCATGGCTTGTATGGCAAAATCGATATAGTACCGGTCTCGCGATTGGATGGTCATCATTCCAATGAACATCATCACCGGCACGACAGGTGAGGTATTGCTGCGGGAATATAAATGAAAACATCCTGGTTAATTGTGTCAACTTCTAAGCGAGGAGCTAACTATGTTTACTAAATTGCTTGGCATTGCCGTATTATGGTTTATGGCAATGTCTGTCTATGCAGGTTACGGGTACAATACCAATCCCAGTAATAATTCAAATACGGCTTCGGCCGGACGCGCTATCCTGCGCTTTGATACCATGTATGCGGTCAATGGGCCGTTTGTTTCCCATAGTCCGGTGCTGTCACGATCCGGGATGTATAGGGTGGTAGTTTGCCCTGGATCATAAAGAAATCGATCAAAGGGGTATTGTTTGCCAATGGCCGATGAACATTCAGGTCCAGGGGCTGGTTTTTCCGGATTCGCCCAATGATGAAGCCTATTTTCGGGCATTGGTGAGTTGTCAGGCCGTAAAGAACAATACGGTTGTGACGAAAAACCTGATCACGGGCCCGTTTCGTACCGGCGGCCGCCACAACAATCACAACTTGATTGCGAAAGGTAACGCCAACACAAAGCCCGGCTTCAACTGCCACAACCCTGTGTAGCACCCATCGTGATGATATTGAATGGGGATGCGCAAGCCGGCAACCTGTGGTTTGCGGTGACCGGCATTTAGCCAAAAGGCCTTTCAGTGCTGATTAGTGGTTGACATCGTTGACCAGAAAACATGTTTCAATATTTTCCATTAATCAGCATGGTTTTTCCATCGAAGAAATATACGTTTCTCTTATCATCAATAGGATAGGGAATATTGCTAGTAACTGTTGAAGCTATTTTTGATGCAAATAGTGGCAATACCCCAACGCCGTATCTTTGTATACTGCCCTCCACGTAAATTAATGTGGTGGCAATCAGTCTGGTTTCCTTGTAAATGCCATCAAATAGTTCATGTTGGGAGCTTACAATTTTAGTAAGTCAGTTTTTAGGCGCAATGATTAAACTCTTAGTAAAAGGCCTTACTCAAGTAATTGCTACTTGGGCCAACGTTGCGATTATAATTCCTTTTGCACTAAGGGATGAATTAATAATCTTTTGAGCCACTTGCAAAATTAACGGCCAGCATACGAATTAAGTTACCCCATGCTTTCTGAAAAGCCATTTTTTTAGAGTGTGACACTATATTAGTTCCGTTATCCGCTGATCGAAAAATTAGAGCATAGTTGTCCCTACATTTCCAAAAATCACCTTGTTAAAACCGTTCTGGACAACTTTTAGGTGACTAAAATAATCATCTGGTTCGTTGTCAGCGCCAGGATGCCGAACATCAAATGGCACATGACCTTGGCATGGCCACGCACACGGACAACCCTGCCACCAAATTCATCTTTCAAGCGGGCATTGACCCGTTCAACGGTGCTCCGTTCCTTATAGCGTATGGCTTCGGCAGTGGTGTGGTCAACCCTCCGGCAGCGTTTGTGCTCTGCCGTTATTTCATCCTTTAGCACCCGTTTCCGGCGCGGGTTTGCATCAATCAGTGGGACGTGCCCCAGTTCTCGGCTCATGTCATAAATCTGTGGCACGTCATAAGCGGCATCCATAACATCATAAAGATTGACCACCCTTTCGCTGATCATTTTGGCTAAAGGGATAGCTACCTGGCTGTCATGGGTAGAGGCCGAGGTTAAGATGGCACTGATGGGGATGCCGCCATCCGCCACATCAATGTGCAATTTGTAGCCGCCCCAACTGACCTTATAGCCTTTGCTGTTTTTCTTGGTGCCGACGTCACACGCTTTTGGCAGGTCAGCCAACATATTCGCCAAACCCATGCCACTGGCTTGCCGTTCTATTCGGGTCAAGGGCTTGACGCGCTCCTCACCGCGTGAGGGCCGACCCCTTCGAGCCGAAACTTTCAGCGTCGCCACCTGTTGTAGCGGCTTTTCCCGCGCTTCAATAGCAGTGGAATCACGCGAGTTATGCCCCACTATGGCACCCTCATAGCTTCTTTTAATGTACGCTTCATGGACGCGTTCAGGTAACTTGGTGTTTGAGAATTCGGCAAGTCAATTTCCCAGAAAAGATTCCTAGTCAAATATCCAAGAGTTTTTTACAACGAACCAAACTACAGCACAGATCCCAACAGACGTTTTCGTTTCTCAATCTACCCGTCCCTCGCAATTATTTCATGGTTAGTCCATGGCAATGAAATATATCTTAAGTACCACTAAGTCATTGCATAGGGCTGTAGAATGACCCTGGGTTAGTTGTTGGGGTCGGCGCAGGCATATTGGGAGGTGGCGGCGGATGCCAATCCTTCACTGTATCGTACTTCAGCTCGCCAGGAACGGGCACACGATGCCCTTTGCTATACATACATTGGATATAGTAGGTATCATAGATTTGTTGCCCGTCCTCCTCATCGTAATCCGATTCATTGAGTGTTCTTGTCGTCTGCAGGTTGACAAGCTTTCGGCAAAGTTGGTCATCGTTTTGGAATTGGCTATACCCCTTCCCAGTGCCTGGCAAGACCAAAGCACTGGGCCCGCTCGGCATTGTGGAACAAGCGTTGAGCAAGAAGGCAGCAACCATTATCGTCAGCTTCTTTAACATTTGACTATCTCCATTAAGGGACAATTTTTTGCCATGCCACAGAACACGCCTTTACATAGGGGTAGTAACCGGCAGGAACGCCACAGTAATACCAAAAGCCCTGCTCCTGGCCCACGGGCTGGGGATCAACCCGTTGCCACCCTGCCGGACAGTCTTTTACATGGGGATAATAACCTTGGGGAGTTGGGCAATAGTTCCAAGAGTGCGTATTCGATGGCTGGTTTATGGATGCCGTCGTTTGCTCTATATATAGAGGGGGGGTATATGGCACCATTATGTACGGTGATGAAGAATAGCCCGGATAGGGATAGTATGGATAAGCATAAGGATTGGAATAGTAGGGCCAGAAAAAAGGGGAGCCTGCAAAAAAGCCAAACCTACCAAACCCATGATGGTGAAAACCTCCAAAATGACCGCCGCTGAAACCACCATGGAATCCCCCAAAACCACCGTGACCGCCGCCAAAATGCCCCCCGAAGCCGCCACCATGTCCACCGCCAAAATGCCCACCAAAACCACCACCGTGTCCGCCGCCAAACCCTCCTCCATGACCACCGCCGCCGCCACGAGCCATGACAACACCATAAGTTAGTAACCCAATTAAGACCATAGATACAATTGATAGTCCTCTATATACCATTATCGTTTCCTCATCTACCGCCATAAGTCACAAGAGGAGTTAAGGTAGGCTTCACCATAAGTCTATATCTGTTCTGGCTCGACAGGCCAAATAATCCGGGCGCATATCCTCTTCCATTACCAACCTTGCCTTCGCCAACCATAACCACTCCCGCCGCAAGCATGGAAGCCAGGCCTAAACCCGTAATAGGCGTAGGGATGGTAACCATACCCGTATCCACCGTACCCGTAGTAAGCGGGATAATTGTATGGTGGCGCATAAACGGCACATCCGTTCACCATGAGTATAAGGCCAACAAGAATGGCTGATGCTAATAAGTGTTTCTCTATAGCTCCATTTCTTTCAGTTTGTGTTCACATTCCAATGAAAAAATCTGTAAATATCTTGAACATTTTGAACAGGTCAATGCAAAAATGTTCCGAAATTAAGCGGTTATTTAAAATGGCATATCCGCTATACTGGCGCTATAAGCGCAAACAACAATCGTGGGTAAATTAAGTGCCGGGGATCAGAGGCTACCCTGAACTACTAACCAAGCACGTAGTCAAAAGTACATTTTAAACACTACGGTGTGGAACATGTTCACTTATACCAGTGGATGCCGTTCAATTCGCCTATCAAGCGTATTGCTTTTCGCCCTGCTGTTTTCAACGGCATCCCTTGTCCAAGCTGAGGATGCTGGCGCACCGCCAGCAACTGTCCCCGGCATCAACTCACCTTCTATAGAGCAAGTGCTGGTACCTGAAGGCGTATTTGCCGAGCAACTCGTCGAAGCATTGAAGCTTGGCCCGGTATCGGATGGGGCGAAGGCGGAAGAGTTTTTAAGTGGATTGGGTATTGAGCCCAAAAATGGTTGGATTGCCGATTATCCAGTTACCCCGAATGTATTAGGTGACATCGAAAAAGGCATCACAAACGCCAGCGACCAGGGCAAGATTGCATTAAAGAAAGATCAGGCCCTTAAGGTTGTTGATGATGTGAAAGCCAATCTGGGTTTCGGTGTTACCCCAGGTTCAAAACCCCCTACCGAACGGGTCGAAAAGCCGGGCAATAAGACAATTTATACCTATACCGATGGCAAAGGTGAAATCCACATTACCGATAACCTTGATTCCATACCCCAACAATATCGAGACCATGTGAAAACAAGAAGCCCTTTGTCCTCCAAAGGCAGCACGGAAAATGCCGATGACAACAATTCCGGTGCAGGTTACCCCCAATACGCTGCGAACCCAAACCCAGACGACATGGATGAATATTACTATGACCAGGGGCCACCCGTGGTGACTTACTATACGCCGCCTTCACCTTATTCTTACCTTTATACCTGGATGCCTTTCCCGTTCTGGTCCACAGGCTTCTATTTCCCTGGCTTTTTTATTTTAAACAATTTTTACCGGAATGTGGTTTTTAACCGAAGGCCTTATTTCGTCAGCCATCACAACGGCGGGTTTAACCAGCCCGCCGTGTATGTCGCCCCAGCCAACCGGTCTTTGCCTGGGTTTACTGCGACCGGGGCGCCCACCAATTGGTATCGCTCCCCCAACGCCTTGACGGGTGCGAACGCTATTGTTGCCTTCAATAATAACCACCACCGGTTAACTGGTACTCCCGCCGTCTCCCAGATGGGCGGCATCAATTCACCAATCGCATTTGGCCGTGGCCAAGGTTTTAGGCCACACCCGGCCTTCGGCAGGGATAATTTTGGCCGCTTCCATAATGGCGGTGCTATTGGTGGTTACAATGGGAGCGGCATTGCCAACCATCAGGCTTATGGGCCAAATGTTTCAAGGATGAGCCGCCAACCCAATTTTGATAATGACCGTGTGCCCCCGTCTCCATACCGCAATTACGGAGGGTATGCTCAGGGTGGATTTCACCATGGCGGAGGGTTGGGTGGATACCAGGGCGGCGGAAATTTCCAGGGACATCAAGGCGGTTTTTTTGGTGGGGGCGGGGGTGGGCATCATGGACACCGTTAATCCTATGCATCCGGCTGATACCTAAAATTAAGGCAAGAAAACCATGAGACTATTGAAATTGATTATTGTCTTTTTAATCTTGACGACATTCCCTGCCTATTCCGAAGTGTTCAAATGCAAATCATCCACTGGAGAAATTATAGACGACTGTACTATTTCAAAGGGGTTAGACTAGGAACGTACTTAGAACTTTTGACCACATTTTTGACATTACAGTATTTTTAGTTTGTGTAGTATTTTTCTGCATTAGCGTTTCAGTACAGATTTGGGTGTAATTGAATTACCGTGCAGTAAGGATGTCATATTTGAAAAAGTTGCTACCCATACCAACAATACCTGCCTAGTCCTTGTCTTTGAATTGATCGATAGCGGACAAGTTTTTTTATTTCCGGGCGATGCGCAAGTCGGTAATTGGTTATCCTGGCAGGACTTAAAATGGGCGGTTGGAAACAAAACCGGAAACCAAAATACTGCTGCAGTTGATTTGCTCGCCAAAACGGTATTTTATAAGGTTGGCCATCACGGCAGCCACAATGCGACTTTAAAATCTCAAGGATTGGAATTAATGACGAGTGAAGATTTGATCGCTTTCATCCCAGTCAATAAGGAACAAGCCATAAAGAATCGCTGGAGGGAGATGCCTTTTGACCCTTTGGTCAAAAGACTGCAAGAAAAAACCAATGGCAGACTGCTCCAATCAGATTGCGAGCCACTCCATGCTGATAAGTTAAAATCCTTTGAATCTAACGAACTTTATTTTGAATGCTGTTTTTAAGAGGACATTTTTAATCGTCAGTTATTGACCTGAACCACACAGGAAGGGTATTGTTCGATTTTGAAATGTGTAGGCAATAGTGGAGTCGAAATCGTTAAGCCGCAAGATAAAATCAGCGAATGCAGGGCATGGCGTCTAAAATAACTTGTCCCTGAGCGTCCGGTTAGTAGAAATTTGATCCAGGGCGTGAACGTCCGGTTCACGCCCTGAGTCACTCCGTCAAGTATTTTTAACTGGTTACAACACTAGCTTGTTTCAGCAAAGTTGAGCCGCGACGTTCCAAGGCTTTTAGGTAGGTTGATTCATTATAGGGCTTACCCGTTTGCCAGCATCGGTAGAGAATACGAATCCATTTATACGCCAAGGCTCGCACCGCAGCTTGGTAGGTGCAGCCTTTTGAACGCTGCTGGTAGTAATATTGGCCTGCCCAGAAGGATTTGTTGATCGTCTGTGCCGCCCATTCTGTGAACGTTTGCCGCAGGAATGTCGGGCACTGCCAGCGCCAATGCACCCAATGTTTTTTGCCGCTGCGTTCTGTCACAGGTGCGACCCCAGAGTATTTCTGTAAATCTGCCGCATTCCGGTAGCGTGCCCTGTCTTCACCAAACGCCACCAGCAGCCTGGGTGCGAGAGAAGGCCCAGCACCCGGCAATGCACTGAACAGGCCGTAGTCGGCATGTTTACGTGCAACGCGTTCAATTGCTTCGTCAAACTGTTTAATGCCTTGAAGGGTAACGCGTAACTGTTCGATTAAAACTTGCGCTTGCAAGCGGTAAGGCATGATTACCGCTTCGTCCATCGTCAACGGTGTACAGCTTAAAACTTCTAAAGACCGGATCAATAGATGCGTTGGTATTGATTTATCCAATTAACCAAGAAGCCTGGAAAATGAAAACAAGAGTTGTAAAAAATTGCTTGATTAGGATACGTAAATTAAATCAGCTTGCTGAGCCATTAACACAAAAAATCTCAGAATTTTTTGATTCCTTCCGTTCCAGGTTATCTAAAGGACAACGCCAGAGATCTCGGTGCTATACAATAAAGAATAAGCTATCTTTAATCGAAACTATTATTGAGTCCATTCATGATGAACAACAAAACAGTTACTAAGATGAGATATGTAATTTTTAGTTGTTTGGCAATTTTCTCTCTTATTAGCTGTAAAGATCATAAGTCCGATAGTTCCAATATTAATCATCTTTCGGAAACACAAACAAAGGTAGCCTATCCTCCATCTAACAATCTATCCAGTACGCAAACTTCCAGGAAGCTAAAGACCATAACAATTCCAAGCGCATCTCGTTCCTACATTACCATAGCAACTATTGTTCCTCAGGCATTTGCCGCCACTGTGCAAGCTCCGGCTCGTGTAGAATTTCGAGCAAAAGCGCTCTCCACGGTAGGCGCTGTTGTCTCTGGAAGGTTGAGTGATATTGATGTGCAAGTAGGCGACACTATTAAGGCAGGTACTCGCTTGGGGATACTCGAAAGCACAGAGGCTGCGCAGATGCGCTCGGATGTTCAACGCACGAAAGATGAGTTGCAACGTGCTGAGGACAGAGCGAGAAGGCAGGAAATTATGCTAAAGAAAGGTGTTGGCCTCGAAATCGAACGAAATGAAGCCAACATCATGTTGAGGGAGGCGCGTACCGACTATGTGCGCAGCGTACAGGCAACCCAATTGCTTGGCAGCGGCACAGACCAATCGGTGGTTTTGCGCGCGCCGATAAATGGCGTTGTATTGCGTGTTGATGCTTCAATAGGAACAGCTGTGGAAGCGGGTGCAGTCCTTTTTGAATTGGGAGAACCGGGGGCGTTGTGGATCGTCGCGGACGTTTTCGAAAATGACATGCCGTTGATTGAAAAAAGTGCCAAAGTCGAGTTACAAATTACCACACTATCAAAACCCGTCACTGGGCATGTTGCGGCAGTCAGTGCAGCCATGCAGACCGATCTTAGGCGCGATGCGATTTATATTGAGCTTGACGATTCTAATCTACCGCTAAAGGCAGGGATGTTCGCTAGAGCCATGATTGAAGTCTCAGGCCCAAAAAGAATTGTCTTACCGAGTTCCGCCGTATTGATTAAAGATAAAAATCAAACAGTTGTTTACATAGAAAATTCAGAAGGTGCATTTACACCGCGTAACGTAGTCATAGGACAAGCGCATGATGGCTTTGTACCCATATTGGAAGGGCTTAATGCGGGTGAGCGAGTCGTGACATCGGGGACTTTGTTGCTTGATTCCGAAGCATCGATGTTGCTATAGGAGACGGCCATCATGTTACGGACACTCATTGAAAGCTGTGTGCACAGGCGGCTGGCTGTCATTGTAATAACTGTGATTATTATAATTTTTGGCGTACACGCTTTTATGGAAACTCCCATTGAAGCTTATCCTGATGTGACGAATACTCAGGTTACCGTTATTAGTCTTATGCCGGGTTACGCGCCAGAGGAAGTTGAACGTCAGGTGACGGTTCCGTTGGAACGGGTATTAAATGGAACACCCGACATGATCCAAATGCGTAGCCAAAGTTTATTTGGTTTGTCTTTGATTACGATAACCTTTGAAGACCATATCGATAGCTTTCATTCAAGGACAGAAATTTCCCAACGTATTTCCGGAGCCAATTTGCCACCGGAAGTCACTCCCGTTCTGGCGCCTGATTACACGCCGCTCGGCGAAATTTACAAATTCATCATGGTCAGCGACCGCCATACCCTGTTTGAGCTACGCTCGGAACTCGAATGGACAGTATCGCGGACGCTACGCCAAGTTCCTGGTCTCGCCGATGTATTGTCTTTTGGCGGATATTATAAAGAAATCCATATCGAAATTGATCCGGCACGTGTTGAATCGCTAGGTTTGACGCTAGAGGAAGTTGCTGACGCCATTGAAAAATCCAATCGTAATGTCGGCGGCGGGTTTATTCGCTATGGAGATCAGGAGATGGTGGTGCGGGGTGTCGGTAATTTAACCTCGCCCGAAGATATTAAAAAAATCGTGCTTAAAAACAAGGAGGGAACGCCTATCACAGTGGGCGATGTCGCCCGGTTAATCCAGGCAAATACGCCACGGCGCGGCACCGTAGGTTTTAATGAGAAAAAAGAAGTTGTGGAAGGCATTGCCTTATTACGGCGGGGCCAAAATCCTTCCCGCGTCCTTGATGCCCTGCACGCTAAGGTGGAAGAATTGAATCAAAAAATACTACCGACTGGAATGCACATCGAGCCCTTTTTGGACCGATCAACTTTAGTCAGTAACACCCTGCATACGGTTTTTAATAATCTCTTGCATGGCTTTTTACTGGTCGTCGGTGTTGTTTGGCTGTTTTTACGAAGTATTCGAGGATCATTAATAGTTGCGATTGTCATTCCACTTTCCCTATTAGTTGCATTCTTGGGGCTATACCAGTTAGGTATGCCAGCCAACCTAATTTCGATGGGTGCGATTGATTTTGGCATTATTCTGGATGGTGCGGTTGTGTTGATCGAGAACGTTATTCATCAGGCCTCGCATGAAAAACCACAAACACGGCGCGACATGCTTCGGCTTATTGGCAATGCAGCTTTCGAAGTTTCCAAACCTGCTTTTTTTGCTATGTTAATTATTATTGCGGCGTTAATACCTGTATTTACCCTAGAACGAGTGGAAGGCAGAATATTTAGGCCATTGGCTATGACTTACAGTTTCGCTTTGACCGGCGGCTTGGTTTTTGCCCTATTTTTGATTCCAGCCCTTTGCGCGGCTTTTATTCAGCCTAAACACGCCTTAATTACAGAACCAAAATTCCTTGAGAAACTTCGTCAAACTTACACAAAATTACTGAGCTTCACGTTGAACAACCGTAGCTTAATTATGGGTTTTGCAGGTTTTGTACTCTTGGTAAGCTTCGTCATGGGCTCCAGGCTTGGCACTGAATTTTTACCGGAACTGGATGAAGGTGATATTCACGTTTTTGTTGAGATGCCCGCTAGTATCTCATTGGATAAGGGGCAAGAGGTGTTGCTGGATATGCGCCAGCGCTTACTTAAATATCCAGAAGTATTAGGCATTTTGAGCCAACAAGGCCGTTCGGAGGATGGTACGGATAACGAAGGCGTGAACATGAGCGAAACCTTTGTGCATCTCAAACCCCATGATGAATGGCCTCCGGGTCTTCATAAAGAGCACTTAGTTAATGAAATGCGTAAATCCTTGGAAGTAATTCCTGGTGTGCGCTTCAATTTTTCCCAACCAATTAAAGATAATGTTGAAGAAGCCGTTAGCGGGGTACGAGGTAAAGTCGTGCTGAAAATTTACGGCCCTGACCTTGAGAAAATGCGCGATACTTTGGAAGATACGAAAGCGCTATTACATGGTATGGACGGCATAATCGACTTGGATCTTTACCGTGAATCCCGCGTGCCACAACTACAAGTCAAACTGGATCGCTCAGCCTTGGCTCGCTATAGCTTGGATGTCGATACCGTCCAAGACACTATCGAGATTGCAATGGCCGGACGGGTTGTTTCGACCTTGTGGCAAAATGAACGACCAGTGCCTATACGTCTGCGCCTTCCTGAAAAGGAGCGTAACGACAGCGAAAAAATCGGTAACTTAAATGTTGTAAGCCCGTCCGAATCACGAATCCCCTTGCGCGACCTTGCTGCTATGGAAATCGCACGCGGCAGGACATCCATTGACCGTGAAGCCAATAGTCGTTTTATGGCGCTTAAATTTAACGTAGAAGGTCGTGATCTGGGCTCAGTCGTACATGAAGCCATAGGCTTAGTAGAGGCAAAAATAAAAGTTCCTGAAGGACATTTTCTGGTTTGGGGTGGCGAATTTGAAAACCAGCAGCGGGCAATGGCAAGGCTTCGCGTGGTCATCCCAATCGCCGTGCTGATTGTTTTAGGATTATTGTATACCTCGCTGCAATCAGGGCGGAGTGCGGCGGGGATACTGATTGCCACGCCTTTCGCCATGACCGGAGGTATCTTTGCTCTCTTCATTACCGGTATTCCACTATCGGTTAGCGCTACGATTGGATTTATAGCGCTGTTAGGCCAAGTCTGTTTAATGGGCCTGCTGGTCTTGAGCGCCACAGAAGAAATGCGACGAAACGGTGTTGAGCTGTTTGAAGCCGTTAAGGAAGGGGCAACCCAGCGCTTGCGCGCGGTACTCATGGCTTCATTATTAGCCTTACTGGGTCTGATGCCCATGGCGCTTTCTACCGACATTGGTAGTGAAACGCAGAAGCCGTTCGCCGTCGTGATAGTTGGCGGTATGTTTACGACGTTTTTTGTGGCCATGTTCGTATTGCCAATTATCTATACAATGGTAACGTCGAAACAGATGTTAACGCCCGAAGAGGTAGATGAACAACTGGATATACAAGTATGAGCAGTGAAGAATTAAAGTTTAAACGTGGCTCTAAACGCATATATTCAAACCTTATTTGCCTGGTATTGCTGCAAGGTCACATCGCTATAGCTGCAGAACAAAGGGCATCACAAGCGTTGCCTAAAGTCGTTTCCATCCAGCAACTTCTTCAGGTTGTCCGCGAAAAAAGCCCGCGTTACGCGTTGGCGCGGACTCAAATTGAGACAGCACAAACGGAAGTTGTCGCGGCCGGAGTGTTACCTAACCCAAAAGTTAGCTACGGACGTTTTGACCAAGCGGGTGGGCGCTTGAACACTCAGTTCGATGGCCCTTCTCAACAGAATGTAACGCTGGAATTACCTTTGCTGATTGCAGGCCAACGATCTGCCCGAAAAACAGCGGCTGAACGCCGAGTCGAAGTATCGGAAGCCAATGTTGAAATCGAATACACGCGCCTGATTCGCGAAACTTGGCGGCTGTTCGTTCAACTTTTAGCCGGACAAGAACGAGTCAATGCGCTGGAACAAGCGCACCAGGAGTTAGAGCGATTAAAGGAAATAATTACTGGGAAAGAAAGCGCCGGTACTGCTAGTCGGTATGATGTGCTGCGTATTACCCAGGAAACCAGAAGTCTCGAAACCCGATTGGAAGATGCCCGTACCGAATTGACCGGAGTTGTCGGTGAGATAGGCGTTTTATTGGGTTTCCAGGATTGGAAATTGCAGGCTTCCGGTTCATTGGCTCCAATCGGGACGTCAGCAGATGTCGAAACCCTTTGGCGAATAGCTGAACAAAACAATCCTGAACTTGAGGGCGTGAACCGCGAAGCTGTTGCCGCTGATGCAGGACTTGAACGCGCCCGCAGGGAACGTTGGCCGGTACCTTCTATCCTGTTTGGCACGGCATTTACCGACAAGCCTTATGGAAATACCCTATTTACTGGATTTTCAGTGGAACTGCCATTTTTTGACCGCGGTCAAGGCGGGATGGCCAAGGCGTCCGCTGAACAACACGCTGTTATATTAAAGCGTGAGTTACTCCTCGCCGCAACACGGCAAGAGCTAGAAAAGTCAGTTGAAGTCTTGAAACTTCGCCGTGAAACGCTGGCTAAATTTGAAAAAGATGTACTTTCAACGCTGCCTATGCTAAAACAAATGGCAGAGGATGCCTATCGTTTAGGTAAAACCGGACTGTTGGAATTATTGGATTCCTCACGTAGCAGAACCGAAATTAAATTAAACTATTTAGACCTGTTAGTGAACGAAATTGAGGCTGAACTTGATACCATGATGGCTTCAGGTATCTTGGCGGCTTCAGTGGAGCAACCAAAGCCCTAAAGAACCATTAGGTGTTTGTACTGGCTGAGATTCGATATCTCCTACCGTTTAAAAACCAAACATTTATTAACTGAGACCTTTGCACGAACCCAAGCTCCCAATTTGGTAAAATAAGCCTTTTTAAAAG
>CAYSYU010000040.1:0-23920 GCA_964435245.1 uncultured Methylomagnum sp.
TGTTCGTCGATCATTTTGCCTATGCCTAAGCCTGCACCGTAGCCCGCATTATCAGAATTCCTGTCACCGCCGGGGTTCACGTATGAACCGAATGGGGCAACATACCAACGGTCATCCACTGGGTCTTGGGCTTGTGCCGTAGCGCTAAGGCCTAAGCCTAAAAGTACGGCTAAGGTAATTAAGTGTTTATATATCATAGTATTATCCTGGTTATAGTGAGAAAAATAATTGGCGACCTTGTTATGTTAGTTACGTACCAATACATCGTCTGCTTGAACCTCGTCTCCTATCTACCAACGCAAGCTTGTATTGAAGCTGAGTGAAGTATAAGACATAGCATTTTCAATACAACGTTCAGCTAGTTTCCTTCTTATCATAATACCGAAAGCTAGTGACCTCCAGATGAACATTGTACAAAAACAATATCCTTCTTTGTATTAAGAATACAACATTTGTATTTATTATACAACATTTTTGTGGCAATTTTGTAGGTAAACTATTAGCCTAGTAAAAAGATTCTGGTTGTTTCTTTGGCGGCAATAGCGGACAAGGCTGTCATTACTTAACAAAACAGTTTTTTTCGGCATAAGCTTCCGCTTCTTTCAGTTGTTTCCTTAAGTCCTTGGATTGTTTAGGGTCACGGAATATGCCGCCAGCATCGCCGGGCGTGCTTTTTAACAGGGTAAAAGTCCTGGCGGCTTCATATTCGGCAAAACTGAGTTTCTCGGCGATTTTGTCGATTTTACAACCGCAGGCATACTGGGTGATGAAGGTAAGTCCGCCGTGCTGGGCTACGCAGTTTAGGACGTATTCGACGCGGTCGCGGGTAGGGTAGTCGTTAACCTTCGAAGCTTGCACTTGTTCGGGTGCAGGTTGTTCTGGAATAGAGGCGCAGCCGACTAATACGAATGTTGCAAGCAAAGTTATCGGAAGGGATGTCTTGTGTGCTTTCATGAAGTTTTTCCTGTGTATGTTGGGTTAGCTAAGGCTAACCTTTTTGTTTTTTTGTAAGTGTTGGCCATAATTTAAACTGCGCTAATCGAGATTCATCGATTTATTCTTCCGCAGCAAAATCGACCATGCTTTTTAATACCTTATTCATTTTAACCGAAAATTCATTCAATGCTTCGTTGTCGGTGTCTGTGGGCAATAAATGGGTCCTTATTATGGTCTTGCCTTTGAATTGGTAGATAACGACATTACAGGGCATGTGCCTGATCGCATGCGGGGACATTAACAGGATAGTTTTAGCCTCAGTCAAATTACAGAACTGGATAGTATCGTATTCGGGGAAATTTTTAGTGCCACGGTCGCGGATAACTTTGCCTACGCGACTATGGCCGGTTATCCTGAAATTATTTTCGGCAATCGCGACTTCCATTTCGGCCAGGACATCCTCATAAGGTTTGTGGGTTTCGACCTGATAGTAAGGCACAAATTCCCCTGTGGGTTGGGTAGCGCAGCTTGCGACCAGAAATAAACTGATGAAAATGAGACAACGGTTAATCATTTTAAGTCGGCACTTTGAAATAGACTAGGAAAAGCTTAGCATTATGGACGGACAAACAAAAGTGACGGGAGTTATTCTGGCAGGTGGGCTTGCCCGCCGGATGAGTAACCAGGATAAGGGGTTGGTTTGCTTCAAAAACCAGCCGATGGTGAGTTACGCGATAGCCGCGCTGGGTGCTGTGGCGGACCAAACCATTATCAGCGCCAATCGAAATGTCCTTGATTACCAAAAGTTCGGTTTGCCGGTCATAAGCGACCAAACGGATACGTTCGACGGGCCGCTGGCAGGTGTGTTATCGGCAATGTCCTTTGCGGAGTCAGGCATACTGCTGGTCATGCCTTGCGATTCGCCTTTAGTTAAGGCCAATCATCTGCAAAAACTGCTGTCAACGCGTTCAAAAAATGATGCCGATGTCGCGGTCGCTTTCGACGGCAACCGCTTGCATCCTGTTTTTTTGGCGATAAAGACGGCTTTAAGGCCTAGCCTGGAAGCTTATTTGCAAAGCGGCCAACGCAAAATGGAGTGTTGGCTGGAACAACAGAAAATGGTTAAAGCCGATTTCAGCCAAGAGCCGGATATTTTTGTCAATATTAATTCTTTACCTGAACTTTTTGAACTAGAAAGCAAAACATAGGTTTAGAAAAAACACATCATCAATACGGAATCTCAATCCGCTGTTTCCAAGCTAGCCAAGTCGATCACAAACCGGTATTTGACATCGCTTTTCAACATGCGTTCATAGGCCTGGTTGATTTGTTGGATGGGGATTATTTCTATGTCTGAGACGATGCCGTGTTCGGCGCAAAAATCCAGCATTTCTTGGGTTTCTTTTAGGCCTCCGATTAAGGAGCCAGCGATTTGACGGCGCTTGAAAATCAGGTTGCCGATGGCTGGCGACGGGTGGGGATGGTCCGGTACGCCGACCAGGCATAAGGTACCGTCGCGTTTAAGCAATTCGGTAAAACTGTCCAGGTTATGGGCGGCAGCGACCGTGTTCAAGATAAAATCAAAACTGAGCAAGTGTTGTTGCATGGCCGCTTCATCTTTGGAGATGACGACCTCATGCGCGCCCAAACGCTTGGCGTCGTCAATCTTGCTGGGTGAAGTCGTAAATAAGACGACATGGGCGCCCATCGCCCGGGCGAGTTTAACGGCCATGTGGCCCAATCCGCCTAAACCGACAATCCCGACTTTATCGCCTTTGCCGATTTGCCAGTGCTTCAAGGGCGAGTAAGTGGTAATGCCCGCACATAACAATGGTGCGGCGGCGGCAGGATCAAGCTTGTCGGAAATATGCAGGACGAAATCCTGGTCGACAACAATTTGGGAAGAATAACCGCCGTAAGTGTTGCCGCCTAAAAGGCTATCGGGCGAATTGTAAGTAAAGGTTGGTGCATTGCAATATTGTTCGAGATTTTCCTGGCAGTCCGGGCATACCCGGCAAGAATCGACCAGGCAGCCTACACCTACCGTTTCGCCGACTTTAAAGTTGGCTACTTCGTTACCTATCGCCGTTACCTTACCGATTATTTCATGGCCAGGGACCATCGGGTACAGCGCATTACCCCATTCATTGCGCACCTGATGGATGTCGGAATGGCAAACACCGCAATACAGGATTTCGATCAGGACATCTTTCGGGCCCGGATCGCGTCGGTCAAAACTGAAAGGGGCCAAAGGTGAATCGCTGTTATGGGTGGCGTAACCTTGTGTCTTAAGCATGGCGCACTCCTTTAGAAAAAAGCTTAGATAGTGTTATGAAGTTTAACCCAAGTTTGGGGTGTTGATGGGGTTATTTTTCAATTTCAACTGCACCGTCCCTGAAAATATCATTAATAAACAGAAGGCTATACTGGTTTCAGTTCAAGGATGGAAGCGCTTTGCGTTTGCGCAGTAAATTTGGCATTTGGGGATATTTAATTTCGATTAAATATCATATTGACAAGCCGCCGGATTCGTATTAAAAATACAAATATAATTTCGTATCGAAATTATATGAGCTAATGTTTTTTATCAATCGGAGATAAATCCATGAAAACTAAAAAACCTATCATTATTGCCGGGTTGCTGTTAGTTATTTCAGCAGCAGGTCAAGCGGAAAAAGAGGGCATACCTTTTCCTGAAGGCTACAGGAATTGGTTGCACGCCAAATCTATGTTGATCCAACCGGGGCATGCATTAGAAAACCCTTTTCAAGGTATTCACCATGTTTACGCTAACGGAAAAGCGGCGAAGGGCTTAAAAACCGGAAATTATGCCGATGGCGCCGTACTGGTTTTCGACCTGTTGAAGTATGAAGAGAAAGATAAAGATAAAGCCATCCTAGAGGGCGAACGTAAATTGGTTGGCGTAATGCAAAAGGATTCAGCCAAATATGCATCAACCGGCGGTTGGGGTTTTGAAGGCTTTGCAGGGAATAGCAAAACCGAACGCTTAGTCAAAGACGGCGGTAAATCTTGTTTTGGCTGCCATGAGGCGCAAAAAGCCAAAGATTATGTGTTTTCCGAAATCCGGGAATGACCTGGGACGGCCTTATGGTTGAAACACATTAAAACATAGGTATCTTAGCCGTAAAAAAGCACAAAACAAAAGATGGGATGTTGCAAAGATAGCATCTAGGGACTGTTCTGTGCCTACAAACAAGGTTGGGATTTATTTATGCCTACTTGGGCATCGTGCGGCTTTAACAAATTTCAAATAATAAAATCGATTAGGGGGATAGGAATGAATTTAAGCAAACTCAGTATGATGATTTTTCTTTCATTTTTTATGTTTGGCGACTTGCATGCTGCCGGTTCGACGATTAATGAAGATTTCTCATTGGTGAAATCGCTTTGTGACGACATGGTTGAATTGGCAAAAAAGGGAAATAAAGACGGTTTTCTTGAGTTGGCGGACGCGGCCTTAAATCTTTCGGAAGCATTAAGGAGGGACAACTCTATGGCGATCGACAGGTTTAGGCCCAAGATTAGGGCTGCCAAAAAAGCAGGAAAGTCGGGCGAATATGAAAAGGCAATCGCTTTATTGGAGGAAGCAAAATCATTAATGAAACCTGCAGCAACATCTTGGGACGGTGGTTCCTAATGATAGGAAGCATAAATGATATCGATCAGGTACATAAAATCTAGGATAGGCCAAGTTACGGGGCGCATGCGGGTCGGTTTCACGGCCTATGCGCTTTCGTTTATTAGCCAGTATCCGGCAAGATGGTAAACGCCCGTTACAAAATTAAAAAAAACTTCCAGATAATTGTTCCATGACTTAGGCCTTTGGATTTGCCGGAGAACCCTTGGTATGTTACAAATAAATAAGATCCGTTAATCATTCCTGAACCTTTGTGGCTGATGAAGGGGGACTTTATTGCAATACTACCTAACTATTGACCGTTCTTCTTGTACGCTCGAATAGCTTATTCTGGAATCCCGTAAAACAATAGCGAATGGTATGCAAATACCTATGGGCATAAGCTCGAAACGTTTCTATTGATTCGGTATGGTGAAGTATTAAGTTTCCGTTCGCCCTTGTGCCCTTTGGGTATTGAGCCTGTCGAAAGGCGGTGTGTGCTTCGACAAGCTCAGTACGAACGGTTCAGAAATTAAAAGGCCGATTCAATAGTAAACAACGTAATTTTGCTGGTCATTAATATAGGCGCATAGATATGTTGTGCCCTTGGGATAAATTGGTTTCCATATCCCAGTATGCTTAAATGGGAAATGAATGTATAACAAGACATTGGGTAGGCAAGGTTAGCATCAAGCATTGGCATAAAGATGTAGGGCACAGACGTATGGCGAATTATTTCATTGCGCTAAGGGTATTCCGCATGTGGAAAATTACAATTGCCTGTTGCTTGTCCCTATTAGTTCAAGGTTGCGCAACGCAGGCACCCTATACAGCATCTTCCCTCTCAAGCGATGAGAAAATGTGTTTGGTTTGGCTTGAAAACATTGAGTCCACCTTTAAGGAAAACCATATAAACGATCCTGCAAGCTTGCGCATTAAAGGTTTTCCCCATCTCAGGTTCAATCGTTTCCTTGCTTCTCTATCCGACCGAATTACAACGCCCGATGCCTTTGCCGAATGGATGGAACAGGCCAGGCAACTGGATTCAAACGGCAAAAAACTAGAATTCTCTACTTTGCCTGCTTCAGCAAAACAGCAGCTCGTTGCAAAAAACCCCATCGACGGCAGTTTCTCTCAAGCTTTGGACGATTGCGGTAGTCGTCTGAATCAGTTAAGTTTAAATAACCCCGAACATAAAAAAACGCTATTGGAACAAGCCCAAGTCCCTGATGCTTACCAAAGCTGGAAACGGGCCATTGGTTTGTACCCCATCGCCCGTTACTTTGCGGCGATGGGTATCGACCGTTTACATCGGAAACTTAACGCCAGCTTTGGAATGCCTTTGGATGAATTACCGCAGGAGGGCGAGTTAGTCCGGTACGTTCCACCAATTAGCAGCCAGTTATCTCCCGTACAAATTGCGGCAATCATGGGGCCTGCTTATGCCTACAATAATCCATTAGGGATTCCGCGTTTAACCACCTTGCAGTTGCAACAGCTTTTGGCGCATTTCGCGCCTGCATGGGAAATCGATACCCGTAACGACACCGATAAGGTGGGGGCAGTATATTTAGGCCGAAATGGACAGCCGCAAATCGACATTTCCCAACCGACGGTTTATTCGGCAACGGGATACACCCGTTGGCACGGGACGGTGCTGTTGGAGTTAATCTACCAAATCTGGTTGCCCGCAAGGGAAAAAACCGGGCTGTTTGACTTATACGGCGGGCAACTGGATAGCGTAATCTGGCGTGTTACGCTTAGCCCTGAAGGCACTCCTGTCGCCTATGACAGTATTCACGCTTGCGGATGTTATTACCTATTATTTCCAGGGCGGGGTTATAGGGCTATTCCGGCTAAGGATGGTGCCGAAGCCGTCTTAAGCCCTAAATCCCTATCAAGTGTCCCGTTAGGCCAACGCCTATTATTAAGGTTGCAGGGGCAAACCCATTACCTACAACAAGTTGCACATGTTGGTAATTCATCAGGGATGCCAGGTCGTAGTTATAAATTCCAAAGCTTAGAAGATCTACGTTCCATAAAGATGCCCGATGGGCCTAGGCGTAGCCTGTACAGTGAAGATGGCCTAGTAGATGCCAGTGCAAGGGCTGAACGTTTATTATTTTGGCCGTTCGGTATCGCCAGTCCGGGTGCAATGCGGCAGTGGGGTACGCATGCCATTGCATTCATCGGTAAACGTCATTTCGATGACCCCTTTTTATTGGAGAAACTGCTCGATGTGGAATAAAACTCTAAGCTTTTTGTCCCCAAAGCCGTAGATTGCAATGATCAAGAATATGGCCAAATGCACTTTCGCATGCGGCTGGTTCGGCCAAAAAGGCAATCCGCCTTGCTTATTCGTCCCTGAAAAAAACTAATATTTGTCGATTCAGGGACGTTGCCCTCTCACGTTTTTTTACTAAACGTAAAGAATGTTGGATAGGATGAATCCCGGGAAACAAAAAAATTCTTGAAGTAAGGCATAAAACTGCCGGTTATCACGATAGAGAAGAAACAATAAATCGCGGCAGCTTCGCCGGTGCTGACACCGAAAGCCCATTGCGGCATGAATAAGGTCAAAATCGACATGACGCAATGGTAGCTGGCCATTTTCCAGTTGTCTTTCCACAGGAAGCCGCTCAAGGCCAAGCCGAACAGCGAACCGTGGGTGACCAATAAACCGAACGCGCTGACGATATGGTAGCCGATATGGTATTTGCCCATATACAGGCAGGACACTAGAAAATCGCCAATGAAGTTGGGTGCAATGCCAAAGGGTTGCCAGGTTTTTGGCAAAAAGGTGCAGATAATAAAGAAACTGCTCAAGCTCGAGCCGATAAAAAACGCCTTCTTCAACGCAGTCTTGTCGGTGGAATAAGTCGCCAGCGCTGGCATAATGGCGAAGGCTTGCAAACTGATATGGAAGCGGGAAAGTTCGCTCAATAGCATATTCGTCCCATAACCGCACTGGTCGGCAACCGGATAAGCAAAATACTGGATCAGTTCCATCAAGGCGAAATGGAAAATGGCATAAGACCTTGCGGCCCGTACCCAAAACGTTTCTTCCTTATCGAGGAAAGTGACGGTCGCAGCGGCAAAACCGGCAACGCCCATCCCAAGTGACATACTGGCGCTAAAACACATAAAGATTCCGTTATTCTTATTAGGTTAAAATTCAAAGTGGGAATTTTAACAAAATCAGCCAGTTTTTTGAGTTTTTTTGAAAATGCCAGTATTCCCTTGCAAGTGATTTGGTTTTGAAAAATTTCCGAGGATCAATGAATGGATAGAATGAAAAACGAATTGTCACCAAAACAAAGTGAAGATCTATTCAACACATTAAAAGCCCGTTTTGAAAAAAACAGTAACCGCCATAAAGGGTTAGAGTGGACGAAAATACAAGAAAAGCTGGCGGCTAACATAAAAAAACTTTGGTCGCTCAATGAAATGGAACGGACCGGTGGCGAGCCGGATGTGGTTGGTTATGACAAAAAGACGGACGAATACGTTTTTTATGATTGTTCAGCGGAAAGCCCCAAAGGCCGCAGAAGTCTTTGTTACGACCGCGAAGCGCTCGACGCAAGAAAAGAACATAAACCGGAAAATAACGCCATGGATATGGCTGTAACTATGGGCATTGAACTGTTAACGGAAGCACAATACCGGGAATTGCAGACACTTGGCCAGTTCGATACGAAAACGTCGAGCTGGGTGAAAACGCCTGTTGAGATAAGAAAGCTCGGCGGCGCCATCTTTTGTGACTGCCGCTACAACACGGTCTTTGTGTATCATAACGGCGCAGAATCCTACTATGCCGCCAGGGGATTCCGAGGCTCGTTAAGGGTCTAATTTTGCGCGGCGAGTTAGTAAGGTAGGGCGGATAAGCGAAGCGCCATCCGCCAAAGCAACTAAGCTTAAGATATGCCCAATTATCGTCGCCATCGCCTTCCTGGGGGAACCTATTTTTTTACGGTCAATTTGCTTGAGCGAAAATCAACCTTGCTAACCGAACATATTGCCGAGTTGCGGGAAGCAGTCCGGCTTGTCCGGGAACAACGGCCTTTTCATATTGATGGCTGGGTGGTATTGCCAGATCACCTACATGCTATTTGGACGTTGCCCCTTGGCGATGTTGGCTATCCAGAACGCTGGCGCGAGATTAAAAAAGCGTTCTCAAAATCAATCCCCAAAACGGAATATCGGTCAAATACCCGAATCAAACGCCGTGAACTCGGAGTGTGGCAACGGCGTTACTGGGAACATACGATACGCGATGAAGAAGATTACGCCACCCATATGGACTATCTGCATTATAATCCGGTCAAGCACGGCTGGGTGCAATCGGTTAAGGAGTGGCCTTATTCCAGCTTTCACCATTTGGTTGAAAAGGGCGTTTATCTGTCGGATTGGGGCGGATCAAACTTGGCTATGATTGATGCAAGGGAAACGGTGGTTAATTTTTTGATTGGCGGATGGAGCTTCGCTTATCCGCCCTACGGCTCTACGCATTGTAAGGATTCATTCCTCCGATTACATTACGCTAATCGGAGCTACGGTCTCAACGAACGAAACCCTGGATTCCGCTACGCTTCATACAGGGTAATCGCTTAACCAATTTTATTAAAAATGCTGGGGGTTTGTTATGTCATTAGTTAAATTAAGCTACACAGAATTTGAAGGCGAGCCAAGGCATTGGGAAATTTTAGATGCAACATTCTCAAACATTAATTTGATTGTAGGTAAAAATGCATCGGGCAAAACTAGGTTAATGTCTGTGATTAACTCATTTGCTCGAATACTTTCTGGGCAACAGACACCTTTTGAATCGTGTAAATTTTCAGCAATAATCACCCTAAATAATCGCGAGTTTTCATACGAAATATCCTTTAAGGATAATGCTGTAATCCGTGAAATGCTTAAGATTGATAGTGTTGAAAAGCTTACTCGTGGCGAGGATGGGGCTGGTACTATTATTTATGAAAAAGAGAATAAAACATTAGATTTTAAGTTACCGCCAGATGTAATCGCAGCAGTCAATCGCCGCGATGAAATACAACATCCCTTTTTAATTGAGCTACATCAATGGGCTAATAGTGTTGTTTTATATTTATTTGGTTCAGATTTTGGAAGATCAAGAGTTTTGGGGATAATTGATGCACAGGCATTTTTCAATAATCCTAATCCACCATTATTTGATGATCCAAATGACCTAGTAAGAGTCTATTCGTCTGCATATACAAGGTTTGGTGAGAATTTTGATAAAGCTATTATTGCCGACATGAATACATTGGGCTATTCACTAACAGATGTGGGTAGTCAAAATCTACAATATATTATTAATTTTCCTTTTGCAGCTTTAGGAATATTCACAGTTGAGAGAGACTTAGGTTTTCAGAACCCTCAAATGCACATGTCACAGGGTATGTTTCGTGCCCTCGCCCTAGTAGTACATCTAAATCTATGTGCGTTTTCAAACAATAAACAATTGATCCTTGTCGATGATATAGGCGAAGGGCTCGATTATGAGCGTGCAACATCTGTTATTGATTTATTGATTGGCAAAGCCAAAGCAAATGATTTGCAGCTTATTATGACGAGCAATGATCGCTTTGTTATGAACGAAGTTCCTTTGGAATATTGGTCTGTATTAAAGCGCAAAGGTGGCATTGTTAAAATGTACAATTCACGAAATTCGCAAAAACAATTTGAGCAATTCAAGTACCTTGGCTTAAACAACTTCGATTTCTTTGCTTCAGACTTATTTGAATCTGAGGCAGCTTAATGTCGAAAAAATTTGCTGTATTTGTTGAGGGGTTTACAGAACAAGAATTTACGATTAAATTACTGACAGACTTAGCTGGAAATCATGGGTTAACCTTTGAAGTTCATTTACAGCATAAGGGGAAACTTTCCTTTTCTGAGCTTCGATCTCATCAATCGCCAACTATACATGTTTTAGTAGCAAATTGTTGTACAGACGGGCAAGTTAAGCCGCAGATTATAGATCGGTATAAATTGCTAAAATCTGCTGGATATACCCTGATAATTGGATTGCGCGATGTATATCCTTTAACACATAATGATATTCAACAACTAGAAAATAACCTCTCTTTTGGGTTGCCAGTTGGCAGTGTACCCATTCATATGCACTTGTCGATAATGGAAATCGAAGCATGGTTTTTAGAGGAAATTACTCACTTTGAGCGTATTGACGAGAAGATAACCAAGTCTGAACTGATCACCAATAGGTTTGATCCTAAGAATAGTTATGCTTTTAATTTGCCACATCCATCTCAAACCCTGAACAAAATATATCAAAGCGTTGGAAAGGCTTACAACAAGAATAAACGTCAAGTCCAACGTACTGTTGATGCGCTCTCTTATGAAGAACTGTACATAAATGTACGTCAAAAAGCACCTTCACTAAACAAATTCATAACAAGTTTAGAAACAGGCATTTTTTCCAAATGACCAACGACTACAACGCCGCCGCCATTGAAGTCCTGACCGGACTGGAACCCGTACGAAAACGTCCGGGCATGTACACCGACACTACCCGGCCTAACCACTTGGTGCAGGAAGTCGTCGATAATAGCGTGGATGAAGCGATTGCAGGTTTCGCCAATGCAATCGACGTGGTCATATACAAAGACGGTTCGGTGAAAGTAACCGACAACGGCCGCGGCATGCCGGTGGATAACCATCCCACGCATAATATTCCCGGGGTGGAAGTGATCATGACGCATTTGCATTCCGGCGGTAAGTTCTCTAATAAGAATTATCAGTTTTCCGGCGGCTTGCACGGCGTAGGGATTTCCGTGGTGAATGCGTTGTCTTCCAAATTAGAAGTGGAAGTCAAACGTAACGGCAAGGTTTACCACATGGCGTTCGCCGACGGCGATAAGCAAAGCAACCTGAAAGAAACCGGCTCGGTAGGGCGTAATAACACGGGAACATCGGTTACCTTTTGGCCCAACGAAAAATATTTCGATTCTAACAAGGTATCGATAGTAAAGCTTAAACATGTGCTCCGCGCCAAGGCGGTACTCTGTCCGGGACTTAAAATCAGCTTAAAGGTCGAGCATCCCGAAGAAGAACATACCTGGCATTACGAAGACGGCCTGAAAGAATATTTGCTCGACAGCGTCGGCGATATCGAGTTTTATCCTGAACAACCGTTCATGGGCAACATGGCCGGGAATCATGAGGCGGTCGAATGGGGCATCGTCTGGGCAGTGGAAAACCCGCCGGAAATGTTGAATGAAAGTTATGTCAACCTGGTGCCCACCGTACAAGGCGGGACCCATGTCAATGGCTTAAGGGCGGGTTTGACCGAGGCCATGCGCGAATTCTGCGAATTCCGTAACCTGTTGCCGCGAGGGGTGAAAGTCGCACCTGAAGACGTATGGGAAAACTGCCATTTTATTTTGTCGGTTAAACTCGAAGACCCCCAGTTTTCCGGTCAAACCAAAGAGCGATTAAGTTCGCGCGAATGCGTGACCTTTGTGTCCGGCGTTGCCAAGGACGGTTTTAGCCTGTGGCTGAACCAGCATCCGCTGGAAGGTGAAAAAATTGCCGAAATCATCATCAACAGCGCGCAAAAACGCCTGCGCGCCAATAAAGCTGTAATCCGCAAGAAAATAACGTCGGGCCCTGCCTTGCCGGGAAAACTCGCCGACTGCACCGCCCAGGATATTGCCAGGACGGAATTATTCCTGGTAGAAGGGGATTCGGCAGGCGGTTCGGCAAAGCAGGCGCGCGACCGCGAGTACCAGGCTATCATGCCGCTACGCGGTAAAATTCTCAACACTTGGGAAGTCGAATCGAACCAAGTCATGGGTTCGCAGGAGGTGCATGATATAGCCGTGGCGTTAGGGATTGAACCCGGTTCCGGCGACCTTACCAACTTAAGGTATGGCAAGGTATGTATATTGGCCGACGCCGATTCCGACGGCAGCCATATCGCCACCTTAATTTGCGCCTTGTTTTACCAGCATTTTAATGCATTGGTCTCGGCTGGACATGTCTATGTCGCCATGCCGCCGCTGTACCGTATCGATGCCGGGAAGCGGGTATTTTATGCTTTGGATGAAGCAGAACGTCAAGGTGTGCTCGACCGCATCAAGGCGGAAAAAATAAAAGGCGCGATTACTGTGCAGAGGTTTAAGGGTTTGGGCGAGATGAATCCGTCCCAGCTAAGGGAAACCACCATGAACCCGGATACCCGGCGCTTGGTGCAGTTAACCATTGAACTTACCGATGACACGCGCGGGCAATTGGATCTATTGTTGGCCAAAAAACGCGCGCCAGACCGGAAAACGTGGCTGGAAACCAAAGGAAATCTGGCGGATATCGTTTAAGCAATAAAATTGAAACAGAACCTGTAAAATGCCCATACTTTAAATAAAAAATACCCCAGTAAAATGCCATTATCTACGAGCGCCATGCCCGAAAACTATAACTTGGATTATGATCATGCCTACGAATCGTTGAAGATTCCGCCTAATTCCATCCAAGCCGAGCAATCGGTACTGGGCGGATTGATGCTGGATAACCTGACCTGGGATTCTGTCGCGGATAAAATCGGTGAAAGCGATTTTTACCGTAAAGATCACCAGTTGATTTTCCGGATTATCGCCAAACTGGCGGAAGACCAAATACCGTTCGACGTCATTACCATTTCAGAAAAACTGGAAGCGATCGGCGAATTGGAAACTGTCGGCGGTTTGTCGTATTTAGGTATGCTGGCGAAAGACACGCCGAGTGCGGCCAACATCATTAGCTACGCCAATATTGTCAGGGACAGGTCGGTTTTGCGCCAGCTAATCCATGTCGGGACGCAAATTTCGGATTCCGCCTTTAATACCGAAGGCCGCGATACCTCCGACCTTCTGGAACACGCCGAACGTGAAGTATTTAAAATCGCGGAACAGCGCCAACGGGGGCAGGGCGGTTTTATCGGAATAAAACCGTTATTGGCCAAGGCGGTCGACAAGATTGAAATGCTGTTCGAGCAGGAAGGCCATATTACCGGCGCTGCAACCGGGTTTACCGACCTGGACGATTTGACGTCCGGTTTGCAGCCATCCGACCTAATTATCGTTGCAGGCCGTCCTTCGATGGGGAAAACGACCATTGCCATGAACATGGCGGAAAATATTGCGATTAAAGGCGGCAAACCCGTCGCCATTTTCAGTATGGAAATGCCGGGCGATGCTTTGGCGATGCGGATGATGTCTTCACTAGGCCGTATCGACCAGCATAAGGTCAGGACAGGGAAATTGGAAGACCATGAGTGGCCCCGGTTGACATCGGCAATTAGCCTGTTGGGCGAAACTAAAATGTTTATAGACGACACGCCAGCGCTATCGCCAACGGAAGTCAGGGCTAGGGCAAGGCGTTTGACGCGTGAGCACGGCCAATTAGGCTTGATTGTCCTCGATTATTTGCAACTTATGCAATCGCCGTCGAGCGGCGATAATCGCGTACAACAAATCTCCGATATCTCGCGCGGCTTAAAGGCGTTGGCGAAAGAGTTGAATGTGCCTGTCGTGGCCTTGTCGCAGTTGAACCGTAACCTTGAATCCCGCCCCAACAAACGGCCTATGATGTCCGATTTGCGGGAATCGGGCGCGATTGAGCAGGATGCGGACCTGATTATTTTTGTCTACCGCGATGAAGTCTATAACGAAGACAGCCCGGACAAAGGCATTGCCGAAATTATTATCGGCAAGCAACGTAACGGGCCTTTGGGTACTGTGCGTTTGACTTTCCTCGGACAATACACCCGGTTCGAAAATTATGCGGGTAATTCTTATACCAACGGTGGGTATGAATAGTTACACGGTTGCTTTGCGATTCCAGCCGCCTTTGCAGAAATCAACCTCGAAGCTGTCCGACATAATCTCCTAAAAGCAAGAAGATGCGCGCCGAAATCTAAAATCATGGCGGTTATTAAGGCAAACGCTTACGGACATGGCTTGCTCCGTATGGCCCTTGCTTTGGATGATGCCGATGCGTTTGCCGTGGCGCGCGTCGATGAAGGGCTATGCTTAAGGCGAGCGGGTTTTGCAAAACGGATTGTCGTCTTGCAGGGAATCGGCAATCCTGATGAGTTGCGGGACTCCATTGGTTATGGATTGGAGCCAGTAATCCATTAGGCTTGTTTTCCGACGGAAACTATAAGCCTCTACCATTAATTAAACCGGAAAAATAGTTGTTTTCGGCACGATTTTAACTATGGCACAAAAGAAACGCCGGAATTAAAGACTTGTAAGTATTCCTTATTTCCTCGATACTTGAACCCTTATTATCAATCTTACATTGATGGGAAATAATTGTGGATATCATCTTTTTGGGCGGCCTTGAAATAGATACCATCATCGGTATTTACGACTGGGAAAGGGAAAAGCGGCAAATTGTTATCTTGGATATAGAAATGGCGTTTGATATCCAAAAAGCTGCCGATACGGATGATATTCAATATGCGCTGGATTATAAAACGGTATCCGACCGCATTATCAGCTTTGTTAAAGCCAGCCAGTTTTTGTTGGTGGAGCGGTTAATTTCAGAAATTGCCGACATCATTCGGACCGAATTTAAGGTGCCTTGGGTCAAAATCACCCTGAACAAAAAAGGCGCGATTGGTAAGGGGATTGATGTCGGGATCACTATTGAACGTGGTCAAAAAACAGCGTGATTCGAGGTTATATCAGTATCGGCAGCAATATCGACAAGGAATACCATATTGCTGCCGGCCTGCAAACGCTGGAACAAAGGTTTGGTGAATTGGTCCTATCCAGTATTTATGAATCCGACCCTGTCGGTTTTTCCGGTGCGCCTTTCTACAACATGGTAGCGGGTTTCGATACAGGCCTGGATATTTATGAGGTCGCCCGAAATCTTCGGGAAATTGAGATAGACCATGGGCGTCCGCCCGACAGCAAAAAATTTTCCTCCCGCACCCTGGATCTTGACCTGATTTTATATGGCGATTTGATAATTAACGAAGGAAATCTCCAAATACCGCGTACCGAAATCGAGCGTTACGCCTTTGTGCTGGAACCGCTGGCAGAAATCGCCCCTATGCTGGTACATCCTGTACTAGGGCTAAGTTATGCGGAATTATGGCAAAAAATGCCCAAGGACGGGTTACAACAACGGCCAATTAATAAGCTAAAAAAGCAATGTTAATTTTACCTTTTCTTCATTTTCTTGATTATGGGTAAAATTAAGATAAAGTGGAGTTGGGAAAAAGGCTGACTTAACGGACAACTTCCAAAAAAGGGGACAAAGCCATGTTATCCAGAACAAATCCAATTCTCCGTGTGTCTTTGATAAAGGCCGCAATTTTTTTTCAGGCCGCCAAATACTATTTCTTGCAATCAGCATGATGCAATCGTCCGCCAACGCCAAAATGATTGGCATTATCGGCGGTGGTGTCGCGGGCATGTCCTGTTCCTTGTGGTTAAAGCACTTAGGTTTTGCACCGGTTATCGCGGAGCAGGGCAGTAAACTCGGCGGACAAATGTTGCGCTTAAATCGGGTCAATCGCTGGGTATTGGGTTTTCCAGGGAAAACCAGCCAGGAACTTGCGGATATCTACGCCGCGCATATCAATTTAGAGGGAATCGAGGTGCTGTGCCAAGCCCATTTGCTCTCTGTTTCCGCGGTCTCAACGGGTTTTGAGTTGCTTATCGACCAAAGTGGGGGCTTCCGTGCAATCTCGGTAATGGCTTTGGTGATTGCCACGGGTCTAAGGGTATTAAGCCATGAAATTTTTGGGGCTATCCCTGGTTACCAATCGCTTTCCGATGCGGGGCTAATTTCCTGTTTCCCTCTGGGCCACCTTGACAAATTACTCGAGTTAAATGGAAAAACCGTTGCTGTTATCGGCGGTGGGGACAATGCGCATTATACCGCGAAAGATATTGCCTTGGCTGGCGCCCGGGTTTACTTGCTGATACGTTCCAACCATAAGGCCAGGGTTGCGATACGAAATGAGATAGAAAATTATATAAAACAAGAGATTGTAACAGAACGGACAGGCGCAAGGGTGACTGCATTCCGTCAAGATAATGGGAAAATTGAAATCAATTTACAGGACGTTAATGGCATTGATGACCGAATTCAAGTCGATAGGGTTTTCATCCGTACCGGCTTTGCCGCCAATAGTGAATTCCTGGATACTTGCCCAGCATTATCCGGTATGGCCAAGGAATCCGGATATATCTCCACAGACCCAGCCAAACGCACTTCCATCCCTTGGGTTTATGCGATAGGCGATGTCAGCAACCCCAAGCACCAGTCGGTCGCGAGCGCCATTGCCGATGGCGCGATTGCCGCACAGGATTTGAGCGGACGAATTTGAACAATGACACCCCCGACACGAAGTGACTTACAGCCGTTGGTTTGGGTAGTGGATAGCGCCTACACTGGTGAACTCCATGCCCGGAAAGGGGTGGCCGAGCGATTAGGATACGGTTATGAGTTTATCCCGTTGCCTAACGGAGATGCCCGCAGTTATCAAAAATTGCTGCTAGAGAAATATGCAGCCGATAGTAAGGAAGGCAATCCGCCGTTATTCATCATTAGCGGTACCGGCGAAGAGACCACGGCAGAAATCGCCGATTTACGGATGCCTTTTGACGGACGTTTGTTCAACATTTATCTCGCTTCCATTCTTCCGGACGAACGCCATCCCCGATTAGCCGAATACGACCTGATTGCTTCGCCGCAATTGGAAGGCGGCAATATCGTCACCCTGACCGGAGTCCCGCATCAACTGACCCGTGACCATCTGGCGGCGGCATCCCAAAAACATGCAGGCTACTTCAATTCATTGCCAAAACCAATAATCGGCCTGCTGATTGGAGGGAATACCCGTTACTGTAATGGCTTCACCGAAGCCCATGCAAGATATTTGGCTGAGCGTATCGCTAAAATAGGCACGGAATTGAACGGCGCAATTGTAATAACGAATAGCCGCCGGACACCTGATGCTGCGTTAAACGCCTTGTTGGACGGGCTTGCAGGTGTGACGCATTTTTTTTTCGATTGGGAAGCAATTGAGGTCAGTTTCTACCATGCATTGCTTGCCTATGCGGATCTGTTTATTGTAACCGGCGATTCCCTCTCCATGTGTTCGGAAGCCGCATTTACCGGAAAGCCGATATTGGCAGACCTTAGCGAGAACGCTACCGAATGTTACCATCGGGAAATTGTTGGCAAGCTTATCGAATACGGTGCGGCCAAGTTATTGACTGGCCACTTCGAATCTTGGACTTATTTGCCGCCGGATCCGACAGGGGCGATAGCTAAAGAGATTCATGAACGGTCTCGAAGCTTATTTAAAGGACATAATGCGGGCATCCCGGTGAGGGCTCGTAATGTTGATTGACTCTAGCTGAAAACATCTTAAAATTTTACCGTTACAGCTTAGGGGTAAAACTATGTGCCTTCCTTTAATGGTAAAGTTCCCATGTTGAATGTTAGTGAAGCCGAGTGGAATCTACGGGTGGATTTGGCTGCCGCCTTCCATATGGCCGTGGCATATGGGCTAAACGAAGCGATAGCCAATCATTTTTCTGCTGTATTGCCCGATAACCAACATTTTTTGGTCAATCCGTTCGGCCTGCACTTTTCGGAGATTACGGCTTCAAGCCTGATAGTCTGCGATTACAAAGGTAAAGTCGTTTGGGGCGATGGCGAACCTTCGCCGTCGGCACACCACATCCATGCACCGATCCATCGTCTAGTACCCCGAGCCCGCGTCTTGATGCATACCCACCAGCCTTATGCCACTGCCTTAACCATGATTGCAGGCGGCCGTATCGAATGGGCCATGCAAACTGCCTGCCGATTTTACGGTCGAGTCGCCTACGACACTGATTATGATGGTGTGGCTTTATCGGACTCGGTTGGCGAACGAATGGCAAGAATGCTTGGAGACGCGGAAGTATTGTTTCTTGGCAATCATGGGGTAATCACGGCGGCGCCGACGGTAGCCCAAGCATTCGATGACCTGTATTTCATCGAGCGAGTCGCCCAAACCCAGGTGCTGGCAATGGGCACAGGCCAACCTTTGGCGAAGCTTACAACAGAAATGATTGAGAAAGTTGCCGCCCAAACTCACCATGAACGATTCGAATTAGGCTATATCGATCGCCATTTTGAAGCACAGAAACGGCTTTTGGATATTAAGGGTGGAACTTATCGGCAATAGCGTGTGCCTTGAAAGGCTAAATTCAACTACTGATTCGGCCTTTTAAAGCCTGGACCGTTCGTGCTGAGCTAGTCGAAGCACATATGCCTTTCGACAGGCGAACGGAAACTTAATACTTCACAAGGCCGAATCCATAAGCTAAGCAATGTTTGGTTAATGAAAGGATTTATTCCGAGTTTTTAGGTATTATCGCTCTGCTGGCAGTTGAACTTCACTAATTGTTCAAACTTTTTTATCGATACAGGTCTGCTGAATAGGTAACCTTGGTAAACTGGGCAGCCATATTGCTCGAGAAAGGCATATTGCGTCTCCGTTTCTACACCCTCGGCAACGACTTCTATCCCTAAGTTGCGGGCCATGCCGATGATGGTTTGTATGATAATCCCATCCCTGGATTTTGTGCTTATATTGCGCACAAAGGATCGGTCTATCTTTAACTGGTCGAATGGCAATTGCGTCAGGTAGGAAAACGATGAATATCCGGTGCCGAAGTCGTCCAAAGAGAAGCGTACGCCAATTTCCTTGAGCTCATGCATCTTGGCGATTGTTGCGCTGATATTGTCGAGAACCAAGCTTTCGGTAAGCTCGAGCTTTAGCAGGTCAGGGTTAACCTCATTCTTGCTTAGCGACTGGCGTACTTGTGCGACAAAATCCATTTGCCGGAACTCGCGCGCACTGACATTCACGGCAAGCTGGAGATGCTTGGTGCACGTATCACCTTGCCATATTTTAAGTTGAGTGCAGGCCGATTCCAACACCCACTGTCCTATTGGGAGTATCAAGCTGGTTTTTTCCGCCAAATTTATAAATTCTTCGGGTAAGACCAAACCCCTTTCAGGATGTTGCCAGCATAAAAGCGCTTCCGCTCCCACGATTTTCCCGTTACGGGCCACTTGCGATTGGAAGTAAAGCCTGAACTGGTTTTGTTCAAGCGCGTTACGCAAATCTTTCTCCATATCGACCCGGGCGGTCACTATAGTTTGCATGGCTGGGTCGAAGAAACGCAGGGTATTACGCCCCGCCATTTTGGCTTGATACATCGCTAAATCGGCATGCCTTAGCAGTTCCTCAACGGTTTCGTGCTCACGAAAAAGCCTAATGCCGATACTGGTTGTGCAATGGAATTCATAACCGTCGAAAATATAGGGCCGAGCGAGAGTGGCTAACAATTTTTCCCCTACCTGTTTCGCAAATATGGCTGCCTCATCGGCTTCTGCGCTTAAATTTTCCAATAGAACAACGAACTCGTCCCCGCCTAAACGCCCCACAACGTCGCCCTCACGTATTTCAGCGCGAAGGCGGCGCGCAACTTCGACCAACAATTGATCCCCCGCATCGTGGCCCCGGGTGTCGTTAAGGGATTTGAAGTTGTCCAGGTCAAGGAACAGGATTGCCCCATGCAGGCTGTTGCGGATCGAAGCGGCCAATTCTTGGGATAACCTATCTTGCAGAAGCCTGCGGTTCGGCAAATGGGTAAGCGGGTCGTAATACGCCAGACGGTGAATTTCCGCAACGGCGTCCTTATTTTCGGTAATGTCGGAGAATGTCCCGACATAATGAGTAATCTTCCCGTCAGGATTGGTGACTGCGGATATCGTTACCCATTCGGCATCGATCATGCCGTTTTTGCGGCGATTCCATATTTCGCCTTGCCAGTTCCCGGTTTGTTTAAGGGTCTTCCTAATGCCCTGAAAAAATGCCTTATCGTGACGGCCAGATCTGAGCATTCTTGGCGTTTTGCCGATCACTTCTTGCGCACTGTAGCCGGTCAGTTGGGTAAATGCCCGATTGACGCGCAGGATAATGAAGTTGGGCGTGGTGACAATCATCGCAAGTTGGGTTTCGAATGCGATGGCGTTGATACGTAGCATTTCTTCCGCCAGCTTGTTTTTAGTGATGTCCCTGACGATGCCGATTCCACCCGCTATCGCCCCTGTGGCATCAAGGGACGGCGCACAGGTCATTTCTATCCACAGGTTGGCGTGTAGAAATGACGGGGAATATTGGCCTTCATATTGGACAATTTCCCCTTGCAAGGCTTTCCTGGCGGCTGAAAGGATTGGACGGTCCAAAAGGCTTTTTATTTCCAACCCGACTAGACTTTCATTTGGGTTGCGGAATAATTCGGTTAAACGCTCATTGCAGTAGGTAATGGTAAAATTTCGGTCGTAACGAAAAATGCCAACAGGCGAATGGTTTAGCAATAAGCGATAACGTTCCTCGCTGGCCCTTATGTCTTCTTCACGAGAGAGGGCTTCAAGGCGTAAAACAATGTTTTCAGTGGTTGTACGGTTTATGTGCCGCAAGCTGATGACCATATAAGTAAGGTACAGTGTACCGGCCATTCCCATCGTTATAGACAATTTGTCACCAGCGATAAAGAAGCGTGTAATAATTGGCACTAGAGAAGTAAGGGAAAATACTACTGCGCTAACAAGGTCTGGCGAAAATGAAACCACGCCTCCTGCCGTCAGGCCGGCCAGCATAAAGATCAGAAACATCTGGTGCTGGGTATCTTGGGCAGTGAACAGTAAAAATCCTGCCGAGCCCCATACGACGCCTACAGCAAGGACGCCAAGCCGAAACCGTAATAACCAGTTATTTATCTGATCGCCATCATCCACTGCAGCCCGTTGATATGCTTTAAGCAGCGCAAATCGGCAAATAGCAATCACTACAATCAGCATTAACCAAAATACAACCACTGTCGGTTGAATCACGTCCCGCTGCATATAGGCAAGAATAACTGCAAGCAATGTACTGGTAACCAATGACCTTTTGCTAGCGGAAAACAACTGCTGCAATTGCGCTGATTTTACAGATGCTATTTTGTTCAATTTGGCCTTAAGCTATAAAAATAAACAACGAAGTCGCCCCTAACCGTGCTAATGAGGATTTTTCTATAGGGATCACCAATCTATTTGATTTTGCAATATCTTTGTTAGAGCAATAGTATTTCCCTAAGAAATCTCGAGATACAATGAAAGCGACTTAACTGCGAAATGTTTGGAGTTTTATTTAGATGAAACAATTCCCTTAATAACGGGCCGCTAGGGGATTTGTAAGGTTTCAATTCAAAAAATAAAACTTAACAAGGCAAAATCGCTAACGATTAGTCTCCTTCTTAAATTTTTGACAATGTAAAATACAACAGAAAGCTAGAAACCGGCTATTGATTTGATAAAAAAATACCTTCCTTAAGAATTTATCGGCAATTGTGGACAGGCATGGCTGTTTTATGGCAAGTAATTGTTAAGGGCTTTTGGTAATTAATACTGCGTAAATCTAAAAAACCGTTACGTAGTGAACCTATCCTGGTTAGGATTGTAAAGGCAATGACTACATCGGGGTGATATTGGTGCTTTCGAAATCAACTTTTTGGGAGCGAGGGATCTGTGCAGTCAATTGGGTGTCGATTTACCTGAAAATCTATTGCTTTTTATTGTTTTTATTCCCCTCAATTAGTTCCATTGTCACAAAGCGGTCAGTCGTTTAATGAATATCGATCCAAATTAAAACGAGACCTTTGCGCGAACCCAAGCCCCCAAATTGGTAAAATAAGCCTTTATTAAAGTCTGAGCAATACCTATGTCCTGGAAGGATTTGACCCAAACCAGCTTGAGCGATGCCCTTGTCAAGCACCACGAAGCCTTGGAAGGGCTGTATGGCATCGACTGGAGAGCGATAGCGAAGCTGATGGCGGGCATCCATGCCAAGAAGCAAGGCGAGGCGGCGTGGCCACCCCTGTTGATGTTCAAGGCCTTGTTGTTGCAAGGCTGGTATGGCTTGAGTGACCCTGGGCTGGAGAAGCAACTGGCGCGGGACTTGATGTTCCGGCGCTTCATCAAGTTAGCGCTGAGCGAAGGCGTACCCGACCACAGTACGATCTGGCGGTTCCGCAACACGTTAACCCAGCAAGGCTTGCCTGATTCGCCGGGTGCCATAGGTTGCCCGGCTTTTAGCAAATATCGATTGGACAATCGGCGTTAGCTTGTCATCGCCCTGTTCACGGTGTGTGGGTTTTCGCTGCAGCCATCCATAATGAGCGCTTTTGGAAACCCCCATGAACCGGCACATGGAATTTATGGCAAATTCGTCGTTATGCTCCCTGATCCACGCGTACTTCACTGGTGTTCCTTGGCAAAGTACGCGGCTGGAGATTCAATGGGTTGCGCTCCTCGGTCAGTTGGGCAACCTCTTTTTTGGGTCGCTTTAACTCTTCATATAAATGATCGTCAGTACGCATCGCCTTTTTATTATCAACCGCTCGACTGTATTTGCTGACCCAGGTATGCAGCGTGTTTTCATTGACGCCAATATCCCTTGCAGTTTGGGCGATTGGTTTGGATGATTCATGGGCTAATTTTACCGCTGATTCCTTAAATTCAGCCGTATAGACTTTCGGTTTTTCTTGACCCTTTGTTGGACACTCCTTTTTTCAGATATTTTAAGGAATGTGTCCGGTTTAGTGTAGCCACATCAAACCAAGCCCGGTTCATGCTGGCGGCGATGGCCTACAATATCAAGCGCGGCGTGGCAGTCCAGGCCGAAATGCTGACGTTTGCAGGATGATTCCGTCCAATGGGGGCAAAAAGGCGGACAAGAACCCAGATTTTATGAAAGATTGACAGATAGATGCGTATTTCAGCCGAATAATACCCATGAAGGCCAACGCCTATTTAAAAAAACCGGCTTTTGACCATTCTGCCGCAGTTTCTGCTGTCCGTGCAAAGGTCTCGAAATATATATGTCCAAAAATAAACCCGAGGGCAGGTTGGAGCCATAATGCAAGCCAAGGGCAAAGATGTAATATCCTAAAAACAACCCGGAGACAAGTCGTCCGAAACATAGGCCCATCAAACCGCTATTCCCAACGTGCCTAAGCCCCCACTCAATCCAAGTTTTCGTCAAGCCATGCAAACAATGATCCAAAGGTATGTGTGGTATTTCAGTCGCATTTTTTATTAATGCCCTGAATTATAGAATAATTATTTTTGATAGCGCCTGGATAATCAAGTTGCTCAAATCGTTTTAAAAATCTTTTATCTAAAAATAACTTTTCCATTTCTTGACAACCCGCCTGATACCTGTAAAATAGGATGGCTCAGCTCCAGTGGAGTTGT
>CAYSYU010000041.1:0-21636 GCA_964435245.1 uncultured Methylomagnum sp.
GTTTGAAACCAAAAAAGTCGCTTAGCAGGGTGTCCGTGTAAGTAGGGCAAGATCATAGTAAGCTTATTAGCTCGCGCACGTAAAATTAAATCCCGAAACCGAATAGATAATTGATGTCTAAGAGTCTTTAATATTTCATCTGTCTGATTAAATTGAAAAATCCATTTGTTTTCATTCTTAATATCTTCGATAAATCGGAAAACGTCCGGATGATCGACAATTGACGAAAAATCTGCATCAGGATTACGCGCATAATGCGAAAGTAAATTCCAAACTTGACTGTCTACAAATACTATTCGATCCAGTCCAATCAACTTAGCTTCAGAATATTCAACATTTACGATTGAACGTCCAGTCAATGGGTCAAGCGAACCACGTTTGCCGCCAATTATTAACACAAAAACATCGGCACTTTCACGTACAACCTTTTTGCAATTCTCAACGTTAGTCAGGTCGGGTGATACAGGAAAAATTGGGTATTCGCTTAGAATTGGATTGTGTCCCCACCTAGTAATTTCAGTGTTCACAAGTTCACGTAACGCTTTCATGTCGTAACATGTAGAACTCAAAAATATCGATAGATTATTCATTAATAAGTAAATTTTTGGATTTAATTAATATCCGAGCATTTTAGTCCACATTGCTTACGACATATAGGATATCGAAGCCGCAAATCTCAGGACTCCGCAAACTTTTTTCCAGGCTACTCATTGTAACAATTCATCAGCTTTATCAGACACAGAAAACTCAAGCTCATACCCCGAATATTTACGCAGGTTAATCACCCCTGTATCCAGCAACAAATACTGGCCTTTGATGCCTTCCAGGATGCCCGACACTTCGGGGTTGGTATCCAAATTGAAGGATTTGACCTTGTCGGGATAACGGTTGACGGGATAATGAAGTTCGACCGCTTGACCGTCCGGCAAGAATTCAATGGCTTGTTCCCCAAAGCGTTGAGTGATGTCGGCCAATTCGGTAAGGCAGGTTGACATCAATTCATCCCGTTTCGCAGCCAGGTCGATTGCCTCGACATTATTTTTCAGCATTTGTTGCCAACTGGTCTTGTCGCTGATGTGTTTGGCGATAATGACTTCAACCAAACCGCTTATATGGCGCGATTGCGCCTTGAAAATAGGCAAAGCCTGCACTGCGCCCTGGTCTATCCAGCGGGTTGGGATCTGGTTCTGGCGGGTGATGCCCACTTTGATGCCGCTGGAATTGGCCAGGTATACGTAATGGGTTTGCATACAGAAGGACTCGCCCCAAGCCGGTTCACGGCAGGTTCCGGCGGCGTAGTGGCAAGTTTCGGGTTTCAGGATACACATGTCGCATTGGGCCAGCGAGATAAAACAAGGGTAACAATAACCCTGGTTGAAACTTTTTTTGGTTGCCCTGCCGCAATGGACGCAACTTATCTTTCCGGTGTAAACCAGTTTGATGGGCTTACCGACCAATGGATTCAGGGGTACGGACTGGTCGCTCAACAACAACTCATATTGTACCGGCTGGTCCGGTCTGGCGCGCATTTTTCTTAAATGTCCTTGCATATGGGTTGTCCCAGCGTCAACGGCAACTGTTATAATACAATGATTCTACTATTCAATAAGGAAGTGCACTACCCATGAAAGTCACTAGCGGAAATAATGTCCCTATGGATATCAATGTCGTGATCGAAATCCCAGCCCATAGCAGTCCGGTAAAATACGAAATCGATAAACAGACCGGGATGCTGACCGTCGACCGCTTTATGGGCACTGCCATGCAATACCCAACCAACTATGGGTATATCCCCCAAAGCCTTTCTGGCGACGGCGACCCCGTTGATGTTTTGGTCATTTCGCCCGATCCGGTGCTTAGCGGCTCCGTCATCCGTTGCCGCCCGATTGGGTTGCTTAAAATGATCGATGAATCAGGCGAAGACAGTAAAGTTTTGGCCGTGCCTGTACACAAGCTAACCCCATCTTACAATAGTGTCAGCACGTATAAAGACGTTCCTGCCGACCAGTTGGCGAAAATCTCCCACTTTTTCAAGCATTATAAAGACCTGGAGCCTGGCAAATGGGTAATAATTGAAGGCTGGTTTGGGATAGACCATGCAAAAGAAGAGATCCTTACAAGCATCGAGCGCTATAAGGCCTTGGAAGATAAACCCGCTTTTTAGTGGCGGTTGATCTTTTTGGCAAAAGGTTTGGATAAAGGCTCCCCGATAAAAATGCCCTGGCCGGGTTCGGCAACGCTTTTCCAATATGCTTCAATCAACGAATTCCCCCTAAGATAATAATTCATCAAGACACCCGGGTTTGAAAATTTTTCAGGGAAATTGCAGGGTTCGACGACTGTACCGTAACTTCCGGTCGCCCCGGCTTCTATCCATTCAAGGATGGACATCTGGTTTCCTCCTACCAATACACCGCCAGTCGAGGTCAAATGGTCAGCCACAGCGCCCGGCAAAAAGGTATTCCGTTTGATTTTTTGTACGTGCATCACACCGGTGAAATAGAACATAACGTCCTCCCGGTCTTCAATAAAGTTTTTTTCCTGGAAAGTCGTGGAGAAGATATCGTTGAATTTTTTCGCCACTTCCGGAAAGGAAGCGGCGCGGGAACTACGCGCAACATCAGTTGTTTTCAGCAAATAGGCCGAACCTTTCGGTTGCGAATAATCCGCCGCTATGCCACGGTCAATGAGTTGCCTTGCGGTTTTAAAATCTTTTGCCGCCAACAACATTGTCGGCCGCCAGCCGAAATCCTCAAACGGCATTTTACTGATTGAATTAAAATAAGGGTTATGGCGTGTTTCTTTGCAACCTTGTGCGCAAAAAGCCTTATCGAAGCCCGTGGAAAAAGCGGTTGTGATCGACATACAATCAACCCGGAACGGCAATAGCCATGTCAGCACATAACCCTGGACATGAGAGGGCGTTTGCTCATCGACTTGCTGTTTTATGGTTTTAAATTGCTCTTGGGATAAGGATTGAATTCCCGGTTTAAAGCTCACGTGGATTATCTGCCCGGGTGGAATGTTTCTTTTTGCCTGGTAATACTTGGCGACCTGGACACTTAACTTATCGTCGTCATTGACGATAACCGCGACTTCCCTTGCTGTCCAGGCTGGCAATGTTGGCGTTAATGAGGTGAAATTGTCGGCTAGCAATACGGTGCTGAAGCTTACTAAAAATAAGCAGCTCATTAATCTGATATGAATAGCTAACCTATTGGCAAGCATCAAGGCTCAGTCTTCCGGTAACCATTGGTGTTTTTTTCAACCCATCGTGTTTGGCCTGACGCCAGCAATTCCTTTTTCCAGAACGGCGCCGTCGATTTCAAGGCCTCCATGATAAAACGGCAGGCATCGAACGCATCGCCACGGTGCCCTGACCATACCGCCACCAACACTATCGGGTCGTTAGGCCGGATTTCTCCAACTCGATGTACGACATAAGTATCGATAAGTTGCCAATTGTTTGCGGCTTCATCAATAATTTTTTCCAACTGCTTTTCCGTCATTCCGGGATAATGGTCAAGCACCATGCTTTGTACACCAAGACCTTCGTTGTAATCGCGCATGGTGCCTATGAAAATACTGGTTGCGCCAAATTTAACGGAAGTGTTTAAGGCCCTATCTTGATAGTCTTGTATTTCTTGCCAGGGATTAAATGCCGACGGACATATCTTAACCTTCATCTTATCCTCCGGTAACCGGGGGGAAAAACGCCACTTCATCGCCGTCATGTACTTGGCAATCAAGGTCGGCATATTCCATATTTACCGCTGCCAGCACATTTTCGGGAATCGAATTGCCTGGTACGGTATGTTTCCAGACATCCCGTACCGTCATCGTTTGGGCGGCTTCCAAGTCGTATTCTGACCGACCCAGACGCTCGCCCAAACTTGCAAAATATCGTACTTTAATTGACATGATTATTCCGCTAGCCACACAATTATCATAATAAACATGTTAACTTTAACCGTTTTAAAAGAAAATTGAATTTATAAATGACACAGACTCCGCATTTTAATCAAGCTGGTGAAGCCCACATTGTTGATATTGGTGAAAAGCCGCACTCCGAACGCATTGCGATAACCGAAGGTTATATTGAGATGCAACAAAATACCTTAAAACAGATTATCGAGATGGGCCATAAAAAAGGAGATGTCCTCGGCATAGCAAGGATCGCCGGTATCATGGCCTGCAAAAAAACTTCAGAGTTGATTCCGCTCTGCCATCCGCTATCTTTAACCCATGTCGAAATAGACCTTATCCCGGAACTTGAATTCAACAGGGTGCGTTGCCAAACGACTGTCAAAACGATAGGGCAGACAGGGGTGGAAATGGAAGCCCTAACTGCCACCCAAATTGCCTTGCTTACAATTTATGACATGTGCAAAGGCATGGACCGCGGCATGGTCATCCAATCCGTCCGGCTCCTGGAAAAAGAGGGTGGCAAATCCGGGCATTGGCTAAGAAAATAATTACCGCAAGCCTTCAGTCAATTAGTTTACCGACAAGTAAGGACGGCGGTAACGATTACAGGATTGGGTCGCCAGAACGTCGATTTAAAGTCTGATATCTAAATTTTGCCAATCGAATTACCCCGCAACCAGTTAAATTGCCAACCAAAACTTAAACCCGATTAACGGCCTAACCTGCAAGAGATATTTGTTACACTAGACACAAAAAAGACAGAGGATGCTATGCCCATTACTTTAAAAGAACTCGCGACCTTATGCAATGCCCGTATTCAGGGTGGCGACCCATCCGCATTGATTTATTCCGCGTCAGACATTACCTCTGCCCAACAGGGCCAAGTCACGCAACTGACAAACGCCAAATACACCCGTTACCTTAAAGATTCAACGGCAACGGCTTGCCTTATTGCGGAAGGTTTTGATGTTGGGGATTCTCCAGGGAACTTGGCATTACTGGTTTGCGCCGACCCGGAAATGGGCTTTATCAAAGCGGTCGAATTATTGCATCCAGCCAAGCAATACAAAAGCCAAATTGCCGGTAACGCTTGTATTGACGAAACCGCGAGCTTAGGTGATGGGCTGTTTGTCGGCCCTTACGCCGTTATCGGTGAACAGTCGGTAATCGGTGACAATACAGCAATATTAGCGGGTGCATACATCGGCAATCATGTGTCGATAGGGAAAAACTGCCACATCCACCCTTATGCCGTCGTCTATGACGGGACTGTCCTTGGCGATAATGTCATCATCCATTCAGGCGCCATTATTGGCGCCGACGGTTTTGGTTACAAGTTCAGGAACCATGCCCACGTCAAAGTGCCCCAAGTCGGCAACGTAGTCATTGAGGATAATGTCGAAATTGGCGCCAATACCTGTATAGACCGTGGCGCATTAGGAAGCACGGCCATAGGCATGGGTAGCAAAATCGACAACCTTGTCCAAATCGGCCACAACAATAAAGTTGGGAAACACGTTATCATGTGCGGGCATACCGGGGTTTCCGGTTCCTGCACCATCGGGGATTACGCAATCCTGGCGGGTAGTTCTGGAGTCGCGGATCACGTCACTATCGGACAAGGAGCCGTCGTTTTGGCTCGTTCCGGTGTTGCGGGGGATGTGGCTGCAGGTTCCCACGTATTTGGCAGTCCTGCCAAGGACAAGAAAACGGCTTACAAAGAGCAAATCGCCATCAGCAAATTGCCGGAATTAATCAAAAAGGTAAAAATGCTCGAAGAGGAGGTTGCCCGGTTGAAGGGGCTTGAATAAACGTTTGGTGTTAGGAAGGAAATTTATATCAAGGGAATAAACGCTTCAGGTAAATATACTGCCCTTCCTTTCCACAATCAAATCGATCGATCCAGAAGGGCAGTACTCTGTCTCCAAGCCTTATTTGGCTACGTTGTTTGCGCCGAGTTGACCGTGTCTTTTAGCCAGATTAGCATCAATTTCTGCGTTACTAGCCGCTACTGCACCACTTTGCAAATGTTTGGTTTCATCTTTCTTCAGCAATACAACCAACAAGATGATACAAGCGATTGCAAAACCAACCCATGCCCAGGTATTGTCTTTTTCTTGTGCTTCAGCCATTTTAAAATCCTCTATAGTTATTAATATTTTATTATCCCCCTCTTGCGAGGGAACGACTCAACAAATGCTGTGAGTAGGTTGTCGAAGTATTATTCAACGATGTAATTTTTAACACGAGAGATAGGGTTGTGTCAAAGCTATATATAAAAAAACCGATGCGGCAATGAATTTTTTTTTATATTGCGGGCTGTATGCGCCGCCAAGAGGTTATTGTGAACGGCTATCTTTATGAAATATAAGGCACCAACCGCTTAAGCTTGAAGCAGACCAAATCAACAAGAAGCTTAATTTAAAATCCATGCCGACTTAATGCCAATGAGCCACTGCCATTGCCTAAAAAACATTTATGACGGGATTGCCTCAAGGATAAACCAGGAGTGTGGACAGGAAGTTTGCTTCCGAATTGGCTGCGGTTTTATATAACAAATGTAAGCCATCGGATAAATTGTTCCTTGTGTACTTAAATCAAAAATTGATTTTGGACAATCCTCATTGGGTTTTAGTTGCCTTCCAATTTTTGGTTCATTTACTTTTTATTGACACGGCCCAGGTTCTTGCGGCATCGGTTATTGGCGTGTTTGCAAGTCAGTTCTGAACGGATTGTAAGTCTCTACTTTCATATTACAGATAATCGGATAAAATAGCCGAATAAAATAATAATTTGACGCTACCTTATAGGCAGCATTAGAAATTAGCGTGATTTACCGAGGCAATCCTATGCAACAAAAACCTACCGCCAATTTATTGGGCAGCATCCTGCTACTGCTTATTTATTCCTCCACCGCAGCAGCTACCGATTTGCCGCCATCGGCTAAAGTTGACATAGGGCCTGTAGAACAAGTTTGTTCTAACTTAAGTTCCCCCGAAGACCGCAAAGAACAAGTCATCGACGGCGTAAAAATACAAGAGTCGACGTTGTGCGAGCCTGATTCGCCGGCCGATATTGCCGCCTTTGTCAAGGGCACCAACAATATCTCCATGGAAACGCTCATGGCCACCCAACTGGCTTCCGATGCGATAACCATGTCGGACGACTTGGACAAGGACGGCGATCCGGACAAAATCATCATAAAGTTGGAAGTGGTCGAAATCAACGGGCGCTCGCCGGATGTTAAAGAGCCCATCACTACTTTTGACATCGCCCCCGGCATACAACCGACTTTTTGGGTGTTTGCACCCAAAACCAGGGACATGTCTACCCGTAGCTTATATGAACCGATAGCCAATCCGTTGCTGCGGGCGCCTTCCCCTGTCATTCGTGTTGAACAAGACGATGTAATCTGGATTGTCTTACAAAACACCCACTACTTGCCCCATTCCATCCATCTTCACGGGATAGACCATCCGTTTATGGACCATAGCGGTTCCGGTAACGATGGGGTTGGCCAAACCAGTAACATGGATACCATGCCTGGCGAATCTAAAACCTATGTGATCAAGCCACGCCAACCCGGCACCATGTATTACCACTGCCATGTGCAACCGCATACCCACATCCCAATGGGCTTGCAGGGTATTTTTGTCGTTGAGGAAAACCGTCCCAACAACTGGGTGCAAACGTTTAATGTCGGCGGGGGGCAAGTGCGCCATCCTTCCGTAGCCGTTTTGGAGAAGTACGCCAGGGAATACGATTTGCATTACCAATCAGTGGATAAAGAATTGCATGAAGTCGTTGCCAGATCAGCCACTGATCCGCGCTTGATTGCAAAACACATGAACATGGAATACGACACCACGGATGCGACGGATGACTATTACATGTTGAATGGGCGGTCTTTCCCCTACACGTTGAGGGAGTCGTTGATCCATATGGAAGAGAACCAAAAAGTCAAGCTCCGCATTTTGAACGGTCACACGGACGAATTCGCCTTGCATATTCATGGGCATAAACCGACTATTACACATTATGACGGTGTAGATAATGGGCCTAGTTCCTATATAACCCGAGATGTCCATGGTATGGTGCCGGCACAACGTATCGACCTGGAATTGAGCGGTGTCGATGACGGACTGCACAGTTTCGGCCAAGGTATCTGGATGTTCCATGACCATGTCGAAAAATCCTTTACGACCAATGGGATCGGCGAAGGCGGCGATATCAGCCTAGTTGTTTACAAGGGTTATATAGATGAGAAAGGCATCCCTAAGTCCCATGGTATGAGCCTAGAACCCTACTTCGCCAAAAAAATGTGGAAAGGCGAATACCCTATCTGGCAGGATTACGACGCTTGGCATAGCTTGGGCTTGCCCGACATGAAAGCCGGTTACGAGCCAGCGAAAGTAGCCATACAAAAGGCGCCGGTACAACCTGGGGGGGCAAGCAGTGCGGCTGCGCCACAACAAGACTCAACGGCAACCAAATTGTTTTACGGTTTTATACTTGGTTTGTTCAGCTATCTGGTAATCATCAAAAGGAAAACCATCTTAGAAATTTCCCGAAAATTGATAGGACAATTGGTTGCTTATATACCTAAAAAAGGGAATCCGTAACGCTGGCTCACCTATCTAGTGAAACAGCGTACACTGAATGATACCCCGCCCTGTCGTATTATCCTTTTCAGGTCACGACCCAAGCGGGGGGGCAGGTATCCAGGCGGATATTGAGACAATTGCCAGCCACCAGTGCCATGCCACTAGCATAGTCACTGTGCTGACCGAGCAGGATACGCAGAATGTAACCAAATTGGTTCCTCAACATCCTGGCCATATTGCCAGCCAGGCAACAATCCTAATGGCGGACGTACCTGTCAAAGCCATTAAGGTTGGTTTGCTTGGATCCCCAGAAATTGCCTTGGCAGTCCACAGCATCATAAAGCAGCACCCAAACATTCCCGTTGTTTTCGACCCTGTGCTTGCTGCTGGCGGAGGAACCGACTTAGCTAACCAAGAGTTAATCAATGCCATCAACCACAACCTGTTGCCTTGTACCACCGTATTGACGCCAAATAGCGAGGAAGCACGGAGATTGACTGGGTTAAGTGACCTGACAGAATGTGGCCTTTGTTTATTGGAAAAAGGTTGCGAATACGTATTGATTACCGGCACTCATGAAACAAGCCCAGAAGTTAAAAACCAGTTGTTTTACGACGGTTGCTTATACGAAACCTATGCCTGGAATCGATTGCCTTACAGCTATCACGGTTCAGGGTGTACGCTCGCCGCCGGTATCGCCGCCTTATTGGCGCAAGGTTTGGGGGCGTTGGATGCAATCGCCGAAGCCCAGGAATATACCTGGAATGCATTGAACTCTGGCTTTCAGCCCGGTAAAGGCCAGTATATTCCCAACCGCTTATTTTGGGTGGAAGATGAATGAAGTCTTTTCCGTCTCGTGGGCTTTACGCCATTACCCAAAGCGAAAATAAACAACCCGGTATCCTTTTCGAAGAAGTCGCTGCCGCTATCCGCGGCGGAGCAACTGTAATCCAATATCGCGATAAAAACCCGACTGATGCATTGACGGTTGCGCGTGCATTGGCCAACATCTGCCATGAATATAATGTCCCGCTTATTATCAATGATGATGTGGGGCTTGCAATCGAATCAAAAGCCGACGGAGTCCATCTAGGCAAGGATGACAACGACATAATCGAAGCCAGGGAGTGTTTGGGCGATGCTGCCATCATCGGCGTATCTTGCTATAACTCTGTCGAACGGGCGCTGACGGCGCAAACCATGGGAGCTACCTATGTTGCTTTCGGCAGGTTTTTCCCTTCCACCTCAAAACCGTTGGCCAAACCCGCCGATATCGATACCTTACGGAAAGCAAAAGCCGCATTACGCCTCCCAGTAGTGGCAATAGGTGGAATCCTGCCCGAGAATGGCGGGCAATTGCTTGCAGCCGGAGCGGATTTGCTGGCAGTCATTGGAGGCGTGTTTGACGGCGATCCTGAACAGGCCGCTTTGGCTTACCGATGTTTATTCGACAGTTAAATAAACCATGAAAGTTTTTATAACCCTAATGTTTATGGGCTTGTTCTCCTGCACCTATGCAACTAAAACACCGGAAAAGCCGCTTAAACTAGGCAAACAAATCGCCTTTAGCCGTGAAAAAGGTAATTGCCTTGCATGCCATGTAATTGAAGATGGCGAATTCCCAGGTAACATAGGGCCAGAGCTAAAAGCGCTTTCAACTCGATTTAAAAGCAAGCAAGAACTCCGCGAACAAATCTGGGATTCGACCCAATTTAACCCGGAAACCAGCATGCCCCCTTTCGGCAAAAATAAAATCCTGACGGAAACAGAAATTGACCAAGTCGTTGACTATCTTTGGGGCATAAAATAATCTTTCTCTACATTTAAGAAGATGGCTATGGAAGTGAATCGTAGAAAATTCCTGAAAACAACGGTTGCATTCAGTGCAGCAGGGCTGGCATTGTTGGAATCCCCTCTAGCTCACCCGGAAAGGCAAGCCGCCGATTTTGCTTCCGGTTCGTTCGATGCGACCCTGAAGCAATTGCTCAAAGGCAAACCTATTGTTGAAACCGATAAGATCGACCTTAACATACCCGAAATCGCCGAAAACGGCGCATTAGTTCCGGTTACGGTAAGCAGCAGCCTGAAAGACATTCTTAACATTGCGCTCCTGATTGAGCAGAATCCCGTGCCGTTGGCGCTTCAACTGTTACTGACGCCAGAGCTGGAGCCTTTTCTGTCGGCACGGTTAAAAATAGCCAGTTCTTCGTTTGTGTTCGCCCTGGCCGAAGGCGAAAAAGTCTGCTACAGCGTCAAGAAAAAAGTAAAAGTCACCATCGGCGGCTGCGGGGGTTAACATGACCAGCATAAAAATTCGCACCAAACGGCTAGAGGGCAATACCCAAATCCGCACCCTAATTTCCCACCCCATGGAGCATGGCCGGAACAAGGACAAAACCACCAATAAACTAATCCCTGCCCATTACATCCAGGTGTTGACCGTTACCCATAACCGTAAAGTGGTCGCTACCTGTAACATGGGCGCAGGCATTTCCAAAGACCCTTACTTTGCTTTTCTGCTGAAAGGCGGCAACCCGGGGGATGAAATCGTTATCGATTGGGTTGACAATTTGGGCAACAAAGATTCTGAAAAGCATACGATTACCTAATCGTTGTATTTGCAAATAAGATGGCCGCCCTCCCTTTAAAGCATCTACGGCAATACAATGGAATTCCACTATGGCTAAGACTTAGCGTAATCCTATTTTCCTATATCCTCTCCCTGCCTTTGTCTGCCACACCGGAACAAGACCAAACGGCTTTCAGGAAACATTACCGAGAGCGTTTCCCCAACTTAAAGTTAAACGACTATGCAAATGGCGTTTACGCAATTGACAGCATCGCTAAGCAATCCTGGGCGGCGATTGAAGAATTCCCTCCATATGAAGCGGCTATCGAAGAAGGCGAAAAGCTTTTCAACACCCCGTTCGCGAATGGAAAACACTACGCCGACTGCTTACCCAATAAGGGCATCGGTATCGCCAATCAATACCCACTTTGGAGCAAAACCAAAGGCGAGGTCATTACCTTAGCCAAAGCGCTAAATGACTGCCGGGTTAGCCAGAAAGAACCGGCCCTGCCTTACGATAAGGACGGGATGGTTAACCTCCTCGCGTACCTCGTTTACACCACACGTGGCAAGCCGATTGACGTAACCCTACCCGAAGACGACCCCCGCGCCCTGTCAGCTTATGAACAAGGCAAGGCCTTTTATTACCAACGGCACGGCCAGTTAAATTTTTCCTGCGCCACCTGCCATATCCAAAATGCCGGAAAAAAACTGCGTTCTGAAATCCTGAGCGCGTCCTTAGGACATACCAACAACTGGCCGACTTACCGCCTTAAATGGGGGGAAATGGGCAGCCTGCACCGCCGCTTTGCCGAATGTTTGACGCAGATAAAAGCCGGGCCTTTTGTCGAACAAAGTTTGGAGTTACGTAACCTGGAATACTTTTTGGGTTATATGGGCAATGGCGTACCCATTACAGGGCCGAGTACAAGAAAATGATTTTCAATATAGGCTTGTACCTGAAAAACGCGACCAAGATCTGTGCCCAATGCGGCACATGAACTTATTTGTTGTAGTACAAACCTATCTGATGTAATGCCCTTTGGGTTTCTTAAACTTCATTGTCCATAACCAGCTATGAACCGGGAACGAACCCGTCCCATCGGATTAGGCCGGAACTATTGCAAAACTTCATAACGAAACGGCGGTTTTATGCTGTACCCACAAAGGCCAGACAAAACAGGTAAGTAGTATGTTTACGGCCATCTTATCTATAAATCGTACTGATAGTGAAACTGTTTCGCGCCTTAAAACTGTCCCATCATATTGGTTGTTGAGTTGATTTAAACGGTCATATAGGTATTTATACGTATATACTCCCAAAGAACTAGTAGCTACACTCATTCCCAATCTAATAGACCAAGTGCAAAATTTCACATAAATCAAGTGCGAAATTTCACAGATATCATTTCGTCGTTTAGATATCATGAAGCCTGATCGGAAAAGTCTGGTTACAACAAATATTTTTTGCCACCACATCCTCCGATGCGTTTTGTAAAAGGCCTGTAATCCAACCAAAGTCTTAAAAGACTGATTTTATTGCTTAACTATTTGGGGAAACAAAATGAAAACATCGATAGCTTTAGTTATGACACTCGCCGCAAGCATTGTTGGCGTATTCGCTCCCAGTAATGTTGCTTTTGCAGCCACTGTATTCCATCATGCTTCAATATGCCACAGCCTCAATGCAAACCAGGAAAATGACTTGGTTATTAATACTCAGGGAGTACGAAATAAGGCTACCACGGCGCGAATGGTTATCTGCCCGTTGGTTGTTACCCATACCCCAGGGCAAACGACCGGTGGCGTATTGGTTGACTACAAAACTACAGACCCATTTTCAACATCCATAACTTGTACCTTGTATAGTTACGATTATTTAGGTTCTTTCATGGGTTCAACTACCAATACTTCAGGTTTTAACACTTATATTTCATTATTGGGGGTGCCTGTCGACACTTTCTCCAATCATGTCGTATTATGTTCTTTACCACCTAATTCTACAGGCAGGATCATTGGAATCGAATCTGCTTTTTAAGCAGTAGCCTATTTCTTGACCTACGTTACCGACCAAGGAACAAACCCATGAAATTAATTTATGTATTTCTTATCGGCGGGGCTGTGGCCTTGTCAACGGGCATTTATTTATCGCTGAATAGCGAAACTAAGCAGGATGGCATCCAAAACTCCGGAGCGCCATTGTCCGCCAATGAAAAACCTGAACTTCACGGGATTGCAGCCAAGGAAGACCTGAAAGAAAACGTGGCCGCCTTGGGGAACGAGGTCTCCCGGCTCAGGGCGGAGATTCTAGCCTTACGGAGCGATATGCAAGCACAAAAAGCGGCTTCCAACAAAACTCCAGTCCAAGAACAGCCTAATGCCCAGCAAAATTTAACAGAAATGCATGCCAAGGAGGATAACCGTATTAAAAAACAAGGAGAGGTGCTCGAAGCGGGATTTCAGCAACAAACCACGGATCCTATCTGGTCTGAAAAAACAAAAAATTTAGTGCATGACGCTTTGGCCAATGATAATGTGACTTCGAAGGATATTGTGGATGTCGAGTGCCGAAACAGCATGTGCCGGGTAGAATTGGCGAACGACGCAAATAGCGAAGGGTTAAAGATTGAGGAATTTCCCATGAAAATCGGTCAAGAGTTGCCACACATAATGGCTAACCAAGTCAAAGAAAGCGACGGCTCGACTACCACAGTCCTCTACCTGTCTAAGGATGGTTTTGCTTTGCCCAAAGCAGATAACTGATGCCGGAAGGATAACACTCTAGGCTTAACCTAACTGGCGACAATGTCCGTATCCGTATCCGCGATGAAAACTACAGAATCAAGGAAATATCATCATTCAGGGGGATTGTCTATTTTGTAAAAAAATGCCCTTGTATTTCCTGCATCCCTGTTGCGCGGCGAAGCAAACAAAAATATCTCGGCCGCCAGCATGGACACTGGCAGTAAAGTATGGGCTGTGTTAGCACATTAACCTAACAAAACACGATCCTTGGCATCTGGCTTCCGTCAAGCGTTGCAAGTTCCTACTTGCCCACCGCACTTCCCCCATCCTTTGTGGTCGCCCATGTCGGAATGGTGTTCCAAATTACTTCAAATTCTCCGTCACATGCGGCTCAATCAACTTATACAACATTTGGTGCATCTTAGGGCTACCAGCGATCACATTGCCAGATTTTAAATAATTGTCATTAAAAGAAAAGTCGGTGACCACTCCTCCGGCTTCCTGGATCAATAAAATTCCTGCCGCCATATCCCATTCCATGATGCCGATTTCCCAAAAGCCATCCAGTCGCCCGGCGGCGACATAAGCCAAGTCCAGTGCGGCTGCACCCGCTCGGCGAATTCCGGCGGCTTGCATTGAAATGGCTTTGAACATGCCGGTATAAGCTTCGAGGTGCAAGTCCGTTTTAAACGGAAAGCCGGTGCCGATCAAGGCGCCTTTCATGCTGATTTGGTTGGTGACCCGCAAGCGGCGGTTATTTAACATTGCCCCGCCGCCGCGCTTTGCGGTAAACAATTCGTCCCGTAAGGGGTCGTAAATAACGGCTACTTCCAACCGCCCCCTGTGTTTTAAAGCGATGGATACCGCATATTGCGGAAAGCCATGCAGGAAGTTTGTGGTGCCGTCCAATGGGTCAATCACCCAGACATAATCGTTGCCCTGGTGCTGCCCGCTTTCCTCGGCAAGAATGGCGTGGTCGGGATAAGCTGTCTTAATAGCATTGATGATTTCCCGTTCCGCTGCACGGTCGACTTCGCTGGCAAAGTCGTTCTTGCCTTTCTGGTCGATACGGAGCTGGCCGACATTGTCGGATGAACGGAGTATTAGGTCGCCGGCGCTACGGGCAGCGCGTATGGCGATATTGAGCATGGGTTGCATAGGTTGATTGTATAATGAGCGGTTAAAATCTACGGTTAGGATAACAAATTTTTTGATAAACTCAGCCCTTTTTTAAGCGATGCCAGCATTACTATCCAATATCAAGGTTGTCCTGGTCGAGACATCGCATCCCGGCAATATCGGGGCGGTTGCCAGGGCGATGAAAAATATGGCCATGGATAACCTGTGCCTAGTCAAGCCCAAGATTTTTCCGAGCGCCGATGCGACTGCACGGGCTTCTGGGGCGGATGATATTTTGGCTGGCGCGAAAGTGTACGCGACTTTAACTGAAGCCGTTGCCGATTGCCAATTGGTTTTAGGGACTAGCGCCCGTTGCCGGACGATAAGCTGGCCGGAGCTGACACCGCGTGAGTGCGCGGAAAAAATTATCATCCATGAACCAGGCAATAAAGTGGCTATCCTGTTCGGCAGGGAAAATTCCGGCTTAAAAAACCATGAATTGGACTTATGCCACTATTTGTTGCGGATTCCTTGTAACAGCGAATACAGTTCCTTGAATATTGCCGCCGCAGTCCAGGTAATTTGTTACGAACTGTTTGTGGCAGCCGGATTGCAGGAAACCCTCCAAATCGGCGACAAAGGCGAATCTCCTTTGGCGACCGCTGAACAAATGGAGTCTTTTTATGGTCACTTACATCAGGCATTGGTCGATATCGGCTTTATGCACCCGGATAAATCGAAATCAATTATGCGGCGATTGCGCCGAATTTATAACCGGATACAACTGGACACCAAGGAATTGGATATACTCAGGGGCATTTTGAAGATGTCCCAAGGCAATAAAACTTATAATAATCGGAGCCGATAATGTTAGAAAGGATAAAAGAAGATATCGATTGTGTCTTTGGACGCGATCCCGCCGCGCAGTCGGTATTGGAAGTGGTTACGGCCTACCCAGGCTTTCATGCGGTATTGATCCATCGTGTAAGCCACGGCTTTTGGAATGCAGGGTTCAAATGGTTGGCGCGCTTTATTGCCCACATCAGCCGTTGGCTGACAGGCATTGAAATCCATCCGGGCGCACAAATTGGCAGGCGGTTTTTTATAGACCACGGCATGGGCGTGGTTATCGGCGAGACTGCGGTAATCGGCGATGATTGCACTTTGTATCACGGAGTTACGTTGGGCGGCACGACTTGGAACAAAGGCAAACGGCATCCCACCTTACACGATGGCGTGGTTATCGGTGCAGGGGCTAAAGTTTTGGGGCCGATAGAAATCGGGGCTGGCGCGCGTATCGGATCAAATTCGGTAATCCTTAAGCCGGTTCCACCGGGTGCAACGGTGGTTGGTATTCCCGGTCATGTTATTGACATGAAAGCCAGGGCGGACAAACCGCAGTACGGTTGGTTAGAGGCCAACCCGGAGCTGGCAAAAGAACCTGAAGCGCAAATGAAAAAAACCGAGCGCGACAAAATTGCCAGCAAAATGGGGTTCGACCCTTACGGTGCAACAGCCGATATGCCGGATCCGGTCGCTTATGCCATCAACCATATGCTCGACCACATTCATTCGCTTGATGAACAGATTGCAACCATGCAAAAAGCCATTAATCAAGCCGGCATTAATTGTGAGGCTACCCCCATGTGTTCGTTAGAAGATTGCCAAATTGCCGACGGTGATACGGTAAAACAAAAAATGGCTGTATAGGTATTGTTGCCAATGCCGACTACACTGCCTTTCACATATCGTATCCGACGCAGCCAGCGGGTTTCCAATACCCGTATTGTAGTCAAGCCCGGCCAGGTAGAAATTGTTGCGCCTTGGCAAATACCTGAGCATAAGCTGCATAAATTTGTGGAGGCCAAACAGCAGTGGGTTACCCAGGCATTAAAAAAAATGGCGGCATCAAGCCCACAGCAATGCAGTTTTGTACCAGCAGAGTATAAGCCTGGAGAAAAAATCGCTTACCAAGGCAACCTTTATCCGTTAACGGTTAAGCCGTCGAAATTAAAGCGGGTCAAGATAGAGTTTTCAGACGGCTATATTGCCCATATCCCCCAAACAATGAATCCCGATGAATATCATTATCAGACCAGGGAAGCCCTAAGCCGCTGGATGAAAAAACAAACCAAGACGTTGGTTGAACAAATAATCCAGGTTCACGCTTTGAGAAAACAACTGTTCCCACGCTCGATTACGGTAAAGACCCAAAAAAGCCGTTGGGGCAGTTGCGGTATCCATAACGATATAAACATCAACTGGTTGCTGATAATGGCACCCAAAGAAGTATTGGAATACGTTGTCGTACATGAGCTTTGCCACATAAAAGTCAAAAATCATTCCAGCCAGTTCTGGGAATTGGTTGCCGATCATTTACCGGATTATAAAAACAGGCGTAACTGGTTGAAAAAACAAGGACGCAGTTTGATGATAGCGTTTTCTTGACCAAACCTATCTGACTAATGAGCAAGAAAAACAAAATCGCCTTTGTATGCCAACAATGCGGTGCGGATTACCCGCGTTGGGGCGGACAGTGCACCAGTTGCGGCGAATGGAATACCATCAAAGAAGTCAGGTTAGGCGCTGCCGCCAGTGACCGGAATAACCGTTCTTTAGGCTATGCGGGCAGTGTTTCGGAGGTGAAATTACTATCGAACGTAAATTTGGCTCAGGCGGAGCGCATTGCCACCGGCATGTCGGAATTCGACCGCGTACTGGGTGGCGGTATTGTCAAAGGCAGCGTGGTATTGATAGGCGGTGCGCCAGGAGCAGGCAAAAGCACCATACTGCTGCAAGCCATCGCTAATATTGCCGGGCAGGGCGTGCCTGTGCTTTATGTTTCCGGTGAAGAATCCTTACAGCAAATTGCTGAACGGGCGCACCGCTTAGGGTTGCCTGCCGATAAAATCATGATGCTGGCCGAAACTTCCGTACAAAGGATATGCGACATACTGGATGAGATACAACCCAAAATCTTGGTGATTGATTCTATCCAAGTCGTATATAACCAGGATGTCGAATCTGCGCCGGGTTCCGTTTCGCAAGTCAGGGAATCGGCCAGTTATCTGACCCAGTATGCAAAAAAAAATCAGCTTTCCATTTTTATGGTGGGTCATGTAACCAAAGACCAATCATTGGCAGGCCCGATGACCTTAAGCCACATAGTGGATACCCAGGTGATGCTGTCTTCCACCGATGACGCCCGTTTCAGGGTGCTCAGGGCGGATAAGAACCGCTTCGGCAGCGTGGGCGAGTTGGGTTTCTTTGCGATGGATAGCACGGGATTAAAAGAAGTCAAAAATCCATCGGCGATGTTCTTGAACCGGCCTGACAAACCTTCTTCGGGCAGCGTGGTGACGGTGTTATGGGAAGGTACGCGTCCGTTGCTGGTGGAAATCCAGGCCCTGGTAACTGAATGCCAATACGGGAATCCTAGGCGGCTCGCGGTCGGTTTCGACCAGAACCGCCTTGCGATGTTACTGGCGGTACTGGCTCGGCACGGCGGAATTTTTACGGCTAATGACGAAATCTATGCCAATGTGGTCGGCGGCATTAGGATTACGGAAACCAGCTCGGATTTGGCAATTATTGTCGGCATCGTCTCCAGTTTTAGGGATAAGGTGATCCCGCACGATGCGTTTTTTTTCGGGGAGATCGGTTTGAGCGGTGAAATCAGGCCGGTCGCCAACGGCCAGGCGCGCTTAAACGATGCCGCCAAGCACGGCTTTAAAAAAGCAGTGATCCCCAAAGCCAACGCGCCCAAAAAACGGATTGAGGGTTTGCAAATATATCCGGTAGCGACGCTAACAGAAGCGTTAGATGCTGTGTTCGAGCTTTGAAGTTTTATGCGAATGGTCAAATAAAAACTTAACCAATTTGACGGCCTTGTCATCCCGCTTGAGAATTTCCAAAGGGTAGCCGTGCAATTTTATGCTTGTACCCGCTTCAGGTATTGTCTCCATAAATTCGATGATAAGGCCGTTCAGCGTTTTCGGGCCTTCAGTCGGTAATTCCCATTGCATAAAACGGTTCAGTTCCCTGACGGTTATGTTGGCATCGACCAAATAACTGCCGTCTTTCTGCTCCCGTACCATCGTATCGTCGGTGATAATTTCCCCGACAATTTCCTGTAACAAATCATCCATCGTTACCAATCCCTGCACATCGCCATACTCATCAACTACAAGGCCAATCCGCACTTTGTCGACCTTAAATGCCAGCATTTGTGCGTGTACAGGCGTGGTGTCGGGGATGAAAACCGGTTTGCTGAGCAAACTGACAATCACTTGTTTGTCAAAACCATCATGGTTGATCAATACCAGCACCCTCCGCAAATGCAAAAATCCGATCACGCGGTCTACGCTTTTTTTGTAGACAGGTAAACGGGTATGGGGGCTGGACTTGATTTGTTGGATAATTTCCTCAAGCGGTTCTTCCATGTCGATGCCCACAATTTCATTGCGGGGAGTCATGATGTCTTCGACGGTTGCCGATTCCAGTTCCAGGATGCCCATCAGCATTTTCTGGTAACGCGGCGGCATGAAACTTTCCGCTTCGGCGATGACGACCTTCAGTTCGTCCTTGCTGAGCGTTTCCAGGCTGTGTGTTTTAACGTTAATCCGAAACATCCGTAACAACAGGTTAACAAAAATATTGACGAATTCGATGACCGGGTAAAACAGCCTTATCAGGGGTACGTAAACCCAGGCAGAAGGAAACGCCAATGTTTCCGGCCTGACCGCCGCATAGGTTTTGGGCGTGGCTTCCGAAAAAATCAAGGTAACGAGAATCAAGGCCGCATCGGCAATGAGGACGTTGCTCTCGTATTGGGGATAAAGCCGGATGGCGATAATCGTGACAACAGATGCCGCGACGGTGTTGACGAAGATGTTGCCCAGTAAAATCATGCCCAACAAACGGTCAGGACGTTGCAATAATCTCTGGGCTTTTATTGCCCCGGCATGTTTGAGTTTGACTAAGTGCCGCAAACGATAACGGTTTAAAGCCATTAATGCCGTTTCGGAGCCGGAAAAAAACGCAGAAAGAAACAGCATAGCGACAAGTATGCTAAATAGCACACTCAGGGACAAATCGTTCAATGGGGTACTCTTGGGAAGTCAAAAACCCGTCTAGTGTCTACGATGTGAGAATTTTGTCAAGCGGTGACGGCCAAAGAGACGCCTAATTCGCCTGATTGTTTGGCTTAATTGAAACAATCACATCCCGGTCGGGTTTCATGGTAACGCTAATGGCTGTTTTGACCGTCATTTGTGTTTTAAAGCTGAATGCCCTTAACAAACTAACAATGATAACCAGCATTTCCTGCTCGGCTAAATGTTTACCGATGCAGTTATGGATGCCGCCGCCGAACGGCAGATACGCATGGCGATGGCGTTTGCCGGCTAGTTCAGGGTCAGCGAAATGTTTGGGATAAAAATCATCAGGTTTTTCCCAGTTTTGCGCATCATGATGCGCGGCATAAATGCTGACTAACATTGTGGTGTTCTGGGAAATAGCGTAGCCGTCCAATACAAAACCATCCATGATCGGGTTACGTGACACCGCAGTCGCCGCCGGATATTTTCTTAAGGTTTCGTTCAGTGCGGCTTTGGTGTAGGTTAATTTAGCCATATTTTCCGGCGTTAACGGCTCGTTTTTGTAGCGCCTTACCTCTTCGATAATGGTTTGCTGTACCGCTTCATGCTTGCCGATCAAATAAAAAAACCAAACTACGGTATTAATCGTTGTGTCCTGCCCCGCCAGATAAAGGGTAATCGCTTCATCTTTAAGGAGTGCTTCGGTCATGGCGTAACCGGTTTTTTTATCGGTTGCCTGGCTCAATAAAGACAATAGCGAAGTATCGTTTGTAATGGTGTTTGCTTTTAAGGCTTGTTCGACAAAATCAGCAAATTGCTTAACTGCGTGTTTATACCTTCTGTTATGCCAGATAAATAAATAGTTGATAATGTTACTGCCAAGTACACCGGCACTCAGTTGCGGCACCAAACCTTTGATAATAGTATCGACACATTCCATCAAAACACTTTGCCTGGCCTTATCAAGCCGATTGCCGAATAAAATTCGGGTGACAATACTTTGTACCACCAGCTTGATTTCTTTGGAGATATTGATTTCAGTTTTTCCCACAGCCTTAAAACGGTTAACCATCATCGCCGTTTCTTCAACCATCAGCTCATTCCAGCAGGCAATGGCATCTTTGTTGAAAAAAGGCTGCATCAGTTTGCGTTGGTTTGTCCAAAGTTCGTTTTTACTGTTGACCAAACCGTTACCGAATACTGGTTTTTTCGCGTCATAAAGCGCATCCCGGCTGACATTTCCTTTCGCTTCCTGGCTGAATATATGTTCAATATGTTTGGGTTTGGAGACGAACAAGATAAGCTTCCCGAAAAACCGGGTTAACACCAGCCCGCCGTGTTTTTTATGGATAGTTGATAGGGCAGCGGATGAGTTGGTGATTAGGCGTAGTAAAGGAAAAAATATTTTGAATTCATGTAAATGAGGGGTTTGAGCGTGATTATGCATTAAATTTAAGTGAATAACTTACCCAGCACATATAAAATTATCCCCACGACCAAAGGTGCGATGTAGAGAGTATTGATCTTGCCCTACTTACACGGACACCCTGCTAAGCGACTTTTTTGGTTTCAA
>CAYSYU010000042.1:0-20719 GCA_964435245.1 uncultured Methylomagnum sp.
GTCCGGTGGTGTGGGAGGGATAACGGGCGAAATCCCGTTATCTCCACCCGTTCAATTGACCCGCCGTACGAGGTAGGTTTCATCCACTCTACGAGCTTTTATCGTAATTCTCACGGTTATTATTAATAATTTCAAGATGTTCTTTCTGCCAAACATTAATTGCCTTATATAAAGTGCCAGTTGTTCTACCTAAGTCTGTGAGTGAATATTCAACCCTTGGCGGCATCTCTTCATAATCTACCCGCTTAATCAGCCCATCCCTCTCTAATTCCCTAAGTTGTTGAGTCAGCATCTTCTGCGAGATGTCCGGTAACGATTTTTTTAACTGGTTAAAACGAATCGTCCCTTGGTTATGTACAGTATGCATAATGATATTTTTCCATTTACCGCCAATGATCAGCAACGTATCACGAACAGCACAAGCATCAACGTCGCAAGGTTCGTTTCCTGGTATCAATAAATTCTTATCCATAGTCACCTAAAAGTACCTACTAGCCAAAATTAATAAAACTATTATATTGTTTATTAACAAGAATCGTGTTTGAGGCAAATTTATCATGAAAAATCTATTTACGATTGAAAATTCAGCCCTATTGTTGATTGACCATCAAGTGGGGACAATGAGTTGGGTACGTTCACTTGAGCTGGACGTTATTAAAACCAATACGCTGGTGCTGGCAAAATCGGCACAAGCAACCGGTATGCCGGTGCTCCTGACATCCAGCATGGAAACCCAGGCGCAAGGCCTATTATTTGCTGAGCTTCAACACGTGTTGCCTGATGCATATAAAGACCGGATTCAGCGGGAAGGACAGGTTGATTGCATGACTGACCAAAATTTTAGTGCCGCAGTTGAAGCAATGCAGCGCAAAAATTTAATCATGGCAGGGATTACTACCGATGTTTGTATTGTTTATCCAGCCATAACGGCGGTTGAAGCAGGCTATCAAGTACAGGTAGTTGTTGATGCTTGTGGCTCACCCACAAAATTGGGCGATGAGATGGCCTTACGGCGTATGGAAAAAGCGGGTGTGGTTTTAACGACAACCAATCAACTCATCGCCGAACTTGGCCAGAATTGGAGTTCCGTAAACGGCTCCAAGCTGATTGCAATCTTATATGAAGACATTCTTTCTAAGCTTTAATGCCCGGGCATAGCTACGATGAATAACCAATCCATGCTGCTATATCCGGCCCAAACACGGGAATACAAAGATTTCGGGTTTATGCGGGCGCATTTGTCTTTTAAGCCACATTTAGCTGCGGAGAGACAGTCCTTCGGCGCTTTAATTACCATTGACGATGCCCTATTAAAACCCGGTGCAACCGGATTTGGCTTCCATCAGCACAAGGATGTTGAAGTCGTCACCTTTGTCATTCAGGGCGAAGTTAAACACATCGACCCTAACGAAGAACAACATACCGGCACACTCAAAGCGAAAGGGGTACAAATCATAACCGCCGGGACTGGTATCACCCATAATGAAGAAAATCGTTCGGCTGATGAAGAACTGCATGTCTTACAAATCTGGTTCAAACCAAGACAACCAGGATTGAACCCACATTATGCAAAAAAATCCTAAACCAGCCTGATTACATTAACCGGTTATCGTGCATTCTTTCACCTGATGGTCTTGATGGCAGCCTTGTTATACAACAAGATGTTTTTGTTTATTTTTATCTCGCTACTTCAGCCAATTCCCTGACCTATACGGCTAAAAGCGAAAACCGGAGAATATTCATCTATTTGATCGCAGGAAATATTTTAATTAACACTGAAAAACTAACGAAAGGGGATGGTTGTGGGCTGATTGGATACAGTGATATCGAATTAACTTCCTCTATTGATACCGAATTTTTATTGTTTGATTTAAAAGATTAATTTATTGGTCTCTGGCATATTTAGCATGGTAGATACCATCTTCCGTATGCCGCGCCGAGCATCGGAGCATTTATCGGGAATAGCCCTTTCTGGCAAACCCTGATAAATGCGAGAAGCGCAGAAAGCAAGCGGCATCCGGGTATCGTTTCTTTTGGATATTTTTCTTTGTAAGCAAAGAAAAATATTTCGTCCGTGGATACGAGAACCCACATTAAAACAATTCTTGCGTTAGCGACCCTACAAATAAAATCATTAAACCGTTCGTCCTGAGCTTGTCGAAGGACAGACAAAAGAGTTCATGGTTCGACAGGCTCACCACGGACCGTCTTTATAACAATCCTTGATTTCACTTCACTCCATCGAGGCTATAAAACAAAATCATTACCTAAACACCCGCAACAAAACCCGCCGCCTCTATCCCCGCAATCGCACAACGTTCGTCCTGTTCGGATGAATCGCCGCTGATCCCCACTGAGCCGATAATCGCATTGCCTTTATCGCGGATCAACACGCCTCCTGGGACAGGCATGATTTTTCCATCCGACAAGCCGATCAAGGCGTTCATAAAATCGGGGCGGTGTTCAGCGACAGCCGCCAAGCTGCGTGAGGAAATCCCCATGTTAACCGCCCCCCAGGCTTTGGCAGTGGCGATTTGTTGCCGGATGACGGTGGCGCCGTCTTCCCTTTGCAGCGCTTTTAGGTGCCCCGATGCGTCCAATACCACAACGGTTAGGGGAGCCATGTTTAATGTCCTGGCTTTTTGGGTGGCGGCATTGATGATTTTATTGGCATTTTCAAGTGTAAGGGTTGTTGTCATTGATGGGTCTCTTTATTGGTTTTCTATAAGTTTCAGTAAATGCGGCCATATTTTTTCGACTATCATGGCTTGGGCCTTTTCATTGGGATGAAGGCCGTCTTGCTGCATCAATTGTTTTACCAGCACGACATCTTCAAGTATAAAAGGCACATAAGGCACATTCAGTTCCTTGGATAGCTGAGGGTAAACATTGTAAAACATCTCGGTATAGCGTTTGCCGTAATTCGGGGGGATACGCATGCTGAGCAATAATACCTTGGCGCCGGATTTTTGCGCCCGATGGGTTATTTCGGCAAGATTATTTTTCAGCACGGCGGGAGACAAGCCCCGCAAGCCGTCATTCGCCCCTAATTCAACGATAAGCGCGTTGGGCTTATGCCGGGACAGCACACTGTCTATACGCGCCAATCCTCCCGCGCTGGTGTCGCCGCTGATGCTTTCGTTGGTGACAGTGTAGTCGCTGTGTTTTTCTTGGAGCTTTTCCTGAACCAAAGTCACCCAACCCTGTCCCACTTCAATTCCGTATGCCGCGCTGATGCTGTCGCCCAAAACAATAATTGATTTCCCCATAGCGGACACGGATACTAACGAAATGACACTCGCAACCAAAAACTTAAGCATGATGCAAACCCAACAATCAAGAAACATCATTGTAACTGAAAATCTCGGTAAGTCAGTCCCGACTTCCAATGGCAAATTGCATATTTTGCAAGATATTGGCCTCATGGTCGAATCAGGCGAGAGCATTGCCATCGTTGGGGAATCCGGTTCCGGTAAGTCGACCCTGATCGGTTTGCTGGCAGGGCTTGATACCCCGACGACGGGATCAATTACGGTGAATGGCAAATCCTTAAATCGCATGGATGAAGACGGGAGAGCGGCGATGCGTAACCAGTTGGTCGGTTTTGTGTTCCAGTCGTTTCAGCTATTGCAAGGCCTTACCGCCCTGGAAAATGTGATGCTGCCGCTGGAATTAAGGGGCGACAACAACGCCAAAGATGCGGCGGTTGTGCTGCTGGAAAGGGTGGGATTGTCGCAGCGGCTGACCCACACGCCCAGGCAGCTTTCCGGCGGCGAGCAACAACGTGTGGCATTGGCGCGGGCTTTTGTATCGAAGCCCGCGATATTATTCGCGGATGAGCCAACTGGGAACTTGGATAGCAAAACCGGGGCAAAAATCATAGATTTGCTGTTTGAGTTAAACCAGGAAAACAACACAACGCTAATCTTGGTTACCCACGACCAAGCGCTCGCCAATCGTTGCCGACGCACCATCAAGCTGGCGGCTGGGAGGATGTTGTGAAGTCAATCGGCTTCGCCCTGCGTTTGCTATGGCGGGATACCCGTGCCGGGGAATTGACCATCTTGTCCCTGGCTTTGCTGATAGCGGTCACCAGTTCTACCGCCATCACCTTGTTTTCAAGCCGATTGGACCGAACGATGACAGACCAGGCAGCAGAATTCCTTGCAGCCGACATGGTCATCAGCAGCCATGCCGCTATGCCCGAAAGTTGGCCGGAAAAGGCAGCGCAATTAAACTTGGCGCATGCAAAAATCGCCGAATTTTCCAGTGTGCTGTTGGAGCATGACGAACTATTGCTGGCAGGCATTAAGGCAGTCAGCTCAAATTATCCGCTACGGGGTTTTTTGAAAACCACCACGTCGGATTACGCAGACGAAACTATCGAACACAACGGCCCAAAACCGGGTTCTGCTTGGGTGGAAAAGCGCGTCCTTTCAGCGCTTAAACTTAAATTGGGCGACCCTGTCACGGTTGGGGAAAAAAGTCTGGTCATCGCCAAGCTTATAAACTACGAACCCGATAAGCAAGGCGACATTTACAGCCTTTCACCGCGTGTAATGATCAATATCCAGGATTTAAAAGCCACCGGTGTCATCCAGCCGGGCAGCCATGTACATTATTTTTATCTATTCAGCGGCGTCCAGGAACGGCTATCCGAATTCAAGGCCTGGGTAAGGCCGCAGCTTAATCTCGCCCAACGCATCATGGACATACATGAAGACCGTCCCGAATTGGGTTCCGCATTGAACCGGGCTGAACGGTATTTGGGCTTGTCCAGCATTGTGGTCATTGTTATTTCCGGAGTCGCCATTGCCATGGCAACCCGGCGCTACAGCGAGCGCCATCTTGATGCGACTGCCATATTACGTTGCTTGGGTAGTAAGCAAAACGACGTGCTCCGGTTGTTCGTCTTGCAATTTCTCATGTTGGGCTTATTCACCAGTGCCTTAGGCTGCGGCCTTGGCTGGCTTATACAAGAAATGCTTTTCAAGCTTTTGAGGAACCTGCTGCCCCCGGTTATTGCCAATCCCGGCTGGCTGGCGGTTTGCTTTGGCGTCATTACCGGCATGACGATACTGATGGGGTTTGCCTTGCCGCCCTTACTACGCCTTAGGCGGGTTTCCCCAGCACGGGTGTTACGCCGGGATTTGGAGCCATTACCGACGAGTGCTTGGTTAACCTACGGCTTGGCTGCCAGCATAATTGGCGCGTTCATCTGGCGCTATGCCCAAGATTTCAATTTGACGATCGGCATTTTCTGGATAGGCATAGGGTTGTTGGCGGTACTGGGCTTGTTGGTATATCTGCTCTTAATATTGGCCCGTCGTTCGTTACCGGCCATAGGCTTAAATTGGCGCTTCGGCATACAAGGTTTGCTTAGGGATAGCGGCGCAACGATCAGCCAAATTCTCGCTTTCACATTAACACTGACGGCAATGGCGCTAAGTTTCACGGTACGTAGCGATTTGATCGAAAACTGGCATAAGCAATTGCCTGAACATGCGCCTAACCATTTTGCCCTCAATATTTTTCCCGAGCAATTAGCCGAACTACAAAAAGATTTCCAAGACCAAGGCATTGAGGGCAGCCGATTTTTTCCGGTGGTGAGAGGGCGGCTGATAGAAATTAATGGCACAGCCGCACAACAAATTGCCAGCAAAGATTCGCAGGGGGAGAGCGCATTACACAGGGAATTAAGCCTGACCTGGACGGAGCAACTGCCCGAAGACAATAAAATTATTGCCGGTACTTGGTGGAATACTGATAAGAAAGGGCTGGTTTCGGTTGAGGAAAAATTGGCGGAAAGCTTGAAAATCAAAGTCGGCGACCGATTGCTGTTTGTCATAGGCGGCCAACAGTTAACGGCAACTGTTAGTAGCATAAGGTCACTCCAGTGGGACACGATGAAGCCTAATTTCTACATGATCTTTTCGCCTGGAACCCTGGAGCCATACCCAGGAACTTTCCTTACGAGTTTCTATCTTATGGACGACCACAAGACCTATTTAAACCGGCTTGTGAAAAAATACCCTGCGATAACGATTTTGGAAGTTGATTTAATCCTCAAACAATTTAAGACGATACTAACCCAATTGACACAGGCTTTAACATATCTGCTCTATTTTGCTCTGATGGCGGGTTTTACCGTGCTGTTTTCGGCGATCTATTCAACCTTGGATAAGCGGATTTACGAAAGCGCATTGTTGCGCACATTCGGCGCTAACCGTTGGTTGCTGACAACAACGCATATCATTGAGTTTAGTTTGTTAGGGCTTGTCTCCGGAGTGTTGGCGGTCGTTATTTCCGAGGCTTTGCTTTACGGATTGTATTCAAAAGCACTCCACTTAGACTATAGCCCGACATGGTACTTATGGGCAGCGTTGCCCCTGACCAGCACATTCACGGTTGGCTTGGCCGGTTGTTGGGGCGTGCGCCATGTGGCCAATAGCCCACCGTTACGGGTATTAAGGGACTCCTAATCCAGTTGGATTATTGTTGTATTCATTCAGCATTCATAATTGTTAGCGTAATCTACATCCAATAATTAAATTTACACAATGAGGCATTAAAAATGAATAAACTTAAAATTGGTATAATTATTACAAGCGCAGTGATGTTGTCGGCGTGTTACTCCTATGGCGGATACCAACCTACGGTCGATACTTATAACGACCCCAATGCATACCGCCTTAACCAAGACGCAGCCGAATGTAAACAACTTGCCCAGCAATCCGCAGGTGGCAGCACTGTGAAAGAGACCGCAGTGGGCGCTGGTGTAGGAGGTTTGATCGGTGCAGCCGGTGGAGCTGTAGTGGGTGCATTCACTGGAAACCCAGGCGCAGGTGCAGCAATTGGAGCGGCAGCGGGTGGCCTTGGTGGTGCAGCCAAGCAAGGCTTTACTGCTGAAGATAGATTTCGTAATGCCTATAACCAATGCATGAGCGGACGCGGCCATAACGTCATAAGATAATCATTTCTTGAAGGATTGCTAGCCAAAGCAGCACAGGGATGTGTTGCTTTTTTATATCCCTATCCCCAATCATTTCTTTTGTACGTGTTGACGGGACGGACATCTTGCCCAAGCAAAGATGTAGCCCATAACAAAACATAAAAAGAATCTTTACGTACGGCTTAGCCTCCTCCATATCACGGAAGCCGAACATGTCTTGAACCGTTACTTTTGTGATAAGCAAAACGGAGTCCGCAGTTTTACCGGTAAAAACCCTTGCCCTCCTACATTTTGGATTTTTATTTGTGAAGTTTTAACTTCCGTTCGCCCTTGTGCCCATTGGGCATTCAACCTGTCGAAAGGCTTATGTGCTTCGACTCGCTCAGCACGAACGGTTCAAACATTAAGGGGCTGAACCAATAATAAGCAGCGGGACTGATGATTGAGTGTGATGTAGGGACGACATTTCCATGATATATCCTTGTGTATGGGTCGTTTGGAATTGATGCTGTTTTTTATTTGTTTGAGCAAATATTAAAGGTTGGTATCATTCCTAAACCAACGTAAAACAAGGCGATACGATATGCGGGCAATTTTCCTAAGTTACCGCAGGGACGACTCCGAAGGCCAAGCCGGCCGTTTGTTCGATGATCTTGTCGCGCATTTTGGCGCGGATTCGGTATTCATGGATGTAGCCGGTATTGAGGCAGGGCGTGACTTCCGAAAGGCCATAGACCAGCATGTGGCTTCTTGCGGTGTCTTGTTGGCGATGATTGGTAAGGATTGGGTCGACGCCAAAGATAAACAAGGAAAGCGCCGACTGGACGATCCCACGGATTTTGTCCGCTTCGAAATTGCTGCGGCATTGAAGCGCGATATACCGGTAATCCCAGTGCTGGTGGAACGGGCTAACATGCCCTCGGTTGAACAATTGCCAACGGATTTGGAGTCATTTGCCTATCGCAATGCCGTAGAGTTATCCCATGCCCGTTGGAATTCCGATGTTCAGGTGTTGTTTAAGGCTTTGGCCCGTTATGTCGATGATACGTCTGAGGGCTCGGCGGCGTTACCTGGCATGTCCCAGGCAAGCGAACCGCCAGATAATATGAGCAGGGGAAAAAGTCAAACCCAAACAGAAAAGGCCGTACCTTCGTCATCGTCAGGACGATCATGGCGAACTTATGCATTGACGTCAGTTTTATTGATGCTAATTTTCATTGGTGGATTCATAGGGTTTAAATATTATTCCGATAACGCTGTTATCCAAGCTGAAAAGGAAGAAACTGGTGTGCAAGCTAAGGCTGACGAAGGGAAACAAGCCACAGAAGCCAAGAATCAACACGCGAATAATGAGGCCATTGCCCGAGCGGAAGAAGAACGGCTTGCCATAGCTAAAGCGGAAAAGGTTAATGTTGGCCGGAAAGAAGAAAAGTTTCCGCATCCTGATGAATCATCCACTCCTAAACTAGATAAATCAGATATCAAGAATGACGTAACTGGGTCAAGCCAGGACAGGGTTACGCCCCAACCAAATAATGGACAATTGACGCCATGGATCCCTTTTCCTGATTTCAAACAGGCTCTTCAAAGACAACCTAAAGGCATGAAATTTCCATACAACTTTGAAGGAAAATGTATGGCTGACGGCGGCATCGAATTAAGGGCAAAGTTTGGCCCCTTGCCGCCAGGCGTGTCGTACTTTAGCTATTGGGTGGAACCTATTGGCAAATATGAGCAGAAATCTGGCCTGCGTCAATCCGAGGGTTACACAGAGTTTTCCCGTCAGACTTGCAAATTGCCATCGGGACAGGTATTTGTGCAATCTGTTTTTATAAAAAATAAGTAGGGAATATCCTTTAGTTTGCCATTTTGGCTTATTGGTAGGTGTTGGCATTACGGAGTTGCTGGCTGCTGAGCATAAGTTCTTGTGGTTATTTCTGGCCTTTATCTTCGCCCGCTACCGTTGCAGTTTGGATTTTCCCAGGTTTTTTGTTCCATAAGCCATTGGCGGAGAAGCACTCCCAACCCCATTTCAGCCAATCGAGCAAGGAAGCGGCGAGCCAGAAAGACCAGGCCAGCATCAGTAGCCTATAGGCTATCAAGGGCAAGGAAACGACTGTCGCCCTGGGCAAATCCGCAGGGCTTTGGTCTTGGTACCAGTTTAAATCATAGGACGAGGATTGGTTGCCGACGACCTGCATGTTGGGCGAGCCGCCTAATAAGCCTTGTTCGACGGCGAATATCAGTATGGCCAAGGAGAATAAGGTGAATATCCCGAGCATCACCTGCAATAAATTGAAATAATTAAAGTTGTTATCGGGGCGTTTGGCGCGCCAGCCCAATAGCATCAACCAGGCTATTACCAAAGCAGCGGATTCCATCGGCACTTGGCTTAAGCCGAGTAATAACAGGAACCATTGCCAGTGCTTTAACGGCGTAAGCGTTACCTTGCCTAAACCGACGGACAATAGGATTATCACAACCAGCACACCCCAGAATAGCACTGAAGGCCCCAGTTTCGGCCCCCACACAAACAAGACCCAGCGGTCTTGTCCTAAGCCAATGTTGAGCAAGGTATTGACGTTTCCTAGCCCTAGGTTAACTTGCGGTGTTTTGGTTACGGTAGAGATCTCGTACGGCTCATGCCACGATAAGGCGATGTCCTGTTTGCCGGGATTGATAGGCAATGTCAACTTCCGGCCTTCTTGCCGCAAGGGTAATGTTTGGTCGTTGATCGTTACGGTTTGCAATACGGCTTGTTCCGGCAGCGTCAGGGTATGTTGGGTGCCTTGCGAACTCCTAAGGCTAAGATGAAGGTCGGCATCCAAGGCGCGCTTTCCCGGCCTTATCGCTAACCGGCTACTGTCTATCGTTAAGGTTTGCCCTTCCAGGGTCTTAGGCCTAGTTATTTGCAAGGCCAGTTTTTCGCCCGGCCAAGGATGCCATTCCGGCAGCCATTGGCCTTCGTGGTTAAGGTGAACCATGGTGATGCCGTTAGGTTCCATGTGCCATATGGGGCTGATATCGGCTTTCCAGACTTCGGCCCATTGGCTGGTTTCTGCGGCTGTCAGTTCGATTTTTCCGGCTTTTTCCAGGGTCGATTCCCATTGCATCACCGCCTGTTGCACGGCCATGTTGACCTCAACCTTGCCGTTTTTGACATGGACACCGGGGGTGGTGACAAGCTCGCCCGCCAATAACGGAATTTCCAGGACGATTGCCGAGTCGGGCGGCGATTGCCTGATAACCTGGGTTATTACCCGCCAATCAAGGCCGATTTGTAAGGTGCGTTCGATTTTTGCGAAAGCCGGTAACAGGCCGGGAGCAAGCTTGGCATTTTGTCCCCGCTCGACAGTTTTGCTTATGCGGTTGAATTGCAGTTGATTATCGACCTGCCCGTTGTCTTGCAGCCCGCTAACTTCCCAATTGTTGGCCGACACGCTGACGTAGCCAGGCCTTAATGCCAAGGGGAGCGTGAAAGTCGCTAACAGGGGCGAAGTGCCGCGCAATACCACTTCATGCACACCTTCCGGCACATTCAACCATAGGCTGTCGTCGCTACGGTACAACCCGGAAGCAGGTTTACTATCAACCGTTACTTGATTGGGGAACCATTGGTCGTAGGCGGCGGGCAACGGCACGTTTACGGTTTGCTGGGCGTGAATTTGTAAAGTCACGGCTAAGATTTTATCGTCGATGTTGACCTGCATTTGCGGTATCTGGGCGCAGTCGGGCAGGCAATCAGGTGCCGCCAACAAGCGGTTTTTCAATTCTTCCAGAACTTCTTTGCTTGGCATATCGGCATAGGCTCTTTTTACAGGCATAGCCGATAGCGGGATAAACGCCAAGAAAACTAAGGCGGGCTGGATTCCCTTGAATTTAAATGAAAATTTTCCTAACTGCCCGAACATCAACAAAGCCAGTACGCTAACCAACACAACACGCAAAAAATTCAACAACATTGTCAGCATTGGCGAAAGGTACCATAACCGCAATTGTTGCTGGGCATCGACCGAACCGTTCCATGATAAATAGACTTTACGCCATTGCCATTGCGGCAAGCCTGGGCCGGTTTGGACTTTGGCATCGGGGTCGTAACTCATGTAAGAAGAACTTAAGTCGTAAGCCGGGCTTGATGCGCCTACTTCGTATTTCTGTTTGCGCTCCGGCATGGCGGACTTGGCGACTTCACGCTCTTGGACTGCTTCCGGTGCCGCAGCATCCATCGCGGTAGTTGTTTGGTCCGTCACAACAGGAGCAGCCGGTACAGGAAGTGCCGATGACATACCAAAACTGCCCAATGGATATTCCAATTGCGGATACAACCCAGTCCTTAACTGGTTGACCATGAACGGGATGGTGATGAAAGCCAGAATTAACCAAAAAACATTCCGGTACCATATGACCGAGGCCAAAAATTTACCCTTGGGCAAGACCTTGATTAACGCTGTCGCCGCCAGGATATTCAACCAGACATACTGAGGCGAACCGGGTTCGTGCCAGATTAGCACCAGGGTAATTAGCGCGAAAACGCCCCATAAGCGCCCGAATAAGCGGCTGGTCGCCAAGGCGGCGATCAATACCAGGAACAGGTCCAATAAAGTCCAACGGGCAACCCAACTGTCCGGCACATTATCGACCCCGCTGGCGGCGAGCAAACGCCAGCCCGGCGGCAAATTCAGCTCCGCATTCACTTGGTTGAAGTTTTGTTCCCAACCAACGGCGCTAATCGACTTGATATCGCCCTCATCCCGGCTGTCGGCATCCAACGCAATCGTGCCTTTCCTGACTTCAACGCCCTGCTTCCCGTCATTACTTAAGGTAATCAATTGGCTGTTGCCGTCCAGGGAAACTTTACCGAGCTTGGTTTCCGGCAAGGCATCCAAGCGCCAGCCTTTGGTCATTTTGCCGCTGATCGTGTCGTTAACGGTGTAACCCATACCATTGAAATCCAGCCACAGTTTGCGGTTTAATGACAGTTGGTTAGGCTCCGGCTCTGGGTCGCCGCGCCGAATAACTTTTAACGCCATGCTTTCGCCCTTATTGATTTTGTAGGTCGGCAAATGTCGCCATTCCTCGGGTGAATTGGTTTGGCTGGCATCGATCACTTCCAGTTTTTCCACTTCGGTCACACGCAAATCCGGGCGGGCATCGAATACCCAGATTTCGGATTCCGGCCAATCGGGGCTAGCGGCTGTCAATGCTATTGCATTGGTTTCTTTGGCCGCCCTGACGACTATGTCGAGTTGCCAGCGCCCTGGTCGAAGCTGCACCAGCAATTGGCCGTCCGGTTCGATACGCGCCGGTAACGGGCTTTGCAAACTTAACGGGATGAATCCGTCGAGTACCGGTTTCGCCAGTTTGACTTCACGCTGTTCGCCTGAAACCTCCAGCACCAAACGGGTCGTAACCAGCATGGGTACGTCATCGGTGACCTTCCTAAACACCTGGATATCCAAACTATTTTGGACATTTTCCGGCTTAAGTTGGCCGATATCGTTGGCAGTCAGCCAGAGTTGCCCTTCTTTGATAGTGGGAGTAGGGATTGCCGTGCCATTGATAGTTAGGGCGACAAGGCCGGTATCGGAGGGAATATTCAGGCTTTCCGGGATGGCGTCCCACAAAAAACCGCCTTTGACCTGATAATTGCCCGCCCCAAGCTTAACGGCAGGAAGCCCGTCCCGTTCTAGGACTGCCGCCGATTTACCGTTCACACTGACATGTTGCGGCCAATGCTGTTGGTTGCCTGGAAGCACAATCCAGCTTTCCTTGTAAACGGACCAATCAATCGCAAAATTCCCTTGGATAGCGGCGAAATCCAACGTCAAGCGGCTAGGCCAACTGCAGCGCTTTTCTTCATAACTGTTGTAAAGGAACGGGCAACCCAATTCGGTTTGGTCTTGCAAAACCCAATCGATCCAGGGCTTTAAGGGTTCTGGGACTTGCTCAGGTGTTAGTGTTTTGGCATGGGCAAAAACGGCAAAAAAGCCGAGAAGGAGAAAAAGGATAGTTCGACCCATGTGTTGCCTCCAATATTATTATTGCCTGGATTTTAGGTTGTGTTACTGCATCCTGCTTAATATGATACGCATCTTATCTCATTACGATTTATTCCAATTTTTCATCCATTTTTAAGTCAAATGATCAAAAACTCTTAAATATGGGTCAAATAAAAACAACCGGTTTCGGCTTTGCCCAGTGATTTCTTTCAAGATGTTATAAGCGCACATTTGGGAAACAAGTTCGTTAGCTGGGCGATAGTTAGTTTCACAAATTGTTGCCGCTATATCTACGCTGATTACGGGGTGTTTGAAAAGATGCTGCAATAATTTATAAGCATTAGCTGAACGCCGTCCAAACTGATGTTGTATATTCTGTTCTATATCGGTTTTAAGTTTCAGTATATTAGTCAGCGTGGCAATCGCTTCGATCGCAGTTTGCTCGATACCGACTAGAAAATACTTGAGCCATTGTTGCATTTCGTTTTTTTGCCTAACTAAAGTCAGATTGTCGTAATAGAGTTGCTTATTTTTTTCAAAAAATACCGACGGATAGAGTAACGGTTGATCGAGTTTGCCCGCGCTTACCAGATATAAAGTGATTAACAAGCGTCCTATACGCCCATTGCCATCAAGAAAGGGATGGATAGTTTCAAACTGATAGTGGGCAATCCCAATACGAATTAAATCCGGTAGCTTGATGTCATCATTATGCAAAAATTTTTCCAAATCCGACATCAATTCGTTTACATGTTCCTGATGCGGCGGTATAAACGTAGCGTCTGCCAGGCTTGCTCCACCAATCCAGTTCTGGCTGATACGAAATTCACTTGGCATTTTATGCTCACCACGTACACTATCGAGCAAAATACTGTGCGTTTGTTTTAGTAATCTGGACGAAATCGGAAGGTGTTTTAATTCTTCTATGGCGCTGTTCAAGGCAGTAATGTAGTTGTTGACTTCTTTCCAGTCATTTCTGCGTTCCGGTGTGATTTCCTCTTCAGGCAACAAAGCCTCATCTATATTAGTTTGAGTTCCTTCGATACGGCTAGAAACCACAGCTTCTTTAGTGACATGCAGTTGTATGAATAGATCTATATTCGGTACCAATCGGGCAAAGGAATTTAACTCTCCAAGCTTAATGGCAGCATTCTCAAGCAGATGATTTATATCGGGGGCAGTCCATTCCCAGCGATCATTGATCAAGGAAGGCATGAAATATTCGTATTTGTAGCTTTTTCTATGTTCTCCTGCTTGATAATTTTCTAATGAGACAGCCATTAATTGCTTTCCAATGGAACTTAAAAGTGAAATAAAGAATACATTATTTCACTTTTAAGCGTTAAAATGAAATAAAACTATTTATATTTCATTATTACATAACAATTAGGGGAACTTGTGAATACCAATAAATTATGCATGGATCACGTTGGGGTTCGTTCCTCACTCCAACCGTGAGGCCATGCATTCTTCGGCAAAATAATTTACTTAGCAAATCTAAGAATTTGTAAATTGAATCAACTTGTTAATGAATTGATGAACATCTTCGTGAATTTCTTCAGGGATCATATTTAATGCAATAACTTGGCGAATCAGTTTTATTGATGGGCTACCATTTCTGAGTGTATGGAATAGCGAGTTATTATTCTCAAACAAGATACGCTTCCCATCTACCACGGCAAATATGTTAGCGGTAACATTCCGCCAATTTTTTCCTGGTGGCAAAGTCAAATTTTGTTCTGTAAAAAACTCATCAATTACTTGTGTCACGATCTTTGCGACCATATCTCCTGCATCGCATTCCATTTGTTGCAATACTGCTCGTTTCCAAGCATCAGGAACAAGCAAGTAATTCTCTATATTTCTGCGTTTCCATTCGAAAACTGAAGGATTATTTGGTTCGGGATGCCATTCTGTATGATCATCGAAGTCGAACAGCATTAGCCGAGACACATTGGGTATGATTTGTTTTAAAGCAGCAAAATGATCATCTGCTCTTACTTTCATATTCTCCTTGCCACCACCTTCCATTGATTTGAAGCAAACCTTATCCATAGCTTCTTGAGCCCCGGATTGATTAGCCCATGCGCGTAAAATTCGTTCGTCACTTTCTCCCTCAACATACAATATGTAAGGAGTAACCATTAGCCTTGTGATTTCCTCATTTGACACTTCAGCCATTGCACGAAGAACTTCCGGAGATGATGAAATACGCTTTGGCTTTTGACCTAATAAAGATACGATTTGGCTGTGATCAACACCACGCACAAATTCCTCGGCATGGGTGGCTATTATGAACTGTGTATTTCTTTCAACGGATTTTCGTTTGAAGTAATCAAGAATCTCACGCTGTAGATTTACATGTAAGTGTGCGTCAGGTTCATCAAGTAAAATAGTTGTAGGTTGATAACCATAGAAGAAAGCTAGCAACGTTAGTGTTTGGTGAAAACCACTACCTCCAGCAATAATGTCGTAATCCTTACCATTTTGTTTATATTCGACAGTAATATAAACATCTTTTTCTGAGTCGTACTTAGGCTCTCGAATCTCAATAGAAAACCATCCTTTTATAACTTCGGATAACTCATTCCAGTCTGGTCTGTTCAAGCTTTTATTTTTACGTCTATCATGGGATTTCCCATCCGTAGGACATACTTTCAACAATAAATTACGCAACACACTTCCGGGTTGCCCTTTGCCAACTTGCTGACGAATAGGTGAAACGTCCAGCCATTTTTCAGAAGGCTCGAGACCAGAAAACGGCGGCACATATGCAATTTTTGGTAAGCTATTTTGCTTTTCTAAATTTCGAAACTTAGCCCATCCACCTTTAGGTATAGCATATATTGTTTGCGGTGAGTGATAACGTAGTTCAACACCAAATTCCTCTGGCTCCAAAGAGCCATGACTCCATTCAATCAAAATTTCAATTAAAATGAACTCCTGCTTCTTCTTACCGTTTTCAATAGGATATGCTCGATCAGTTCTGTCTTTCCATAACAAATTGAACTCAGGTAGGGGTAGCGCTGTGAAGTTTGGTAGAACGACCTGAATACCTTTTGATCCCCCTCGTTTCGATCTGTGAAACTCATCGATGCAAAACTGCCATATTGCTAAAGCCTGGAGTACTGTACTTTTACCGCTATTGTTACGCCCCACCAATAAATCAAACTGAGTAAACTCATAAGTTTCTTTACCTATACTTTTAAAATTATTTAAGGTTAATTTTTTAATCACTTGTGATTTCCTTTAAGGAGGAATAGCAATTATATTTCAGGATTAATATTGGCTTGCTTAACATTAAGTTATCAAAAATTCTTCAGAACTCCTTGCAACCGCTGATAAATCCCCCCAAAACTGCCATTGCTCATCAACACGAAATGTCCGCCATAACGGGCTTCCAGTTTGAGCTTTTCGATGATTTCGTCCAGGGTTTTGCAGATTTCAATATTTCCAGCGTATTTTGTTAAGCCGCTTAGATCCCAGCCCAGGTTGTCCGGTTGGTACAATATGGCCTGGTCGGCATCGTGTAAGGACAGCGCCAGGGTTTCCGTATGGACGCCTAAGCGCATGGTGTTGGAACGCGGTTCGACTATCGCGATGATGCGCTCCTGGCCGACCTGTTTCCGTAAGCCGTCCAACGTGGTTTCGATAGCGGTCGGGTGATGGGCGAAATCATCGTACAGGATCACGCCGTTGATCTTGGCGATGACTTCCATGCGCCGTTTGACGTTTTTAAACGCCGCTAACGCCTCGATTGCTGCACTCGGCATTATGCCGACATGTTTTGCCGCGACAATAGCTGACATGGCATTGTAGACATTATGGTCGCCTGTTAAGGCCCAATCGACGCAGCCTTGTTCAACGCCGTCAAAACAAACCTTGAACTGGCCGCCGTCCGCTTTGACGAGTTCGGCATTCCATTGGGCATTACCATTAATCGAAGTCCGTGCTACAGGGGTCCAACAGCCCATTTCAAGGACGTCGTCGATATTCTTTTCGCAAGCCGGGCTGATGATTAAACCTTCGCCGGGGACTGTCCTGACCAGATGATGGAACTGCTTTTTGATGGCGTCCAGGTCGGGGAAGATATCGGCGTGGTCGTATTCCAGGTTATTCAGGATGGCCGTACGGGGGCGGTAATGGACGAATTTCGAGCGTTTGTCGAAAAAGGCGGAATCGTATTCGTCCGCTTCAATGACAAAAAAATCCGACTCGCCCAAACGTGCGGAAATCCCGAAATTTAAAGGGATGCCCCCAATCAGGAAGCCGGGTTTGAAGCCTTGATGTTCCAGTATCCAACTCAACATGCTGGTGGTTGTGGTTTTGCCGTGGGTGCCAGCAACACCTAATACCCATTTATCATATAAAGCATGTTCGGCTAGCCATTGCGGGCCGGATACGTAGCGGATACCTTGGTTGAGCACGGCTTCCACTTCCGGATTGCCGCGCGACATGGCATTGCCAATAATAACCAAATCGGGCTTACCGGCAAGGTTTTCCGCCTTGTAGCCTTCCATTAAACGGATGCCTTGGTCTTCCAGTTGTGTGCTCATGGGCGGGTAAACATTCTGGTCGGAACCTGATACCTCGTAACCCAGTTCCCGTGCAATCAATGCCAAACCGCCCATAAACGTACCGCAAATACCGAGAATATGAATGTGCAATGTCTTAATCCTGTGCCGCAGTGTGTTGATAAAATATTTTTCGGCATTTTTGCGATAAAATGCGCGTTATCCGACGAATTTTACATCATCCGCTAATGACCGAAAAAAACAAAATAATAGTTGAAGCCGTACCGCATTTCATCGAAGCGCAATCGTCACCCGATGAAGGACGCTATGTATTCGCTTATACCATTACGATAACCAATGTGGGGATGGTGCCGGCGAAATTGTTGAACCGCCACTGGCTGATTACCGATTCCAACGGCAAAATCCAGGAAGTCCGAGGGGAAGGGGTGATCGGCGAACAGCCTTATTTAAAACCGGGCGAATCTTTCAGATACACCAGTGGCGCCATGCTGGAAACGCCGGTCGGCACCATGCAAGGCCAATACAGCATGATTTCTGATGAAGGCGTTAATTTCAATGCCGCCATCCCCAAATTCACTTTATCTATCCCGAGGACATTACATTAACTTGGGTTGGCTCCATTTTCCTTTGCGCTGACAAGCGAATGCCTTGTTAGGTGCCATCCCTCCCGCGTTACACTAAGCTTGGATCTTACGGCTAAGGCCCCATACATGGGTTCACCCAGGTCGATTTCTTGGATAAGCCATTCGTCAACTTGACCATAGCCCACAGGTATCCGTAATAATTCGCTTTGCTCTTGCGGGTTGATAACGCAATGCTGTAACCCTAATGCGATACCCTTACCTGTCGCTTTCACAAAGGCTTCCTTGCGTGTCCAGAAACGGTAAAATGCTTGCATTTGTTCCGCTTCAGGCAGCCTTTGCCAGTAACGCTTTTCTTCTTCGGCAAAACACTTATCGACTAAGCCAGCCAAGTTCTGCCTAATTTTATACTGTTCAATATCGATGCCTAAATCGCAGTTATAAGCAATGGCTACCGCCATCTTATCGGCGCTATGCGATAAATTGAAACTCAGTTCAGGGTAGTCAACCAGATAAGGCTTACCATGTTCAGCCGTACCCAAGCTTAAATGTTCAGGCGCTGTATTGACAACATTCCCCAGAAGCATCCTTAACCGTGCATGGACTCCCACATAGCGCCTGCGCCTTAACTCATTCTTTATAGCAAACGCCTGTTGTTGCTCGATCGGGTCGAGAATGCGCCAATACTGCGGGTATTCGGCTTCCGTTGCCGCGCAATCGCTATGCCAAAGCTTAATGGTACGGTCGTCCACTAAGGGCTTACCCAAGCCTTGCCTTCGCCTCGCGGGTCACTTGCCGCCGTCAATTTTTTTGTAAGCTTGTGCAACTGTACGGCTTGCATATCGCCATAATGGCGTTTGGTTTCTTTTAAATGATGCCCCAAAGCAACAAGTCTTGGGATTTCATCGGGCGTAAGCGCACTGTTCTCGTATTCCAGGACATCTGGCATGTATTGGTGATGAAAGCGTGGAAGGCTTACCCAGGAATCAGGGTTGTTGCCTTTGGCAAAATCTAACGCAGCCAGCAAAACCATCGAAATGATGCGGCTACCGCCGGGTGTGCCTAAAACTGCAATACGGTCGGGCGATTCGAGAAAAGTCGGCGACATGCTCGACAACATCCGCTTACCCGGCGCTATCGAATTAGCCACTCCGCCAACCAGCCCATAACCGTTCATTGCACCTGGAAGGCTGGCAAAATCATCCATCTCGTCGTTGAGCAGGACACCCGTGCCTTCCGGGACAAACCCTGAACCGAACGGCATATTGATGCTCAAGGTGGCGGCTACCCGGTTGCCTTCCTCGTCGATAATCGAAAAATGTGTCGTCTGGGTTCCCTGGGCTTGTTCCGGCAAGTCGCCGGATAAATAATCGCTCGGCAAGGCTTTATCCGGCCTTATCGAACTCCGCAACCCGGCGGCATAATCGGTATCGAGCAAGCGTTTGACTGGAATCTCAATAAAATCGGCATCGCCAAGGTATAAGGCGCGGTCATGGTAAGCGCGGCGCATGGCCTCTATAATCAGGTGTTTGCGGGTTAATTCGTCGGCTTTCTGCAAATCTAAGCCGGAAAGGATATTCAAGGCTTCGATCAAGACAATGCCGCCCGAAGACGACGGCGGTGCGCTGGTAATGTTTATTCCTTGGTAACTGCCTTTTACGGGTTCGCGTTCGACTACCTTATATTCGGCTAGGTCTTGGCGGCTCCAGATGCCTCCGGCTTTGCGGATACTGGTAACCAATTTATCGGCAATCTCATCGCTGTAAAAGCCATCCCTTCCGGATTTCCCAAGTTTTGTTAAGGTTGCCGCCAAATCAGGTTGTTTTAGTATTGCAAAGGGCTTGGGTACATTTCCCTGGGACAAAAAAATTGCCGACGCAGCTTTGTTTTTTTTGAGTAAGTCGTCACGGTAGGCAAGCATTTTCCGGTGCCGTTCAGTAATGGCGAAACCGTTTTTGGCGTATCGGATCGCTGGCGCTAAGCTTTCCGCCAGCGACAGACGACCATATTTCTCCGATAAATGCGCCAGTCCCGCAGGCGTGCCGGGAATGGCGGCGGCCAGCACACCGTCGAGCGATAGCTTTGGGATCACTTTGCCAGCCTTGTCCAAGAACATGCCTTTATGCGCGGCTAAAGGTGCTTTCTCGCGGCCATCGACCATGATGTCCAGGTTATCTTTCGCCCGATGCAATAGCCAGTAACCGCCGCCGCCCAAACCCGAACCGGCCGGTTCGACCACCGCCAACGCGGCGCTTATTGCAACCGCCGCATCAAACACGTTGCCGCCCTTGCCGATGATTTCAAACCCTGCATCCGTCGCTAAAGGATGGGCGGAGGCAATCGCCGCCTTGAGGCTATCCGCATTGGCGGTGGCAGCCCAAAAAAAGCCCCATAAGATAACAACGGTAAAAATTCGGATTTGCTTTCTTTGCATAAACAATAAGGTATTCCGTTGGCGTCGCTTTGTAAATCACGAAATATTGTTTCCTACGATATCGGGTTCTATGGAAATGTTAAGCTTTAATGGTGGCCTTGAAACAAACTCGGACGTTCAGAATCAGGGTACGATAAAATATTTAATAACCGTACCCAACCCATTATAGTCCTTCCGTCCTGTTTTCTGTGATACTAAACACAACTGGCTGTTAACTG
>CAYSYU010000043.1:0-20058 GCA_964435245.1 uncultured Methylomagnum sp.
ACCCGACCCCAGCGGCCATTACACCCGCACCATGTTTATCGACATCACCGACCGCGTATTGATGGAACAAGAGCAGGCCAGGCTTCAAGCCCAAAACCAGTATTTGCGGGAAGAAATCAAATTGTCCCTTAATTCAGACGAGGTTGTAGGCCGAAGTGCAGCAATCCAGTCATTGCTTGACAATGTCCGCCGGGTGGCGGCTACGGATGCCTCCGTCTTGGTTCAAGGCGAATCGGGGACGGGTAAGGAATTGATCGCCCGGGCCATCCATTCAGCCAGCAAACGCCATAAAAATCCATTGATCAAGGTCAATTGCGCGGCATTACCGGCAGGCTTGATCGAAAGCGAGTTGTTCGGCCACGAAAAGGGCGCTTTCACAGGAGCCATTAGCAAACGTATCGGGCGTTTTGAATTGGCAGACGGCGGCACGATTTTTCTCGATGAAATTGGGGAGATTCCGCTGGACATCCAGGTCAAGCTGTTGCGGGTGCTTCAGGAACGCGAATTCGAGCGGGTCGGTGGCCAAACGCCCATCAAGGTCGATGTCCGCATCATTGCCGCCACCAACCGCAATCTCTTAAATGAAGTCGCTGAAAAAACTTTCCGGGAGGATTTATATTATCGGCTGAACGTATTCCCGATAACCACGCCGCCACTACGCGACCGTATCGAAGATATCCCCTTGCTGGCCTATTTCCTGATTGAGAAATATGCCGCGAAAATCGGAAAAAAAGTGTCCGGTATCAGCGAAAAATCCATGCACCGGTTACGGTCTTACCGTTGGCCCGGCAATATCCGGGAATTGGAAAACGTATTGGAACGGGCCATCATTTTAGCCGACAGCGACATCATTGAAGTCGATCCCGATATGCTTGCAGGGCGCGCCGAATCGGTCAACAATACTGGGGCACAGAACGACGCCAGTTTCGAGGCAGTAACCCGGCAACATATTTTGGCCGTACTGGAGCAAACTAACTGGGTTATAGAAGGCGCTAAAGGCGCAGCCCATATCCTCAATTTGCAACCCAGCACACTTCGCTACCGAATGAAAAAATTGGGGCTGGCAAAAGCCGGCCACTAATTACCGCAGTTGCCGCAAATAGTGGCGGCGAGTTGTTAGCCTTCTAAAACAACGAAACCTTAGGCCAAGCCCAATCTTTTTATAAAACAATCATATAAAAATCCAACAGGATTGGTTGTATGAATTGGCATTAATTTCGCTTCCTTTAATTAGGCATAATTAAACAGGATTGGAAATGGCATGCTCAGGATTACGATAGATAATGCCGCACCGGAAGTTAATTTCATTCTAGAAGGCAGTATAGCTGGGCTTTGGGTAAGAGAGTTGCGTGGTGTCGTCATGTCCTGCGATTCTGCACCCGATTTGATAAGCCTTAATTTGGCTAAAGTTCATTTTGCCGATGAGCTAGGGCTTAACCTGCTCCGTGAGTTAATGGCGAAGGGCGTGACTATCCATGCGGCTTCGCCATTTATCAGGGAACTGTTAAGAACGGGCAATATAAACTAAGGCTAACAATGACAGCTTGTTAACCCAAGAAAGCGTGGATTTATTCATGGGCAACATTTACGATAATCTCGGATGTTAAGTTTTAGTCACTACGTCAGTCCTTACAGGCAATCATGGGATAAACAACATTGTGCATCGCCCTAAGATCACCCTCACCTTAACGATCCTAGCTTTCCTATTTAGCAATGTTGGCTATGCGGCCGTTAAAAAGCTGAGAGAAAAGTCGCACCTACAACAAAGACGGTTGAAAATTAATCCCATGGTTGATTTTGAAGGGGCATGGGTCGCCAACTTCGAAACCGACGTTTACCAAGCCGGCACTTTCGAAAACATAACCCTCGGGTATTCGGCAAATGATGGATGGGATGTTAACTTATCTTTATTGAATACCCAGATATTGGGCAACAATAATCAATTTCAGGGCGATACTTTTATTAATCTTGCAAAGACATTCGTTATTAGCGACGATCTCTCTATCGTCGCAGGATCGCAGAATGGAGTTTCATTAGTTAATGTCCACCCCCAATTGTGGTTCAATTTTACCTTTATAGACAATCGATATGACATGACGCCATGGTTTTCAATCCATGGCGGGCCTTATTTGGCAAATGCAGCATTGACCGGAAGCTCAAGGCAAGTCGGCTTTATGACAGGGGCAGAAATTACCCTCATGCAACATAAATTATCATTGCAAATGGATTATATCAGCGGACATCATTCGTTGTCTGGCGCTAACGTTAATCTATTGTTCAACATTACGCCACAGTGTCAAATCTATATGGGTGTGTTAGTGCCGGAACAGGATAGCGGCAATGAATTCGCAGGGATAATCGGTTTCAATTTATCAACCCATAACTTATAGGATTTGGAGTAGTGCCATATCTTAAATAGGACAGAAAAACTTCCCTGTATACCCTCAGCCAAGCATGTACGCTTAACCTATTCGTTATCATCGAATTTGCCTGTAACCTTACCCTCAAAAAGTTTTGTGCTAATCTTAATCTCAACAGACTAAAGCGAATTCAAACCCTACCCTTTGGATAACAAAAAGCAATCTTGATGAATCAATCTAATCAACCGGTTGTGTTGCTTATAGATGATGACCAAACTGTTCATTTATGGGCGAGCCGAAACTTGCCGGGAGCAGGATTCAAATTAATTTCCTGTTTTAACGGCGAAGAAGGCGTAAAAGCATTTAAGGAAGACACACCGAACATAGTCATTGTCGACATCGAAATGCCGGTTATGGACGGCTTTGAGACTTGCATTGAAATTCGTCGCTTAAGCACCGGGAAAAACGTCCCTTTAGTGATGATGACCGTAACAGAAGACCCGCAACGAATTGCCCAAGCTTATTGTTTGGGGGCCACTGACTTTGTCGTCAAACCGTTTAACTGGAAAATACTGGCGCAACGCCTTCATTTTATGGTTAAGGCAAACAATAACCTACTTAAGCTGTCGCAAAGCGAACACCGCTTGTTACGGGCAAAAAAAATGGCGCGCCTAGGCGACTGGGAATGGCAAATTAACCAAGAAACGGTGTCCTGGTCCGATGAAATCTATTCGATGGCGGAACTCGATAGCAATCACTTCAACCCCGATACCCAAAATTTCAAGGACTTTATCCACCCTGACGACCTACCTAAAGTGGAACTGCATATAACGGATGCCATTAAAACCAAAAAATCGGCCAACATCGAATTCCGCATAATTTCCGCAAGCAAACAAGTACGCTTTGTTTCCCAACATGTAGAGGCGATTGAGAACCATAAAGCCCAACTGACCAGCTTGATAGGTACGGTACAAGATATCACCGAATTTAAGGAGCAAGAGGAGAAAATACGTCATTTGGCCTACTACGACGGTGTTACACAACTGCCAAACCGAATGTTCTTCATTAAATTTTTGGCAAAAGCGCTGGAGCTGGCCCAACGTAATAAACACAATTTCGCCATCCTGTTTATGGACTTGGACGGTTTCAAAGGGATCAACGACACTTACGGGCACCAAGCCGGCGACCAACTGTTGCTGGAAATTTCCAAACGCCTTACTAAGGGTTTAAGGAGCTCTGATTTGGCGTCGAGGTTTTTTGAGCAAGTAAGCCACAAAGTCGACGTAGCGCGTCTGGGGGGCGATGAATTTATTATTCTCTTGAATGACCTTTCCCGCCCGGAGGATGCCGCAGTCGTCGCCGAAAGGATTCAAGGCTGGGTATCGGAACCTGTCGCGCTCGGTGAAAGGATGGCCTACATCGGCGCCAGCATGGGCATAGCCGTTTATCCAGATGATGGCATGGACTCCGAAACCTTGCTAAAAAATGCGGATATAGCCATGTATCATGCAAAAAAAATGGGTAAAGGCCATTACCAGTTTTTTCATGAATCAATGGCCATAAAAGCCAAAAAGCGTTTGGAAATTGAGACGCACATGTACAACGCCGTCGCCAATAACGAACTAAGGCTGTACTACCAACCCGTTGTCGACATCAACACAGGGCGCTTAATCGGCGCAGAAGCGCTTCTACGTTGGCAAAACCCGCATTTGGGTTTTTTGCCGCCGAACGATTTTATTCCCTTGGCCGAGGATAACGGCACCATCAACCAGTTCGGCGAATGGGTTATCCGTGAAGCCTGCCGCCAATATAAAGACTGGCAGCAACAAGGGCTAGGTGATTTGACCATCGCCGTCAATTTAAGCAGTTTGCAATTCAACCAATCCTCATTCATCCCCATGGTGGCCGGAATCATAAAGGAATTCGACGTAAACCCTGCGTTTTTGACGTTCGAGCTAACGGAAAGCATGATAATGGCCGACAACGAGAAGATGCTTGAAAAGCTCAACAAACTAAAAGGTTTAGGGATAAAGCTGGCGCTTGACGATTTTGGCACGGGCTACTCATCATTGCGTTACCTTAACCGGTTTCCCCTGGATTCCCTGAAAATCGACCGTTCCTTCGTGAAGGAGTTGCCGGAAAGTACGGATGCTTCCGCAATCGTTAGCGCAATCCTGGCTCTGGCTAAAGTGCTTAACTTAAAAACCGTGGCGGAAGGTGTTGAAACCCAGCAACAAAAAGCATTCCTGCAAAACACCACCTGCAACGCAGTCCAAGGTTTTTATTACTCAAAGCCTATGCCGGTCAATGAATTTCAACAATACTGGCAACAAACCAACAATCATCCCAATGGCTGAACATGTTCGGAATCACTCGAATCAAAGGTTATTTTAACCGCGCTTCAATTCGGACCAAACTGACCTTGGCAATGGGGTCGTGCGCAATCCTTGCGTTAATTTTAGTCACATCCGCCCTCTCAATCCGGGAATACGTTAACCGTAAGCATCAGGCCGAACAAGACCTATCCGCCTTAGCAGGAATAGTCGCCTGGAATAGCCGCGCAGCCTTGGCTTTGAAAGATTTCGGCGCCGCGAATGCATCACTGCAATTATTGGAAAACCAACCAAGCATTATCTCGGCCTTCTTGTACGACCATAAGAATACGTTGGTTGCCGCCTATAATACAGCGTTTACGCAAAATGAGGCGGGCAAGCAATTCATGACGCTGGAAGCTGTGGGCCTCGTAAGGAACGACAGTTCAAACACACCGTCAAGCACTTCTATACTGGGAGCCTTTATTCAACAGGCAACAAATGTCTTCAGTAGCACGTCGAGGCACTCCATAAGTCCAGGTTATTCGGAAGTATCGGTATATAAAGGAGGCCGTTTGCAACTGTTTAGGCCGATTTTCATAGGCAATAAGTTAATCGGCACCGTGCAGTTAGTGGACGACCTCAGCCGCTTAAGTTCCTTGTTGACCAGTTTTTACTTGATTATCGGCACGATTGTCTTTTTTACCTTATTAACCGTCCTGTACATTTCCTCGTATTTACAAAAGCTGTTCCTGGATTCGATGTTTAACCTCATGCAGGCCATGCGTTCGGTTACGGAAGAAAAAAAATTTACGGGTCGGGTCTATAAAACCACCCATGATGAATTTGGCCAATTGTACGATGCGTATAATGAAATGCTCGATGAAATCCACAGTAGGGATGAGCTCTTGGAATGGCAGCGCGAAATGTTGGCCATCCAAGTACATGATCGCACCATTGAACTTTCAAATAAAAACCTTGAATTAGTACAGGTAGCTGCCGAAGCACTTGCAGCGAAAGAAGAAGCCATCGCTGCCAGCATTGCCAAATCCCAATTTTTGGCGAACATGAGCCATGAAATCAGGACGCCGATGAATGCCGTGCTGGGTATGGCCGACTTTTTATGGCATAGCAATTTGGAACCTGAACAGCGGCGTTCCGTTGAGGTCATGAAGCAATCTTCCACCTTGTTGCTTAGCATCATCAACGATATTTTGGATTTCTCCAAGATAGAATCGGGCAAACTGGCCCTTTCCCGACAAAAATTTCTATGCCTGGAGCTACTGCGCGATAGCTTTGAATTACTGCAACTGGAAGCCAAATCCAAGGGCTTGAAATACCAAATGCATTTCAACACAGAGTTACCGGATTTACTTATCGGGGATTCGACCCGGTTAAGCCAAATTTTGGTTAACCTGCTTAGCAATGCCGTAAAGTTCACTGCCCAAGGGGAAGTGATCCTCAGTGTTTCCTGCCAACCCTTACCGGACGACAAAGTGCGTTTGTACTGCGAAATTACGGATACCGGCATAGGCATTAGTCCGGACAAGTTGAAACTGATCTTTAGCGCCTTTTCCCAAGCCGACAATTCAATGACCCGCATCTACCGCGGCACTGGACTTGGGCTCGCCATCGCTAAACAATTAGTCCAGCTAATGCAGGGCCAGATTGGGGTAAACAGCCAGCCAGGCATCGGCTCGAGCTTCTGGTTTTGGGTATGCCTGGACAAGGCAAAAGGCTCAATACAATCCACCAAAAAGAAAAGTAATTATCGGTTTAAGGCAAAGCTGCTGGTGGCCGAAGACTACCCTGCCAATCAATTGGTCGTGCAGAGATTCCTTGAAGACCTAGGCTGCCAAGTGCATATGGTCAGCAATGGCTTTGAAGCGGTTAAGGCTTTGAAAAAGCAAAATTTCGACCTGATATTTATGGATTGCCAGATGCCTTTCATGGACGGCTACCAAGCCACTGAAGAAATCCGGTTGCATGAAATCAATCTAGGCACAGGAAAACATGTCCCCATCATTGCCCTTACCGCCCATGCCTTGACCGAAGATGAAACAAAATGTAAAGATGCAGGCATGGACGAGTGGGTCACCAAACCCTTTACCCGCCAGGATTTGAGCAAGATTTTGCAAAAGTGGCTGCCGGAATCCTTAGTCATTAAGGACCAGCCGGCATTAAAAACCGATATCGACACTCTGGCCAAAGCAATCAATGTAGTGGAAGATACCACAGCAATTAACATGGAGTTCTTTACCCAACAATTTATGATGGATAATATTGAAGATGTGGCTTTTATTACTTCTTTGGCAGAAGCATTCCAGCAGAATGCCGCCCAAACACTGAGTAACCTGCAACTGTGCATCGAAAATGAGGACGCCGAGCAAGTACGCAAACTGGCGCACGGACTGAAATCGCTCAGCGCCAATGTCGGCAGCGGTAAGCTCACTGAATTATGCATCGCCATGGAACAAGCAGGAAAAACCAATAGTCTCCGCAATTCCCAACAATTACTGGAATCCATGAAGAAAGAGTACCTAAGGGCGTTGACAGAGTTGAACTCACTCTGCACGCGGGCGTAAAAAATAAAATTTTTCGGCTTCCCCTGTTACCTTTGAATATACAATGATAAGGTACAGCCTATGCGACTCTCCAACAAACAAAAAACCATTCTTGCCCTACTTGCCGATGGGCAATTCCATTCAGGCCCGGAACTGGCAAAAACGCTTAACGTCAGCCGATCGGCAGTCTGGAAACAATTTAATGCCTTAACAGACTTAGGCTTACCGTATTCCGCCGTCAGCGGTAAAGGCTACCGACTGGACAGGCCCTTGGAATTACTGGACGGAAAAGAAATTTTAGCATCCGTTGACGAACCTACCCGCTCCTTGATCAGCTCACTTGAAATATTTGACCAAATCCCTTCCACCAATACGTATTTAGTTGAACGTGCATTGGAAAACTCGCCGTCCGGCGCCGTCTGTTTTGCCGAACAACAAACGGCGGGCAAAGGCCGGAGAGGACGGCGCTGGGTTTCACCCTTCGGCAGCAATATCTATTTGTCTATCCTTTGGCGTTTTCAAGATAGCCCGTTAGCGATATCAGGCCTAAGCCTTGCGGTTGGCGTTGCCGTCATCAGGGCGCTTAATTTCCATTTCGCCGATGCCTTTCAGTTAAAATGGCCAAACGACATTTATTGCCATGACAAAAAATTAGGCGGTATTTTAGTTGAAGTTTCGGGTGAATCCGGGGGGCCTTGCACGGCGATTATTGGTTTGGGGTTGAATATTTATTTGCCAGAAGCGGAAGCCGTCGACATCACCCAGCTTTGGACGGATTTATCCCAAATCACCGGAACTAAACAACTCAACCGAAATGCCTTGGCAGGAACCTTACTCAACCAGTTGCTTCCGGTTATCGCTGAATTTGAAGAAAACGGCATTACCATGTATTTGGACGAATGGCGTAACTACGATTGCCTTAAAGGCAAGACCGCAACCCTGTTCATCGGGCAACACAGTCATGAAGGCACAGTAAAAGGCATTGATGACCAAGGCTTGTTGTTGTTAACCCATCCTGATGGCGGCACCAAAGCTTATGCTTCAGGCGAAGTGAGTTTCAGCAATAATCAACCATGAATTTATTGATCGACATGGGCAACACCCGACTAAAATGGGCTATCTGCAATAACCTCGACATCATTTCCAAAGCACCCGTCCTTAATAAGGATTTAAATCAAAATAGCTTGACCCAATTATGGCAATCCTTGGATACACCAAGTTTACTGGCGATTTCCTGTGTTAGTACCAACCAGCTATTCAGCTTAGTTAGTTCCGTAGCCAAGGAGCTCTGGCCTTCCATTAGAATAAATCGAGAAACTGCTAAAGCGCGTGGTTTTGGTGTTTTCAACGCTTATCCAGATCCCGAAAGTTTAGGCGTCGACCGTTGGTTAGGCATGGTCGCCGGCTACCGCAACTATAAAAAATCAATCTGCATAGCCGGTTGCGGCACGGCTATTACCGTAGATGTAGTCGATGCTACCGGCAGGCACCTTGGAGGATTGATCAGCCCAGGTTTGCGGTTGATGAAAGAATCGCTGGCAAAAAGCACCGAAAACCTAGGGATAGACACTACCCATTACCCATACGGGTTGGCGAATTTTACCGCTGCCGCTATTCACAGCGGCACCTTGGCTGCCGCATGCGGACTCATTGAACGAACATTATCCAACCAACCTGAGGGCCTGCAATTAATCTTAACAGGCGGCGATGCGGAAATCATTGCCGAGCAATTATCCAGGCCTGCCATTATCGACCGAGACTTGGTCTTACGCGGCCTCGCTTTAACTTTATCCGAATCAAAATGAAAATACTTTGCTTATTAGTCGTCTTAGCCAATATTTTTGTGTTGATGTGGGAATACCGGAACGGGGCTTTCATCGACCGAAAGGCCAGCGAGGGACAACCTGCTACTTATGGAAAAGATCAAATTGTCTTGTTGGGCGAACAAAAAAAAGGACCGCAATCACCTTTGCCAAATCAAAGCAAAGATATGCGATTAGATGCGCTGAAACCGGATAGCGGAACCAACAACGAATTAACCGACAAACCGGAACATCCCCCCCAGTCCCAGTTGCCCTAAACCATAAACTAAACAGTTGGGCGTTCAGGCATTAGCGCTGTCTTTTTTGAATAATCCACGTAAATATACAGGAAGAACTGCGTACCAAAGATTAGGTTTGCCACCACCAAGTGGATCGGCTGCGCTACAGGCGGCACGCTCAACCTGTCGAGGGAAATACCTGCAATAATCCCGGAAACAATTAACCCGATAAGCAATAAACCTACCTTATAAATTAACGCACCCTTATCGAATGCTTTCAAAATTTTCCACGCTAGCCAACCATTGGTGAATAAAATTACCGACGAAAAAGAACGGTGAACGTAAAAAATAAGCGGAAAATCATCGCGCCAGTACTGCCTGTCGATATATGCATGCCCGTTGGCAATCATATCGACTGCTTCCCTGACTTGGGTGCCCATAGCCACTTGGACTAATGTCATAAGCATCGCCGCAAGCAAGATTTTACTGAATTTATCAGGTAACAGCCTAACATCCACATCATTGAAAAAAGCTTTTTGAGACCGCGCAAGGACGTAAACCAATAAGGCAACGATCAATAAAGCCAGCAACATGTGCATCGTAATAATGACCGGCTTGAGATTGCTGGCAACCACGGTAGAGCCCAGCCAACCTTGGAAACCCACCAAAAGAAAAACCGCCAAAGAAATATAAAAAACAGCCTTATCGCCCTTCAGATAAATCCGTGATCGCCAAACCGTAAGGAAAATTAAAATTCCTATCGTCACACCGGTCAAACGGTTGAGGTATTCCGTCCAGGTTTTGACGGGATTGAATTGGGTGTTTTCATAGCCTATTGCATAACGCTCATGGTAATCGGCCGGCAGTTGGGATTCCTCCGTCGGCGGCACCCATTTCCCGAAACAAGTCGGCCAGTCAGGGCAACCCATTCCAGCACCGGATGCCCGCACTATCCCGCCAACCAAAATCAAGAAATAAACTGCACAGACAGTCAGGGTCGCTAACCGGCGAAATGACCGGGCGGATTGTTCGTCAATCATAGGCAAAAGGAATTACTTTGATTTGGAGTTGTTTATTGTCTTGGAAACCCAGGTTGTTGTTGGCGGTATCGCTATCCTGGAGGACAACCAGCATTACAGTTTTATCCATCGTTTGTTGTGCCAGAAACACTTTTCCCACGATTTCTTGACCTTCGCTGTTGCTGTTAACAATGCTTGAGTTCGGCTCAGGCGGCGTTGGACATTGGCATTCGGCAAGGAACATTTCGCGTTTTGCCTTACCTAGAAAATGGGTACGGGCAACAATTTCCTGGCCGGTATAACAACCTTTGTTGAAGCTGATGCCTCCCTGCTTATCAAGGTTAAGCATCTGTGGAATAAATTCCTCAGAAGTCGCCTTTGTTACCCAGGGAATACCTTCGCTTATGTCGAGATAACGCCATTCGTTTGCATAAGCCTTACGGTAACCTTGGTGGCCAACTTTATCCGACCATAACCGCATCGCGTTTTCAGCATCGGCAAGCACTAGATAACGTTTAAAAGGCGCTGGAAAATTTACGGCTATGCTTTCTTCTTCAGTCTCAGTAAAGAACCCTTTAACAGGCGGGCCAGGCTCGCACAAACCTAATGCACAATATTCATCGGAACCATCAATTATTTTTACCTGCGAACGCAACACATACATTTGCAACCTTGTTTTGACAGTTTCCAGCATTTCTGCCGAAAGAACCAGGAGAAATCCGTCTGCTTTTTTCATCAGCAAAAACGTAGCAATCACCCTGCCCTTAGGATTACAAATTGCTGCCAGGATACTTTTGGTTTCACTCACATCATTTACATTGCAGGTAATTTGCCCCTGTAACAGGGTTGCTGCATCCTTACCGCTTACTGACAATACGCCAAGATGGTCCAGAGGATAGATGGCTTTATCGCCAATAAGCCTTGAATCGACCAAAGAGGCTTGGTTCCCATCGTCGGCTAACGCCTTTTGGCCCAATAAGAAAGTTTTCCAGTTTATGTCCATTAATAACGCATCTCTAAGAGAAACATTTTTAATTATACCTCGCTTCATAAGGCATAATGCGGTTGTTTATAGGATGTTGCAATATTTGCCCGAACTGTTGGAACCATAAAAATTTGGTACAATCATTTGATAGGAAAAAAACTCAGTACGCCTTTTGTTGCAGAACTTAAACCTTCCCTTAAATTACAGCGGCTATTGATTGTTATCCATGTAATCGCCTTGGGGGCATGTTTTGCAAATGCCTTGCCTTTACAGTTGAAGTTGATTACCGCATTACTGATCGGTGTAAATTTCAAACTGACCTTCCCTCCCCTTAAAATCGAACGCCGTAAAATCAGCTATACGGACAAGCAAGGTTGGCAAATTTGTGATGGCGGCGAATTTCTGTCTGTCGATATTTTAAAATCTACCGTGATTACAACATTTTTTATCTTCCTGCATCTTCGAGATAAACCTACCATACTAATAGCCAATGACGCATTAAATGAGGATGCGTACAGGGAACTTATCGTCAGGCTGAAAATAACCGCAAATTAACCATACTGGCCTCATTAATCGCCCGGATTATTGTTGGAACTTGTATAATGCCGCAGCTAACCCAGAATCGCTAGACAATTCGTTTCTGCTTTTATATAGACAACTCATCCGTTTTTTAACAATACCTATGGCACTACACTGTGGAATCATCGGCCTACCCAATGTCGGCAAATCAACCTTGTTCAACGCATTAACCCAAGCAAAAATTGCGGCAGAAAATTACCCCTTTTGCACTATCGACCCCAACGTGGGGGTTGTTCCTGTACCCGATCCCAGGATGGATAAATTGGCCGAGATTGTAAAGCCGGAACGCATCGTCCCTACCACGATTGAGTTTGTCGATATTGCCGGACTCGTGGCAGGTGCATCCAAAGGCGAAGGCCTGGGCAACCAGTTCCTGGCCAATATCCGCGAAACCGATGCCATAGCGCATGTTGTCCGTTGCTTTCACGATGAAAATGTCGTCCACGTTGCCGGAAAAGTCGATCCGGTATCCGATATTGAAGTCATCAATACCGAACTGGCGCTTGCCGACATGGCTTCTGTGGAACGTGCCCTTTTGCGGGCAAGTAAGGCGTCCAAATCCGGCAACAAAGACGACTTGGCAAAAAAGCAGGTGTTGGACCGTGTCTACCAACAACTGGATGCCGGACTGCCGGCGCGGGGCTTAGGCCTGGACGAGGAAGAAAAGGCGCTTATCAGGGACCTATGCCTGTTAACCCTCAAACCCACGATGTACATCGCTAATGTCCAAGATGACGGATTCAGCAACAATCCGTTGCTGGACAAAGTCCAAGCGTTTGCTGATAGCGAAGGCGCGACAGTAGTCGCCATCTGCGCCGCCATAGAAGCGGAAATAGCCCAATTGGCGGAAGATGAAAAGAAAGAGTTCCTGGACGATTTAGGCTTGGAAGAACCCGGACTTAACCGTGTTGTCAGGGCTGGTTACAAGCTGCTGAACCTTTCCACTTATTTCACCGCCGGAGTCAAGGAAGTGCGGGCGTGGACCATCTTGACCGGGGCGACTGCCCCCCAAGCGGCAGGCGTAATCCACACCGATTTTGAAAAAGGTTTCATCCGCGCCGAAGTCATTGCTTATCAAGATTTCATTGGCTTTAAGGGCGAGCAAGGCGCAAAGGATGCCGGAAAGTGGCGGCTGGAAGGCAAAGACTACATCGTTAAAGACGGCGATGTCGTGCACTTCAGATTCAACGTTTGACAAAATTAGGCGGGATGCCTATAATCCCGCCTCTTTTCAGGCCCTCACACAAGGCGATATAGCTCAGCTGGTTAGAGCACGGGATTCATAACCCCGGGGTCGGTGGTTCAAGTCCACCTATCGCCACCATTAATTTAGCAAGGCGATCCATCCCATCTAACACATTTTACCTTATGATCAAGGTCAGAAATAAAAATCGCATTCTCTTTTTCCCCTTTTTTATTTGTAATAAATGCTTTTGTTACTACTAAATACTGTTGGGTACTTTCAAAATCTATTGTGATGTTTTCTTTTAAACATGACTGCGGGATTTCTATTCGTTCTCCATTTGGTTTTAATACTTCGTCCTTGTTCCAGTAACAGTCAGGAATTTCATTAAAAGAATTTTTACCATAAACTTTTAAATTGTCATGTCCGTTTGGCCCCATTTCCATTACGGCATGTACTTTATCGTTTTTACCAATATTATTAATAAATGTAAGTAAGTTAGGGTTTAATAGTCTTGGGTCAATTGTTTTTGAATCAAAATAATTAATTTTTATTAATAATCCGAGCAGAATCAGGATTATTAATATCAACAAAGCGACAATTTCATTTGCTCGGCGTGTTATTAAAGTAGACATAAAGTTCTCCATTTTTAGTTAATTTGTAGTTGTGTTTATCATCATATTAGTTATAACGATAAGGTAAATCGGGCAAATATGGTTCTATCTGGGATAAACGGAGGCGCCTGTCCACCATCGGCATTACCGGCTTGAGGGGAACGACCTCCATGGCTCTGAAAATTAAAATCTCTGTTAAAAATATTATTAACATCCAGTTGTATTATTCCTAATCGTCTAGGCAATCTATAGCCTAAGCCTGCGTTAAATAATACAAATTCATTGTGCCTTACTGGATTATTTTCAAATCCATCCGGCCAATATGTTCGTTGATTAACATACTCTGCTTCTAAATTACAAAAAAATCCAGATGGATCGAAAAACCTAAGCCCAGCTTTTCCATCATAAGTCGTATTAGAAAGCGGTACTAAATGGGCTACAGAAAATCTGCTATCTCCATCAAATTCTTCAAGATGAAATGAAAAATTAGCGCTTAAGTGTGTAGTTAGATTCCAATTCAGATAAGATCGATAATTTTGTTCATGCCAAACCCTCCTGTTTCCGATTATATTATTATCCTGATCCTTAATTTCGACAGGTGTATAAAGGTCTCTAGCATTAACCTCTATCCCGCCATATAAATCAGAACTAAATTTATGATCTAAACCGGCTCCGTAGAGCCAGCTGTCTGTAAATAAATCATCCTCATAAAATTGATTGAATCCTGCAACTTGTGTTGGTTCGATGGTTCGATTTGGAATTAATGAGCCTTTCGTCGTCCGCGTCATGGCCATACGAATAGTGGTATCGAAACTTGGACGCCATAACATCCCGAGTTTTGGATTTACACGTTTACTTTTTACGACATTGAAACCCTGAGTATTCTCAGTCTGATCTATAGAATCTATGCTAACGCCAACCGTCCAGTCGACATTTTTTGGGTAATGAATATAGTTGTATGAATATGCATTGGCATGCTCATTAGTTTGTATAATTTTTGTCGGTATCACAGGAGATAGATCTGATCGTGTATAACCAAATCCTGTAACATTACTTAACCACGTGGAACGAAATAAATGTTGTACTTCACCCTGATTTCCATTGAAAAAGGTACCTGGTAGGCTAAAAGGCCCAGGCGAATCGCCCTGATCACTAGGATTTGAAATTATTGATCTCCCCTCCCCATCTGTGTATATATATGAAGCGATAAGGTCTGAACTTTTTGAAATCGAGTAATGCAAGCCAGCCCTATAGGTATTTATGTCACTTCCAATTCGAAAATTTTTATCATGAGTTCCATCGGCATTAAGATCAATGTCACCTCTATCGGTAGTTTTGTGCCTAATTTCAGCTTGAATACTAAAATTAGGTGTTAATTCTGCCTGTATAAAACCATTTATAAGATCCACATCAACATCATTATTTTGACGAAAACCCTCCGTTTCATAATGAAACTGTCCAATACTATATGAAGAATTTTGCCACAGACCAGAATGCACGATTTCGTCACCATAGGTTTCATTATTTCCAACCATACCGGATGATTGAAATGAAAAACCATTTCGTGTGAAAATCGGATTAAATTCGTTAAACGATAATGAACTAGGTCCTGATCCTTGTATTGTTAAAAGGCTCTTATCTCCTAACTGAGGTTGAATAGGTGTCATGTTTATGGGCTGCAAAAGTTGGGATTGCAACAATTCACTTACACGGGCAATTTCGTATGAAGGTCTGATACTATATGAATCAGCTAATAAGCGGTGAGCTGAATAATTGGTTGGGTTAAAATTAATCGATTTCCAACCTTCGACTAGGGCTACTTGCGTAAAACCAAGATTATTATAAATTCGGGATAAACTTGCGCTCCGTGAAGCAAGATCAGAATCTAGCAAAAGTTTCGAACGATATACTTCCCGATTGTCATTTAGTTCAATTGATTTTTGTAGATCTTTTAATGCCTCAATCGGTCTATTTTCAGTCTGTTTTTTAATAGCGTCGTAGAAATATGGCGTCGGGTCTTTGGGGTCGCGTTGTTTGGCCAGCTTGAACTGGTCTTCCGCCAAGGCATCGCGCCTTTCTTCGTAATAGGCCTTGCCCAGGTAGCTCCTGACAATGGAGTTGCTGGGGTCGAGGATGGCGGCGGTCTCCAGGTCTTCGCGGCCTTGTTCCAGGTCGCCGTTGCGTATTTTGGCCAGGCCCAAGCCTAACCGCGCCAAGGGCGAGGTGGAATCGAACTGGATGGCTTTGTTGAAGGTTTCCAGTGCGGCGTCGGTGTCCGCCCGCAACAGGTAGGAAAAGCCGAGCACGGTTTGGGTACGCTCAAGGTTGGCATCCGCGGCTATGGCTTTTTGTGCGGTGTGTTGGCTGCCTGAGGTCAAACCCTGCGACAATTCCAGTTCGGCCTTGCGCGCCCAAACCATGGCATCGTGCGGGGCGAGCTTGACGGCTTGGTCGGCGGCGGCTTGGGCTTTGTCCAGTTGGAAACGGCCTTGTTCGGCGTAGGATAAGGCGGAATAGGCGCTGGCGGATTGCGGGTTGGCGGCAACCGCTTTATTGGCCAAGGCATAGGCTTCGTCCTTGCGGTTCTGGGTCAGCGCCCTTACGGATTGCAACGCCAAGGCTTCGGCATCGTTGGGGTTGTTGCTGAGTAATTCTTGTATGTCACGCAAGGCAAGCTTGTCTTGGCCGACAGTCAAGCGCATGGCGGCGCGGACTTTGTAAAAATAGGGAGTTTGCTTTTCTTTCGGCAAGGCATCAAGCCGCGCTAACGCGACGTCTATATGGCCTTGGCGGAAGCCTTGTATCGCCGTGCGGATGTCGGGGTCGATGCTGTCGGTAGCCTTGGGGTACGGCAGTACGGGGGGGTAATACAGCGCCCAATTGACGGCATCCTGGGGCTTGATGTCGACCTTGGCTTGCGGGGCCTGTCCCAGCTTGGCTTGTGCGCCCTGCCCTGGGCTAAGGTGGATGCTGCCCTTGTCGTTGAAAAACTTGACGTCGCCTTCGTAAACCCAGAGTGAAGCATTAGTGTCGTCGACGCTCATGGCGAATTCGGTGCCTTCGGGGCCTGCATTGGCGATGGGGGTGCTGATTTTTAACAGCCTGGGCGTACGGCTAATGAAGTGGACAAAGCCTTTGAGCAAGTGCAGGAAGGTGGCTTGTTCGGGGGAAATGGCGTCTAACGTGGCATTCGTGCCTTCATGCAGGCGCAGGACGATGCCGTTTGAGAGCCTTAAGGAAGCCCTGCTGTTGGCTTCCACCCTGATGCCGCTGCCTTCGCAAAGCATTTGATGGAGCCGCGCGGTTTGCCAGTGGCCTTTCCTGTCCGGGTCGTACAAGAGTTTGCCTTGCAGCGAAACCAATTTGGCGCCGTATTTGTTGTTGCAGGATTCGTCGACAATGACGGTCTCTGCCCAACTCAGCGGCGCCAATAAAACTAGCATGAAAACAAGGAGGTAGTGCATATTCTTTCCAGGTGGGCGGAAATTTCTGTCTTTTGTCAATCATAATACCCTTAAGGCAACATTACCAAGGTAAAAATTCACTTAACTTTCAATGGAAACTCAGGTCATATCTTTTAACGTACGACGATCTTCCTAAATCGATAAAAAGTCCTGCCTTGGATATAACTCCCCATCGTATGCAAAGACAAGGAACTCATAACCATGGGGTCGGTGGTTCAAGTTCACCTATCGCCACCAAGTATACAATTTGTTTTTAACCTTTAAATAAAATTTAACAGAATTTTTATTGGTACTTACACAAAATTTATTTTTTAAGGCCTTCTTCTTTTACGACCACAATTTTCAATTTGATTTCCTTGAGAACTTGAAGTATTGCAAGTTGATCCTTCGTATGCTCCCTTAACTTCTACAACGAATATTGCTTTTAATAGCTTGTCGCCCTTTCTAACTTGTCCTTCTATTGTCTTTTTGCTAATTTCTAAAGCATCCGCAAGTTCTGAATTAGAATCCGACACGATTTCAACTTCGCAATCTTTTGAATTAAGATCTTTTTCAATAACTTGATTAGCGTTATTACCAGTTCTAATTTTTTTATATTTTAAAACTTGAATTTGACGACAAGGCAACTCTAGATTTCCCGTTTCTGGGTTAATAACAACTAGTTCTTTTTCCTCTAAACTAACACCAGAGGCCAAAACTACTTCTCTTTCCAGTAAGCGTGCCGTTGTAGGACTTATATCGGAAAACAAAAAAATATAGGCAATGAAAATTAGAAACGCTATGATAAGAATCAAAAAAAATTTATGTTCAATAATCGAATTATTCATTTTTTCTCCTTGAAAAATTTTTCAACTTAATAAAAAAGAGTTAGCTTTGCAAAAACTTGCCGCTCCGGTATATATGGGCTTAACTGAGGGCCACTTGCATCAAATGTACTTTGAAATTTAAACTTATTATCGAATACATTTCTCATCTCAAAACTCACAGTTCCAAACTTCTTCGGAAACCTATAGCCTATTGCCGCATCAAACGTCCAAAAATCCTCACTTTGATAACTTAACGGTGGACCTGGAGACCGATCCAAATCAACTACTGAACCAACACACTGTTTGATATAAGTACCGTTTAGTTTGGCAAAAAATCCGCTTGGATGAAATAAACTAAGCGTAGTAGGTGCTTGGTGTGTAGTAACACTTTGGGGTAGTGTTGAATTACTATTGTTTTTTACATATTCACGATCTGTATATTCAAATCGGTATTCTGTTCTAAGAGATATCCATTCAGCAGGTACCCAATACAAATAAGCCAAATGTGACTCTTCATACCGCTGTTGCCGTGTAAGTAAACCATCACTTGTAAACGGTTGTTTGGTATCCCGCCAACTAATTTCACCTCCTATAAACAATGAATTAATTGGTTCGTAGTCTAATCCTAATCCATAACGCCAAGCGGAACTGCCATTATTGTCGTCAAACAATTGATTAAAACCAGCAACTTGAGTTGGTTCGATGGTTTGATTTGCAGCTAGTGTGCGTTTAAGGTTACGGAATGCCGCCCCCCGTAAAGTTAAATTTTTTAATGGATTCCAAATAACACCAAATTTTGGGTTAACTTGGGTAAGATTTATCATCTTGGGTGGTTCAGGAGGTTTTTTGTTTTCTTCGCCAAAACAATTGCTCTTTGAAACTTGATAATTTTGTACAGTATTCTCCAGAGAATCAATACTAACCCCGATAATGGTAGTCAGGTTTTGTAACCAGCGTTCTTTTGTATAAACATAACCATTAATATGCTGCGTATCGTAATGGTTTTTTGTAAATGTATTAATAGTTTCCGGAACGCCGTTAATAAAACTATTTGAGCATTCGTTGATGTTATTATTTTCTAAGTTTAAATGTCCAAAGCCAGCAGTTAAATCAAATTTACCGGGATGAAATAAATATTGGATTTCTGTTTGATGACCTTTAACTTCAAAATTATCAAAAGTTATATCTTGATTGTCGTCATTTGGATCTTCTCCTCTATGTATAAAACTATCATTTGTTAATTCTTTTCTGACTGTATACATATATGAGGAAATTAAGTCCTGTTCTGGGTTAATTTTGTAATGACCACCTATTCTCGCAGTATCCTGTTTAATTTTTTTTCTTAATGAATTATCATTAAAATCATTCAATCGGAATGGCACATCACCAGCCGTGGTATTTCCCGATTTTAATTCCATTTGTGCACTGAAATCAGGAGTAAAAGCATATTGAGCAAAAGCGTCATAGACGTTTTCCTGGTAGTCATCATTTTTTCTAAAGCCGTCGGTCTGGTAATGAAACTGCCCTAAACTACCGGAAAAATTATTATAGATTCCTGATATTATGGCATTATCGGTTCTTGTATTTCGGCTTCCATAGGCTCCATTCAATACCACATGCGCGCCATTTGAGTTAAAAAGTGGATCATACTCATTAACAGACAATGCTCCTGGGCCAGTGGAATTTAATATCCCAATGTTCTCAGTGGTTAATTGTGGTTGAACAGGTGTTACATTGATTGGTTGCAGTAATTGCGCTTGTAGGAGCTCACTAGCTCTAGCGACACGAAACCGTGGTTGACCGATATAAGTATCGGATAGAAATCGGTGTGCTGATGGATTAGTAAAATCATAGTTCAAAGCATTCCACGCTTGCTTCAAAGCAACCCGTCCAAAACCGAGATCACTATATATTCGAGCCATATTGGCGGTTCTGGAAGCGGCATCTTTATCCAGCGCCAGACTAGACCGATAAACCGCCCTGTTATCATTCAACTCAATCGCCTTTTGCATGTCCTGCAAGGCTTCCACCGGGCGGTTGGTCGTTTGCTTGTTGATGGCATCATAAAAATACGGTGTCGGGTCTTTGGGGTCGCGTTGTTTGGCCAGCTTGAACTGGTCTTCCGCCAAGG
>CAYSYU010000044.1:0-19645 GCA_964435245.1 uncultured Methylomagnum sp.
GACAGGCACCCTGAAAATTCGGTAACTGTCAGATCAGGTTTGAGCTAGTACACCTTATAACCGTGTTGTGTCGCGTGATGTCGGTGAGTACCAGTGCCTTTTATGCCTGGGTAAAGAAACCTGATGATACCGACAAAACAAGCGAGTCGCTCATTTTGAGTAAAGATTTTTCTGGGTGTCCTACCCAAAAATCCTCAAAATTTGAGCGACGGTTTAAATTGCTGCGCAAGCCCGAGCCGTCCTGCTTCTCTCGCCGGATACCCAGCAAGGGGATATCCAACATCGTTCTCGCAATGACTTTACGCCATCGACATCGGCAGATTGCATTTCCCCTTCGCAAACAGCATGCTCGATAAAACGCCGTCTCGATCTGACTACTCGCGACTAAAATTCACGCGCTTCCCCCCCGACCCCGGTTCTGCGTATTCCCTGAATCTCAGCGTGTGCGCTGATTTGTGTGCCTTGGGATTCGATGGTTCCTATGACCGGGTTGCTGTGTTTGCGAGCCATAAAATCATTACCGAATTATCTTGTTTGAAATTATTCAACGTCATTTTTAACATCTTTCAACGCTAAACTGATCGCCTGTTTAACCTCAGCTGATGCAAATTTTTGGTCAGGTAAATTTGTTTCCAAGTAACCAATAAATTCAGGGGTCGTGTTCATTGCTGTTTCAAACCAGAGCTTGACCAAACCGACCTTTCCCGCATCCGCTTGCGACGACCAGTCAAATAATGCCGAAGCCGCCCCTATCTCTCCCATATAGGCCAAGGCATTACCACTGGCCAATTGCACATTTTCAATTGCCGAGTTTTCAAGTAAATCAGCCAGTTTTGGCACAAGGGCCGGATTGACTAAATTTGTCATGGCCTGTTTAACAATCTCCACCCGTTCTGGATCGGTATTGTCAGTTAATGTCCCGATGAAAATATCCAGAGTTGCGGGCGTCCCTATACTGGCCATGACATTCGCTATGGCTGGCCAAAAATCGGCATTCTCTGTTTGCCAGGCAGCCTCGAATACGGGCGCTAATTCTGTGTTGGGGTGTTCGTGCCATAATTCTGGAGAGAATTTGCCGATAGCCTGGAATGCCGCCAGCTTGACATCATTTTCTTGCAATAAGTTTTCCTTGACCAGGCTCATTAGTGTTTCAGCCGATTTGAAATTACCGACTTCCCCCAATATGCTCACCAACACTTGCTGGGCAAAACCCTCTAATGCCCCCTGCCTAAACAATGATAAATATTCCTGATAAATCGCATTATCCGGTTCTTTACGTAAGCGTTCGATAAGCGCATTTTCTAACCCGATCTGTGCTTTTTTTCCGCCCTGAAAACCTGTCAGCAGATTTTTCCATATAGTATCAGTTGGTAGCGAAGAAAAATCCTGGGTTCTGTTTTCATTTATGCCATTACCAAGTTTGACCGGAACAGTTTGTTTTGTGTTCGCTAAAGGCTGTACCGGTGGTTCCGCGGCTTTTGCTATTGTTTCAGCTTGTTCGGGTTTTGCTTTTAAAAATGGCAATCCCAAGTAATTGGCTGCAAAGATAATTGCCCCGGCCAATAACAACAGTAAAAGCGTTCCAGGATATTTGTTGAACCTTACCATGATTTATCACCAAGTTTTTGTGGCCATTAGCGCCAAAGTGCAGATTGCACAAGACATGGCTTCCCTTAAGTACTTGTTTATTAGACCCAACGAAGCCGCCTGTAAATATTGGTCAAAGCCCTTGATAAGTCGAGCACTTGTTTTGGTTCTGCAGTATGGATCCGTTTTACATAACTAAAGGTTCTTACAGGGTGATTCCAACCTGCCAAGCCATTCTCCCTTTGGCTAAAAAGTGGTACAATTCCGTCCCCTACTAATGAGCCACGCGCCCGCCCATTTAATACGGCATTTAAACTGGCATCCGAAGGTCCGACAACATCCGTAAATATATCGAAACCACAACTTGTTTCACTATTGAATAATCCGCCACCCAAGCAACCAAAGTTAAGTTTGTTATATACTATTTGTGTAAATTTAATTGTCGGCAACTTGTTGGCATTGGCATTCAAATCCCTGATCTCGGGTGATGCATCTGATAAAAAATTAATGCTGGGGACTTTGAAATTTATATTGCCGACTTTCTTAACAATAAGGTTGGAAAATCGCCAATCATGGGCGCAGTCACTAAAATCAAACGCCGAGTTGTAGTTTGATTCCGGTAAGCAATTTTTATCCATATAGTCATAAAACCGGCCTAATGGTGTCCCTGCATGGGGTGTGCCGGTTGTAATAAGGCCAACTACATTTGTTTTAACCGGGCTATCGCTTTGCAAAAAAGCTCTGGCAGCGAGGCCGCCGCGGCTGTGCCCCAATAAAACTATCTGGGTATCAGGCCCCAATCGGCTTCTGATACGGTTGATTGCATAAGTTATTTCTTGGCCTAAGGATTCAAAAGTAGAATAATCGCCGGAACACCCGCCAGCCCTGAAACAAGCGGAATTATCCAATCCTTTCGGCGCTGTACTGATCCGATCCAGACTGCCAAAATTAAAGCGCATACAATAGACGCCCTCGCTATTCGGAGTTAATTTTGCCCTTAGAAACCTGGGGTCATGGACTCTTTTGCACCTGCCGTCAAATCCCTCCCGGCTATCCACCAGTTTATTCCAGGTTGTCAAACTAGAAGACATGCCGTGCAGCAGTAAAACTACTTTTGGACGCTTTACAGTTGCTGCTGCATTGGCCACGCTGACCCAGCTGGAAACGGTTATGAAAACCAACACACAAAGGCCGCTACCCTGGATAGTCCAGCGTAAACGTTTTAATAAGTTCATCAAAATTCTCCTAATGGCACACAAAAAATCAAAATTATTGATAGGTAAATCTTCTGAAAGGCGTATCGAAATATACGAAACTACAGTTAGGGTAACAAAGTCATTATTGTGTTTCTGTGCGGTAACAAACATAGGGGGACTCTAAACAAAGGCTTTGTTGCTATAAACCAGTTTAGATCCTATTGAAATTTCACTCGCAGGACATAAGATTTTCGGTAGTTTGAGAAGGTATCTGTTGATGCCGCCTTAAATTCGGTAGCCCATCCTTTGGGTACTGGGGTTGGTTTCCGTATACACACTGGGTGGCTTCATTCACATTCTGTTGGTAATCGCGCTCATCGATAATTCCCTGGTTTTAAAAGCAGGTAACCAACAATCGGATTGACCTATATCAGGTAACTGTTTCAGATGTTCCTGAATCCGCCATGGCTGGATGAACTTGTTGTTCCGGCGTTTGGCCTGAAGGAGCCGGAGGATAGAATGTCTTCATCATCCAAACAATAGGCAACGCGGAGTACAAACTTTGGATCGAGGTTATTAGGTTGAGCGCAACCCTCAATGGCGAGGTTTCGGGAGCTACAGGCTTATCGCTAGTGGCATTGACTACGGAGGGTTGGCGTTTGGTAAGTTCGCCGATGATGAATCCTATGCCGCTGGCCAACAACAAGGTGGCCGGAGCCGTCATCAGTTGATGGATATTCCGCATCAGCGTATCGGTGCGAAAGTCGACCTTCCGTTGCCGGTTCAACACTTGCCGCTCTGCATCCCTGATTTGGGTCGTCAAGGAATTGGTTTTGTTTCGATTTAAAAGAGGGGATGCCATTATTCCTTCTTAGTATCCTGGTATCCTGTCGCGGTATGGTGAAAGCTGCGGAGGGTTGCCGGGAATAGCAGGCAATGGCTCTTGTGGCGTATGACACGGCAGAAAATGAAAGCTAGCAACAAATTTAAGGCGACCGCAAACAATATGGCGCTACTTGCCATAACGCCATTTTCGACCAGCTCCAGCACGGCAGCAGCCAAAAGCCCCAGCCACGCAGCGCACAGCAAACCTGCAACCAATACACCTGCAATGACTATGTTTGCCAGGCTTAAGCCCGCCTGTTGGGTTTCCAGCCCAGCAAGAAGGAGGCGGTCATGGCTTAGCCCAAGCAGTTCGCGCCATAACGATTGGGCATCTTCTAGCACATTTGAGCCGCCCTCAGCGCCACTGCCTGTTGCAGCAGGCGGTGGCATGCCCTCCTCAATGGTGTTTGAGTTCATGTTAAGCCTAACGGCCGCTCAACAAGCGGCTTAGCAAAAATCCGGCCACTACCGCGATACCCAAGGATGTGGCGGGGTTGTCTTGGACAAAACCGCAGCAATTCTTTATCAGGCGCTGTTCGTAACTTTTCAATTGTTCGCCTTTTTCGCTAAGCACGTCTGCGGCTTGATTGGAAGCATTGGCGATCTTTTCGCCAGCTTCATGGGCGAAATTTGATGCTTTGTCTGTAATTTCCATAGTGATTTCTTCTCTTTGTTAAGCCGTATTTAAATACGGCGTTTTGATTAATGGGGCTTATAGGCGAGAAACTAACGGCCGCTCAATACACGGCTGAGCAAAAAGCCGGCAGCAACCGCTATGCCCAAGGACTTAATGGGGTTGTCGCGGGTATAATTTATGTAATCCTTAATCAAACGTTTCTCGGTTTTTTTCAGTTGTTCGCTTTTTTCATCAAACGCTTCAGCGGCGTGTGTGGACGCCCTGGCGACTTTGTCGACCGCTTCATGCGCGTAATTAGAGGCTTTGTTAATGGTATTCATGGTGGTTTTCCCTACTATTTAAGCCGCATGTCATTTTTGACCACTCTCACGCCATTCACGCCGCGTGCAACTTCGATCGCCTTGGCAATATCGGCACGGGAATTGACAAATCCGCTTAATTGGACCTCGCCTTTGAAGGTTTCCACGTTGATCTCCGCAGAGCTAAGCGAAGGATCATTAAGGATAGCCGCCTTAACTTTGGTGGTGAGCACGCTGTCGTCAACGTACTCGCCCATCCCTTCTTGTTTTGGGGTCGATGCGCAAGATACGATAACCACTAAGGTCAAAACCATAAAAAATGCCGCCACCAATCTAATAAGTTGTTTCATTGGTAATTCTCCTGTAATTCAAAAAATCTAAAAGTGTTTTAAGGTTAAATTCCCAATCAAGCGCGTTTACCATCAGGTAAAAAAACAGTCATGACCAATAATAGGCAAGCCCCCATCAGAGCATGTGCTTTGGCGGGTAGGAATTGCCTCAAACCTTATAAATACTTTAGCTGTAAAACTACCCTAGGTCGGTACGGTAACGTACATTGAGTAAAAGTTGGATGCCTAAGGTTGTGAATACCCATTCCTTCAAAAAGTTGTCTGGCGAATTTTTGGAAAGGCTAAAAAACATTCTGAGTGACGAACTTGCGAACTATTGATTTGGGCTTTTAATGTCTGAACCGTTCGTGCTGAGCTTGTCGAAGCATATGCGCCTTTCGACAGGCTCAATACCCAAAGGGCACAAGGGCGAACGGGAGTTAAAACTTCTTAAGGCCGAATCAATAATATTTATACACTATGTCCAATCCCCGGAAGGGTCTGTACGATAACGTACAGATATTGGACGTGGTTTTTTATACTGTGCAAAACTGTTGGCTTGACTTTGCCAAAGCCGCGAACCTTTCGGGAGTGATAACGATGCGCCGTCTACAGATAAAACACGTAACAACTTATCAATACGTTGAGGCCGTTACCCTGTTGCCACATAAATTATTATTGCGCCCCCGTGAAGGGCATGATGTTAGAATCGAATCGGCTGAGTTGATTATTACCCCGGCCCATCAACTGCAATGGCAGCGCGACGTTTACGACAACGCCGTAACCCAGGCCACATTCCTCGAGCCGAGCAACCGGCTTTCGATTGACAGCCGCATCCTGATCCAGCACTATGATGACCAGCCGCTAGACTTTTTGGTCGCCGATTATGCAGTATTTTTCCCTTTTCAATACGATTTCGCCGAGAGTGTTGATTTAGGGCCTTACCTGTCAACCATCTTTGGCCAAGACCGGCCTATATTGACTGCTTGGTTGCAGCAATTCTGGCAGCCTGGCCAAATAGTGGAAACCTATCTTTTGCTCGAATGGATCAATAAGGCGATCGCAACTGGATTCAACTATCAACAGCGTGAAGAACCGGGCGTCCAAACGCCGGCAGAAACTTTAACCAGACGCACAGGTTCTTGCCGCGATTTTGCGACGTTGTTTATTGAGGCCTGCCGTTGCTTAGGCCTGGCTGCGCGTTTCGTCAGCGGCTACCAGTGCTCGCCAATGCCCCAACAGGGCCAGGGGGCAACTCACGCCTGGTCGGAAGTTTACCTGCCCGGTGCCGGTTGGAAAGGATTCGATTCCACGTCCGGGCAAATTGTCGGCAACCAGTACATTGCCGTAGCCGTCAGTCGGCATCCCGAATCGGTGCCCCCTGTATCCGGGTCGTTTATAGCTCCCGCCGCCAATCCCCAATCACCCATCATGTCTTTGGTAGTGGAAGTCTCCGAAATCAGGGTGTAGCGCCGGCTAGGCTACTGCCACCCTAGCCCATGATACGTTCATAGATTTGTTTATCGGCTAGGTAACACCCGCATGAGGCCGCTTCCAGGCCGGCGCGGTCGAGGATCGTGATGTCGCCGCGCTGGTAGGTGATCAGCTTTTGTTGCTGGAGCGCATTCGCAGCCTTGGTGATGCCGACGCGCCTTACGCCCAACATATAGGCCAGGAACACATGGGTGATGTGGATATGGTCGGAGTGCGCCCGGTCCTGGGTCATCAACAGCCAGCGGGCAAGGCGGCCTTCCACGAGGTGGAAACGGGTGCAGGCCGCTGTTTGCGCAAGCTGACTCATCGTCACATAGAGGTAGCGTTTCAATTCCCGCTGCACCGCAGGGCCTTGTTCAAGTATGCGGAGGAACGACGCCGCCGTCATGCGGAGCGCAGTCCCGGTGCCCTGCACCAAGGCGGTAAATGGCGCGGTTTCGACACCCAGGATGAGGGTGACACCGAGCATGCCTTCATTGCCGACCAAGCCCACTTCCAAATTGGTGCTGCCGATAGGCGCCACCAGGGAAATAAAGCCCCCGGTCGGGAAGTATACGTGCGGAACCACGTCCCCGGCGCGGTAGAGCACCTCGCCAATACCCAGCTCCATGTGGTCGCAATTGGCGAGCAATTGCCCACGGTCCTTGTGGTGCAGCGCATCCAGCAGGCGATTGGTCGCCGGTACGGCTTGGGTAAACGCCATTTTGTATGCCCCTCTAATAATGTAAGGAAAACCGACAGCTTATCTGGGACAACCCTAATCCCCTATCGGGCTTGTTAAGGAGGATGACTCCCTTATCAAATTACAATAACACAATTCCCCCCTTACCTCTGTGCGACAGCGCACTTACAGCCGTTAGGCCGGCAAAGCACAGCTTGCTGGGGCTTGGCTGGGGCCTGGATTCGGCTGTCGCCCAACGCCGCAACACCGGTCGGCGTTTTAAGCCATTGCTTGTTATGTACGGTAGCAGACGGACTTTGGGCAGGAACCCACGTATCCTCTAAACCACGGCACAAAGCCCGCACGGCTTAAGGGTTTGCCATGCGAAATGGCGTCGAACCGGGATCGCCGTGTTTGCTTATGTCCGCGTATGGCGATGCCGATTGCCATACAACCATCATACGGGAGGTGCAGAAAATGGCCTGGGATCAACTGAAAGAAAACTTGGAAGCGTTCATAAACACCGTCAAAGGGCAATGGGCCTGGTTTGTCGACGACCAAAGGGATGTGCTCGAGGGCAAACGGGACCACTTATACGGCAAGGCGCAGAAGGCCTACGTGACCGACAGCGAGGAAGCGGAACAACGCTTGGCTAACTGGCAAAAAAGACAAAGGGACAAAATTCGTGGCTAGGGCTGATTAAGCGCAATCCCCATTCGTACGCATAAAGTAAGATGTTAGAAAATAAGTTTACACAGCACATGGATGCGCTGTGCTTTTAATTTACCAATCATTGGCAATAGGTGGGCTTTGGTAAAGCTCGTTTTACGATTACTAACTATAAAAAATCTACATACAGTTTTTAACAACCAAAATGCCTTAACTACCATACAGAATTCAGGATGCGAGAAAGGGTCTTTCTTCATAACTGAATACCGATGTAATAAACCTATCAATTGGAACACAACCATGAATGAACTTAGCCAAAAAGCACCTCCCGGCAAGATAAACCTGAAGAAGCATCAACTGCCGCCCTTGGATTATGGCTATGACGCGCTAGAACCTTACATTGATGCACGCACCATGATGTTGCACCACGACATACATCATGGGGGTTATGTGGAGAAATTGAATGCTGCGCTGGAGAAGGTTCCTGAATTTCAGGATGCCTCGGCATTGTGGCTGTTATGCAACCTCAACAAACTTCCCAAAGACATCAGGGTCGCAGTCCACCACAATGCAGGCGGCCACATGAATCACAGCATGTTTTGGCGAGCCATGAAGCCTGAGCCATCTGCCGAACCCCAAGGACTTTTTCGTCAGGCCATCAACCGTGACTTTGGTGGTGTCGAGGAATTCAAGGCCCAATTCGAAGAAGAAGGCGCCAAGCTGTTCGGTTCTGGTTGGGTATGGTTGGTACGTACCAAGGAGGATGACGGCAAACTTGAGGTGGTCACCACTTCCGGCCATGATAACCCGATGATGAAAGGACTCTTTCCGCTATTGCTGAATGACGTGTGGGAACATGCTTACTACCTGCACTATGAAAGTCGCCGTCCAGAATACCTGAAGGCTTGGTGGTCAGTCGTCGACTGGGACGAAACGGCGCGGCGCTTTCAACTGTCCAGAAACTCCACCGTGGAACTCTGGGAAGCAGAGGGTGGCGTCCTTCCTGTGACATAAAACAAAGGGGGCATTACAATAACCCCCTGTGCGGGAACAGTCGAAATATATAGAATTTTCTCGGGTTCGTTTTAGGGTATTTTTGTGTAGTACCTCAACCGTCGCGGGCCTGGCTGGCTCGTCCGATACGCCGCACGATGTCCGTGGCTTCGCCGTCAAATTTTCGGTAAAACCGGATAGAGCCTATCCTCTTTCAATATTATGTCGCGACGCGATAAGCCTATTAGTGGGGCGGGGTTGTCGACCACTCCTGCATAGCTTCGTCGCCAGGGCGGTCAATCTTGACCTTGCCACCATCGGTTGAAGTTACCCAACTTAGCTCGATGTAATGGTGCTGGCCGTCCTTATCTTTCTTCAGCTTGATGGCGTTCTCCCCTTCCATGTGGTCGACAACGGCAAACTGGCCGTCTTGGGAACACACAACGGGCATATCGGGTTTAATCTGGTCGGTATTAATCATGGTTTTCTCCTGTTAGCTCGCTCTGAGCATTTGTAATTGATGATTCTTATTCAGTCGCTCAGATAAGGTTTAAAAATCTCGCCTTTAATTTAGGCTGAAACTTGTTTTACTTGATTGATACCAAGTTAGTCAGTACACGTTAATATCATAAATCCAAACTTCTGAGCTATTAATATACCCACAAAACTAAAGTCGGTCTGTTCGTCTACGCACATAGAAAATCGTTTACTACTCGGTAATCAATTTTTTAACCTGATTTTCTTGCGCAAATGAAAAACTCAACTTTATCTCAAGACAAGGTTGATAATGATTCACATCGAAGGAATTTTGGTTTAACTATGTAATCCAACGTACAAGTTATTAGGAGCGGAATATTGAGGAATTTGTTGGTCGATACCAAGTCGTTCCTGAAAAATTAACTAAATACACATCTGCAAGGTGTATGATCGTAATGAGTTATATCGCCATCGGCTACTATTACTTCAGGCGTTAAGTACCATATGGCTGCCATTCATGGATAAGCCAAATGGCTCTTGAATTCGAACCAGTCTTTAAGTAGGGAACTATGCCTTCAACAAATCGAACGACTTATGCGGCTATACCTTTTCTTATTTTCGGCATTATTTTAATTACCGCATTTTTCTTAAAGTACTTCGAACCCATGCTTCCGGAGGTACTCAGAAGTTGGGCGGATCACTTGTCAATCGCATTGATTGTGGCTGTAGTTATCGGCTTAACCTATGAATACACATCACATTTATTTCGCGAAGAGATCCTTAAGGACCTTTTACATGAAAGCCAAGAGCAGGTTTACCAAGCGTTGAGGGCCTATAATGTGCTGACACCTGTAGAAGTTTTCCGTTTATTAAAAGAGATAGCCGGCCAGATCAACCAGACACCTACTTTACTTTATCCTGCGCGGCCGGAAAGCGGCGAATGCACATTTACCGAAAGCATGGAGTTTTTTGACACGCTGGTCAAAATGCGGACTAAAGAAATTATCGAAATACTCAGCACCTGGATAGAACCCAACAGCCATAAGAACCTGAAATATCTCGCCAGCGACTTCATCGGGAAATATCAGCTTACTGAAATCGCTGAAGAACTCCGCCGTCAGGCGGAACCCATTTTACAGATGGGAAACCTGACCGATGTCGATAGAGGCTGGGTATTAAATTATATCTGGGCCTATTCCCGCTGCGAAAAACCCATGTACAAAATTCTTGGGGATATCATGCGTACTACGACAGATCATGAAATCGAAAAGTGGATTTTATTCCTCCCGGTACAAACCCCGTCAATTGAAATTGCCAATATGGTTAATGATTATCTTGAACGCGACGCGTTAATTGCTGATGATAATTTATTGCTTGTGATTCAGGCAGTTGCGGCTTTGCATCGCGCACAAGTAGCCGATGGGGTGGCAATGCTAAAGAAATTCTCGAAACGCTTTGGGCCTCACCATCAGGAAGATGTAGAACGGATTTGGAGAAATTACGCACTAGTGCCTGAAGAGCTAAAAGGCATTTTTTTGCAATCGTGATTTCGCTGTTTTTAAAAGATTGCTAGTGCTCGGTGGCTATTTTTTATTTAGGGTCATCCTATATCTGCATATCATAAGGAGCCTAGATGGTCATTGCTGATTTTTGGAGGGATAACGGGATGTGGGCTCGATTGGGAAAAGCGCTGTTCAGCCCAAAACCTGAGGGACTAGATTCGAAAATCGAGCAGGTCAAACAGCACCTGCCGGTACCCGTTTTCTGGTTGCTAGGCAAAACCCAATCGGGGAAAACCTCACTGATTCGCGCGTTGACTGGCAATGATATGGCGGAAATTGGCAACGGTTTTCAGCCCTGTACTAAAACCTCGCGTTTTTACGATTTTCCCTCGTCCAGCCATCCCATGATCCGCTTCCTCGACACCCGGGGATTGGGCGAAACCGCCTACGATCCAAGCGATGATTTAGCCTGGTGCGCCGGACAAGCGCATTTGTTGCTGGTAGTGCTGCGCGCCTTGGATATGAACCAAGCCGAAGTGGTTGCGGCAGTGAAGGCGATTCACGCACAACACCCAAACTGGCCCGTCGTAGTGGTACAGACCACACTACACGAGGGCTACCCTACTACCGGCACAGGACACATTCTGCCTTATCCTTATCGGCAAGCACCGTTTCCTGCTGTAGTGCCCCATGCGCTGACCCAAGTATTGCTGCATCAGCGCGATTGGTTCAAGCCGCTCCCGGTTCATTTTGTTCCTGTCGATTTTACCCTGGCAGAGGATGGTTTCGATCCTGTCGATTACGGCCTGGATGCTTTATGGGAAACCATCGAAACCGTGTTACCGGACGGGGTGATAGGCTTGCTGCGTGGATCGGAACAACATAAAGAACTGCTTGATTTTCATGCCCGAAAAGCAGATCCACACATCATTGGTTATGCGCTATTGAATGCTGGGATGGGTGCAGTTCCTGTGCCTGCAATGGGCTTACCGCTGGTGCTGGCGGTGCAAGGTAAGCTCTTCCATAGCATTGCTTCGATCTACGGGCTAAAATTGACCCGCAGGCTATATGCCGAATTCACCACCCTGTTAGGCGCTGGAATCGGTGTAGGCCTGCTGGGGCGCGAGTTGCTTAAATTGATACCCGTATATGGATGGGCAGTGGCGGGCGCTTATTCTGGCGCCATGACCTACGCGTTGGGCAAGGTCTTTTGCGTCTATCTGTACGGTGTCAAACGCGGCGCTTTGCCCGACCACACCACGCTAGAAAGGGTCTATGCCGAAGCGTTCGCCCATGCGCGCCAACTCCTCAAACCCAGGGGTGACCAGTAAGACATGGCCATTCAACCTACACGTTTTAGTATCATTCTGATCCTGCTGTTTTTGTCGCCCTGGCTAGGCTTGATGGCACTGGGCGGACGTTGGCTGTGGGAACAAGGTTGGCTCTTCTATGGTGTTGGGGTATTAACGGCATCCCTCTTATTACTGACCAGCCTGTTACGCTGGCGTAGCAGACAGACAAAAGCCCTGGTTTTCGAACCGATGGCTTACTCGCCTAATCCAAACTGGCCGGATACCGCCCAGCCTGCCTGGGCGGCGATCGAACAACTGGCGAAAACCTGGTCGAACCGAACCGACCTCTTTACCGATCAGGGCGCATTACTGAAATTAAGCAACGAAGTACTGGTCACCGTTGCGCGGCATTTTCACGCAGATTCCAAACACCCTATCTTGGAATTTCCTTTACCTTATCTGCTCAAGCTGATCGTGTTGGTCTGTGAAGATATTCAACGTGAGGTATTGGACAAAATACCCGGCAGTCACGCCGTCAGTGTCGGCGATTTGATCCGTTATAAAAAATGGTATGACAAGGTGGCGACACTGAAGGAAACCTTAGATGCTGGCTATTTTTTCATCAATTGGCCTGGCGCAGCGTTAGGCAAAGTACGTAGCGCACTTCTAGGCAAAGGCCTGAATTACGTGACTGATGAATTACGCCTTCGTCTGGTTAATGCTTACATACACAAGCTTGGCTATTACGCCATTCAACTTTATAGCGGCCAACTTAACCTGGATGCAATCGAACCGACCGAAACATTGACACGTTATGCGCAACAGGATCTAGACCAGGACGGGCGTGGTGCAAAATCGGTTGAACCCCTGCGTATCCTAATCCTGGGGCAGGTTAGCGCCGGAAAATCCAGCCTCATCAACGCCCTGTTTGGAGAAATCAAAAGCGCGGAAGGCCTGTTGCCCACTACACCCGAGATCACGCCTTATGTGCTGGAGCGCGACGGCTTGCAACAAGCCATTGTGCTGGACAGCCCAGGCTATGGCGGTTTGAAGCACAATAAAGTGCCCCTTGCGTTAAAGCAGGAATGGGCCAAAGTGGATGTGATCCTGATGGTTTGCAATGCCGCGCAAGCGGCTCGGCAGGCCGACGCCCATGAGCTTGACGCCATTCGCCGCTACTTTCAGGAAGAACTCCAAAACCAGGCCTTGCCGGTTGTCCTCGCCGTAGCAACACAAATCGACCGCCTGCGGCCTGTAAAGGAATGGCAACCTCCTTATAACATCCAAGACCCCAAACGCCCTAAGGAATACAGTATCCATCAGGCTTGCGCAGCCATTGCCCAGGACTTGAGTTTGCCTCCCGAACATATAGTCCCGGTTTGCATGGCGCCGGGGCACTCCGTCTACAATATCGAAGAGGGACTCATCCCCCTGATCCATGACCAGCTCAACGAAGCACAGCGGGTCCGTTATTTACGCTGCTTGCGCCACCAGCAGGACATTAGTTACTGGCAGCACTGGAGGCAACAGGCCATCCAAGCCGGCCAACTTATGCTTAAGCTTGTAACGAAACCGTGAGCGATTATCGGCCTTGTGAAGTTTTAACTCCCGTCCGCCCTTGTGCCTTTGGGTATTGAACCTGCACATAAGGCTTATACGCTTCGATTCGCTCAGCGCGAACGCTTCAAACATTAAAGGGCCGAACCAATAAGGTGAGATATCCCTTCTTCAATGGAGATGCGATTGCTTACCGGAAGAATGCGCCTTGTCAATCGGACACAGCCACGATATGTAGGTCGGGAAGCAGGCGGTCGGTTTCCCTTTTGACAACTTGATAGCACTCACAGACACGCGTTTCCAATCCCGGACGATCCAAGACCTTGATGCGGCCGCGGCCGTATTCGATCAATCCCGCTTGTTGCAATTTACCGGCGGCCTCGGTCACGCCTTCGCGGCGCACGCCCAGCATGTTGGCGATCAACTCCTGGGTCATGCTCAACTTGTTTGAATCGAGCCGGTCAAGGCTTAGCAGCAACCAGCGGCACAGTTGCTGGTCTACGGTATGATGCCGGTTGCAAACCGCCGTCTGCGCCATCTGGGTAATCAACGCCTGGGTATAGCGTAGCAACAAGCGGAGCAACGACCCGTTTCGGTTGGTTTCCTGCTGCATCAATGATCCCCGCAGCCGATAGGCGTAACCCGCGCTTTGCACGACCGCCCTGTTGGGCATGGTGCGGCCGCCCATGAAGAGGGCGAGACCGATTAAGCCCTCGTTGCCAACCACGGCGATTTCGGCCGACGCGCCATTCTCCATGACGTAAAGCATGGATACGATGCAATTCGTGGGGAAATAGGCGTAATGCAACTCGCCACCTGACTCATAAATGACTTCGCCGAGCTTCATCGGCACCAGTTCCAGATGGTGGGTCATGCGTTCGTAAACATCCGGGGGCAAAGCGTCGATAAGATGGTTTTGCCGCGGGCCTTGTAGATTATTCATTGGCGCCGGTTAGGGTGGAATACCATAATTTTGTTGCTCCCATACTTAAGGTCCCTAAGGAAACCTGGATTGCATTCTATAGGCATCAACGGGTGCTTTTGACACACTCGCCCAAACAAAAAAATTATCTATCGTAATTTGGATTTGATCAAGCGATGTATTTTCCGTTGGTAACACATAGCCTGGGAAATTATTGATTCGGCCTTGTGAAGGTTTAACTTCCGTTCGCCCTTGTGCCTTTTGGGTATTGATCCTGTCGAAAGGCGGTGTGTGCTTCGACAAGCTCAGCACGAACGGCTCAGACATTAAAAGGCCGAATCAATAACTACAGGATTATACGAAACCCATGAATCCGATTCCAGGCTATTAACCGCACTATGTTCGCTATCGCACCGACTACGCCGAAGGTTTCGATTAACCTATTCTTTAATGTCTGGGACGCGACAAAAAGCCCATCAAATACGAGTGTTTTTCTGAAGGGATTAAGCTGTCTACAGTAAGATCGGCTTTAGGTTGGTTTAGGGCAAGAACCCAATGAAAATATTGTGCCTTCGTCCATAAATGGTTATTTACCCAATTGAAAATCAATACATTCGTACATATAGATTCGGCCTGGTGAAGTATTAAGTATCCGTTCGCCCTTGTGCCCTTTGGGTATTGAGCCTGTCGAAAGGCGGCGTGTGCTTCGACAAGCTCAGCACGAACGGTTCAGACATTAAAAGGCCTAATCAATAATTCCCAGGCTTCAATATAACTCCGGAGGTTTTATGAAACATATAATGCTACGCCTTAAACCGATATTCCTAACTTTTACGGTTATCTTGGTTCTGTCAGGTTGCACCCATGCCTTGGTTAAGGATAACGCGCACACTGACAACGCCGGCACTACCCATTGCACCGGAGCCGAGTGGGCCGATGACTCTACCTTGGCCGTACTGCCAATACCTGTGGTGGCATTGTTGATGCCGCACACTGACCTTAATGACATCAAGGCCGATGATTATCTCAAGCGGTGCGGCGACTCCACCAAGTTAATCAACCGGGAGGTGGATGTCGGGCACGGGGCGTGTGTACCTGCAGTGCTGACCCGGATATTAACGTTAGGAATCTGGCAATGGTGTCCGGCACACGTAACCTGGGAAGCTGACGTGCGGCCTTAAAGTATCAGAATGTGCGCGGGGAGGGATTTTTTGCCTTTAATGAAGGTCTTAGCCCTTAACTGCCCTTCCCCGTGGTTTTTCTTACGGTTAGATTGCTACACTATTTCGAATAGGTGAATATTATGAATGACACAGACGATATGGCTAATGAATTAGCAATCATGCAACAAAAAATGTTGCAGTACTTACAAGCGCACTGGCGATTATTTTTAATCGAAGGGATTATTTTCATTCTTCTTGGCGTTTCTGCTGTGATCGTACCGCAGTTTTTTTCCGTAGCCATCGTCATATTCCTGGGTTGGATAATAGTGTTGGCAGGTGTCATTCAGGTCAGTCGAGCTCTATTACTCCGAGATATGCCAGGTTTCGGCCTGTGGCTAAGTTTGGGTATTTTGCAAATTGTTGTGGGTTATTTGCTCATCGCCGACCCCATAGCCGGGGTATTTACGCTCACTATGATGATGGCTTTATTTTTTACCTTTGAAGGGATCACCAAAATGTATTGGGCATACAAGCTACGCCCGTTACCCCATTGGGAATATGTTTTTTTCAGCGGTTTAACGGCATTGGCTTTTGCAGCCATCATCCTGATGTTCTGGTCTGAAACCGCGCATTGGCTGCTAGGATTATTGGTAGGTATCAATATGATTATTATGGGATGGTCGATGGTGAAAATGAGCTTACGCCATAAAACCAGTGATTGACAGTTGGCCAGAAATGCAAAAATGCGCCAATCTTGCGTAACAGCGTATGATTTAAACGTTTAAAGAATCTCTGATTAAGTCCTTCGACAAGCTCACCACGAACGGTATCGACCATTTACCGTTCGTGGTGAGCTTGTCGAACCATAGACGGAATTAACTTGTTCAGAGGCTCCTTAATTTAAACCCCGATCATTTTTTTGTTTGCCCCGTAGCTTTCGAACTACGAGCCGCTCCGGACATGGACTGTTGCCAGATAAATCTCACAAATCAAACAGAGCAAAGCGGCAATCAAGGAAATCATGGCGGCAATAAAAAGCGTGGCTATCACTACTGCTATGTTGATAGTAACGAATGAACCTAGAAACAAAATGGCAACGACCGAACAAATTAGCAGCAAAGTGGTCGTGCAAAGGCCAATAGCCAGATGAATAAGGCGAGCCCGTTGTTTCAAGGATTTAAGTTCAACCCGAACAGATTGGTCGGTTTCAACAACCGACAATGATTTTCCACGCAAAGACCGGGATCTATCAATAATGCGGCCTAAACGGTTGGTCAATACAGATAGGATGCTGGCGACGCCCGTTAGCAAAAATACTGGCGCGACCGCTAGTTGAATTGCATGGGCAATCGTTGTAACAGGAACTTCTGGGATCATTATCAGGCCTTTTATCAGGCTATGGAACAGCGTATTTTATGCGAAATTTTAATAATTCTCATCTGCTGGCTATTCCATTATTGTTCGTCACTGATTGATTCGGCTCTTTAAGCCATTGTTTGTTATGTACGGTAGCAGACGGACTTTGGGCAAGAACCCACGTATCCTTTAAACCACGGCACAAAGCCCGCACGGCTTAAGGGTTTGCCATGCGAAATGGCGTCGAACCGGGATCGCCGTGTTTGCTTATGTCCGCGTATGGCGATGCCGATTGCCATACAACCATCATACGGGAGGTGCAGAAAATGGCCTGGGATCAACTGAAAGAAAACTTGGAAGCGTTCATAAACACCGTCAAAGGGCAATGGGCCTGGTTTGTCGACGACCAAAGGGATGTGCTCGAGGGCAAACGGGACCACTTATACGGCAAGGCGCAGAAGGCCTACGTGACCGACAGCGAGGAAGCGGAAAAACGCTTGGCTGACTGGCAAAAAAGACAAAGGGACAAATTCGTGGCTAAGGGGACAACGTTGAGTTAACGAGCATTTATAAAGCAACGTTTTTTACTATTGATTCGGCCTTTTAATGTCTGAACCGTTCGTGCTGAGCTTGTCGAAGCACACACCGCCTTTCGACAGGCTCAATACCCAAAGGGCACAAGGGCGAACGGAAACTTAATACTTCACAAGGCCGAATCTATAATAAGCATTGGTAAATTTCATTCATGGGCTTTATCTATGACGATACTGATCGTGGTTAAATTTTTCAACAAGAGGAATACAACATGAACCGAAATCAAATTGAAGGTAATTTGATGCATCCAAAAAGCAACTTAAAACGGCACTGGATCGAACTTACCGATGATCAGTTAGATGCGATCGCTGGCAAGCGGCATCATCTCGCTCGCAAAACCCAGAAAGCTGATGGAGTCATCAAACACGATTCCGAGAATCAACTTTCTGACTGGCAGGATGATACGAACATCTATAACAAAGACATTGACTAACCTTAACAACAAGATAATCAATTCAACAGGAAAAATCATGAAAACTCACAATATAAGCGCACTTGCGCTTGCAATTGGCCTTGTCATAAGCGCTGGCGCAATGGCGGAAAATATGTCAAAGGATCAATATGACTCCCTTGAGACAAAAATCGATACAGATTATAAGGTAGCCAAGGAAATATGCGGTTCGCTTTCAGGAAACGCCAATGATATCTGTGGCGCGGAAGCAAAAGGAAAAATGGATATTGCCAAGGCCGAGCTTGAGCACAACAACAAACCCACGGCTATGACCTTGTACAAAGCGCGGATCGCCAGGGCCGATGCCGATTATTCGGTCGCCGCACAGAAATGCGACGACAGAGAGGGTAATGCCGAGGATGTTTGTGTGAAAGAAGCAAAAGCGGCTCAAACCCTTGAAACAGCCGCTGCCGAAGCACAAATGAAAACATTAAAGGCCGATGATGAAGCGATAGAGAAATCCTATGAAGCGCGTAAAGACGCAGAAGCGGATATCCGCGCTGCCAACTATGGGGTAGCCAAGCAAAAGTGTAAAGCTTTAGTGGGTGCAACTGAGGATTTATGTATGAAGGATGCAAAGGCCCATTTTGGCCGGTAATGCATAAGACAAAATAGGCGTTTTCAAAAGAAACGCTGAACAAGCCCCGCCAAAGCCTATTAAGTTTATCAACAAGGAATCGCTGAATTATTCATGGTTTCCCGGTTATTGTTTAAGGCCAACTCAATGGGTTACGCACATGAGACAATTAACTTGGTATTCTAGGTTTACCAAAATATCATCTCGGTTCTGTGGTCGACTTATTGTTTTTGCGATAGCCGTCGGGACAATTTTGGCCTGGATAATCAAGGGGCTCATGTTCAATTTCAGTGATACTTGGGGAAATTGGTCATTAATGCTTCAACGACGACCATTACTTTCTTAATGGTTTTTCTCATTCAAAGCACCCAAAACCGCGACACCGAAGCGATTCAAATCAAGCTGGATAAATTGATCCGGGCTACAAAAGGAGCGCACAACGCTTTATTAGATATTGAAGAACTGGAAGAAACTCACCTTGATCTATTTCGCACAAAATACGGGGAGCTGGCCGAATCCATAACGTTATAAATTCATAAAAATATTCTTTCTGTGAGGTTGCCTTATGTGTGCTACCGTACAGACCGGCGTTTGTTGTTGCGATTAAGCTACTCCTGATGCCGCTTAACAACATCGCTTTGTGGGGAGGTTTTAGAGGGGTATCTTTCGGAATCCGGAAAGGCGTAATCCACTGATTGCCTAAAGGGCAAATCCAAAAATTAAACGGGTCAAACATTCATTTGGAATTGTTAGCTCGGTGATGTGTTTTTATGGATTCCCACTTTTTAATCCAGTAAAGGAAATATCATGTTGAAAAAAGATTTTCTCGCCATTGCCTTATTAACGAGTGTGGGTTTTCTGCCGACAGCGCAAGCCCAAGACCCAGTGGATGACCGTTGGTATGTTGCCCCATTCGGTTCATATGTGAACCCCGGCGGTGACAGGAATGCTGATAATGCGGGCTACGGTGCAGGCTTAGGCATAGGCAAAATGATCGACGAACA
>CAYSYU010000045.1:0-16432 GCA_964435245.1 uncultured Methylomagnum sp.
ATGTCCGGTGGTGTGGGAGGGATAACGGGCGAAATCCCGTTATCTCCACCCGATCAGTTCTAGGATTCGTGGTTCGCATCATTGGGTTGGTCACTGTATTAGCGAAACAGACTCGGATTCTACAATTCCTTTATCCGTCTTTAGGCAGAAGCGCACTTCCGAACTGGAGGCACTTTCAATGTCGCAAAAATTTTCAAGAAGTAAGGTGAACCTAAACGGCGAGTCATCTTTCTTCATTTCGATCGGATCGGGAAGGTCGACCCAGACTCGATCCATTGTAAGATCAAAGCGCTTCCAATTGTCAGGACAGGTAACTTTAAGCCGGGCCTGTACTTTTACCGGCTCGGAGTATCCCATCGTGCCACCAACACCGGGCGTGCGCTTAACTACACGGATTCCAGCCTTCAGTAGTAGCAAAGTCTCTGGGCCGTTGTTGCGTATCATTAGATCAAACAGCGGATCACTGGCCATTTCAAAATTTCGTTGGAAGCACCCTGACTGCATCTCATTCCACAGATCTCGTCCATCCTGCTGATCGCGTAATGGCACCCGGATCATGATGAACTTGGCGAGTGCTTCTGTTTCGGGCGCCTTGGTAAATGGAAGTCCGATTGTTTCAGCTATCGCATCCGCGACTTTGTCGAGTCCGTCGTCTGTGCTAACTGAATGCTTTGTTGCCAGGATTGGGTGGATCTTGCGTAGGTCGTCGTGGGAGAGACCGTGCAAGACAGGCAGTACGACAGTGTTGTCGGTTTCCTTACCAAGAAGCGCCTCAAGCTCATCAACGGGCCAGCGCTTGGAGAAGTACGCTTTGCTCAGTATTACGACTCCATACTGCGACAAGCGAAGGCCTTCGCTGATCTTCACAGGGAACCTGTCACCAAGACGTATTTCTTTCGTATCGAGCCACACGCGCATGCCGTGCTCTTGTAGTTTCTCCGCAATTGGCAACGCCACGTTCTTCTTGTCCTCGGATGCGTGTGAGATGAAAGCATCGTAGGTCTTTGCTTCCATGGCAACTCTCCTTGTGTTTAGTTGCAGCTAGTGGTTGTGCCGCCTAACGCAAAGCATGCACCTGTTTAGGTGTATAGCAAATTTCAACAAAGGTGTATAACATATTGCTTTCTTTAAATATAATAAAAACTTATCACAACCCAATTTTGTTATCTAGCTGGTTATGCAAGCTAATACTGCACCGAGTGACCGTCCGCCGGAACTTCTGGAATAAGTGCGGGATTGGCTTTGTGTCTAACATTACAGCTTTCAAACTGAAATTTAGACATTCAATAGGCTAGACGGTTTATTTTGTTTAACAGTAAACGCCATTCCAAAGAATTGGGAGCCAAGGAAGTCGAAGTATTTTTGACCCGTTTGGCGGTTATCGGGCGAGTTTCAGCAGCTACTCAAAACCAAGCTGATGGCTGACGAAAGAAGCACATCGTTTTCGAGATACTTGATGAGACTTTTGCAAAAGCCACCTGTTTTCATGGCAGATCCGTGAACAACCAAATCAATGTCCAAAAACAAGGTTTATTGCCATAATCTTGGGTAAAAAGGCCTGAAAACACGGGCTATTTTCACTTTTTCCGGCCATTAGGCGGACTTTTCCTGTGGCGGCCTAGGCAACAGGCTTTCAACATAAAGCCTTGGCAGCCGTCTCAGGTTGTAGGCGACCGCCAGCAGGATGTGCCAGGCATGGGCTTTGGCCAAGCCCTGGTGACGCAGGATTTTTCCGCCGAACCCGCGCTGTTGGCCACCAAACGTGCGTTCTACCACAAAGCGCACTTTGCTGATGGCCTTGTTGCGGGCAAGTTGCCTAGGCCCCAGTGGCTTGCCCTTGACGGCCTTATCCTGGATGCCGTTTTTGATGCCCCGTGTTTTCAAGGCCTCCTGGTGCTTCTTGCTGCAGTACGCCTTGTCGGCGTGGAGCCGGGTTCCCGGGCCGATACCGGCCTTGTCGACGGGGCCGACCAAGGGTTGGCTGTCATGCCGGTTGGCCGGGGTGGTTGCAACGGCGACAACTAAGCCATTGGCGTCAACCACGGTGTGTTGCTTGTAACCGAAGACCGGCTTGCCCGCTTTCTTCAGCCAGCGGGCCTCGTTGTCAACGCCGGGTTGCGTGACCTCGACAACGCGCATGTCAGCTTGGGCATCCGCCTCGTCATCGCGCCCCTCCCGGCCGCCGACGATCTCGTAGGTGGGTTTGGCCTTGGGCTTCCTGGGACTGTGGGTGATGCTGCCACCAACGTGACAGCCCGACTTGACCATAAGGTTGCGCCCTTCGATTTGCCGGTTGACTTCCGACAGCAAGGCGTCCCACGCCTGGGCTTTCGTCAGCTTTGTCCTGAACCTCGACAACACGGAATGGTCAGGGACATCGTCTTCCAATGACAAGCCCAGAAAACACAAGGCATGAAGGTTAACGTTCGCCATGCCTTCAACCGCTTGGTCACTCAAGCCCCCATGCCATAGCCCAACCAGCAACATTTTAAACAGCAACAAACCAGGGTAGGCAGGGCGTCCAACGACATCGGAAACCGGCGCATAATGCCGACGAATCTCTTGCCCTATCGGCTGCCAGTCGATTAATTGGTCAATTTGGTTGAGGAGGTTGCCTTTGCGGGTGCGGTGGCTGATGTAAAAATCTGAAAAACTCATGGATAATAACCCAATGCATTGATATTTATTGCATTTTACTACATTTTAATAAATTGAGGGGCGCTCGCCGTGCAAAAGTCTTTTGATATTGATTTGCATCACTGGGTTTAGCAAACCTACGGGCTAACCAGGAAAAACTTTAGGGTAAGACAATGACAAACTCCTCTCACAAAAAAATTTACACCTGCCCTATGCACCCTGAAGTTCGCCAGGAAAGTCCCGGCAACTGTCCCAAATGCGGAATGACGCTAGAAAAAGTGGTGGATACGACGCCTGAAATTCGTACTGAATATGTATGTCCGATGCATCCTGAAATTATCCGCAACGTGACTGGCTTTTGCCCCAAGTGCGGCATGGCCCTGGAATCCCGGGACGTTTCAGGGGGAGAAGAGGAAAACCAAGAACTCAACGATATGGGCCGGAGGTTTTGGGTCAGTACAACGCTGTCGATACTGGTGTTCATTTTGGCGATGGCTCACGACCTGATCCCGCAATCAATATCGGGCTTCCCGATCCTTCGCCCGTTGCAATGGCTTGAATTTGCGTTGGCGACACCGGTCGTTTGGTGGGGCGGATGGCCGTTTTTTCAGCGCGGCTGGCGTTCCGTCATCAATCGTAATTTAAACATGTTTACGCTGATTGCATTGGGTATTGGTGTCGCCTGGGGTTATAGCGTGGCGGCTACGGTTGCGCCGTGGATTTTTCCGTCAACCCTACGCAACCCGGATGGCATGGTGGTCGTCTATTACGAGGCCACCGCCGTCATTACCGCGTTAGTGCTGCTGGGACAAGTCCTGGAGTTACGGGCTAGAAGCCGCACCAGCCAAGCTATCAAAATGCTGCTGGAGCTGGTATCAAAACTAGCGCGACGGGTTAATGCCGACGGCAAGGAAGAAGATATTCCTCTTGAACAGGTACATCCGGGCGATGTGTTACGCATCCGGCCTGGGGAAAAAATCCCAGTTGACGGAGTCGTGCAGCAAGGTTATAGCAGTGTCGATGAATCCATGGTGACTGGTGAACCCATCCCGGTAGAAAAAAATGCAGGGGATCGTCTGATAGGCGCAACCGTCAATGGTACCGGGAGTCTGTTGATGCTCGCCGAGAAGGTCGGCGGCGAAACGCTATTGGCCCAAATCGTGACAATGGTCAGCGAAGCACAGCGCAGCCGGGCGCCGATCCAGAAACGGGTGGATATGGTTGCCGCCTGGTTTGTGCCCGCTGTGGTGATTATTGCCATCATTACATTGATCGTCTGGTGGCAGTGGGGGCCGGAACCACGATTGGCTCATGCCATTGTTAATGCGGTAGCCGTACTCATAATTGCTTGCCCGTGTGCTCTCGGTCTTGCCACGCCGATGTCGATTATGGTTGGTACCGGCAAGGGCGCTCAACTCGGGGTATTGATTAAAAATGCCGAAGCGCTGGAGGTCATGGAAAAAATAGATATCTTGGTAATCGACAAAACCGGCACGCTGACAGAGGATAAACCCCGTCTCATGTCGGTCATAGCCGGCGAAAATTTTACCAAAGAAGAGGTACTGACTCTCGGTGCTAGCCTAGAACAAGCCAGTGAACACCCGCTTGCCGCCGCCATAGTTAAAGGTGCTGAGCAAAAAGGCATCAAGCTGATTACCGGAGAACAATTTGAATCGGTAACCGGTCAAGGCGTTAGTGGTAGGATTTTGGAGCGTCAAGTTGCGCTGGGTAACGCCAAATTAATGGCAGCATGCAACATCGATACAACGTCCTTACAAAAACAAGCCGACGAGCTCCGTCTGGAAGGACAGACTGTCATGTTTGTTGCCGTAGACGGAAAGCTCGGCGGATTGATCAGTGTCGCTGATCCCATCAAACCGTCAACACCGGAAGCACTGAAAGCCCTGCACGGTGCAGGCATAAAAGTCGTCATGCTGACCGGCGACAATAAAACGACAGCCAATGCAGTGGCGAAAAAACTCGGCATAGACCGGGTTGAAGCGGAAGTATTGCCCGAACAGAAATCCGACATCGTTAAACAATTACAGTCCGAAGGCCATATCGTGGCGATGGCGGGTGACGGTATCAACGATGCCCCTGCATTGGCGCAGGCACACGTGGGTATTGCCATGGGTACGGGCACCGATGTCGCGATGGAAAGTGCAGGCATCACGCTGGTCAAAGGTGATTTGCGCGGAATCGCCAGGGCTCGGCACTTAAGCCAGGCCACCATGGGTAATATCCGTCAAAACCTCTTCTTTGCTTTTATTTATAACGCCCTCGGTGTTCCTATTGCGGCCGGTGTGCTGTATCCCTACTTCGGTATCTTGCTGTCTCCTATGATTGCAGCGGCAGCAATGAGTTTTAGTTCGGTGTCAGTCATCACAAACGCTCTACGACTGCGCAGGTTATCATTTTAAATAGGATGCGAAAACTACCAGGTCGCGCGCCCCATTTGATCCCAGGGATAACTGTTTTAGAAATACCTATCAATAATTGGCTAACCTTAGCCTTAGTTGAAAATATACTCTCCAGATTAAGCCTTGGAATAACGTGTTAGATTAATCTTGCGAGGTGAATAATTAGCTACCATCTCGGTCAAGTTTGCCAATGCAACTCAATGTCTGGAATCGCCTATTGTGACAGGCTGCCTAGGGTAACCTCGAATGGCGGGTTTTGGCCGCTATGGGTAGCTTTACATAGCGGCCACTATGCATAGAACCTAACTATGTATAGTTATAAGCAACTGCTGTTCCCAACCCCCGAATTTATCGGACTAATTTTTAAAATGTAGCCTTATAGCTTGACATAGTTACACCGGAGTCCTGAATTGGAAGCTCACTCACCCCAGGAGGTTCCAATGAAAACTGCCCACCACACAACCCGTTGGCTATATGAGAGCCAATTGGCGCCCTATATTGATGCTTTCATGCTGCACTTGTTTGATTGCCGCTATGCATCAAACACGATTAATAATTACCTTGCCGGACTGGCCCATTTTGCGCACTGGACAGCCTTGTGCAATATTGAGCTTAAAAGCATCAATGAAAAACTGATCCAACAATTTCTTAACGACCACTTGCCTTGTTGTAACTGCGAAGCACCTGTATTTCTCGCCCGCAAAGATTTGAGCGCGGCGCTTGGGCATCTACTTGTTTTGCTTCGTGCCAATGCCGTCGTCGCCGGTCCAGCAATAAGGCTGACGCCGGTGGACGAGGAGTTGCGCCGATTCGATGAGCATATGAACCGTGTCCGGGGGCTCGCCCCACAAACTCGCAAGCACTCTCTTGCTGTCATTCGCCGCCTGCTTTTGGGGCAGTTCGGCGATCAAGCTGTGGTGATTTCCACCATTCAACCTGGCCACATCCGCCAGTTTGTTGCCAGCCAGGGCAAGTTTTGCAAAGTTCCCGCCAGTATTAGCGCCACTGTTTCGGCACTGCGCAGTTATTTTCGTTACCGTGCCACCTTGGGTGACAGGGTACATCATTTAATCGGCGTCACCAGCTTTCCGGCCAACTGGCAACAAGCGGCCCTACCGAAGACATTGAACCATGATGAAGTCGAATGCTTGTTGGCCGCACTTGTAGTATATGACGGCAAAGCGGCACGCAGGACGGCAGCCATCGTGCGCTGCGCGCTTGACCTTGGCTTGCGAAGCTACGAGGTGGCTCACCTTGGGCTTGATGACATTGACTGGTCGGCCTCGACGATCACGCTGCGACGGACTAAAGGCCGCCGTGATGATGTCATGCCTTTACCCGACGCAACGGGCCAAGCCATTGCCGATTACTTGAAGTATGAACGGCCACAGACCACTAACTGGGCGGTGTTTGTGCGTAACGTCGCTCCACGCGACCAGCCTGTCGGACCTGATCTCATCCGTAAATCGATACGCCAGGCTTATGCCCGTGCTGGACTGCCGTACACGCGTTCGCACCTTATGCGGCACACGATGGCCAACAGGCTATTGGCGGGTGGCAGTTCGATCAAAGAGGTGGCCGATGTCTTGCGGCACCGCTCGCTGAATACCACCCTGGTTTATGCCAAGCTCGACAGCAAAAATCTTGCGGCGGTGGCCTTGCCTTGGCCAGGGAGCGCATCATGAAGGCGCACATCACTATGGAAGCCCATGCTGAAAATTACTTGCGCGAACGGCGTCGATTGGGCTTTGGTTTACGTGCTCCGGGGTATTCAATCCTCAGCTTTGCGCGCTACGCTGATAGTCTGAACCATCAGGGACCACTGACCCTTGAGATTATGGCGGACTGGGCAAGGCAAGATCAAGGTAATACCGGAAAACCGTCAACATGGGCGAGGAGACTGAAGCGTATACGGTCATTTTGCCGATATCTACAGCAATTTGAGCCCTGCACCGAGGTGCCGGACGACAATATCTTTGGTCGAGTCGGCCGGCGCTTGGCGCCACCTACGAAACGCTGTTTGGCTTAATTGCCTCCACTGGCCTTCGAGTTTCCGAAGCCTTGCATTTGCTGGATTCGGATGTCGACTTAAAGTTGGGTATGCTGACCATACGGCAAACCAAATTTGCCAAGTCACGGCATATCCCCATGCACCCGAGCACGCTAGAAGCACTACGGCAGTACAGGTTGCAACGCAATTTACACATCGAAGTGTCCGGTAAAACGCCGTTCTTTATCGGTACGCGTGGGCGTCGATTGGGGCATGGATTGGGTTCCAGCAACGTAAATCTGGTATTTACCGGGATACGGGATCAATTGGGATGGGTTAACCGCGGTGCGCACAATGCCCCGCGCATCCATGATTTAAGGCACACCTTCGTCGTCCGCCGCGTCCTGCTTTGGCAGGCCCAAGGGCTGGATGTCGACCAGCAGATGTTGGCCTTGTCCACTTATTTGGGGCACACCAATGTGACCAACACGTATTGGTATCTGACCGGCACCCCCCAACTCATGGCGGGGGCGGCAGAAAGGTTTGAAAGCTTCACGCAAATGCCGGAGGTGTATGATGGCTAACACAACAGCACCCCGGCCGGTATCGTTTGCGGCATTGATCCAACAATTTTTTACCGAGTACCTGGTAACCCAGCGTGCCTTAAGCCCCCGTACGGTTGCATCCTACCGCGATGCCATGCTGTTGTTCCTGGAGTTTGCACGGCAGCGCCTGGGCAAAATGCCGACAGCCCTTAATCTGAACGACATTACGCCAGATTTGATCCTGGCATTCCTGGACTATTTGGAACAACAACGGCAAAATTCGGTGCGCAGCCGCAACTTGAGGTTGACCGCCTTGCGCGCTTTCCTGAAATTCGCCGCCCGGCGCGACGTATCGTCCTTCTTCGCCATTGAACAGGCGTTGGGCGTGCCCATGAAGCGTTTTGAACGCCCAATGCTGGGCTTCCTGAGCCGCGAGGAAATGTTGGCCGTGATCGGGCAGCCCGGTGATACCTGGGTTTCGCAGCGGGACCATCTATTGTTGACGATGCTTTATAACACGGGTGCGCGCGTATCGGAAATCATCGGCGCCAAGGTGGGCGATGTCGTTTTGGGTGAATCCGCCTGTGTACACCTACGTGGCAAAGGCCGCAAACAGCGGTCGACGCCTTTATGGAAAAGCACAACCCAGGAGATCGGCCTCTGGATGCGGCACAATCCAATGCTACAGGCGGATAACGCGTTACTGCCTAACCGGGATGGCTATCCGATGACGCGTTGCGATGTCACCCAGCGGTTAAACATTGCAGTAAACCGGGCGGCCCAGGTACATGAAAGCCTTGCCAAACGGAGCATCTCTCCCCACACCATAAGGCATACGACCGCCATGCATCTGCTACAGTCAGGTGTCGCATTTAGTGTGATTGCCTTATGGCTCGGGCACGAAAGCACAATTACTACGCATCGATATGTCGAAGCTGATTTGTCGATGAAGGAAAAGGCCCTGGCGAGGCTTCAAGAACCAGAGACCGTCCAATACCGTTACCGTCCGGCGGATGATGAATTGAGGCGGTTCCTTCAGGCCATATAACTATGTATAGCGCACTACCGGACTTTACTGGTAGCGCGTAGGCTTCGGAGCAAAATTAAACGCCACTATTCATAGTTAGGTTCTATGCATAGTGGCCGATCTTACCAAAGTGGTTGGTATGAGCCGCAGTCTGATTTAGAGAAATATATAACTTATCCTGATTACGTATAACATTCAGCATATTTTAATATGTAATTGTCTTTTATAGCATATTGAAATATTTAAGGTAGACGTATTAAGAATATGCAATAACAAATTAACTTCCGAGGAAAATGAACGAATTGACCACTTTTTTAGCCGATTGCCCAACCATAAATAAATCGTGTTACTAATTAAATCAGAAAGTTAACTTTGCTTATGGCTTCTAAAGTCGCTGTGCCTTATACGTAATCAGGAAAGTATTGACCCCAAATTGTGAAGTAAAATAAGCACTAGGTGAATTTTTGGTGCCATTAACACTTAATCAAAGACATTTTCACAGAACTATGTTTAATTTCATTCCAATTATGCCGTGCGAAATATTCAAGCTAGAGCGCCAGCTAAGTGTTGGAAAAGCCAAGGACGGGAATATGTGTCACGGGCAGGTGATGTTCCAGTCAATTATGTTAAAAAAAAATTATTGAGGTAAGTATGTCTTATTTTCCAACTCTAAAATTATTCTTGCTAATCAAAAAATCATTTACGCGATTGGTTGTTACCAGATCATTAAGAGCCAGCTTTTTAGCCTTTACTTCAGTAGTCGAAGCTTCAACATATGACTTCACTACTCTTAACGCCCCTTCCTCTAGCTGGACTTGGGCTGAAGGCATTAATAATCGAGGACAGGTGGTAGGAGGAGTTCTTATAAATAACGGGGAAAATGGTTTCGTTTACAACGGCAACACATACGCTACTTTTGCTTCCCCTAATGCAGTGAGTGAAACTATTGCCCGAGATATCAACAATAAAGGAGAAGTCGTAGGAGATTTCTGGAACTCTACTGGTAGCCATGGTTTCTTTTACAACGGTAGTATTTATAATACTCTCGACGCTCCTAATGGAAATAATACCCAAGCCTTCGGCATTAATGATAGTGGACAAATAGTGGGGCACTTTTATGACGTCGCTGGTAGCCATGGATTTGTCTACAACGGCAACACCTATAATATCCTCAACGCTCCTAATGCTGATGACACTTGGGCTTTTGGTATCAATGATATTGGTCAGGTGGTGGGAGACTTTCATGACACTACGGGTACTCATGGTTTTGTCTTCAACGGCAGCACTTATGTTACCTTTGATGCTCCTAATGGATATAACATCTCGGCTCGTGACATCAATGAAAGCGGACAGGTGGTGGGAATTTTAAACGACACTACCGGTTCACATGGTTTCGTTTATGATGGCAGCACCTATACTATTATTGATGTTCCAGGAGCATATAACACTTGGGCTGATGGCGTCAATGATAGCGGACAAGTAGTAGGAGGTTTCTACAACAATAGTGTTCTCCATGGATTCGTTGCGTCTCCGTCTAATGTGCCGCTACCAGCCTCCGCATGGCTGTTTATCTCAGTTCTGGCTGGGTGGGGGTTACGGTCCGCAAATTTAAGCAATAAACGTTTGCAAAATTAACCAATTACCGCTTGATTATAATACAATACAAGAGCCGTAAATGCGGTGAGAAACAAACCGCATCAATCTAGTATCATTGCCTAACTTTTCGCTCTACTCACCACAGGTCAGCAACTTGTTTCGTGTTTTCATGATCAGCCATGGGCATGAGGGGGTGAGCATCCACGTTAAATAGCTGCTTTCGGGATCGTTAGGGATATTGATTAGATAATACTGTCAGACCGCTCATGGCCGACATTGAATGCGTTGGTTGATATTAGCCACAGTCAGCTATCGAGCAGGGCCGTACTAAGGAGGGCGCCATATTTTAAGTATATTAACCAAGTTTTTTGTCGCATGGTGCCTTATTACAGTTTTCTTGGGCAACAGGACCAAACGTTGAGCTATGCCATTGGGAAGTACCTTAGGAATTTAGTGGGTATTCAAGGCACAAGCGTAGTACCTCACAGCCTAAGGAAAAACTTTGTAACGATATTGCACCCCAATAACAACGAACCTGTATTAATTAAGCAGCTTAGGGGCATGAGGTACAGGCATTACAATGGGCTTTACAGCCAGGGGCACCGACTAAAAGCTAAATGTGATTGATGGGCTAGCTAGAGATTCTAGCGGGGTTGGTTTCATAGTTTGACAAAGGCTATTACTAAGCTTGTAGTTATAATTATATTGTTAGCAATAGCCTGAAAACATCACGGAGAAGATGTGTACTCCCTGGCCTCGATTAAATCAAAAGCTTATCGGGGCTTACTTTATTATAGTTATTGTTTTTTGTTATTGTTGCTGTGTTGTTAATACACAGTTTCACATTATAAATCAATGTGAGCGGCTACTTTAACCCTAAGAATCACCTAAGTCAACCCTAAAATTACCCGTTAAGGTAACCCAACCCAAGTCCGGCCATTCCTTTGCCTGAATGAGGGAATACCACAACTAGCTGCATGGCCGTCGGGAATAAACTCAGGGCCGTACCTTTACGGCCTAATTTCGAATCAAGCAAGGGGGCAAAAACAATAATCCCAAATGCCTCCCCTGACAATCCGCGGATAAAGTCAACTTGGGTTCAAGGTCGGTGCAATAGAAATACCCAGTGCCTTAGGAGTGCCATAATTTCCGATAGCCCAAACGCCCAGACGGCAATACTGTTTACCAGGGCACCAAGGCAACCTGCGGCGAAAATCAGCAGCTTTTTCATGGTGTCCCCTTAAAAAGGGTTAGTAAGGGCAATCAGTGTTTAGCAATTGACGGCTTTTTTTAAGATGCCGCAAACAACACCCCTCTTTTGGCACTTTTTTTGGGAGTACCCCAAGTTTCTTGCCCGCCAATAACACACTTCCGCATTTTATGGATGTGCCCTATTCCAGCAGAGGTTAGTGAAATAGCTCACAGGCAAACGGCCAAAAAAAGGTCAAACTGAAACTTAATACGATGCTTCAAGGTCCTTTTCCCAAAGGCGTGGCATTGTAGTTTTTTAATCCTGGTTGGAGTTCATTATGAATAGGTTTAAGCTTTTTATTAATACGGTCATGGTTTCTGGCTTGGCCTTAAGCGCATCGGTCAATGACGTGAATGCCCAAGTGAACACTTGGTCCATTGTGGGTGCGGGCTGTGTGCCCACAGGCCAAACAAGCGCAGGGGCATTAAATTTTAATTCGGCAGGCGATGTGTCATTTGCAACTGGAAAGATAGGTGAAATTATCGTGACCTGCCCAGTCCCGGATTTCATTGATTCTGCGGTAGGGATGACTGTCGTTTATCGGGATTCGGATGGTGTGGGCACGTTGGTCAATGTCCAGGCCAATTTACGGAAAAAAGACCTGCTTACCGGACAGGCCTCCAATGCCGGGGCATTATTCAACTCCAATAGTGGCCCTTTTTCTGGGTCGGCAGGTTATGCAGTGGCAGGCGCGCTCCTTGGCAATCCTTGCAATGGAAACCTGTTTCATTTTGACCACAACCGGTACGCCTATTATGTACAAATAAACATGAAACGTTCCAATACCACACAAGGCGCTATCTTTGGTAGTGTAAAACTAGGCAATGATTTGATCTGTTGATGTTAGGCATCTCGCCCCTTCATGAGGTTTTCGGCTCCTTTATGGGGACGCAAGCGGGGGGAGTGGCCACGGGACGAATTCAAGCGGCCGCCAAGTATGGAGGCCGCGTAAAGTTTTTCCCTGGTTTGGGGCAGGAAGCCTGTAAAACAAGATAATCACAAAAATAGCGGCCTCGGCGGCTTTATTCACCATTGTTAGCCACCGTTATCGTCATGCTGCCCCCCATAATTCCGGTGTTCGCACAGGTATATCCCTTGCCAAATGCCCAGGTTTGGTTGGCCGTTGGTGACCGGAATACACCGGCTGCAGTGCAGGATGGCTGACCTTACGGTCTTTTGACCACGACGGGACCAAGCCCCAATAAAATTGAACCGCTTGGTTGTAGGGTCTCCATCAATGGCTTTATCCGGGTGCTCAATGGCAAGTATGACTTATCCCGGAGTCATGTTGTAACTGGGTTGTAAATCAAACAGGCTTGGCAGGTTAAAGGTATCCTTGACCTGTTCCGGTTTTGATGTAGGGTTAAAGCGTCTGCACATAATCGGTGAAGTTCCATGTTACGTGAAGTTGCCTTTTCACTAGGAAGAACGGTTTCTATCATTTATGTGAACGCAGTTATTTAATTAAGCCTTCTTCTTTCATGGCTTTTTGGACTGCTGGACGCTGCGATATTTTATCCCGATACCCTGACAGGGCTGGCCACTGGGCAATATCAACATTCACATGTTGCCCCCAACCCAGCGTGACAAATAAATAGGCGTCGGCCACACTGAAGTTTTGACCCAGCAAATAAGGGTGAACCGAAAGATGTCTTGCGGTTGTTTCCAGGCGTGACATCAAGTTACTAATGGCAAATTGTTTGGCGGCTTCTGGTGCGTCAGGTTTAAACAGGGGTGAAAAGCTTTTATGGATTTCGGTGGAAATAAAGTTCAGCCATTGCTGCAACTGGTAACGTTCAAACGTGCCCGCTGGTGGGGCAAGTTTTTTGTCGGGGGCCAAGTCGGCAAGGTACTGGACAATGGCCGGGCCTTCCGTAAGACGGTTGCCATCATCCAGGGTCAGGACGGGCACATATCCGTTGGGGTTTAACTCTAGGAAGTCTTCACCGGGTTCAGTGCGCTTGCTGCCCAAATCAACTTTAACCAAATCAATCGGAAGCCCCGCTTCGCAGGCTATGATATGGGGTGACAGGGAACAGGCACCTGGGCTGTAATAAAGTTTCATGGTTTATTCCTCCGGGCTAAATTAAATGAATCTAGAATCCGTTAATCTTTAGTGGCTTCAACCTGTATGGCAATTTTGACTTCATCGCCCACTTTCGGTACATATTTGTCCACACCAAAATCGGAACGCTTGATTGTGGTGGTGGCATTCGCACCACAGGTGTCCTTCATGGCAATCAGGTTCATGCCGCAATAAAAATGGTCGATAGCCAGGTGCACGGGTTTTGATATGCCGTGCATGGTCATTATGCCGTCTGCGGCGACCAGCTGATTTTTGTTAAAGGTAAGCTCATCCGACACAAAGGTAATTTTGGGATAGCGGGCAGCATCCAGGAATTCCTTGCCCCGTAAATGCTTTTCCAATTCGGCAAGCCCAGTGCTGATTGAAGCCGTCTCGATAAAAATATAGATTTTTCCTGTTCCCAATTCAGGGTCAAGAAAGACTTTGCCGCTGGTCTGGTCAAAACGTCCACGTTGGATTGAAAACCCCAGATGGTTGATCTCAAAACTCGGGAAAGTATGCCTAGGATCAACGGTATAAGAAGTGGCGGCAATAGCGGGAAGGCTTAAGGTACTGCCAACCATCAACGCAAAAATCGTTGTTTTCATCCTATTTCTCTTCCTTAACATCTACCTGTTTGGAGGTGTTTGACAAAAGTAACCAGAAAACACTGGCTTAACTACGACAATTACGCACCAAGTTTGTTCATGGCTAGCTTAAAGGCTGGCAGCCATAATCGACCAATTCAAAACCTGACTCCCACTGAAATTGTTTGTTGGATTGAAATTACATGGAATGCCCTTATCATTGCCTCATCCAACCTTAAACCTACGCCATTGATTTGATAATTCCTAAAACAGCTATGCCTACGACCCCCCAAAAAAAAGGGTAAATTGCCGAAACTTTTTGTTAATTTACATGACCAACCCGGCTTATTTGGTTAACTCAAATCGAGCCAATATATAATTATTAAACTCATTAAAGAGGTAACGAACTATGTCATCAGCTTGGGCTGGCGGAACAGATGCCATCATTGAGGGGATGGACAAAATGACTGCGCTTTATATCGAAGAAGCGCGTAAGTCGATCTATACAGGGGAATCCGCCCTAAATTGCGAAGAATGCGGCGAACCAATTCCGGAACAGCGCAGGAAGGCTATCGCCTGTCAATATTGTTTGCCTTGCCAGGCGGCAGTGGAGGCAAAATCAAGGCAATGAACCCCACAATTTTTTTAGGGTTTTGTTGACCTAAACATCCCTATTAGGGAATTGTACCGTTTAAAGCCCTGTACTCACTTGTTTGGTTCAACCTTTGCCAAAGCTCATGGATAATCTGGTCTGAAATATCCTCTGGATGCATTGGCTGACATGAATTCAGCAATGGGCCCTTTGGATCCCAAAACCCGAATGCATTACAGATCGCCGACCCCAAGCTGAAGTGCAAGTTGATTAACTCCTCCTGCGGCATTGCCGCAATGGCAACTTTGTGTTCATCATCAAGCACGGTAATTAACCGGTCTACCGTCTCGGTTATGGTTTTGGGTGGTTCGATGGTTTTTTGGATAAGTTCTGGCCAGATTTCATTCACGGCATTCATTTCCATTCATGTTGGGTAAAATGTCATTAATCATTTGCGCTTGACAGACAAGCTGATGGCTTACAAGAAACCTTGAAGATGTAAATTTTTTTATTGCCCTTAATTTTGCCTAGTAGTGCCACAACTAAGCTAACTGAAGAAGTCCGTTATTCAATTCTGACAATGCGTCACGGCAATTGGGTATTAGGTTGGCGTTAACCCGCCATGCCGTGGGTTGTGTTGAAGATAAACTTTCTTTGCAAATATCAGGCTGGAAAACAGCAAAAACATCTGAAAAAATGCCATACCGGCAATAAAAAAAACAGCGCCCAGTAAGATCACGCCCTTTATCAGATTCATGCGAATGTCCTCATCGATTATGTTAAAAATGTAGAGTAATCATCTGCCAAATAATTCAACAAGACAAGGGGATAGTTTCGCAATTAAAATACGACAAAGCCAGCAATTACGCGGGTTTTCTGGCATCTGTAGAGGGTAGTTGCCGATCTGCAACAATAGGTTTTCGAACTATTTATTGAGTTCAAAAAGCCCATGGATATGGGCATCTAGGTGCGGATAATGAAGCTCGAAATGAAGCCAAGATTTCATGTGTGAATTTGTCAAAATGCAACAAAACAACAGTGTTTCACTTCCCTAAAATCGGCAGGAAAACAGCGTAAATTTTTTTTATTTTTTTGCTGAACCGCACACTTTCATTTTGCCCAGGTGACGCCCTGCCAAATTCATAACACTAAAGGGTTACTAACGGAATCGTCTACTAAGCATAGTAAATGATCACCATCCCCCCGCTCTTCGGCCACGAGTGCTTGACCCTTTGACAGGTGAAACTGGCCGGAAACTAGATAACGGCCTATGTCAGTTTTAACCACAGTAGTGTCAGCAAAAAATCCTGAATGATAAGTGGAGGATAGGGAGAAACCGGCATGTGAGCTGGAAACTATCCGGTTATGGAGCTCGGAATTTGACAGCATGGTTAAACCAAGCAACAACGATATTATAAAAACTCCAACATAACCGTATCGAATTGTACTGTTTAAATAGGCTAATTGTTTGATGACAGTGTTACATTCCAGAAACATATTTTTCTCCAGCAAATTACACTGAATGTAAGTTTAAGTTTAGCATCAGTCCCTACTTGATGAATTGAGCCCATGTTAACGGATGCTAATGTAGCCCCTGAATCAGGGTAACCTTGCCCGCAATAACGGACAGTCGATAACGGCAATTTTCACTGATAGCCGAAGGTAACAGTCCGACCCTTTATAGTCCTTCCGTCCTGTTTTCTGTGATACTAAACACAACT
>CAYSYU010000046.1:0-15791 GCA_964435245.1 uncultured Methylomagnum sp.
CTGGAAGGCGTGCCCTCCCCTTTCGTTGCCAGCAAGCCGGACATATCTAAATTCTGTTTCCTAGCCATTGAACACCTCTTTTTTCTTAACCTTAGACGAAATAACCTTTTCGTCTATTCTTGATTTAATAAAGTTCCACAATTCGCGCATTTCTTCCGCCCCCTTCCCTGTTGGCTCGTCTTCAAGCATAGTTGAGCCTAAAAGCGCAGCCTTGGCATAGCCTTCGCGCTGCTGAATGATGGTTTGGCAGACTGCGCCATGTTCTGAAAGCGCGGCCATAGTGGAAACAAGCAATTGAGTTGACAGCCGCGCCTTGCTCATCACGAACGTAAACGGTCGACCGCTCTGCTTTACGACGGGCAAAGTTAATCGGCTTAATGAGCGCACGTCGTCGGGACTTGGTACAACGGGAATGATGATTAAATCCGCCGCCTTCAGTACGTCAGTGTATTCTTCGGCATGAGCGGCGGCGGTATCAAAAAACAGATAATGGAATTGTGCCGCGATAACAGGCTGCTTGGTCTTGAATTCACTCAAGGGAACAATAGCAAGCTGCGGCGTTTCGGCTTCCCGCGCATTCCACCAGTCGGCAAGCGAACCTTGCGGATCGGTGTCGCAAAGAACGACAGCGCCAGGGTTTTCCTGTTCAGCAGCAACAGCAAGATGCCGGGTAATGTTCGATTTGCCGACTCCGCCCTTACTGTTCAAGATAACAATGGTTTTCATAGTGCGTTTCGCCTTTATACTAATTCGTATAATTAACTATATACATGTTTCATGTATTATGCAATAGACGAAAACGTCTATTTGTCCTTTATGATTTTATGATAATGCAGAGTCTAGGAGGTGGGGCGACGGTATGCGATCAAGCCTAATAATATTGACTCAAGCGGATAATTGTCAGGGAGTGTGCAAAATATTTTTTTATCTAAAAGAGGCTTTCGTCTATTAGGGGTTTATTGATAATAAGAATATGTCCAAACTGTTAAAATATGTAAAGCCTTATCTGGTGATGGGCCGCTAGATCCCGCCCTAAGAGCGAGCAGAAATCCGATTTGGCCTTTTTGGGCAATTTTGTCAGATCATGCGAATTACCACGGCAACGAACGATAAAAAGTCGCCACCAGGTCGTAAATCTCGTCAAACGGCGGCAAATCACCTTCAATTTCGGTTTCGAGCTTGTTGTAATCGGCCTGGGAGCGACGACGGATTTCAGGATTTGACATGGACTCTTGATCAACGGTCAGATCGCGGATGCGGCACTTCTCAATCGTCCGTTCTAGAATCCGTGATTTGGTGTGCGGATCGTCATGGTAATGATGATTGCTTAGGACATAGTGCAGATCGTAAACATCCTGCCGCCGGAAACGTTTGCGCTGCTCTTGCTGAAGAAGCGCGCGAAACTTCTCTGCCACCATCTCCACCAAACTGTAAGTGTGGATGACATTACCGTCTTCTAGCTCAAAGAGCTCCGTTTCTTCGACCGGCTCATTCAAGCTATAATCGATCTGTATCACGTCGGTCGCCGTGCCTGCCAGTAGTCTCTTATGGGCAGGAGTGCCTTTAACGGCATAGCCGATGCTGACTTGAATGGTCGGGAAGGTCGCGTCTTCACTTTTGGGGTTCTGTGTGCAGCGCTGCACACGGCAATCTAGGCCATAACTCAGGGATTCCACGCTATTCACCAGGCTGTTTTCGATCTGATGGCGAAAATCATCAAGATCAAAGTCAGACCGCTTGATTGCGGTCGAAAAATCGATGTCTTTGGTAAAACGCGAGCTGCTATAGCTGAGAGCCAGTAATATCCCACCTTTCATAATCATGCTGGCTTGGAGATAGGCCGCGCCCGAAATAGCGGTGAGTATAGTATGAACGGCCTGCCGAAAGGCCAGATAGTCTGAATCTTGGTTGACCCATTCTCTGATGTCGAATTTCTGCAATCAAGCCTCCTCGGCCTCGTCGATGTTGATCGATAAACACCATTTTTCCGAAAAATGTGCGCTGTAAGCCCCCTGAGCTTGCAGTTTTTGCGAACCACCGCGTTGCACCATAGCCAGCCACGTTTCGACAATAGGATGAGGCAGACCTAAGCGTTCATCAAGAATATAGCCAACCCGCACCTTGTCAATTTTGCTGCCGTGGCGATCGATAACATCCACGATCAGCTTCAGATAGCGGCTGGCATGGTGTTCATAGGCTTCGAGGACATGGTAGATACCCCCACACAAATCCGGATCGCGTACCATATCAAGAAAAGTCCGTCCGATTGTGGAAACGCGCAGCGACTGCCCTTGCACACTCACATAAGCCCCCGGATCGCAGTGAACCGTAGCATGGACATTGACGATTTTGCGGTGAATTTTGGGAAGACGTAAACGCCGCAAGGTCGGCAGAGACGCTTCACGGTAGAGATCAACCGCATCTTGCCCGATGTCTCTCTGCATTCTTTGTGCAGCCAATTGTCCCCATTGCCTCGAGGGGAGGGTGGTAATAAACAGCATTTTGGGTAAGCGATCAGTGAGGCCGTGATAGGTCATAGCGCTCATATGAGAAATATAGCAGAAAGGATCAACGCAGCAGGCGATATCTTCGGCCGCCGCGGCGTTTTGGCCCAAAACAGTAAAAACTTCCTTATTGGGTACGTCCTTGCTGTTCTGCAAGATACCACTCGTCACGAGATCAGCGACCCAACGATTGTATTCAGAGCGTTCCGCCCCGTCTTTATGGATGCGGCTCAGCTTTTCCCCACGATAGGTTTTGTCCTGGTACAACCGAAAAATCAGGCGTCCAAGCTGATAGCTTGTCACTACGGGCTGATGAAGCTGGCCGATTTCGAGAGTAAGAGCGGTCTTAATATCCATCTGCTATGGTCATGTATATGTCCTTAGGACATATACATGACCATAGCTAAAAAGTCAACAATTCCATACTTGAGGAAGCATACGCTTGACAGAGATTTTAAGTTGTATTAAAATAAGTCCTTAGGACTTATTTTAATACAACTCATAAACAGAATCGCCAAAATCTAAAGACATCATACTCATGATGAATCTTGATAGGTTTGTATTCCGGTTCGCAATATGGGAAATGCAAATGAAGGGCAGGGGCGGTATATCTCGGACATTGTATGTGATGACGGCAAGACAACGCCTATCAAGAGACGAATTTGCGCTGGCGATGCGGCGCTGATCGAGGCACGGCCAATAATTAATGGCTTTTGTCTAACAAAGGTAGGTTTTTTTGACAAAAACAGAAGCCCATAAAAACAATTGGTTACGTGTCTACTAAATCTACCCAAAAACAGGGGTCAGGAATCTCCAGCCCGTGTGGCCATCATTGACAGCGAAAGGGAGGTTTATTATGACTGGCTCGAAAATGACTACGATGACAACTGACGAAATGCGCGCAGCGCGAGAACGCAGGGAATCTAAAACTGACTGGGCGTACCTGCGCCAAAACCAGCTTGACGGCATAGAACCGGAAGACGACGAGGACTCGCCTGATGCGACGCTCCTCATGCGCGAAGCGGTCGCCAAACGCCGCGCCGGACGACCCGTGGGTAGCGGCAATAAAGAACAAGTCGCCATTCGTTTTGACAAGGACGTGTTGTCATCCTTTCGCGCTGCCGGCCCGGGATGGCAAACGCGCATGAATGATGCGTTGCGGGAGTGGCTGAACACGCACTCCCACGGTTGAAAGGTTCGGTTTGCTCCATCTTTTAGGGTGATGAGGGCTCAACTCTGCCCATCGATAAGCACGTCCTTGTCGTTACCGCCCAGGCCGAGAGCCTTACATTGCTCGAGTACTTCACAAAGTCGAGATATGCTGCGCCTCCTTTAAAAATACAAGAGGCTCACGATTTGGCACCGGTTACACCACGAACAATTTCAACAATTTGGCTTCCCGGGTTGTTTATTATTTCTCCCTTTACGAATCCACTGTCTTGTGGAACGAATATCGACTGCGTGGCCTGGAGTAATACGGCATCTTTCGTCTGAGGATCACCGGCACCTTTCACAAATGTCTCAAAGGAACTGAGAGCATTTTGACGATGCCGATTAACTACGAAGTTGTGTCGGCTCGCAGCAAAGTTTCGTGAACTCCAAACTAATCCGAATAAGAGCACAACTATGACAATGAACCGTGGAACAATAAGCTGTACTGTTCGCGGTAACGTAGTTGCACTTAGATCGTTCAGTTCTGGCCCAAGACTATAGAGCGCGTATACTATGGTGGCAATGCCAAATATAACCGTAGCAAAAAGCCACAAAAGAGATTGACGCTTGTGGAAGTCCGCCTCATCCTTAAAATGAATTGCATGTTGAGCTACCCCAGCTTCAGCTGCTGCCTGTCGAACCCGATCAAGCGCACCTTGCATCTCACTAAGAATCCTGTCTTTTTCGGTTTTGAAGTCACCAGCGAGTTGCTTTTGTAGTGCCAGTGTTCCGCGAGCTTCGCGCTCAAGTGCATCGAAATCTGTACCCCGTCGGATAGCGTATGCAATATGAGGCGTAATTACCGAGTAGTCTGAGTGCCATCGGTCACGAAGTTGCTGGATTAAAGAGTCACGGGCTTGTACCGGATTTGTTGGATTCTGTTGAATGGAGAAACTTTGTATTTGTTTAAAGAGTTCTAATGACTGGTTAACTTGGGAATGCAACTGACTCAAAGTTTCAAACGGTACATTATCAAGACTGCAAGCCGAGAGGTCACGAAACAAATTAAGTGTCCGCCGAAAAACAGGGACACCTGCTTCAAAGCTGAGATCTTTTCCTAAAGCCTCAGAACGGACGAGTGATTCAGGTTCAATTGAGTTTAGCTCTTCAAGAGTGGTGTTTAATTCCTTGAGTTTTGTTTGTTCTTCATCAATAGTTGCCACAGTTTTACTCCTGGGTGTCTTTATCCACCCTACTTTTATTGTTTGATCATTTAAACTTGACTACGCAATAGTGTGAGACAAGCTATGTATGGGCGTAAAAAGCACAGAAAGCAATGTGTTACAGTTAATAGTTCCATTTTTTAATGCGCCTCCAAACTTCTTTTAGATCAACGCCAAGCCCCCATATTGTGGGTTTTAGAATGAATATTTCCGCTTGCTTTTCTGATGAAAGTTCGGCTTGTGGCGATAATGCGGGTAACACATTAGAGTTTTCTTGGAGAGGTTCTTTTATAACCCAATCTTTACGTTGCTCGGCATATGCCTCGATCTTCCCTTCTCGAGATAGTCCGTTAATGGCATCTTTGATCTTACTATTAGCGTCAGCAGAATTGATGCGCCCAGCGGCCTGTTTAATCAAAATCTTTTCGGCTTCTATAGGCACGCTGAGAGAATAAGCTCGTTTCCCGTTGGAAACGAGTCCTTGAATTGCAGCATAAACCGCTTTCGCCGCGTCTATCGTGTAATTTGCGTTGTTCATCTCACCACCTGTTTTGATACATCAATTTTTTTTGATAATTTAGCAATCCCTTCATTTTTTACCGTATCCTTTGGTTGAAAATCGGTTGCGCCTATGTCAATGGCTCGCTCATAAAGCTGCATAAATCGCTTACCCTGAATCTTTTCTCGTATCCTTTGAACAACAACATGCGGATTAAAAATTAGAACGTAATGGAACTCTCCTGAATTTCCTTCATGAGACCCAATGAAGCCAATCTCTTTAAGCATTCGCATCCGCTGATTCCATGTAGACAATGCACGTTCCCCTCCAAAACCAGATTCCGCAGCAAGAGGTATCGGGTTATCGATGGTAAGCAATGACTCATCGAACGCCCTGCACCACAGAGCAAAATAGGTCTGACCACAGGGCTTTCCTTTTGATAGGTCATCAATAATATTCATCAATATAGGCATCGTGCGTGGAATAGTTGTGTAGCCATCATTCCTCAATCGATGCCAGAGATCGGTATCGCTGACTTCTGGCCACATTTCTTTTCGTAGCATGGCCACTTTTTCTTGAGCCTTGCTTCGACGCTTGGCGATCTGTTTTACGTTCATACTTTCTCCATCGAAAATTTTTGCAGCAACTATTGTGCAAATTTCGATATTATTTTAATATTTTTATATTATTTTTCAATGACTTATTGATTTTTTTATGCTGCCAAAAAGGATGTCGTTATCGCAACTCACAATGTTTATTTCGTTTTTAATTACTATACATCGCATGAGATTCAATATATTTTACATAAATTTTAAAATAGCTTAATTATTTCATATGATTACACAAAATTTACTGTGCTCACATTGTGCTCGGGTGCTCTTGCGTCCTCGGTTGTGCTCCCTGTGCTCTTGGGGGTTGTAGGGGGGCATAAATAGCCATGTTTGAAATCTAGCCTTTTCAATAATTTACCTTGAACGTCGGGCTGTCTTCCGGCCTTGTCTTGCGGTGGTCATAAATCCGCGTCGTGGCGATGTTCGCGTGGCCGAGCCACTCCTGCACCTTGGCGATGTCGGCCTGGTGGTCGAGCGCGTTGGTGGCGGCGGTCGCCCTTAGCGAATGCGCCCCGATTTCAAAACCCAGCCGGCCAGAATAAGCCCTGACAATCTTATAGATGCCGTCGGCGGTGATGCCTTTGTCCAGCCCGTGGGTGTTGTTGCTGATTGGCCGGAATAACGCGCCCATATCGTCCGTGCCGTGTCCGGCGGCTTCAAGATATTCGTGAACCAGTCCGCCAGCGGCGGGATGCAACGGTACATAGCGGGTTTTGCCGCCCTTGCCGGAGACTTTCAGATGCGGAACGCCGCGCCGTTCATGCTTAAAGTCTTTGATTTTGAGTTTGCAGAGTTCTTCACGCCGCAAGGCGTGATAGAGCAGGGTGGCGAGAATTGCGCGGTCGCGCTTGGTGCGTAGTGAGTCCCCGTTGGGGGCATCGAGCAGCTTACGCGCTTGATGATCGCCGAGGGCAGGGGTGCGGCCTTCGGCACTATCCACCTTGGGACGCTGCACACCCTTAACCGGGTTATGGGTCACGGCGTTATGGTCGCAGAGATAATCGAACAGCGAGGACAAGGCCGAAAGCCTGTGCCTTATCGTCGTGCCGTTCAAGGTGCGGTGGCCGAGGTCGTCACGCCAGGCGATGGCGTGGGCACGGGTGACGGTGCGGAATTCCTCCGGCTTCACAATGCCAGTGAAGCGCATAAAATCCTGGATCGCGTTTTCATAAGCCCGCCGGGTGTTGGGGTTGGTGAGGTTGGCGAACCATTCGGCCTCGGGCGGCACGTCGGCCAGGCGCAGGAATTCTTCCGTCGTCAGAAGCCGGTTTTGCGGTTGGGCGGTTTGGATGGCTTTCATGGCTGGATTTTACTCTTGATAAAATGCGTTATCAATAGTAAAAAACAGCATCTAGGCTGCCCGCTACCCCGCAGTGGAATCAACCAGTTACCATTCAAAGCCAGTCCAACTCTCTGGGGACAGGAAGAGGGGCATATTGCCCCATATGCATGGCAGAAATGTGAAGTAGCTATCATTTATAAGTAGTTGTACTTATTGTAAAATACAAATAATAATTTACAATTAATGCTTGGAGTTCCAAGCCGAAATTTTGAGTCAACAGCCATTTTTCTGTTGGCTTATTAATTTAATGTAACTGAATTTAATCAGTTTTTTGTGCTATAACAATCGAGAAACATGAGATAAGGCCATGAAAAAATCTTTTTTAACCTCTGTTGCTGTTTTAGCTGCAACGCTTGCAGTTGATTCCAGCGCAGCTTTACCTGATAACATTTCTAGTAAGCTACCAGATACAATGTTTGTTCAACAAAATTTACAACAAGCACAAACACCTTTTGTTTTAGAAAGGCCAAAGGATGAAAGATTATTTGTGGCTGGCCATTATTCTCACAGTTCACATTCATCACACTCTTCGCACTCTTCACATACATCATCACGTTATTAAGCAATGAGAGAAGACGTTATTACTTTTGATGTAAACGTCTTTTCTCTTGAAACCGTCAAACGAACGCTTTATAGGTTTTCCGATAAGTGTTCGTTTGATATTGAGATGGAAGGTAATCAAATTATCGTTACATTTCAGTCTAAAACAGGGGATGATTGGGTAACCAAAATAAAAAATGAAGTCCTAGACCAAGATTTGCGGGATACCTTATCTAAGGAAACTGCCAATATCCGAACATTAATTTTAGCTAATGCCTTTTCCAATACAGGCCTTATTGAGTAGTGTCCCTTTTAGGAAAGAAATTTAAATTGATTGAAGCCTTTGACCAGGCCACAGAAGGTAGTTACCAGTTACTCCCGTCAAGATTCGCTACACTAGACGATAAAAGATATATCTTGAGCAATGACGTTGGTGAATATTTGGTCATTACTCGCGAGCAATTAGAAAATTACATAAAAATAAGAGTTCCAACAAATTCAGAATTCTATAACGATCTGAAATCAAAGAGTTTTTTAATCGATAATGATTCTAATGTTGCTATCGATTTGTTAGCCATTAAATATCGTACAAAAGCCCAACGTATCTCTCAATTTACAGCCTTACATATTTTCGTAGTTTCTTTACGGTGTGATTATTCCTGTCAATATTGCCAAGTATCACGACAAACGGATGACAAACAAGCTTTTGATATGTCTGAATCTACGGCTGATAAAGCCTTAGATTTGGTTTTTAGAAGTCCTTCACCAGCAATTAAAATTGAATTTCAGGGTGGTGAACCTTTATTGAATTTTAATTTGATTCGATATGTGGTTGCATCTGCCAAAACCAGGAATATTCAACATCAAAAAGATTTACAGTTTGTCATTACAACTAATTTAAGCCTGCTAACGGATGAGGTTCTAAATTTTTGTGTTGAACATAGTATTTGCCTATCTACTTCTCTCGACGGACCAGAACTGCTACATAACGCAAATCGCCCCCGTCCAGGTAAAAACGGTTATCAGCTAACCATTGACGGCATAAAAAAAGCACAGGCGGCATTAGGCCGCGACAAGATCGGTGCATTGATGACAACAACGGAAAAAAGTCTTCCACAGGTTAAATCAATCATCGACACCTACCTTGAGAACAATCTTGACTGTATTTTTTTACGACCATTAAGCCCGTATGGTTTTGCAATAAAAACCCGACAAGCCTATAAATACGATGTGGATCGATGGTTTGAGTTTTACAAAGAAGGTTTGGATTATGTCTTAGAGATAAACAAACAAGGCTACCGGTTTGTAGAACTTTATACAGAGTTGATTGTAAACAAGCTATTGTCTCCGTTTAGCACAGGTTATGTTGATTTGCAGTCTCCCTCCGGAGCGGCTATTTCGGCCATCGTTTATAACTATGATGGGGATATATATGCCTCTGATGAGTCGAGAATGCTCGCTGAAATGGGTGATAAGAAATTCCGGTTAGGTAATGTTCACACTGATAGCTATAAAGACATTATGTTGTCAGACACATTGCTCGATACGTTAGAATCGACTTTGTCTGAAAGCATTCCTATGTGTGCGGATTGTGGTTTTTTGCCATATTGCGGGACTGATCCAGTCTACCATTATGCCACCCAAGGTGATGTCGTTGGAAACAAAGCAATAAGTGGGTTTTGTAGTAAAAATATGAAAATATTTCGTCATGTAATTTCATTACTGGAAGACGATATTCATGCTCGCAATATCCTGTTAAGTTGGGTGCGGTCATGATTCATTTGCACTCAAAAAATAATCATGTTTTGGGGGCTATCAAGCATCAAGAATCATTTATCGCCAAACTGACAAACAACCCAGCTTTACCAAAGGCACTTCGCGCTCAACAGGTTTTGTTGGTGTCAAGTCCTGAGCAATTAGTTCCTGATGGGTTTGGGTTAGTTTTGATAGCGCACGATAGCGACGTGTCCAGTAATGATAATACTCTTCGTCTAGCCCCCGAACTGCGTTATCTGAAAGAACATGATGTTATCAAGTTTTATCCTGATAGTTTAAAAATCGATGCTTTATACCGTAAAAACGCCAACACTAATTCATTTCTGGTGACTGAGCGTTGTAATTCATTTTGCATAATGTGTTCACAACCCCCCAAGGATATTGACGATCATTATCTAGTCGATGATATGTTAGAAGCCTTGCCCCTGTTGCATCCAGACACCCATGAAATTTGTATTACAGGGGGAGAACCGACGCTGTGGGGTGATGATTTTATTGGTTTGATACAAGCATCTAAAAATCACCTCCCTAACACAGGCTTACATATCCTATCTAATGGGCGAAATTTTAAGGACATAAATTTAGCAATTAAGGTTGCACATGTTAAGCATCACGATGTGATGATTGGCATCCCTTTGTACGCTGATTATTCCCAGTTGCATGATTTTATCGTACAAGCTGACAATGCTTTTGACGATACCATCCGTGGAATTTTGAATCTAAAACGCTGCCAAGTCCCAGTTGAAATCCGCGTTGTTATCCATCAAAAAAACTATCACAGGTTACCGAAACTGGCTGAATTTATAGCCCGCAATTTGTTGTTTGTAGACCACGTAGCTTTAATGGGGTTGGAGATTATGGGGTTTGCCAAATCCAACCTGAAAGGATTGTGGATAGACCCTTATGAATACCAAAATGAACTTAGAGAAGCAGTTGAGACCTTGGTTAACGCCAAAATGAGGGTTTCTATTTATAACACGCCCTTATGCGTGATGCCTGAATCTATCCGCCGTTATTCAGTCTGTTCGATTAGCGATTGGAAAAATGACTATTTGGATGCCTGCATGAATTGTTCAGCTAAGCAGCAATGCGGCGGTTTTTTCTCGTCCAATTTGGGCGCTGTCAGTGAACATATTAAGGCGCTTTCGAATTAGCGTTGCTAGAGAGCCTAGCGGCTCCAGCCCCTGTCGTGCCCCTGTTCCTGGGCTTTTTCCTTGGCTTGCCCTAGCTGCTGGATAAGCGTTTCCGCCAGTTTTGGCTCGCGCAGCCCGTCCAGGACTAGAGGCTGGGCTGCTTTGGGCAGCTTGTTAAATTCCTCTAGCATGGTACGCAGTTTTTCCGGCAGTGCCTGCCAGTGCTTGCCGTTGTCGCCGTAACCGAAGGCTTTCATTTGGCGTTTGATAGCGTGGGTTTTGAAGTCGGTCAGGGCTTGGTCTATCTTGGCGGTTGCGTGCGCTTGCCGCTGTTGTTCCAGGTATTGTGCGTGTGCTGCCCTGGCAAGCTCTGGATGTTCCCTTTCCAGGCGCAGTTGCGCTTGGGTTTCCCAGTCCCAGGAAATGTCCGGGTTGGGCTGGCGTTGCCCGGACAGTATGACCTCGGCTTGGCTTTCGGCGTAGTTGGCTTTCCCTTCCATGTGCTGGATCTGGATGTGCCGTGCCTGATGTTTGACTTGCCAGTCGCCGCCGCCGAACAGGATCGGCTTTTTGGGTTCGGTGTCCCGTAACTGTTGGGCTTGTTGTCGGTATTCCTGGGCGGTTCTAAGGATTTTAGCCGTTTCTGCTTGCTGCCAAGTGATGCGGTCTGCTTCGACATAGCCGTCTTTGATCTGCTTGGCGGCTTGCCAGGGGTTTTGCCTGACAAATGCCTGTTGCCGCTCCCGTTCCGTCTTGGCGGTGGCCAGACTGCCCGACAGGTCAATAAGTGAGCGTTCCAGAGCTTGGGCTTCGCGCTCCAGCTCGCCCAGTTCCTTTGCTCTGGACAGGCGTTCGGCGACTTCCTTCTCAAAATCCAGCCGTTTTCGTGAGGCAAGACCTGTGCGCCGTTCATAACCGGTTGCCGCCACCCCCAGGTGGCGGGTCGGCTCGCGGTTGATGCCTTGGGCTTCCAGGCTGCGGTGGTCAACTTGGGCATCGATGCCGTTTTCCTTAAAGCGCTGGTTTTGCAGTTCTGCAAAGCGTTCTCGCCAACGGACGACTTCGCCGCTTGTCCGGTCGTCCAGTTCACGGGTCTTTGCACCAAAGCCCTCCTGGGTGAGCTTTCGGGTGCTGCACAGGATGTGGGCGTGGTGGTTGCGGTGGTCGCCGCCCTTGCCGGGGGCGTGGATGGCGACATCGGCCGCGCAGCCGTGGCGTTCGACGATTTCTTGGGCGAAATCGAGGGCTAACTTTCTTCTTTCAACATCGGATAGTTCGGACGGCAGGGCGACTTCGAACTCGCGGGCGACGGTGGAGTTCTTGCGGGTCTCGGCGTACTCGGCGGCGTTCCAGAGTTCCTCTCGGTTTACTGACCAGCTTGGGGCGTTTTCTGGCAGCACGAGCTTGATGTAATCGACTCCGCTTTTCCGGGTGTAGTCGTGCACTTCGCCTGTCCGTTGGTCGGCGATTATGCTGGCGGTTCGGTATGCGGCCGCCGCCGTCGCGGTGCGCCCGGCGCTGCGGCTGATGGTCTTGACAGACAGGTGGTAGCTGGGCATGGTATTTAAATGGCCTTGGCCTCTGTTTTTACGCCGTAGGCCGCACGGCAAACGTAGTTTGCATAAGTGCGCCCTTATCTTTCGCTTCGGTTTTTCGTGTACGCTTAGCTTATAGCATATTTCTTATAATATGGCTATTTTTTTGCGGCAGGTGTACAATGCCAAAAACATCACGGTATGGCCAATGAAGACGATAGACGAACAGATCGCGGAACTGGAAGAACAGACCAGGAAGAAGGTCAGGCAACTAAAAGCAAAAAAGGAATTGATCGAGGCGAGGAAAGTCCACGCGCTCATCAAGGGGAAACGCTCGGACGACACGCGGCGCAAAATCTTGGCCGGGGCGATGGTGCTCGAGGTTTCAGGACGCGACGAGGAAGCGCGGCTGAGGTTCATGGAACGGATGGACAAGTTCCTGGTAAGGCCGGACGACCGCGCCTTGTTCGGTTTGCTGCCATTGCCCCAAGCTGCCGGGGAAAATGTGGCCAAAGAAATCGGCACGGGTGGCCAAGAACAAAACCAGGGTGAAAGCAAAGCCTGAACGCCACAAACGGGGCCTTTGGGTCGGGATGCTTGCAAAGGCGACGGGCAAGGCGTTTCTCAACCCGCCTCGGGGCGGTTAAAAATATTTGCAGGAAGGCGGCAAATTTGCCCGTGGCGGCGTTTTCTTGGTTTGGCAGGCAGCTCTCTAGCTTGAAATTGTGTTTTTGCCCCTGATGGCCGTTTATGTGGCTTTAATGGCCTGTTACTAAGGCGCTTTCCCAATCTTTCAACAAGGCGATTGCGCCCAAGTGTTGGGTTTTTTCGTAATGTTTTTTGTCAGCGGTGATAAACGGGCAATTGAGGGACAGGGCAAGGGCGTGGTAGAGGGTGTCGTAAAACGAGGGGTAGCCTGATTTCGGGTGGCCGCTGCCGGTCATGGCGGCGGCTGTTTTCAGGGTTTCGAGGTTTGGCTCGATCAGCCTCAAATAGGCTTTTTGGTAAGCGTCGAGCAAGGCCGCCACTTTGGCCAGGTCAAATTTGGCATAGGCGGCGACGGCCATGACCTCGTAAAAAAACAACTGCGGCACGACAATCGCGTAATGCCCCTCCCCTAACGCCTTGACCAGCGCGATGGCTTGGTCTCTGTCCGGCTCTTGCAAAAACAGCTTGCAGAACACGCACGAATCCAGCACCACCTGGTTTTTGGTCATGGACGGACGCGGTTGATGCCGTTTTCCCTCAGCTGGTTCACCAACTCGGCTGAATCCAGGTCAATACCGACGGGTTCGATAGTGTCGATCAGCCCTAAAAGGATTTTTTGGTGTTTTTCTTTTAGCGCATCGACGATCGCTTGTTCGATGAACCGGGAGCGTCGGCTCTTTGGGACGATACTTTCCAGTTCGTGCTTGACCTGGGCGGACAAGGTGAAGGTGGTCCTTTCTTTGGGGGGCATAAGCGCACGAAAAGTATGATAAAAAGTATTACTAATTTATCATACTCTGCCTGGTTTGAAAACGGCAGGGTTTGAAAAACTTTTACCTTTATCGAGGGGATGGGCAAATATAACCATCCTAATATTTATCTAATATACGATTTCGTCTATTATGGTATTCGTTTACTGGAATGTATTGTTTGTAAGTTATCTACAATCCTCTTTGATTGGGGGGATGGTTAAAGAAAAGATATAAATTAAGGTTAAAAGGATAAGGAATTTTTCTTAACTTTTTTTACATTCAATATCAATTAGTTGCTTGTGCATTTTAGTGATGACCCGCCCCCTATAACTACCGCTTGCATACAAATTCAGCCTGCTTTTTGTTGACCCGCCCCCTATAACTACCGCTTCCGCCCCCTATAACTACCGCTTTTTTGTTGACCCGCCCCCTATAACTACCGCTTTTTTGTTGACCCGCCCCCTATAACTACCGCTTCCGCCCTTCAAAAATGGTAAATTTTAGTAAAGAAACATCATCCGCCCCTTATAACTACCGTGACCCGCCCCCTATAACTACCGAAAAAGGCCGCGACCCGCCCCCTATAACTACCTCTTTTTTTTGTGGCCTTCTATATGACTCATAGAATCGGCCTTCTTTTCCGCAGCTAGATTTTCGCGTTTATTTGCGGCTTTTATGGCCGATATAAAATCAAGCGAAGGTGTCAGGATATAAACGACATCTTCTAGCTTGCCTCGAAGTCCGCGTACCTCGTTTTTTTCAAACTTCATCAATACGCCGTTGGTTTTTAATTCATTCCACGCAATATCTAGGGACTCAATAGCTTTGCGTTCGCGTGTGTAGTTGTTCAGGAGGGCGCTGTCCCGCTTGATGGTGCTGTAACGCATTTCAAATGGTGTTGTGAGGCTGGCAAAGGTGAATTTTAGCGATAATTGCTTATGAATCCACCGTGCAAGCTGTGACGTGTGGCTCATCATCTGCGCGTAGTTGAATTGCCGATAGGTCAAGGTATCCATTGCTTGTGTGACCAGCGGGTGAAACTGGACAATCCATTTTGCGTCTGGGTCTTCGGCCAATTTGTGTTTTGAAACCGCCGCCAGTCCGGAAAAATAGCCGCTTATGGTGAACCCCTCCCCGTCTTTACCGTCCTTGGTGATGATTTCAATAGTGCTGCGTGCCAAAATATTTAGGCTTAAAACGATCTGTTGATAGGATCGGGCATGGCCTCGTCGCCGTAATTCCTCTCGCAGCATGTAAAGCGAAAACACGACCCCGCTGCGATAATTAGGCTTGTCAAAAAAGGCGTTGCGCTGCTCGGCGGCAATCTTGCGGAGCGCGTCCTCGATCAGTTCTTCATTGGCCGAAGGATAATAGTCGGTTTCGGTCTTGGTCTTCTCGTCGTATATCCTTGCGGCTTGGATGCGAATTTCAAACGGGCGTTGCCGGTATTGAAAAGCGGTGCGTTGCAAAGACAAAAACCCCTTTTCTTTTCGCAGTTTGTCCATCTGCTGCCGCGATACGGCATAGCGCGGCACACTATCCCAAAGGTCGAAAGTGTTAGAAAGCTGGTCGCGTTCGCCATCGGTGTTACACAGGAATGACCGGAACAAATCAAGCTGAGTGCTTTCAAAATCCGCCTCAGTTGGCGGAACGATCGGCGTTTTCTTGGTTCTGGTACTTTTTTCAGTGGCTTTTGGTTGCTTGTCCTTGGTTGCCATACCCTGCCCTATCTGGCTTAACGAACGTGTTTTTGTTCGTAGAGATCAATTGCAACCTTCAAGACCTCAACCAAACTGATGTCGTTATGTGCCGCAATTTTCCGCAGCCGGTGGCGAAATTCCTTCGGAACTTTGAAGCCGAGATTGACGAATTCGCTAGATGGTGTCTTGATTTCGTCTATTTGTGCATTAGTCGTTTTTGCCTTTTGTGCATTTGTCGCAATAGGTCGCGCTGGTGCGTCGCTGGAAGGCGTGCCCTCCCCTTTCGTTGCCAGCAAGCCGGACATATCTAAATTCT
>CAYSYU010000047.1:0-13071 GCA_964435245.1 uncultured Methylomagnum sp.
ATGTAAGAAATCTCAGGGTTGTTTACAGATTGGTTGATTGAAATAGAAGTAAAGTATTTCATAAGGGGTTGAGTTGTTCAAACCCTTGTGGGGTTTGACGGTATTGTAAAAGTTAATGAAACGACCGAATTGAAGTTGGCGGTCGGCAGGGTCTTTAAACTCGGTTTGCGTATGCCACATTTCCATGAGTGTCCGGATGACGCGTTCGGCTTTGCCGTTGGTCTGGGGTCGGTTAACTTTAGTGAACTTTTGGCCGATTCCTTGCCGCTTGCAGGCTTTGACAAAGGCGTGTTGGTCGGTGCCCCTGTACTCTTTGCCATTGTCGGAGTAGGTGTAGTCAATTTGGTAAGGGCACTGCGCCAAGACGTTATTGACCAAGAAGTGGGCGGCACTGTCTTGGGTCTTATCGGGCAGGATGTCGGCATAAAGCTCCCGGGAGAAGTCGTCAATGGCGACAAACAAATATTCCCTGGGCTGGGCTGGCGACTGGCCTTTGAGCAACGGCAGGCGCTTGGTGTCGAAATGGACAAGTTCACCAGGATAAGATTTGTTATATCGTCGGGCTTCGCGTTTTAGCCGATCCTGGATGGCCTGTTCGACCTTGGCGAGCCGTTTAAGGCCGTAGTGGATGGTTTTAAAGCGATGGTTAGTGCTGTTGCGGGGAATAAACTCCTGCAACCTAGCCCGTTTGAGGATGCCATAAATCGTCGGTCGGCTCACCCTGAAACTCTCTGCTAGGTGGCTGACTTTCCAGCAGCGAGTCTGGTAAAGCCGCCAGACCTCTTGGCGATCTAATGGCGTTAGGCGGATTCGTTTGTGCATATTCATCTACAGTATTCTCCTGAATACTGTAAACAACGCTAGAAATTCTTACACTTAAAATAATTAATTTGATAAATTAACCAAGTTCACTTATCAAGTGAGCCATCATGTTTTCGGCTTGTCTCAGATAGCCGCTGCCAAATAAATTAAGGTGGTTAAGGATATGGTACAGGTTATAAAGTTTTTTTCTTGTTGTGTAGCCTTGATCAATAGGATTGGTTTCTATATAAGCCGCATAAAAATCCTGGCCAAAGCCACCGAACAATTCGGTCATGGCAAGATCGGCTTCCCTATCTCCATAATAGCACGCAGGGTCGAACATAACCGGGTTACCTTGCTTGTCGACTGACGCATTTCCGCCCCATAAATCTCCGTGCAATAAAGAAGGCTGAGGAGAATAGCCCGCAAAAAAACTGGCGAGCTTGTCACAGAGCTGTGCGCCAGTAGTTTGTAGCTGTCCAAGGTAACCATTTGCTGACGCCAACTTCAATTGATGTTGTAAGCGTTGGCTGCGCCAAAAAACTATCCAGTCATCATTGCGCGCATTGGGTTGTAACGTACTGCCGATTGTATTGTCACGATGCCAGCCAAAAAAAGGTTGGCATTGCCGATGCAGCAACGCCAGTTGCTGGCCGAATATGCGTTCAGACATTTTGTTGGATGAACCAAATTCAATGTATTCGAGCACTAAAAACGCCTGCTTCCCTGATTTGCCATGAACTATAGGTTTAGGAACCCGAACCGTACGGGTAAGTGAAAGTTCAGCCAACCCATCTGACTCGGCGGAAAACATAGAAATGGTTTCGGCGCGGTTCAGCTTTACGAAATAGGATTTTTCAGCGCCTACCAAGCAATACGCGGAATTTATGTCGCCGCCAGCAAGTGGCCGGACATTAACCAATTGAAAGGTTGAACTGGTTGCGTTTTCAATTTGCCCTACAATACCTTGCCAATCCATAAAACAAAACCTTCACAAGCCATCTTTTAGCTGCAATCAATCTAGAGATACATTAGTATAAGCGCACCTTGACTGTATCCAAATCTATTACGAATGCCAATTGACACCCCCATCGGCCCGATAATGTTAGATGTGGCCGGATTGACGCTGACCCCAACCGAAAAGGAAGTTATTAATCATCCGAACACCGGTGCAGTGATTCTTTTTTCCCGTAATTACCACGATCCTGAACAAATCACCAAACTTATCAGGGAGATCCGAAATGCCCGGAATGGGCAGATACTGGTTGCCGTAGACCAGGAAGGCGGCAGGGTGCAACGGTTTCAAAAGGGTTTTACCCGACTTCCACCGGCTTGTTGTTATGCTGATGCGCCAGAGCTGGCGGAAACAGCAGGCTGGTTGATGGCCGCAGAGCTCTTGGCGGTTGGGGTCGATTTCAGTTTTGCGCCTGTCTTGGATATTGATTGCGGCATTAGCGATATTATCGGTAACCGGTCTTTTTCCTCTGAAAGCAGGCTTGCAACAAAGCTCGCAAGTGCGTTCAGGAAAGGGATGAATACTGCGGGCATGGCAGCGACAGGCAAGCATTTTCCTGGCCATGGCGCAGTGGCGGCAGATTCGCATTTGTATTTGCCCATCGATGAGCGGGAGTTAGACAACATCAGGGTCAAGGATTTGCTGCCGTTCAAGACATTGATCGACGAAGGCTTGGAGGCAATCATGCCGGCCCATGTGATGTACAAAAATATTGACCCAAATCCAGCAGGATTTTCGCCTTTTTGGATACAGCAAATCTTGCGTAAGGAGTTAGGTTTTCAGGGCGTGGTGTTTAGCGATGACCTAAGCATGGAAGGTGCGGCCTTTGCGGGCGGCTTTCCTGGACGTGCAAAACTTGCACAAACTGCGGGTTGCGACATGTTGCTGGTATGCAATAATCCCTATGCTGCCGAACAGGTGCTTGATGCCTTACCGATATCCAGGGATCCCCAAAGGGAATTGCGGCTTGCCAAAATGCAAGGCCAACCACAAATGAGCCGCGAACAATTATTGCTTTCTGAAAAATGGCAACTGTCTTCAACCCGTATTCGGGAGTTTGTTTCTAGCTATGCTTAAAGAAATCCGACATATCCAGGCAACTGCCGAATTAGTTTATAGCGAAGAGCAAGTTGAAGCTGCGCTTGATAAAATGGCGGATGCAATCAACGCCAAGTTGGCAGATTGCAACCCGCTGGTGCTGTGTGTAATGAATGGGGGCATTATTGCGGCCGGCAAATTATTGTCGCGGTTAACAATGTTGCTCAATATTGACGCCATCAACGCCAGCCGTTACCAAAACCAGACGGCTGGCGGCAAAATTGAATGGGTACTGAAACCTGGAACACCCATAAAAGGCAGGACTATCCTGATCATTGATGATGTCTTGGATGAAGGCATTACCTTGGCGGCCATCAAAGAGTATTGCCTTGATCAGGGCGCTAAAGCAGTTTACTGCGCTGTACTCGTCGATAAGCGGCTCGATCACGAAAAACCCATCCGCGCCGATTTTGTCGGATTGGAAGTGGAAAACCGTTATTTGTTTGGTTATGGCATGGATTACAAAGGTTATTTACGTAATGCAGCGGGAATCTTCGCTTGCCAGGGTGATGTGTGATGGATCGGTTAGCTATTATCGGCGGCACTGGATTATCGCAACTCGCCGAATTAAAAGTTATCCAACGTGAAGCGGTTTCTACGCCTTACGGGAAACCCTCGGCAAATTTCCTTATCGGGGAATTAAACGGAAAGGAAGTTATTTTTCTCGCCAGACACGGCAGTCCCCATGCCATCCCACCCCATAAAATCAACTACTGCGCCAATATCTGGGGATTACAAAAGCTTGGGGTAAAAAATATCGTTGCTGTTGCTGCCGTGGGCGGCATTACTCCTGCAATGGCACCGGCGCATATCGCGATACCCGACCAACTCATCGATTACAGCTATGGCCGCAAACATACTTTTTTTGAAGATGAAAACGACCCGGTAACCCACATCGACTTCAGCTATCCTTATAGCCAAATGCTTCGTTCGCACCTGATCCAAGCCGCAAAGAAAGCGGGCGTTGCCATTACCCCGATCGGGACTTACGGTTGCACACAAGGGCCAAGGTTAGAAACTGCCGCAGAAATCAAGCGTATGGAGCAAGACGGCTGCGATTTGGTGGGAATGACCGGAATGCCCGAAACGGCTTTAGCCAAAGAACTTGGGATGAATTACGCCACAGTCAGTGTAATTGCCAATTGGGCTGCCGGAAAAATGGAAGGGGAGATTACAATGGCGGAAATCGAACAACATCTCCACAAAGGCATGGTAAATGTGGTTGCTATATTGAAGGCATTTGTCCAGACCCAATAAAGGCATGAATCCTTTAAGGTGAGTTGCTCCAATCAATTAGTCGACAAACTGGACTGAAACGAGTACCCGCCATTAAGATTTAACTTTAGAACTCCGTTTACCCTTGGCAGCAATTTTGCTATTTGCCGATTTACTGGATCTATCAGGCTTGGTTGTCGCCTTTCTGCTACTTCCAGGCGAGTAATAACCCTTATTTGACTTGCTGCTGGCGACCAGAATGGCTTTTCCTGACTTTGTTTTAGAAACCGATACAGATGTTTTCTTACTGATTTTGCTGGATGCTTTACCGGTATTATTGCTTGCGTAAAGTACTTTCTTGCTTGATTTTGTTACCCGCCTCTTTCCAGAAACCTGCTTAACGATAGTTTTGGTTTTACCAGCTATCCTTATTTTTGTAACCGTTTTAGGCCGTTCAACAGTCCTATGCCTGGAAACGTAATGGTGCTTAACTGGATAGGCTTTCCTTTCGTATCTAATGTGGTGATCTTCATCTTCAACTCCTTCAATATGCTGTCCGGCAAAATGGGTTGACGGACGATGACCGCAAGGAAGTTGGTAAGGCGGCGTGCCGACCCCACTTTGGCTCATCGTATGAATGTTTTTGGAAGGATAAGCCCCGTTTTCATCCGAAAAGCCGGTATCCATCATGGTAAACATGTGTTGGTAGCGTTCGCTGCTCGATTTTCCGCCTAACACCACGCCAATCAGTCGTTTTCCAGATTGGTTGGCAGATGCGACCAGATTGTACCCGGAACCACAGGTATAGCCCGTTTTCATACCCTCGGCGCCTGGGTAATGGGCAACAAACTTGTTCGTGCTGCGTAAAAACCTGCCGTTATGATAAAGGCTGTCAACCGCGAAATAAGGGTAATATTGAGGGAAGTCGCGCATTATCCTTAACGCCAACAAAGCCATGTCGTGTGCGGTTGTCGTCTGCCAGTCGTGCGGTAATCCGGTTGCGTTCATGAAGTGGCTGCCATACATCCCTAAACCATGTGCGGTGGAGGTCATTTTGATGGCAAACTGTGATTCGCTACCGGCTATCCTTTCTGCAAGAACAACAGCGGAATCATTGGCGGAACGGGTGATGACCGACAGGATAGCATCTTCTACCGAAATCGATTCCCATGGCCTTAACCCCAGTTTGCTGGTTGGTTGGCTTGCTGCATGGCTGGAAACACTCATTCGGTCTCCCAGACGCAACCGTCCCGACTCCAATTCAGAGAAAGCCATGTACAGCGTCATTAATTTCGTGAGTGAAGCTGGATACCAGGACTGGTTAGCTTCCAATTCATACAACACATTGCCACTATCCGCATCAATCAAAAGCGCTGCGTGGCGAGCCATGGCTGCCTGCGATACCAGTACTAAGCCTGTTACCAACAATATGTGCAGAATACTTTTCACAATCTTCATTTACAGTGCATCTCAAAAGTAAGGGTTAAGAAAATCGGCATCAATAAAAGCGCTAACTATAGTAGAAATTTCGCTTAACGTTTGGCAAATTGATTCTTGTTTGGATTTATTAATGGCAAGCCATCATAACCAACAAATTAGCCTTTCCGTTTGCAGTAAAAATAATGGCTTTGAATCCTCGCAAATCAAGCGGAACGGATTTTATTTTTTTAAATCTTTCACACACTTGTAAGGCGGCTGGCCTTCACAAATTCCCCAATGGGCACCAGTATACCCCTCATCATCGGGCTTCCAATTTTCTGAAAAGGCTTCAAAAATCGTTCCAGACCAATTCCTTTTAGCCAACTCTTTTAACGTCGATTTAATGACAGTCACCTGATTTTTAGGATTGGCAATACCGCACTTTTGCCCAGTATGGACATTGGTTTCCGTCCTGCCTTCCGGGCCACTAGGCCAACCAAATTCAGTCAAAACAACATCCTTGCCAGGGTAAGTGCGCCTGATTTCCTCGAGCCTGGCAATGTGGAAATCAGCCGCCTTATCCGCAGGAACGCAGGAGTGCACACCAGCATGTTTATTTTCCCACCAAGGAAAAATATTGACGCCTATCCAATCGACTTTAGCTTCGAAGCCGGTCGGTCGGCAAGGTGCCGACCGGTCGCACCATTCCCACCAGATATCGATGGTAGTAATAGGCTGTTTGACGCCTGCATTACGCAGGCTGTCTATACATTTAACGATCTCGCCATCAAAAACATTGCCATGCCTCGTCCTGACTTCAGAACCGCAACTCAGTTTCACGATAGTCTTGGGATATGCTTTGGCTACTTCAATACCGCTGGCAATGGAACGGTTGTTGACTTCAATATCCTTATCCAGCCAGATAATGGCGATGACCTTGAGTTTTCTGGCCTCGGCCGCCGCAAACGTGTACTCCAAGCCATTCATCACGCCGTAAGTCATAATGCATCGGAAACGGGTTTCTTTTACTATCTTATCAAGGAGCTTATCAATCAATTCCTTAGGGGGTTGTGCGCCGTAATCCGGGGTCAGTTTACCCACATATGGGCTAAAAGCAACGCATTGCATGGATTTGTTATCGCTGTCATGCACTGGATGTTGCTTATGCTTTGTAGGCGCGGCAAATGCATTTCCTAAAGGTATGGCTAACAGGACCAACACGACGAATAACAATACTAACTTCATAAAATCCCTAGATTCTCTAATAAATGGGCTAGCAGGCAGACTTACTTGTGTTGTAAGACGATTATCCTTTTGCCAAGATAAATCCAAATGAACCTATAGCGGAGTGGCGAACCCTATCAAGCGCGGAATATGATAAGCGATTTCATTAATCGAATCCTTAAAGTTTAATACAACAACTATTATTTATTGCCAAGCCCCATCATTTGGCTTTTAGGTTCGATCCTGTGGGCAACCCCATGCAAGGAGCAAATCAATAATACCCCTGCGGAAATCAAGGCAATTTGTTGCAATGACGTCCTTATATCGGTTTTTTTATGTAAAGACGGGATTAAATCGGCGACGGCAATGTAAATAAAACTAGAGGACGCCAGCGCCAGGAAGTAAGGTAGGCTGTCGTGCAAATCTTCCAAACTGTAATAGGACAATACCCCGCCCACTATGGTAGTCAAACTTGCCAGTATGTTATAAAACAGCGCCTTACTTTTCGAATATCCGCTGTGCAACAAGATAGCAAAATCGCCGACTTCCTGCGGAATTTCATGGGTGGCGACAGCAAGGCTGGTCACGATGCCGAGCTTGACATCCGTCAAAAATGCAGCGGCAATCAATACGCCATCGACAAAGTTATGGATGCTATCGCCCAAGATGATCAAAGCGCCAGCGGACTTGTCGAAGCCGTGATGATGCAATGGCAGCTCCACTTTATGGTTGGAATCCTGCATCTCATCACCGTGGGCTTCGCAGGTTTCAACATGGCAATGCCGCCATATCAACAATTTTTCCAATACAAAAAAACCGAGGATACCGGCCAAAATTGTCCCCGACAAGGCTTGGAATTGTCCTGGCTTAATGTGGCTGAAGGCTTCGGGAATTAAGCCCCAAAATGACACAGACAACAATGCACCTATCGCAAAGCTAATTCCGTGCGGCACTACCTTGTTGCGTTGCGCATCAGGCAAAAGAAGGAAAACAGCCGCCGCAATTACGCTGAGCACCCCACCAACAGCAGTAAAAATAATGATCAATAACAATAAATTCAAGCCCAATCTCTCCAGATTAACGTCGCCATCCGTCCCGTGTCTTTATCCCGACGATAGGAATAAAACCGCTCGTTGTCAGTGACGGTGCAAAAATCGCCGCCATATACTTTATCAATACCGAACATGGCCAGATTAATCCGCGCCAATTGATAAATATCGGCCAACCATTTGCCTTGGCTTATTTGTTTAAAAGCTCGTCTGTATTCTACTGATTTTAAAAGATAAGCAGACCTCACTTCTGCCCCTACTTCAAAACATTCAGGCCCGATTGCGGGCCCCAGCCAAACCAGCAAATCCTCATTTCGCAACGCGGCAATCGTATTTTCGATGACGCCATCCAACAACCCGCGCCAACCGGCATGGATAGCTGCGATTTCGCTACCATCGCTGGCGCATACCAGCAAAGGTAAACAATCGGCCGTCATCACAACACAAACGACACCCGGTTGATTGCTGTAGCTGGCATCGGCTTGCAGGGGCAAATCACCGGCAACCGCTGCAACAGCACGATTGCTGTGTGTTTGGCTTAACCAGACTGGGTCAGAGGGCAAGTTCAACATGTTTTTCAAAGTTTGCCTATTTTGATGGACTAACCCAAGTTCATCGCCGACATGGGTGGCGAGATTCAAGCTGGCATAATTGCCTTGGCTTGTTCCGCCTGTGCGCAATGTTGTAGCCGCATGGATATTGCTGGGCACAGGCCAATCCGGCTGCAGCCAATTTTGCTTACTTTTCATTTTCCGATAATGCCTTAATCAGACCAACCATATCATCCGGCAAGGGTTGTTCCCATTCAAGGTATTCATCCGTTACCGGATGTTGCAGCCCCAGTCTTGCGGCATGTAAGGCTTGCCTCTTGAAACTGCGCAATTCTTTCTCTAATTCAGGGCTGCAATTTGGGGGCATTTGAAAACGCCCGCCGTAGACCGGATCGCCAAATAACGGATAACGGATATGCGCCATGTGCACCCGAATTTGATGGGTACGGCCAGTCTCCAGTTTTAGTTGTACCAGGGTGTAATGGGAAAAACGTTGTACAACCCGGTAATGGGTAACGGCAAATTTACCGGATTCCCGGACCGTGTAGCGTTTACGGTCGGTTGGATGCCTGCCGATAGGCTCGTCGACGGTACCGCCAGCAGTCATCCGCCCACGTGTCACCGCTAAGTATTCACGGGTAATTTCCCGCTCTTGTAACTGTTGTGTCAGGCTGTGATGGGCTTGCAAAGTTTTCGCAATCATCAGCAAGCCGCTGGTTTCCTTATCGATCCGGTGGACTATGCCGGCCCTGGGCAAAGTTTCCAGGTTGGCGTCGTGGTTTAATAACGCATTCAGCAAAGTTCCATGCCAGTTACCGATCGCTGGATGCACTACCAAGCCTGCTGGCTTGTTGACGATCAGCAGGCTTTCATCCTCGAAAACAATATCTAAGGGTATTGGTTCAGGTGTCGACTCGATAACCGTTTCAGCTTCGGCATCGAGGGTTATATCCTCGCCGCCATCCAGCTTGGCTTTGGGGCTTAGTGTCACTGAATTGTTGACCACAACGCGTCCGGCCTTGATCCAAGTTTGCAGCTTACTTCGGGAATAATCCGAAAACAGTTCGGCAAGCACTTGGTCTAAGCGCATACCCGCCAATTCGTAAGGCACTGTTCCGGTTAATTTTGACATATGACCACTTCTGATTAGACCAACGATACGTTATACTCACCGGTTTAGTCGTCTCAAAAACTGAATCAAACTCGGCGAGTAAACCTCGCATGATACAACGTGTCCTTGGTACTATGCGATTATTTTTGTTTAAATTAGTAGTTATTATTTCGTTAGCTGTTTCAATACAAGGTTGTGAAACCTTGAAAAGCTTAACCGGCGATGATTCGGAATCCAGCAAAAACGAATGCGAAGACTGGAAAGATTACGAATCCGGCAACGCTGAGGATGACGACTGTGTCGATTGGGACGCCAACAAATTTCGCAGCCAGGCAAAAAAAGCCGTCGATGCCGGCAATTGGGAAAAAGCCATCAAAATCTATGAGGCGTTGGAAGCGCGCTTCCCTTTTGGCCCGGATTCTGCGCAAACCCAATTGGACATCGCTTACGCGTATTATAAAAATTCCGATCCCGAAGCCGCCATTGCCGCTGCCGATCGGTTCATTAAAATGAACCCGCGCAGCCCTAATGTGGATTATGCTTATTATTTAAAAGGCTTAGTCAATTACAATCGCGACATAGGCTTCGTACAACGCTTTATTCCTACCGATGCCTCACAACGCGACCCTGGCAATGCCCGGAATGCCTATGATATTTTTTCAGAACTGGTGCGTAAATTTCCCACCAGCAAATATGCAGGGGATTCGCGCAAGCGCATGATTGCATTAAAAAACAATCTTGCTATGCATGAGGTCCATGTCGCCCGGTATTACATGAAGCGCAGGGCTTATGTCGCCGCCGCCAACAGGGCAGCCTATGTTGTTGAAAAATACCAGCGTACTACCGCTGTGCCTTATGCCTTGCAAGTCATGCAGGAAGCCTATACAAAGCTGGATATGCAGGATTTGGCCAAAGATGCCGAAAACGTTTACAAGCTAAATTTCCCCAACGGCCCGCCTGTCCCTGAATACGAAAATGCAACCGTTTCCCATAGGATCTGGGATTTCATTGGGCTTGAGAAGTAATCCCAACCTAGGAAAGCGCCATTGCGAACAATTCTGACTAATCCGGCATTAAAATGCCGTTATCCACTTAAGCTCGTACTTTAATACTAATGCTAAAAAAACTTATCCAAATAGGTAATTGTACCTATTTTAATTGGCCATAAATCGTCTAATCTAACATCCGTAAAAAGTAAAGGTTTGGGGTTTATTTTGTGAAGAATGCAGACATCTGGAGATGCCCTGCCCAGTCTGATTTTACAATCAGTCAGGATTTAAATATTGCAATATGGCCTTAAACCGAACCTTAACCACTATGTCTTTTAATTATGTCCATTGAGGACAAGCGTTAATAGATCTCAGATTCAGTGTCTAATTCTATCGAGAGGTTATATATGAGAAATTTTGAATTAATCGAAAATCAGCCAACTATTTCAAATAGGTCGGACCTATATTTGTCACAGGAATCTGAGCTTTCAAACCTTAAGGGAGAAAAAGTTAGCCTCTTGTCCAATATCCCTGAAATTGGGTTAGCAGACCTTATGAGAAAAGCCAAAGCCGTAAGATATGCCAAGGAAGAAATTTTCAACTCAGAAATTAATAAAAACTCCCTTTTGGTCATTTTCTTAGGCAATGTTCGCATCTGTGAGCCAGATCTTGAAAATGGCAAAGATTTAACATTCCATATCCAAGAACCTGACGGTAGCACAGGGAAAATAGCCATAATCACTAACGAATTAAGGTCAATTTCAACCATCGCTTTAAAGAATGCAGTCCTATCGCTTATCTCAAAAAGCGAATTAAATAATTGGCTGATGGATTACCAAGACGTGATGTTCGAATTTTTGCCCGTGCCGAAGGAATCATTAAACAGTTGATTGTTATAGTAGACCATGCTTTGAAGAATTAATGAAGCCTTAGAAGCAACCAGGCTTCATCGATACTTTTGCCGGGAAAACCAATGGGTTTTCCCGGCAACTTTTACCTTATACACCCAACCAAACCCAAAGCCTTTACCGTTAAACCAAGAATTGATGAAAACCCTGGTTTTCGTTTTGGTGCATGGCATCAACGATACAAGCCGTAAATTTAAAACGATGCAAACCGCCTTCGAGCAAAATGGTTATCGTTGTATTGTCCCCTCCTTGACGCCCAAGAATGGCAGCAGGGGTTTAGAATTTATGGCGATGCAGTTAAAAGGCATCATCGATACTGAAACAAAATCTAAAGAGCCATATATCTGTTTGGTGGCTTTCAGTATGGGCGGGCTAATCGCTCGGTATTACTTGCAAGAACTGGAAGGAAATCGCGTTGTCAGCCTGTTTTTTTCCATTTCCACACCCCATCACGGCAGCCTTCTGGCTTATTTATCGACCCGAAATAAGGGTGCATTGCAGATGCGGCCAAGTAGTGAATTTTTAAGGCGACTTGAACAAAGCTCCGCGAATTTGAAAAACATACCCTGTTTTTCTTACTGGACACCATGGGATTTAATGATACTGCCGACAACGAGTTCGATATGGGATAAGGCGCAAAATATCCGTGTCAATTGCCTGTGCCACCCATTGATGGTACGGAACGGGTATATAATTGCCGATATCGTTGGGAAGGCGAAAGTGCTGGCGTATCCACAAATTTACGATACGCCTGATTAAAACTGGGGCAACTACTTTGTCTGGTATTTCTAGGAAACACCAGACAAAAGATTAAGGTGTAAGAAATCTCAGGGTTGTTTACAGATTGGTTGATTGAAATAGAAGTAAAGTATTTCATAAGGGGTTGAGTTGTTCAAACCCTTGTGGGGTTTGACGGTATTGTAAAAGTTAATGAAACGACCGAATTGAAGTTGGCGGTCGGCAGGGTCTTTAAACTCGGTTTGCGTATGCCACATTTCCATGAGTGTCCGGATGACGCGTTCGGCTTTGCCGTTGGTCTGGGGTCGGTTAACTTTAGTGAACTTTTGGCCGATTCCTTGCCGCTTGCAGGCTTTGACAAAGGCGTGTTGGTCGGTGCCCCTGTACTCTTTGCCATTGTCGGAGTAGGTGTAGTCAATTTGGTAAGGGCACTGCGCCAAGACGTTATTGACCAAGAAGTGGGCGGCACTGTCTTGGGTCTTATCGGGCAGGATGTCGGCATAAAGCTCCCGGGAGAAGTCGTCAATGGCGACAAACAAATATTCCCTGGGCTGGGCTGGCGACTGGCCTTTGAGCAACGGCAGGCGCTTGGTGTCGAAATGGACAAGTTCACCAGGATAAGATTTGTTATATCGTCGGGCTTCGCGTTTTAGCCGATCCTGGATGGCCTGTTCGACCTTGGCGAGCCGTTTAAGGCCGTAGTGGATGGTTTTAAAGCGATGGTTAGTGCTGTTGCGGGGAATAAACTCCTGCAACCTAGCCCGTTTGAGGATGCCATAAATCGTCGGTCGGCTCACCCTGAAACTCTCTGCTAGGTGGCTGACTTTCCAGCAGCGAGTCTGGTAAAGCCGCCAGACCTCTTGGCGATCTAATGGCGTTAGGCGGATTCGTTTGTGCATATTCATCTACAGTATTCTCCTGAATACTGTAAACAACGCTAGAAATTCTTACAA
>CAYSYU010000048.1:0-11397 GCA_964435245.1 uncultured Methylomagnum sp.
GAGCGGTCCCCTCCTAAGGGACAGGCCGGTGGTTCAAATCCGCCTCGGGGCACCAACTTACTTTTCGTACGAACCCACAACTCCCTGTTACTAAATAATCCCTTCCTAGCTGTTTGGCTTTAATCAGCCGCCAAAAACCAAGTAGATGCTATTTGGTTATGCGTAACAGCAAGCTTAACTTGAATATCGTCTAATAAGACGTGTAAACCTTGGTGGGTTATTTTATTGATTTTGGTCGCCATAATGGTGGACAGTAAGCTTTCCAGATTGGAAGTTAAGCCCTCTGACCGAGGAAGGTATTTAATATGGCCTTCGATTTCATGGATACAATGGGTAACCGACCGCGGGAAATCGGCATCCTTCAGCAAGTAATCCAGGACATCCCCGCTATTGATTTGGTGCCGCCTATGTTTCCTATACATCAACAAGGCGCTCAAGGATTTCAGCACATTCATCCATAAGATATTTTCATATTGCCGCATCCTGTCGCTGCGGTCATCCGCCAATAGGGTTGAGGCGATATCCAAGATACGTGTCGTCATATCCGCCCGTTCGATGCTCCGGCCTAGGCGAATAAAACGCAAAGCGTCATTGTGGCTCATAGCGCCAGCCAAAAACCCGGTAAAGCGTTGGCAGCCCCGCATTATTTCATTCAATATGAGTATTCGTCCCCGGCGGTTCTTCGCTGATTCTATGTTTTTTTTCGCGTACAAGTACATTTCATTGACCTGCTGCCAAGCCTCGTCAGGCAAAAGGTCCCGTGAAGTGCGTATATTTTCCCTCGCAAAATTTAACGATGAAAATAACGAAGCCGGATTGGCGGTATCCGTCAGGAGAAAACGCATCGTGTCCGTTTCATTGGCTATTTCATAATGCTGAAAAAATTTTTCTTCTGTCCCGAATATGGTCAATAAGTTGCGCCAGCTAACTTCCACATCCATCGGCAAATCGAACATAAGGTTCATGTGGACGCTTAACAAGCGCGCCGTGTTTTCAGTCCTTTCCAAATATCTGGCTAACCAATATAACCGCTCCGCTGATCGGGATAACATGTTATGTCCGTGTATTAATGATCCAAGTGTCTTTGCTGCCGCCGCCTTGTGACGAGTTGACGACCAAAGACCCTTTTTTCATGGCGACACGGGTCAACCCTCCGGTGGTCACAAAACTGCCCTTCCCTTGCAGTATAAAAGGGCGCAGGTCGATATGGCGCGGCTCTATTTGATTGTCACATAAGGTAGGGCAAGTTGACAATGCTAATGTCGGTTGGGCGATGTAATTTCGAGGTTGGCTTTTAATTATTTGGCGGAACTTTTCGATTTCCCCTGCCGTTGCATGGGGGCCAACCAACATGCCATAACCTCCCGATTCATTGGCCGGCTTGACCACAAGTTCATTTAAGTTGGCCAACACATAGTCAAGTTGTTCGGGATCGCTGCATAAATAGGTAGGGACATTGGGCAATATGGGTTCTTCATTGAGGTAAAAACGAACCATCTGAGGGACGTAGCAATAAACTACCTTGTCATCGGCTACCCCTGAACCTGGGGCATTTGCAAAGGCAACATTGCCGGCTTTCCAAGCCCTCATCAATCCTTTTGCACCGAGAACGGAATCTTTCCTGAACACTTCAGGGTCGAGGAACTGGTCATCGATACGGCGATAAATAGTATCGACTTTTTCCAGCCCGCTTATTGTCTTCATGTAGACGCAGTCGTCGTCTTGCACCAACAGGTCATCGCCCTCAACCAGCTCTGCGCCGATTTGCTGGGCTAAAAACGCATGCTCAAAATAGGCTGAGTTATAGATGCCCGGTGTCAACACCGCTATACGTGGGTTTTCAATATGGCTTGGGGCGAGAGAAGACAGCATTTCAAACAAATGCGCCGCATAGTCGTCAACGGGCATTACATCCAGGTCTTGCAGCAGCTCTGGGAATACTTTCTTAGTTATCACGCGATTTTCGATCATGTAGGAAACACCGGAGGGGACGCGCAGGTTATCCTCTAGCACATAGATTGTCCCATCCTTATCCCTAACCAAGTCGCTGCCGCAAATATTCGCCCAAGCCCCAAAGCTCGGTTGCATCCCCATGCATTCTTTGAGGAAATTTGTAGAGCTATTAATAATTTCAGCCGGGATCAAACCTTCCTTGATTATTGATTGTTCGTTATAGACATCATTGATAAAACAGTTTAATGCCTTAAGCCGTTGCTTGAGACCCGCTTCAACATGCAGCCACTCTTTCTTTTCGATTATGCGGGGGATTATATCGAATGGCCATGCCCTATCGATATTGCCTTCGTCGCTATAGACAGTAAAGGTGATGCCCATTTCCATTATCGCCAGTTCTGCGGCGGTTTTACGGAGCCCAATCGCGTCGTGGCCGAGGCTATCCAGGTAATCACTTAAACGCGAGCTGGATAGCCTAGCTTTATTGGCGGAACAACGCATTTCGTCATAAGCGCCATTCGTCTTGTAATTATCCCATAGTGAAGGCATATAAAACGGTTCCTTGCGGTTATCGAGCAAACAAAAAATGCCTTTCGGTTTTGCAAAAAAAAGGCGCCCATTCCCAGAATAGAATAGCGCCTAGAGAAGGTGCAACAACGATGAGGACAAATTTAAAAAGCTATTGGTTTTTAAAAAGCATAATACGTGCCAATCAAATCCACAATAAAAATATCGAAACACTAACCAACGGTTTAAACATAAGCCCGAGATTATCCGCCAGCGAGTAAGTTTCAAGCGGTAACCCCTGCTTGCTTTATAAGTGGCAGGGATTGTCCTGGTATTGGACGAATATAAACTTACATTATAATTATTTATCATATAGTTATGATATATCTTGGGGTAATGTTGAGAAGCTGAGCTTTTATCGGTAAGTCTTTGCGCATGTCACTGACAACGGACTTTGTCGGGACATAAGCCTGTTCAGGAGGCCAACTTCCGTCAACAGTTGGAGAAGTAATTTAAAAATTACTCACCAAATTAGTGCAAAAAATAAGCGCTATGCACAAAAGAAGATCATTTTTGTGTCCAACTTTATATTTCCTGCCCTTTTTTCCATTCTTGGGCAAGTAAATCCCAAATTTCTAGGGCGTATCTTGGGGTAGGCAATGATTTGCAAACCGGACTTATTGTTGATTGCAAGTTGAATTCGATTATAAATACTTTTCAGCGATTATCGTGCTTATAAGTAATAACCTTTGATATCCAATGGTTTCATCCTTTAAACCCTAGCTCTAGCCGTACTGGTTTTTAACCCAACTGATTCAAAACTCAAGTAAATCGGTAAGTTGCAATAGGTTAATCGATTCATTTGAAGCAAGCGCTTTATCTTCGGGGGTGTTATAGCCCCAAAGCGCAAAGAACAATTTTATAGTTGCCAAGTCCCCGTGCTTTAAGACATTCGTCAGCGTCGGCAGACGGTCTTCAACAAAATAAATGGTTTCGTCAGGATGGTTTTGTAAAATCCCCATCAATACTTCCGGTTTGCCCATATTTCGATCCAATCCGTAAATGTGGCTGTCACTAAGCTCAATCCCATTGGCCTGTAAAATTAATTTGATAAACCGTTCATGCTTTGTCGTGACGATATACCAGGGACTGTAATTCCCAAGCGACCTTAACTTTGCCGCTACCCCATCATATAGGGGATTCATGCCAACCCACCCGGCCGAATCCGTGGCTATCCAGGCATCCCGGGTATCCCCAAATAATTTTTTTAGTCCTTCGACCGTCAATTTAGCGCTTTCTGTTAATGCCTTAAATTTGTCCTTATAACTACTGTGTATGGACTCGATTGGGACATCCAAAAAAAGTAAACGCATCGTCAAAATAGCTTCGTAGCCCGTTTCTATGATCGGCCTTGCCAACCTAAATTGGTCGACCTTCTCTTGAGGGACCCTGCCGGGCATATCGCCCCAGATACTGCCCGCCGCTTTCCATCCCGTTATCGCCGTCTCCATAACACTTTCACATAAAACACCATCAAAATCGAATACGTAAACAACAGGTTTGTCCATTTTCTTTATAAGCAGGTCAGCAACGATTAAAGGTTCTTCGGTCTGAGTAGTCGGCTAACCTATGTTGATTGTAATAGCTTTGCTCTCGGTGTAATGTTCAAGCACCGCCAAACCCATTTCGCGGCCCCAGCCTGATTGCTTGTACCCCCCGAAAGGCAAGGCCGCATCGAACACACTGTAACAATTAATCCACACAGTACCGGCTTTTATCCGGTTGGCGATTTGGTGGGCTTTGCTGATATCACGCGTCCAGACACCGGCCGCGAGGCCGTAAATTGAATCGTTGGCTTTTTGGATGAGTTTTTCATCAACTTCATTAAACGGCATGGCGACAACGACCGGGCCGAATATTTCTTCCTGGACGATTTTCATTTGCTGGTTGGCATTGACCAACACTGTCGGCTCGACAAAATAACCTGCGCCTTCCCGTTTTTTACCGCCGCAAATCGCCTTCGCGCCTTCCTGATAACCGGAATCCAGATAACCGCACACACGGTTAAACTGGGTATTGGAAACCAAAGGCCCCATTTCAGTTTGGGGATCCAAGCCGCTGCCCAATTTAATTTTATTGGCGATATTGGCAACCCCTTCCGAAACTTCATCGAAAATCTCTTGTTCGACATACAAGCGGGAACCGGCATTACAGCACTGTCCATGATTGAAAAAGATGGCATGGGCCGCGCCCGGAATTGCAACGTCCAGGTCTGCATCTTTAAGCACGATATTGGGCGATTTGCCGCCCAGCTCCAGCGACACTTTCTTCAAGTTACCCGCTGCCGCCTTTACGATTAGTCGACCGACATCCGTCGATCCGGTAAAGGCGATTTTATCGACCAAAGGATGCGCCGCTAAAGCGGCGCCCGCCGTTTCCCCGAAACCGGTAACAATATTGACAACCCCGTCGGGCAAGCCCGCTTCCAACAATATTTCACCCAGGCGTAACGCCGATAAGGGCGTTTCTTCAGCGACTTTTAAGACAATCGTACAGCCCGCAGTTAATGCAGGCGCCAATTTCCATGCCGCCATCAATAAGGGAAAATTCCAGGGGATGATTTGCCCGACCACGCCAACCGGCTCAAGCCTTGTATAAGAATGAAAGTTACCCCCGGATGCCGAAATCGGGATCGTCAATCCGTGCAGTTTCGTCGCCCAGCCCGCCATGTAATGGAACATATCCGCAGCCAATGCAACATCGGCTGCCCGGGCAACTGTCAACGGCTTGCCGTTATCCAACGCTTCCAGTTCCGCTAATTCATCGGCATACTTCAGGATCAAATCGCCAATACGCCAAACCAACTTGCCCCGCTCTGAAGGTGTCATACTGGCCCAAACTTTACTGTCCAGCGCCTGTCGTGCGGCATTAACAGCCTTGTCGACATCCGCTGCTTCGCCTTCGGCGGCATGGGCGATAGTTTCTCCTGTGGCTGGATTGGAAACGGGAAAGGTCTTACCGGATACGGCATTTTCCCAGCGTCCGTTTATCAGCATTTGTTTAGGGCGTCCGATAAAATTAACGGCCTTTGCACTTAACGCATTCATAGTGTCAGTCCTCGAAAGTGACTTAGTAGATAAACAGTATAACTTTAGTTCCGTAAAACTCCAGGAATCCGGAGCGCCGGCCACGTAGACATAAGCCACACTTGTCTTCAATCGCGCCATTACAATTTTCTGGCATTCACCGAAAATATCTTTTATAAGTACCTAAGCGGCAACGCCGATTAAACATAAGCGCAATATTTAAGATACAAATTCAATCAGTATATCTATTCATAAGGAGAACCATGCCTAAACTCAGTTTTATACCTGATGATTCACTTGAACATGAAGTCCGTTATTTGTTGGACATTGCCAGTGCGGCAAAAACAAAAGCGGAAGTAAATTTTAATAGGAATGTTATCGACCCATTTGCAGTATTGTTTGAAATGTCTGGTTTCAATGTTGACGAAACAGCCTGGGAAAAAGGCGAAAAAAACCGGCAAATACAAAAAACTTTACAAAACCATGTCGGCTCCTTTCATCAAAGGATCCTGGGCTTTGTGGATGGATGGAGAGACACGGGAACTGGCGGGGTCATCGATTTAGCCAGCGAGAAACATAAAGTAATTGCTGAAATCAAAAACAAATACAATACAGTCAAAGGTTCGGATAAGGTTAAAATTTACGACCAGCTTGAAATGCAGGTGATGACGAAAGGGCATCAATACAAAGGTTTCACCGCTTATTATGTTGAGGTCATACCCCAGGCTGGACAACGTTATGACAAGGAATTTGTCCCATCGGATAGCGCACAAGGGCAGCAGCGCAAAGCGACCCCATTAATCCGGCAGATTGACGGTTACAGTTTTTATGGCTTGGTGACAGGCGTACCCGATGCCTTAAGCCAATTATTTTCTGTCCTTCCGGATGTCATCGAAGAAATTTCTCCGTATAAATTTCATAACCGCCAGTTTGCCCAGGATTTTTTCAATAAGGCATTTGCCTGACTATTCCTCGCTAAATTCATCATAGACAGGGGTTTCAAGATACTCCCCTCCATGCCTAAGCCAAAATACCAGCCGCCTTAAAGTTGCCTCCTGCTGTTTTTTATTCAGCCCGCACTCCCAGATAATCGCCGCCCGCCAACCCAACATTTTTAGTTGATACATCACTTTCTGGTCGCGTACGACATTTCGGGTAAACTTTTTTTGCCAAAATTCGCGGCGGGTCTGCGGGACATGCGCAACTTTGCAATTCTGGTGTTGGTGCCAGAAACAGCCATTGATGAAGATTACCGCCTTATACTTGCGCAAAACCAGGTCGGGCGTGCCGGGCAATTGCTTATTATGCAACCGGAAACGAAAGCCTTGCCGATGCAGTACCGAGCGCACCCATTTCTCAGGGCGAGTGTCGTGACTTCGTACAGCCGACATAATGCGGGAACGGGTTTCCTTGTCGATACGGTCAGTCAATATCTTACCCTTTTGGTTTGTTTATGGCTTTTAGCGAATACGATGACAGAACTTTTAAGTTGGAGTGTATAATAAAAAAATTGTAATTTTCGTTTTTATTTATGTATTCTGTAGCGCAAGTAGCTGATATGTTAGGGATTTCTAAAGAGACTCTACGCCGTTGGGATAATAATGGCAAGCTCTCCCCTATCCGGAATTCAAACAATACAGGCTTTTACACGAAAGACCAGCTTAAGCAGTTCGATAAATTACATTTCATCTTTGACGATTCCGAGCGCCAAATCCCCTCCCCGACAAAAATTTATAAAGCCATAGAACTTTTTGCCGGGGCAGGCGGGTTGGCGATAGGGCTGGAAAGGGCCGGGTTGCATACCGTATTGTTGAATGAAATCGACAAAAACGCGTGTGCGACTTTACAAGCCAACCGCCCAAACTGGCAGGTTGTATGCGGCGATATTGCCGGTATCGATTTTTCCCCTTACAAAAACCAAATCGATGTCATCACGGGCGGTTTCCCTTGCCAGGCGTTCAGTTATGCGGGCAAGAAAATGGGCTTTGAGGATGCCAGGGGGACGCTTTTTTTCGAGTTTGCGCGGGCAATCAAGGAAACCCAGCCTAAGCTGTTCATGGCTGAAAATGTGCGCGGGTTGCTTACCCATGATAACGGCCGCACTTTGGAAAATATCCGCTCTGTCATCGATGAATTAGGTTACCAGCTATTGGAACCACGCCTGATGAAAGCGCTTTTCTATCGAGTCCCGCAAAAGCGGGAACGCTTGATCTTGGTTGGGATAAGCAAGGATTTATCCAAAGATAAATTCCAATGGCCACGGGAATACCAGAAAATTTATACCCTAAGGGATGCCCTGCGTGCGGGTGAACTATTTCCAAGCGATGTCCAACCTTCCCTTGGACAAAATTATCCGCCCAACAAAAAAGCCGTAATGGAACTCGTCCCGGAAGGCGGTTACTGGCGCGACTTGCCCTTAGAGGTACAAAAACATTACATGAAAAAAAGTTTTTATTTGGGGGGCGGCAAAACCGGCATGGCGCGGAGGATGAGTTGGGATGAGCCTTGCCTGACCTTAACCTGCGCCCCAGCACAAAAACAGACTGAACGCTGCCATCCTGGCGAAACCAGGCCGTTTACGGTAAGAGAATACGCCCGCATCCAAACTTTCCCCGACGACTGGCAATTTTCCGGGCCTTTGACGGCGCAATATAAGCAAATTGGTAATGCGGTGCCCGTTAACATGTCTCATGAGCTCGGTTTAGCTATTGTCGCTTTCCTTAATGGCCATTAAGTCCTGTATTCGGCGTTAATCTTGACATAATCGTAGGAAAAGTCACAAGTCAGGACTTCTTGTCTTGCTTGCCCGCGTCCCAATTTGACAGTCACCGTAATTTCTTCCTGATCCATCACCCTCTGTCCGGCGGCTTCGGTATAATCGTCGGCAACGCCGCCGTTTCGGACGATACAGACGTCATCCAAAAATACCTGCACATCTTCCAACACCATGTTATCGACCCCGGAACGGCCGACCGCCGCCAATATCCGTCCCCAGTTAGGGTCGCTGGCGAAGAAAGCGGTTTTCACCAAGGGCGAATGGGCGATGGTTTTGCCGACGCGAACAGCCTCTTCATCGCTTTGGGCTTCTTCAACGACAATCCGCATCAATTTAGTCGCACCCTCCCCGTCCCTGATGATAAGTTCGGCTAATTGTTGACAAACCGACATGACGGCATCGGCAAATATTTTATAATTGACACTTTCCGCAGTGATTTCAGGAACAGGACTACAGCCGCTTGCCATCAGCACACAGGCATCGTTGGTGGAGGTATCGCCATCCACGGTGATCCGGTTGAAGGACTGTTCAACTGCCGCTGACAAACAGCCATGCAATAAGGGCTGGGCGATTTTGGCATCGGTGCCGATAAACGCCAGCATCGTCGCCATATCCGGTTGGATCATCCCTGCGCCTTTGGCAATGCCGTTGATAGTTACGTTATGCCCGTCCAGAGAAACAACCCTGGTCACGCCTTTGGGAAAAGTGTCGGTGGTCATGATCGCCTTCGCCGCTTTGTCCCAGTTGTTTTCGTCCAACTGTTTGAACGCGCCGGGGACTGCGGCAGTCACCTTATCCACCGGCAAACGCTGGCCGATAACCCCGGTAGAGAACGGCAGGACTTGTTGCATTTTCCCTTTGGCTTCAGCCGCCACTTCGCGACAAGTGGCCTTGGCGTCCTCATAGCCTTGCAATCCGGTACCTGCATTGGCGTTACCTGAGTTAATCAACAACCATCTGGGCTTATGTTTCAAATTGTCCTTGGCGACAAGAACCGGGGCAGCGCAAAATGCATTACGGGTAAAGACGGCGGCGCAGGTCGACCCTTCGGCCAACGCGATCAACAGCAAATCGTCCCGGACGGTTTGCTTGATTCCGGCATTAGTCGTGCCGAGTTGGATACCGGGTATTTTAGGCATGGTGGGGAATGGGTTATGTCCGACGGGCATGTTAATGTTTTCTCTACAATAAAGATAAGCTATTGAAAATAAATTTCTCTACAACCGTAAAATTTGCTAATTATATACTTCATACCCCAGGAAAACCGTCATTCCGGCATGGATTGCCGGAATCCAGAACACAAGGATGTGATAAATTACATACATGGAAAAACAACCATGTGTTTATATCCTTACCAGTGGCGCTAATGGGACGCTATATATAGGCGTTACATCTAACCATATCGGACGCGTCTACCAACACTGTAACAAATTAATTGCTGGTTTTACAAAACGCTACGATATAACCGATTTAGTCTGGTACGAAATACATGACCATATGGAAAGTGCCATTTTACGGGAAAAACAGATCAAAAACTGGTCTCGCAAAGCTAAAAAACGATTGATTGAACAACGCAACCCAACTTGGCAAGATTTATGGCCTGACCTAATGTCACCATCCATGGCATCTGGATTCCGGCAATCCATGCCGGAATGACGAAGGTTTTTCCAACATTCATCCACCCACTTCCACCACAACCACATACTCATGCTCGCCAGACCTGGTTTCCAACACCTTATGCCCGTTAATACGGCACCAGGCCGGAATGTCCTGCATTACGCCGGGATCCGTGCAGATGACTTCCAGTTGGTCGCCGGGCTTTAACTGCTTGACCTTATCCTGGGTGCGGATGACGGGCAAGGGGCACAATAAGCGCCGAGCGTTGAGCGTTTCCCGGGTCATATCAGCCAGCCTTCCGGCAATGTTTCCCCGGCCAAGGGTTTAACCTGAATAGTGCGTTCCACGCCTTCCTTGTCGGTAATCGCCATGTCGACCTGTTCGGCGTGCTTACCTTGGCCGTAACGGGCGGTAATGCTGGCCGCCAAATACAGATCTTCCGCCGACGGTTCGCCGTCCAACAACACGAACGGGCCGGTATGGCTGGTGCAAACCATGCTGATGAAATCGCGCTTGTAACCTTGCATGAAACGGCCTTCGCCTTCCTCGCGCGCCACGATCAGCTTGAAATGCGGCTTAGGGCGGATGTGCCTGCCGACTTTCAGCAACATGACGTCATCCAGTTCGTAATCCTTGCTGTTCCGGGCTTGCCACAAATCGACCAGTTTGGCGGAATAATTCTTGTCGGTCAGGAAACAGCAACCGCCCGCCGGTTGGGCGTAATCGTTCAACCCGAATTGCGCCGCCATCGCCATCTGCGGCTTGCGCGAACGTCCCGTAATGGAATGCAGTTTTTCCCTGTCGACCCAGCCTTCCCGCTCCGGCAAGGTCGGCGGCAGGTTCTTCGCGCACAAAGGCCGTAATAATAAATCGTCGGCGCCGGATTGTTTGGCGATAATCGGCATCGTGCCTTTGCGCTGCGACATCGGCCTTTGCCCGATCACCTCGCCGGTGATGATGAAGTCGAAACCGTTTTCGCTAATCCACTGCTTGGCCTTGCCCACCATAAAGATTTTACAATCCAGGCATGGGTTCATGTTTGCACCGTAGCCGTGCTTGGGGTTAATCAGCACGTTTTTGTATTCTTCAATGACATCGACGATATGCAGCTTAATGCCCAACTGCTCCGCCACCCACAGGGCATTGTTGCGCTTAGGCTTGGCCTTATCGCGTTCGCGGATGGCGTGGGTATGGCCTTCCACGCAAAATCCGGTGAAGAAGTTGATACCCTCGACATGTACGCCCTGCTCCATCACGGTTTTCGCCGCCAGCATGGAATCCAGGCCACCGGAAATGAGGGCGATGGCTTTTCTTTGTTGTTTCATTATTAAATTTCTATTTCGTAGACATCGTTGTACGTACCATTTCAGGTGTAAATGGTGCGTAGAACCGCACTCTTCAAAATTGATCTTGCCCTACTTACACGGACACCCTGCTAAGCGACTTTTTTGGTTTCAA
>CAYSYU010000049.1:0-11088 GCA_964435245.1 uncultured Methylomagnum sp.
ACTATTTTACTGAGTTTTCAATGGGGAAGCTTACGTTTTGACACGGCCTGGGTCGAAATTGCCTATTTTGCTTCGAGCCAAAATAACTTTAGCGTCATCTTGATTAAGGGTACTTTTAAACTCTCTTCGATTAGCCGTAATAGCTTGCAAGCCTAGCTGTTGGTATTGAAACCCGATATTTGTCCATTCCCATATCTCGAATAGCCCCCTAAACATCCCTGTGTCGACAGGAAAATGAAGATTTTATTTAGCCCGGCACTTGTTGCTTGGCCTTTGTTTTGTTTTAATGCCATAGTTTTTTCTTACACTAAAATCCACAAAGTAGGTTCAGGAATTATTTATGCTTGAAATATCCTTGTCGATGGTCGCTACATTTGCGGCCTATACGATCTATGCAATCGCTGGCGATGAGATTCGCGCCCATCGGTCAACCAAACAAAATAGCGGCAACAAACCAACCATTGCAGTCCGACCTAAAGAAAAAAATACAACAATCGAACCACCACTAAAGCCTGCATCAAAACCGAAGGCAAACCCTAGGAAAACCAAGTCGATTAAAACCGAGAAGCCCGCTGACCCAATAGCCATTACCTCGGATGCTATTTTGGCGTACCTATCCGCAAATGGCTCGGCAACGATCACCAAGCTGGCCAAAGAACTCCAAACCGATAAAACGACTGTGATGTTAGCGGCTGAGAAGCTTTTCAATGAAAAATTAGCATCCTCTGTCAAAAGAGGCGGACATCCTGCCATCGCCCTCGACGCCAGTTAACCTGTGTAATGGCATCGCAATAGTCGGCTAGATCCGATACGGAAGCCCGCAAGTAAGGCCAACTTCAAAGCGGTGCATTAAACAACGATACCATCAACATTGCCGGAACCTATCCGTAATTCGGTAGTGGCTGATGGTTTATCGAACCTTAGCCTGACCGATTATATGGCTGGCATCATACTGAATGCCCAATGAGATAAGGGATTAGTTGCCAACTGTACCCATAACGCCGACCTAATCGGGCTAGCATCTGAAATAGATGCTGCCTTGTATAATAGATTTGGCCCCAGACTTTCGTAGTACGTTTGGTCAACAAGCATGCCGACAAGGGTTCTCAACTTTGTATGTCACAGCAACCCGTTCATTAGAAAACCTTTAGTGCACATCCTTGAGCCGATAGTGTGCAAGTGGATGCAATTATGCTGAGCTTTATTAGAAATTTAGAAAAATCCACTGTTTTAAGCTACGTTCAGTGAACCTTTGTCTCTGACTAGAGCACAATGAAACCGACAAGTTTTCTTTTACTTGTACCGACATGCAACCAGTAATTAAAGTATAAAGTGGATGGTGATTTTGGCATCTGGATTTTTATGCATGGACGCCATGAAGTGGTTGGTTTATTGGGAGATTTATATTGAATCTGCAATATCGCTCAACAATTTGCGCATAAAATGACTTTTTTATCGCCTTTTGATATTACCAATGGTAAGTGTATATCATTTATTTTTATATGAAAAAGGGAAAACTACAGTATGAGATTATTTTTATCCTATGCAAGCGAGGATAAAGCGATAGCCGAGGAAATCTATTTTGCATTGATTGGACCAGGGCACGAGGTATTTTTTGATAAGCCTTCCCTTAAACCTGGCGACAACTATGAACGACGCCTTTGTGAAGCTATTGATGCTGCCGATGGCTTGGTATTCCTTATCAGCCCTGAATCCATCCAGGCAGGAGGGTATGCCCTAACTGAATTAAAATATGCACGTGAAAAATGGAAACATCCCCAGAATCGGGTGTTACCTGTGATGGTTACCCCGACCCCTTACGATACGATACCTGCTTATCTCAGGGCGGTTACTATTCTGCAACCTGAAGGTAATGTAGCCGCTGAAGTGGCAGATTCAGTAAAAGGCTGGGGTAAATCTTTATCACCATTTGATAAGCGATATGGAATATTTTCCCATGTAGGAAAGTTCTTTTATATGCTCTTAAGCAGCTTCTTCGTAGCTTTGGGGCTTGGCACGCTTTTTTCACGATTGTACCCTAGTGTGGAAATCGGTTTTAGTCTTGTATTCCTTTTTATAATCGTCGGTTATTTGATTGTTAATACCATCTGGCGCCTATGGTCGATTATATTGGCTTGGAAGAAGTAGAGCTTCTATGCACGAAATATGGCGTGCATTTGAAGTCAAAACGCCCCTGCAAAGCAAGGGCTTGACGGCTGTTAGCAGTCTCAAGGGCTGCCAACCCACCTTAAAAACTACCTTTTTCGTCAAACCCTTTACTGTCCAACTGCTCTTGGTTTCTGATGTAGGCGCGAATTTGTGATTCCTCAAAACCTACCGTTGAAAGCGCATAACCTCGTGCCCATAAGTCCTCCCCATTGAAATTGCACTGCCTCCCGCTGAATTGCCGTGCAACAGAAATGGCACTTTTCCCCTTTAGGTAACCGACCACCTCAGCGCCAGAATACTTTGGCGGTATGCGTATTATTGATTCGGCCTTTTTATGCCTGAACCGTTCGTGCTGAGCTTGTCGAAGCACACACACCGCCTTTCGACAGGCTCAAGGCGAACGGAAACTTAATACTTCACAGGGCCGAACCTATAGCATGTGCACATGGCCTTGAACCATGTGCCCTTCCACAATTTTACAATTCCGCTGGGCCGCAAGTTCATGGGACAAAGGGCCAAGATGCCCTCGTACCTTGCCATACAACTCTTTTTTCCTGCCTTTCGGAATAACCACCAGGTGATATTTGCAATCCCATTTCGAAAGGCTTAAGCTTTTGTAAGATGTTGTTGTCTTTATGGTTTCCCCTTGTGACCGTCAAGCCCAAGGAAAAATTACACATCATCACTTCATTAGCCACCTTACTATACTGAATCTAAAGGCCAAGCCTTGGGAGCCCACTCGTCAAACTAATGGCTTACCTGTAAACGAGTTAGAGCGAATCCAAAAAGATCAAAAGCTTATTTTTCTCCGTTACCGTCAGCGCGTTGAATTTACTTCTCGCTGACGCCGCTTGCCCGCCATGACGCTGGATGGCTTCTTGCTTGGTGAAGGTAAGGCCATCATGCATCAGGCGGTTTCGCGTCCTGAGCGCCCACAGAGGAGCCGTACGAATCTGATTCGCTGTAGAAGGTAGCCCTGGCAGGACGGGAATGCCGTCGCCAGTCCCAATGTCGTGCAACAGGAAATCACTGTATGGGTGAATCTTCTTGTTACCTAATGCATCTGGAACAGTAAACGCGCCTCCGTTGATCTTCGTACCAGGGCTGGCCGTGGTAATGGTAGAAACATGGCAAACAGCGCAGTTAGACTTATTAAAAAGATTTTCACCGGCCACAACGTCGGGTGTTATTGAGCCACGGGACGGAGCTTTCGTTGAACGCATGAAGTTTGCAAACGCTACCACATCCTCCCCGTCATCCTCAGGGTCTTGGACATGATCATATTCCGATCCATAGCCCACAAAGATCCCCTTGGACGTATTTTCATCAGGAAGCAGCGGGGTCGTGATGCCCATCTCGTTCAAGTACGCATCGGCGGAAAACGATTCCAGGCTGGCGTGCTGGCTCTTCCACCCGAAACGCCCGACCCTCCCACTACCGTCGCCTTCCAAGACCGGCACTAGAATTGCCGACCCACGCATATTTACGGGTTGTCCTGCACTGATTGCCTTAAGTGTGGTATCCGCAATGGCTTCGACAAAACCGTCTCCAAGGGTGTTTGTCGAAATGCGGAAAGTGCGGATGTCATCCTGATAAGCCACTTGCTCCACGATGTCTGGATAGGTTGCGCGGGAACTAATGAGCGAACCGCCCAATGATTCATAGAACTCACCTTTTTTTAAGTAACCAGTGCGATGCTCGGCGACCTGGCTGGCACCGCCTGTAACCACGTTTTGGTGACACTCACGACAGCTTTGGGCATTGTACGTCGGGCCAAGGCCGTCGGCCACCGTTTCAAATTCCTCGAAAATAAATCGGTTGTCGTTAAACGAGCCTAGCGGCACGACGTTATCTTCATTCAAGGACTCGAAATTCGGCCCCTGCTTATCGAAACCGTTAGTTAGATTATCAAATCCAGTGGGTGCTTCTTTAGCACTACCCTGGTTGCTTTGATTTGTCCGACCACTACTGTCAAAATAACCTGCCGAGCCCTCGTTACGCGACGTGCCATTATGATGAAACCTTGCAGACCGTGCAGCCGACCATGTAAGGAACGATGCGGTCAGCAATGTAACCGCCAGCAATGCAAGGACGAAAAATTTGAGTGATTTCATGGGGCTTTCCTCCAATAAATGGTCGTACCAGTTTGGCTGGGAATTTAGAAGTTTGGGGAACTGAGGGATCCTTTCTCTGAAACTATCAGTAAATAAGAATCAAAGTCAACGGTGAGATATCAGCTTGTTAGCTATATTCTTAAGCTAGTTGACTATCGTTAATAGTACGGGCAAGTTTCTTGGCGGTTGTACGTTAACCAAGATCAAGTCCAGACTTAATATTGATGGGTTTTTGTCAAGCAAAGTTGTATAATGACATACTGAGCTTTAGAAACTGCGAATAAAACCAACATAGTAGCTGAATGGAACACACAGTTGCCAGTTGTTCTCCAAAGATGACTGTATCCGCACTTTTTTAAACCGGGTTATGATCTAATTAACTAGCGCCATCGCAGTTTGACCGGAAGTGCACAACCAGCTTTCGGGGCTGGTTCGGTCTGGCAGGGATCTCGAATTCCTACAATTTACTGTCGTATCTGGGATGAATAATGGATTTAGTGCAACTTGAAAATCACAACTAAATCCAAACGCCGAAGAAGCAATCCTTGGCAAAAATAGGTTAACTATAACCAAATTATTGGAATAGCAACTCTATGGTTGATTTTTATTTTCATAAGGTTTTCTTCTCATCGTAATTTAAGAAAATAATCATTCTTATACAAAGAAAGCCATAAGGACAAACCTAAGATCAGTTGTTAAGGACGGTCACCTTCAAACTATCAATCAAACCTTAAATCAATATTAAATAGTAAGTCTAAAACTTATTGTTTGAAAATAATTCTTATTTAATGGAGACCTTAAAGCCAAAATAATATGATTATATAGCTTAATAGCATTCAATGGTTTTGGGCGTGTGATTCAGCTAATAGACACGATAGTGCTTTGTGTAATCTGAAGCTTTATGCCTTTTATTTCACATACTCAGTTAAAGATCAATTTACTTTATTTTCAACCTAAACAATGCCGAAATATCTTCATCCCCATAACCATCTGCCATCAGTTTGGCGTAATCGGTAATGGTCATGTCACTGACCGGAATGGGAAGGTTGAGTTTTTCCGCCATTGCTTGGCAGATAAGCAAGTCTTTATGGTGTAATGCCAGTTTAAAACCGGGGGCAAACGTGCCATTGGTCATCGTCAGGCCGCGACGGTCTAAAAACCAGTTACCTGCCGCACCTGCCGAAGTGACTTCGATGACTTTCTCCATCGGTAATCCTTGCGCTTGTGCGAAGGCCAAGGCTTCGGTAACCGCCTGGTTTATGCCTGCGCACATGATTTGATTGACGGCTTTAGTCGCTTGGCCTGAGCCAACCTCGCCCATGTGGGTAATACGGGCGGACATACTTGCGAGAACGGGTTTGGCTTTCGCTAAAATAGCAGCATCGCCGCCAACCATCATGGATAAGGTGCCGTTTTTTGCCCCTTCAACCCCGCCGGAAACCGGGGCATCGAGAAAGGCGACCTGCTTTTCCGCCAACATGGCTGCCGCTTTTTTAGCTGTTTCGCTGCTTACCGTGGACATATCGACGACTATCGCGCCGGGTTTGATAGTTTGGCTAATTGCGGCAACCATCTCCAGTACATCTTGGTCGGCGGATACGCAAATCAAGACCAAATCCACTTGTGCAGCAAGGTCTTCAGGATGAAAGTAAGCTGTAACTGTTAATTCCTCAGCCAGTTCTTGTGCTTTGCTTGCCGTACGGTTATATACGGCAGATAAAAAGCCTGCACCCCAAACCTGCCTTGTCATGCCCTGCCCCATTGCGCCTAACCCTATAATGCCTGTTTTCATCGCTTTTCTTATTTCTGTTAACTGATTGATAAGTATAAGGGAAGAAATAGAAATACAAAATCGGATACAATCTTCGAATTGTTTAGCCCAATTTTAACAATACACACTCAAATTGAGTCCGCAAGTAATGCCAATATGACAGGCCGTATCGCCGCAATTTTTGTCGCCCCGGCTAGGCATGCCGAACAAATTGCTGTGGATGCCGTGCAATTAAAAGCGGGCAAAGGCATTGTTGGCGATCGTTTTTTTGGCTTCCGGCAAAAACAACCGGGACTCAACTTGACCTTGATTGAATGGGAGGCTATCGAAGAATTCATGCGGATATACAAGTTATCCATCCCCATGAACGGCACCCGGCGTAATCTGGTTACCCAAGGCATCCGGTTGAATGAGCTGGTTGGCGAAACATTCAAAGTCGGTCATGTCCTATGCCGTGGCGTAGAACTTTGCGAACCGTGCAAGGTTATGGCAAAGCAATTTCCAGTCAGCGCCCTTGCTCAAACCGAGATTATTGAGGCCTTTACCCGCAAAGGTGGGATTCGGGTGCAAGTGTTGACGGATGGCGTTATCGAGTTAGGAGATAAGATAGTTAGAAAAAATTGTCCCTAGGTAAAATGTCAAAATATGGAGATACCGTTAGTTATCGGGTGCATGAAGCACCAGTACTATCCTGTTGGTAAAATCCACCTTGCAATGCACAATCTTGTTTTATTCTTTCTTGCCCTTCTTGCAATACCTGATCGTAATGCGACTTTTCTGGTATTGATGGTTTAAAAGGCGTTGATAAAGCGGAGTCTGAGTGTAAATATTTACGTTGTTCCGCCATAAAAGCATCCTGCCTTGTGCGCTCAATATTAAATTGCCTTTCTTTACAAGCAGGACTTGGATCACCCAGCCGAATGCAGATTGCTTCAGCCCTTTCTATGGGCGTGCTCGTTGCGCATCCATGTAATAATCCTAATGCCAGTACCAACAAAAATAACCTAACCATGATCTATACCCCTAAATTGCAGCTATCTTCTACATACTTAAACTATAGAAATCGATTCACGATTCAATTTGATTCGTCATAAATCGACAACAGTTCCACGAAGGTAAAATCGGAAACTTAGCCGAATAATCTCACAAAAATGAGTTATTTACTGTGAAGTATTAACACCTTAACCTTTAAGGCAAGGAATATCCCCAAGCATCTAAAGCATCTATTTTCATGAGGCTTATAAGTTAAAAGTTGATGTTGGATAAGTTTTTTTATAAAGACTTAATTTTCTCCTGCTGCGTTTGCAGATTAGTCAAAGCTGCCTGTAAATCCGCCAATTTCACTTTTTCCTTTTCAATAACTTCGGTAGGAGCTTTATCGACAAAAGCCGGGTTGTTTAGTTTACCTTCTATACGAGGCAAGTCATTTGCAATCCGGTTGATTTCCTTGTCTAGCCGCGTTAATTCAGCTTCTTTGTCGATTAAACCCGCCATTGGGATTAATAACTTAAGTTGCCCGACCAAAGCGATGGCGGATTCCGGCGCGGTTTCGCCCACCTGCAAACAAGCAATTGATTCCAGCCGCGCCAATTTTTGCAGATAGATGCGGTTACTTTCCAGATAGGCCAAATCCTGTTCGGAAACATCTTGCAATAGAACGGGTAAAGGCTTGCCGGGCTTGATATCCATTTCGCCGCGAATCCGGCGCACGCCCAGAATTAATTCTTTCAGCCATTCCACTCCGTCAATGCTTTTTATATCCATCTTGATTTCTTCAAAACGAAAATCTTTTTTATCAGGATAACCCTGTAACATAATCGTACTGCCATTTATTTTTAAAAGAGGGGCAACGGATAGCCAAATTTCCTCGGTGATGAACGGCATAATGGGATGGCTTAACCGCAGCACCGTTTCCAGCACTGTTAACAAAGTCCGTCGTGCGCCGCGTTGCGTCGCCCCATCTTCCGATTGTAAACTAACTTTCGCCAACTCGATGTACCAGTCGCAAAACTCGTTCCAGGTGAATTCGTAAATGGCTTGCGCGGCTAGGTCAAAACGGTAATTATCTAGAGCATCACGAGTTTCGGCTATAACTTGAAGCAAGCGGTTAAGAATCCATTGGTCCATAGAGTTAACTGCCAAGCTACCCTTATCGCCGCAATCTTTATCAGACGTATTCATTAGCACAAAATTCGCCGCATTCCAGATTTTATTGCAGAAATTGCGGTAACCTTCCACGCGTCCCATGTCGAACTTGATGTCGCGTCCGGTCGTGGCCAATGACGCGAAAGTGAAACGCAAAGCGTCCGTACCGTAGGACAAAATACCTTCTGGAAATTCTTTACGGGTACGTTTTTCGATTTTTTCCGCCATTTGGGGCTGCATTAGGCCGCTGGTACGTTTGGCGACCAGTTCATCTAAACTTATGCCGTCGATGATATCTAAAGGATCGAGGACATTACCTTTGGATTTCGACATCTTCTGGCCTTCGCCGTCGCGCACCAATCCGTGGACGTAGACATTCCTGAACGGTACCTGCGGCGTACCGTCTTCATGCTTCATGAAGTGCATGGTCATCATGATCATGCGCGCCACCCAGAAAAAGATGATGTCGAAGCCGGTTACCAACACATCGGTCGGATGAAAGGTAAGCAGTTCTTTGGTTTTTTCAGGCCACCCTAAAGTTGAGAATGTCCACAAAGCCGAAGAAAACCAGGTATCCAGCACGTCCTCATCCTGACGTAATTCCGTTTCTGCCGCCAATCCGTATTTGCTGCGTACTTCGGCTTCGTCACGTCCGACATACACATTGCCTTGAGTGTTGTCGTACCACGCCGGAATCCGATGTCCCCACCACAATTGGCGGGAGATGCACCAGTCCTGAATGTCGCGCATCCAGGAGAAATACAGGTTTTCATACTGCTGCGGCACAAATTTGATTGCGCCGTCTTCCACGGCTTTGATTGCCGGTTTCGCCAGTTCTTTCGCGTTGACATACCATTGGTCGGTTAACCAAGGCTCGATGACCACGCCGGAACGGTCGCCGCGCGGTACTTTTAAAGTATGAGGATCGATTTTTTCGACCAGACCTAATGTTTCCAATTCTGCGACAATAAGCTTCCTCGCCTCAAAGCGATCCATACCCGCGTAAGCTTCCGGCGCTTTTTCGCCATGAACGCCAGCATAACCTTCAAACGTCAATACGGTAAATTCGCTGACGATTTTTGCGTCGCGGTCGAGCACGTTTATCAACGGCAGGTTATGCCGCTTGCCGACTTCGTAGTCGTTGAAATCGTGGGCAGGGGTAATCTTGACGCAACCCGTTCCGAATTCAGGATCGACATAATCGTCGGCGATAACAGGGATTTCGCGGTTGGTGATCGGCAGTAAGACCGTTTTGCCGATCAAGTGCTGGTAACGTTCGTCATTCGGGTTAACAGCCACTGCCGTATCGCCGAGCATGGTTTCGGGACGTGTAGTCGCCACTACCAAATAGCCCGTACCAGCCGCTCCCGAAGTCCTGTCTCCCGCGGCACTTGCGCTTTCCTGCGCGGCGTCAGCAAGTGGGTAACGGAAATGCCACATCGAGCCTTTTTCTTCCTCGCTCACCACCTCCAGATCGGAAATCGCGGTGTGCAACTTAGGATCCCAATTGACCAAACGCTTGCCACGATAAATCAGGCCATCATCGTAAAGCTGCACAAACGCTTCCTGCACGGCTTTGGACAAGCCGTCGTCCATCGTGAAGCGTTCGCGTGTCCAATCCACCGATGAGCCCAAGCGCCGCAACTGCCGGGTAATCGTGCCGCCGGATTCGGCTTTCCATTCCCAAACCTTTTCCAGAAACTTGTCGCGCCCTAAATCGTGGCGGGTTAAGCCTTCGCCAGCTAGTTGCCGCTCGACCACCATTTGCGTCGCAATCCCGGCATGGTCGGTACCGACCTGCCATAAGGTATTTTTGCCCTGCATCCGCTGGTAACGGATTAACGCATCCATGATTGTGTTGTTAAAGCCATGCCCCATGTGCAAGCTGCCGGTCACATTGGGCGGTGGAATCATGATGCAATAAGGCTTGCCTTGGCCTGATGGCGCAAAATAGCCTTTGGCTTCCCAATTTTTATACAGGCGTTGTTCGATGTCGTGCGGTGCGTAGGTTTTTTCCATTTGATCTTATTGTGTTAGGCGTTGGTTTAATCAATGGAAATATTTTAACAGCTAAGGAATTGGGACTGGGAGATTTTGGTTTTCTTCCTAATATACTTTTCTCTATTTAGAAGCAGTAATCATTAAACTATTAGTATTTTTGCACTTTATTATTTGTTGGAAACAACAAGAATTAACTAGGTTCTATTGTGAGTGTAAATTAGTTATAATTAAATAAAAATGTGTTTTACTTATTGATTTTATTTGAACTTCAATTTTTTCGAATCAATTAAACTATATATCACCAAAAAATAATGTTGTTGATTTGAGCCTAACTCAAGATAAATTTAACAATCCCACAAATGAACTACACTGCTGCAAAAATGCAGGTGATTGCCAAAAGAGTGACCGGCGTATTCATTCTCCTAATTAGCTCGCTCTTTATGCTGGCCGGCTTGCTGACATTCCTATACAGCAGTTTGGATAGCGGCGGACCTGCGCTTGCGCAACTTTCATTCTTGCTTAAGAAGCTTGTCTATGCTTCTTATCAGAGAACACTGTTTCTTTCACCGATATGGAACAACGCGTCTGCGCCAAATGTGAACGACCTAACATCGTCCGGTACGTTAGGATTTATAGCATGGTACATAGCAATGTTCTTCGGAGTATCTATATTCCGATCGGGTAATCGACTCGCTAAACGTTTACGGTTCATTGACCGCCAGATAGAAGATGAAGAAATTCGTGAGTCGGTCAAGGGTAGGCAACGCCGTACACGCAAAGAGATTCAAGACGGAATAAATGTACCGCAACAGTCGATTTGGAAGGAAATTCATATGATCTTGCCCCGGTCTAGCGGACACTTGGCTAAGAGAGTAATCTCTGAAACCG
>CAYSYU010000050.1:0-10495 GCA_964435245.1 uncultured Methylomagnum sp.
ACGAGCCAGTGTAACCAGTTAAAAATGCTTGACGGACTGACTCAGGGCGTGAACCCGTCCATCAAGCAATAGTAACAATTTTCTTATAGCGGACTTACAAACTTTAGTGTATTTAACAAATTTACCTTCATTAGCCAGCATAAGATGATGCAATTGCCAAGAAGTCTTTGACCAAGTTTTATAGCAATACCTCCTCGAAAGCAAGCGAGGCACTTTTCGTTCGAGCCTCCAATGCTTGAGCTTCTTCGTCGCGTTTCATTTTGTGTAGAAGATTGACATAAGCCATAACAGTATTTAACGTATAAGGGTGTTGGTTACCCAAAGTTTTTTCTTGAATCTGCAAAGCGCGTTGGTAAAGCTTTTCCGCGTCTTGGTATTGACTTTGATGTACCTTAATAACAGCAAGGTTGTTGATACTTTTCGCTACAAGCGGATGGTCTGACCCAAATGCCTGCTCCCAAATCGCCCGAGCCTGTTCATAATATGATTCTGCCTCTTTTAAATGATCTTGCTTGGCATACCATGCCCCCATACAATTGAGGGTTTCCGCGATTGAAGGATGTTGGCTTGTGTAAGTTTTCTCCCGTATTGTCCTTGCTCGGTCCAATAGGGGTTTCGCATCAGCGTAGCGGCTTAATGCGATATCGACTTTGGCAACATCAACTAGGGCGGTGGCTATGTCGGGGTGGTCCGAGCCGGATGTGCTTTCACTGATGGTTAGTGCTCGCTGGAAATAACGATAAGCCTCATCATACTTTCGTTGAATACGTGACAGTTCGCCCAAGTTACTAAGCCCCCATGCAACCCAAGGATGCTTTTTGCCTTTTTGTATCTCCATAATATTTAGAGCCTTATCCAGCAAAGGCTTGGCCTGTGCATAATTACCTTGCTTGTAATTCATTCGAGCCGCATCGATCAGGCGTCCAGCAATATCGGTCTGATCTGGAGTTGGCATTTTATCTACTATTAACTTAACGCGCTGATACAACTCGTCGGCTTTTTGGTAGTGGCCCAAATCTTCATGAAGCCTAGCAAGATGATTAAGTACCACACCGATTTTGCGCGCATCTTTGTCTGGGCTAGATTCTCGAAGTTTCAGTACCCGTTCAAATAGCGGCTGTGCGTCTTGGTAACGCGCCTGGTTTAGATAGGATTTCGCCAGAAGGAATAAACTATCCGCAAGCTCCTGATTATTAGGGGGCCGGGCTTTCTCACGAAGTTTTACAATGCGTTCATAAGCTTTCGCAGCAGCGTCATAATTTCCTAGATCGATATCAGTAGCCGCAACATTGGATAATTCCGCAACCGTTTCGGGGTTTTCTTCCCCTTTCAGGTCTTTGAAAATATCATAAGCTTGCTCGTAATGAGATCTGGCTTGGTTATAATTTTCCCGGTCGTATTGGATCGATGCCAACCGATCAAGCGTTATTGCCAACTCCTTGTCTTTGTTGCCCCATTTTTTCTTTCGGATCGCCAGCGCCTGCTGCATATAATCTTCCGCTTTCTCAAGATTTTTCTGCTGAATGTAAATTTCTGCCAAATTTGCAAGTGAAGAGGCGTAATGCAAATCCTCCGTGCCATAGATTTTTTTATTCATGTCCAAAGCCTTTTTGTAATAAGCTTCGGCCTTTGAATTTTGCTCCTGCCTACCGTAATGCACACCCAGACCGTTATAACTGGATGCCAAATCCGTACTATGAATTTTATCTCCAGATAAATTCTCGCGGATGTTAAGGGCTTCCTGATGGAGGCCTTCGGCTTCTGAATATTTTTTAAGGTCATCCAATAACGATGCCAAGTTTTCGAGGTCAGCCGCAACCCGGACATGTTCATCACCAAAGGCCTTTTTGTCGATGGCAAGTGCACGACGGTATAAAGCTTCAGACTCATCTGGCCGGTCTTGGTCTTCATAGACCTGGGCTAGATTGCTAGCCGCTATTGCAATATCGGGATGGCTGGGTTCCGATTTCCATTGTTCTTCCCTTATTTTTAGAGAGTGTCGATAAAGCTTTTCGGCCTCTGCAAACTGATGTAAATCTCGATATAAGTTCCCTAACTGATTTAAGGTCGCAACGACTTCAATTGAATTTTTCCCGAATGTCTTTTCAAAGATCGTTAGAGCCTTGTCATAATCGCGTTTAGCATCCTCATATTGCCCTTGCTCTTCATACAAGGCCGCCTGATTATGATATAAATGCGCCAATTCCGGGTTTTCATCCTCATCCTTGCTATCTATCTTCTTTAATATGTCAATGGCTTGCCGAAAATGCTCAGCCGCTTTTTCAAAATTCCTGTTTTCCATTTCCAGTTGACCCAGATTATTGAGGGTAACAGCTAAATCTGGTGAGTGCGAACCGGATATTTTTTCTTCAATTTTTAGGGCTTGATTTAATAGCTTTTCCGCCTCGTTAGTTCTTCCTTGTTCCTTGTAGAGCATGGCCAGATTACCGAGAACCTTAGTCGCTTGCGGATGATCCAGTGCTTTCAGCATTTCATACATCTGCTTGGCATCTTCCAGATTTTTTTGCGCTTCCTTCAATTGCCCTTTTTCCTTATATAACTGGCCAAGATTGCTCAATGTCATTGCTTTTTGTTCGGTGTCCTGGCCAAGTTTTTCAATGATAGATAATGCCTTTTTCAACAAAGGTTCCGCCTTATCATAGAGATCCTGGCTCAAATAAGCGCCACCCAGATTATTCAGGGTTAAGGCGACATCTGGATGATCCTCGGCAAGGACTTTTTTTTGAATCAAGTGTTCCTGGATTTGCTTTGCTTTATCAAACTCATCTATCGCTTTTTTGAACATACCCTGATTTAAGTAAACCTCGCCAAGATTATTATGGGCCAAGGCCAAATTGGGATGGTCAGGCTCGGTCTTTTCCCAAGTCGCTATTGCCGCTTTGAATAGATTTCCTGCCTCGGCAAAATCGCCAAGGAAGAAATAGTTCAGCGCCCAATTGTTCTGGATCATAGCTGTATTGGGATGATTAACACCCGAAATTTTTTCGCTAATTTTCAATGCCCGCTCAAACATTTTTGTTGCTTCCTTATACTTGCCTTCGCCTTGATAAACAGCCGCTAAATTGCTTAACACAGGAGTTATTTCCGAGTGTTCTGGGCCAAATACTTTTTCCGCTTTCGATAGCACTTTTTCAAAATGGTTTTCGGCCTCTTTCAAGTGTCCGGTTTTCAAGGCAACTAGGCCGAGACCGTTACGGGCATAAAGATTGACGTCACTCTCTGATCCAATTTGTTTTTCCGCCAATTCTGCAGCGCCTCTAAAGAAACCTTCGGCATCTACATATTGTCCTTGCTGGATTTTTAGATTGCCTAGATTTAATTTAATTTTGGCGATCATGGGAAAATCGCCATTGGATGATTTACTCAGAATATCAAGTGCTTGCTGATAACAATCCGTTGCCTCATTAAATTTGCCTTGTTCCTGTAACATCGTTGCCAAGTTGTTCAAATAGGTAGCAGTTTTCGGGTTATCCTTGCCGAAAGTCTTTTCCCCGAACTCAAACCCCTGCCGAAAACGCTTTTCGGCCTCTTCATAGTCACCTTTCCGCCAGAAGAGCTGGGCATAATTATTACGCATCACAAACACCTCTGGGTGTTCTTTGCCAAGTGCCTTTTCAGCAATTTTTATTGCCTGTTTAAAATTTTCTTCAGCTGTTGGGTAATCGTTATTACCTAAAGCCAGCAACGCCAGGTTGGTGAGACTGCTGGCATAATCGGGATGTTCTGTGCCCAGTGCCTCTTGGCGAATCGATTTTGCTTCTTCCCATTTGTCTTTAGTTCTTTCTTTGTCATTTTGTTCATAATAAATACTTCCAAGTGTATCCAGTGCATCCGCTACTTTTGGATGATTATGTCCATATAAAGTAAGGCGCATAGAAAGTGAACGCAGAGCAATTTCCTCAGCGGCCTTAAAATCGCCTTTGTTCCCTTGGAGCAAAGCCAACGTACCCAAGGTTTGGGCGACGATTGGGTCTTCAGGTCCTAGCTTGTTTTTATCCTGAAGATCACGTGCTTTATTCAACAGGGGTTCGGCCAGTTGATATTGACCTTGGTGAATATGAGCTTCGGCAAGTTGGGTATAAGCCTCGCTAAGATTGCTTACTGTTTCGGTGGCTTGGGGATTTTCTTTTCCCAGTTTTTGCTCGCGGATGCCAACCTCCTTTTGAAAGTATGTTTGGGCATCTGCATAATGCCCATTTTTGAGGGCGATTTCACCAGCTCCGCTTAGGTACTGTGGATTGTCCGGTTGTAGTGTACGAGCCAACGTATAATAGGATTCTGCTGCGCGATAGTCTATCCGTGCCTTAGCAAGTTCGGCTAACTGAAAAGCGGCCTTGGCTTTATCTTCGTCCACGCCTTGTTCGGAGAGGGGGCGGAGAAGCTTTTCTGCCTCAGTGGCCTCCCCTTCTTTAAGTGACTGGATAGCTAGTTCAACTTGGTCATTTGCTAGCTTATTGCTGTTATTAAAATGGTAAAGCGTTTCGCTAGTTTCACTTAAGATTTCCTGGAGTTCTTCAGGGATTGGTTTAGTTTTCTTAAGAGATGAAGGTTGCGATCCCCTGTTTGGCTCGACAACTATTGAATCCTTTGGGTGTAAGCGATCATAAATTTCCCATGAAGCACCATATATTCCTGCAATAATAGGTATTAGTAGGCCCAAGGTCGCCTGATTTTTGCCATCCGAAAGCCATGCCCAAATGCGGCAAAATGTCGGGAATTGTCGATTTATATTATCGCCAAAGTTTTTTTTCATTGTAGCGGCCATGGTCGATTCCTCCTTAACAGGGAATTATTAAGCTTGTTCTGTAAACAAACCCTGTGAATAGTTCTGTTCAAATCGACGTGTAAACGAAGTGAACATTAACGTGATTACTTATGCTCTTAATACCTAAATAAATTTCGTGACTCGCAAAAAACGTTGTATTAATTAATGTCACGAATAACCTTCGGCTGACTCCTTGCCTGGTTTTCATTCGTTTTGAGTTTTCAGCTTTGCAAAAACCCCAGCATGATCAGAAGGCCATAGGTTGATCTTAGGTATCCTGTCTGATGTTTTATTTCCTACCAGATTTGCATTGATAACTTCAAACCCCCGATTCAAGACCAAATCAATCCGGTAGCTCAACAATGAATTGACGTTCTTAATATCAGGTGCTTGGCAACAGGTATTGCCAAGGTCTTCGGGGTAGGTTGATAGCCATGAATCGTTAAAACCTCCGCCCAATAAAGTTGAATATGTAGCAAAAGTAGGGTCTAACGGATCGTTTGCGAATGAATTAAAATCGCCGACTAAAACCGTTGGGATGGTTTCACTTGAAGCGGAAACAAATTCAACAAGTTCACTCGATTGGGCAAAAGGGACACTTACCCCTGAAAAAAATGGTACCGCCAAATGAGTCGACACAAAACGAAACTTCTGTCCTCTGTAGTTAATAACAGCGGATACGTAACCTGCCACATTCGTGACGGGGCCGACAACAGTGTCCACTATAAGTTGCGATTGATAACTTTTCACGACAATTTCTGACAGTTTAAAATCCTTTTTCATCCTGTCTGTCCGGACCAATAGGACATCCTGCACAGTAAACCGTATATCAAATCCTTCTATCCCTGGGGCTTGGGCATCAAGACCTTTCAAAACAGCGACTGGTTTATATGGCATCTTCAGTTTTTCCAACGTCTCTAGCAAACTGTCCAGCATATCGATCTCAACATGCGTGGCGGTTGTAGTCGGGAATGTACTCGCTGCCGTCAGAATGATTGCCGCCTCCTGCAAGCCAATGAGATCGGGTTTAAGTTGGGCTATTTCCTTCGCGACGGCAGCCATTCTTTCAATAGGCCTGGTCGCCAATACGTTGTTATAGGTCACCGTGACAGCTTGGACAAATTCATCAAAATTCCTGGCGGCAGTTAATTCAGGAAAATCCGTGCCCATGTAAAGGTTTTGGGTCATGACGGAAACGGTTTTACTGTCTTCAGACGCTTCTTGATTGCTGTTAGCAATCACCCGCACCGGGCCAGGCGGCCAGGCTTGGCTAATCTTGCTTTGTAGGGGCGGTATAGAATATGTATTTACGGCAACGCTTTCCAAAGGAAATAGGCTGACTGAAGCCGTGATGGATGCTAGGGTTAACCAGCGTATTGATAGAAACTTAGCAAACATGATTTTATCCTCTATTAATTGATGGATTATGAACAGGCTTAACCACAATTCTGCACTCCCCCGCTGGAGCCTGGGAGCGAGTCAAACAACTTGTTTTACTTATAAGAATCCGGTTGAACACCAATGCAAACAGCAGCATCACCAAGATGTTGATAGCCAAGGAAGCCAAGAAATAGACATGCCCGATTAAACTTATGTGGATGGGGCTCATGACCGGTGCCAAGGCGGTGGCGGCTCCTGGCGGGTTGATGCAGCGTAGAAGTTGCATTACCAGCATGGAGCCGCATACGGCCAAGGCAGCGGCGAGGGCGGTGTCTGTGACCCCTATTGCACAAGCCGTACCGACCAAAGCTGAAATAATATGCCCGCCAACGAACGACCGAGAAGATGCGAAAGCACTGCCGGGAAGGAGAAATAAAATAATCGCCGATGCGCCCATCGAGCAAGCAAGCAGCGGGGCTTGCGGAAAAAAATTGGCCTGCGCGGTAATGAAGGCCGCTGAGTAAATCGCGCAAAATGCAGCCATGATCGGCAAGGCGGTTGCCCAAAACAGCCGAACTTTTTTCGAAAGCATAGCAAAATGCTTACACTGCCGGGACACATCACCGTCTAAGCGATTTTCTTTTCTATAAGTTAGGCTCATTGTTGTTTGCACCACTCAAATTGAGAGTATCGCCATTATGGGCGGATTTCGGCCAAGCTTAGGACGAACGGCTTGGGTAAAGTTATCGAGCCAAATCTCGGGTTACCCACTGGTGTCGTATAAAAGGCATCGGCATGAATGTCATTCAACGATGCGCCTTTCAAATAGGCCATTTTCTTGCTTTGGCTCACCATGTCAGGATGGCCGCAGAGGTAGACGCGCCAACCCGACAAGTTTTCAGTACTCGACAAAGCAATGTCGTGGGCTCGACCCTTGGCGAAGCCAGAGTCGGAATGATTTCCCGATACGCACGGCACATAGTCGAAGTTGGCGTAGGACTGTGCTAATGCCCGCATTTCTTCAACCATGTACAACCCATCTGGATCGCGGCTACCGTGGTATAGCCTAATAGGGCCGGAATGACCTTTGAGCAAGGCTTCATTGACGATACCCACCAGCGGGGCAAGGCCACTGCCAGTGCCGACCAGCATCAAAGGCTGGTCGAACTTGCCGGGCAAGTAATAACACGTCCCTTTTGCTTCCGACACCATCAAGGTGTCATCCACGGCCAGTTTGTCATGCACCCACACACTAAAACGCCCGTTCGGCAACCGTCTGATGTGGAATTCCAAGGTGTTGTCCTGACCGGGGATGTTGGCAATTGAATAACTCCGGGTCAGGCCGTCGCCCCGTTTGAGGTTGACAAATTGCCCGGCGTAAAAATCGAAAGGTTCTTGCAAAGTTAGCACCAACTTTACAATATCCCTGCTGAGCAATGTCTTGGCCTTAACAATGGCCGTGCTGTGATCGCCTTCCTGGTCAGGCAAGGCGACCGTCATGTCTTGTTCTGGGCGGCATCGGCAGGCCAAGAAGTAGTTTTGCTGGCGCAACGTGTCCTTCAAGCCCTTTTGCGCCAAGGCAGGCGGACAAGCATCAACACTACGCATCATACAGGACTGGCACACACCTTCCCGACAGGCGTTCGGAATGTTGACGTTGGCCTGTAGCAAGGTTTCAAGGATGCTTGCTTGGGTTGAGCCGCAATAGTTTTGTCCGGCAAATGTAATGGTATGCATAGCTTTCACCTTAATCCTAAGTTTTAATTGCCTAACACATTGTATCGGGTGCTTTCGGCGATTGCCGCCGCTTCCGCAATGAGGTCACCAGGAACGTTCAGTTCAGTCAAGGTGGTGCCAAGATGTTCCATCACGGCGTTAAAATGGTCTTCGTTAAGCCCGTTATCGACCATCTTGGCGTGGGCGTTACGCATGTCCTTGCCGGTGTAATTATTTGGCCCACCGAACGCCATCGTCAGGAAAGCACGTTGTTTGGCGATTTGCCTGTCCATGTCGGTATTGTCGAAAAAACGATTGATCCGGTGATCGTTAAGCACTTTCCGGTAAAAACGTCAACAGCCGAGTTGACGGCGGCTTCCCCGCCCAAGCGGTCGTATAATGATTCTGACATTGTTGTCTCCAAATAAAGGTAAAAAAGGAAAAAGCTGTAAGCATTTTCATATTCGCCGTTACCTCATGGGGTTATATCTTTCCATGTTGGGACGGGTTATTACGCCCTCGTCCCAACCGTTTGGAGGTAATTGCAATTTATGCTTACTTTAACTACGAGGAGCTAATGCTTAAAAAGTCAAGTAGACCTCATCTTGCTCCCTTGCAGCGCTACCTGAAAGGAATGTAGCCAGCATCGAGGTCCACTTTTCATAAAAACCGCTGCTATCGAGTGCAGATGCGTCGGATTCGGTTTCCCAAACCGTTATACTTAAAGTTTTGCCGGTGTGGCGGTCACCCACTAAATAACCGCCTTTGAAGCCTTTTTGCTGCTGGAACATCGGGGCAATAGTGTTCTTAAAAACGCCATTGGCATTTTCGACTTTGTTGGGTTGGACAGGAAGTGTGATAGCTCTAACGTACATGGCGATTCTCCAGTAATTGATTTGGTTAAATTTGCAGTGCATTCTTTTTTGCCCTACAACCTGGATATAGCAAACAATGCGCCAAAACTGTGACGGCTCGGAGGAACACGTCTAAGCCTCTGTTTAAATTTAACTAATAGGAAATAACGAAAATATTGAAGGGTTGTCGGCTTAGGCAGAGTGAAGAAAACTCCCAATATGTTGGGAATATTCCTATATGTTGTGATGACTTATTGGGGACGTAATATGCCTAACTTCTTCATGCGAAATTCCAAGGTCGACGCTTTCAACCCCAAAAGCTCGGCAGCACCGCCCTTGCCGCTGACCCGCCATTTCACAGAATCGAGCACGCTCAAGATATGGTTTCGTTCAACCTCGTCCAGGGTTTGCGATGGCTTCAGGGTTTCCTGGCCAATGGTTTTCGGCTTCAAGTCGGCTTCATCTAAAGCCAATTCACTTCCACTTGAAAGGATAACTGCACGCTCGATTACATGTTGCAGCTCACGGGCATTTCCGGGCCAATCGTAAGACTGCAAGGCAGTCATGGCACGGGCAGACACCGTCTCAATGTGTTTCCCGTACTTGGTGGCATAAGTTCGGACGAAATAGTCGATAAGGAGCGTTAAATCCTTCTTGCGCTGGCGCAAGGGTGGTAGCGTGATAGGAAACACATTCAAGCGGTAGAATAGATCGGCACGGAACAACCCCTCGGCGACGAGATTGGAAAGGTTACGGTTAGTTGCGGCTATGATGCGGACATCTACTCGGCGGGTTTCGGTACCGCCTACACGTTCGAATTCGCCTTCCTGCAGTACCCGCAAAAGCTTAGACTGGGCGGCCTGGGACAGTTCACCGACCTCATCGAGGAACAACGTACCCTGATCCGCGAGCTCAAATCGTCCGAGCTTGCGTGATATGGCACTGGTGAACGCACCTTTCTCATGACCGAACAGTTCGCTTTCCACCAATTCAGATGGAATCGCGGCACAATTTAGGCGAACCATCACTTTATCGGCACGTTCGCTCAACCCATGGATGGTGCGGGCGATAACTTCCTTGCCGGTGCCGGTCTCCCCCAATACCAAGACTGTTGCTGCAGTGGGCGCCACTTGCTGGACTTTGTCCATCACTTCTTTTAAATCCTGCGACGCACCGATCAAGGATTCGCCCAATTCAGACTCAGATACCCTCAATTCCTCTTGGAGATAACGGTTGAGCCCGGCCAATTTTTGGCGTTCAAGTTCTGCATTTTGGCGATCCTGTACGTCCCGCAATATCAAGGTGAAGAGCGGTCGTCCATTGGCCATGGCTTGCGAAAGCGTTGCTTCAACTGGAAATGCTTCGCCTTTCATCCTAAGAGCAGTAACGCCCGGTTCGACCCAAATCGGGGGTCTCGGTCGTGAGGCATCGGTACCGACATAATCATTAAATATTTGGTATAAATGTTCTGACAGAAATCGTCTACCCAAATGGCCGATGGCATCTTCTGCCCGGCACTGGAAAATCCTTTCAGCAGCAGGGTTGAAAAGAATCACTTCGCCATTCGCATCGAGCGCAACAATGGCATCCATGGCGCTTCCAATAACACAACCAAGACGCTGTTCGCTCTCTTGCAACTTTTGGGTTAACCGTTGCAGGGCTAAGTGGGCGCCGATGCGGGCAAGCACTTCCTCGTATTGAAATGGCTTGGTTATGTAATCAACGGCCCCAATCTGGAATCCCCTGACTTTGTCGACCA
>CAYSYU010000051.1:0-10032 GCA_964435245.1 uncultured Methylomagnum sp.
GAGACCTTTGCACGGAAAGCAGAAACTGCGGCTCACTGGTCAAATGCCGATTTTTTTGAATTGGCTTTGGTCTTAATGGACAGAATTTGGCCGAAATACGCATTTATCTCACCGTTTTTCATAAAATGTTGGCCCTTGCCCACCGTTTTGGCGGCATAGGACGGAGCTATCCTGCTGTTGCCATCATCTCGGCCTGGACAGACACGCCGCGCTTGATGTTATAAGCCATCGCCGCCAGCATGAACTGGGCTTGGTTACGCTTAAGGCCCAGGTAACGCGCCTTGGCTAGACAATAGTGCTGCTTGAGTACCCCGAACACACGCTCGACGGTGCCGCGGATGCTCGACCACTGGCGGTTTTGGTGCTTTTGTTGGTCGCTCAACGGTCGGTTGCGCTTGGCCTTGTGCAGAATGCGGTTGCCGGTGTTGCGTTTGGTCAGGAGCTGGTCGTGTTCGGCGCTGGCGTAAGCCTTGTCGGCGTACACTTGTTCCTCGGTGCCGGTCAGCAGTTTTTCCAGGGACTGCGAGTCGTGCTCGTTGCCCGGCGTGTAGTCGACGGCCTTGATGAAGCCGTCTTCATCCACGTTGACGTGCGCCTTATAGCCGTAAGTGCTGGTCTTCTTGCCGTTGGCGGCGACCTTGACGTTGTACCCGGCTTCGCTGTCCTGGGTGTTCTCCCCGTCCTTGCCCTTGCGCGGGCGGCTTTGTTTGGCTTCGATGACGGTGGCATCGACGATGCTGACTTCGCCGGTCTTGATATATAAACCTTTGGCCGATAGTTGCTGGTTGACTTCGGACAACAAGGTGCCCAGCAACCCCTGCTGGGTTAATGTGTTGCGGAACCGCCAGATCGTACTGTGGTCGGGTACGCCTTCGCTCAGCCCTAAGTTGATGAAGCGCCGGAACATCAAGTCCCGCGCCAGTTGCTTCTCTAACCCAGGGTCACTCAACCCATACCAGCTTTGCAACAACAAGGCCTTGAACATCATCAACGGCGGCCACGCCACCTCACCTTGCGTCTTGGCATGGATGCCTGTCATCTGCTTTTCTATCGCTTTCCAGTCAATCAGCCGGTCGATGCCGTCCAGTTCTTCCAAGGCTTTGTGGTGTTTGACAAGCGCATCGCTTAAACTGGTTTGGGCTAGATTCTTCCAGGACATAGGTTATTGATCGATCTTTTAAAAAGGCTTATTTTACCAAATTGGGAGCTTGGGTTCGTGCAAAGGTCTCGAAAGTAACTATTCGCTTTAATTTAAATTTATTCAATAAGATATGAACGCTTTTTCTGACGCTACAAAGCCGACACTGGCTCAAAACAACCAACGCATACATTGTCGGCCATGAGACGACTATCGCTTAATTCCAAAGCTGACCATCAAAAAGGTCAAAACGGACATTTAAAGAGTAAATTTTTTGGTAGTGGTTAAGTTTTAAATGACGCACCAAATTGCAGACATTTTTGGATAGTAGGAATAGCAAGCACTCGTTCACTTTCAACGTCTTTTGCGATTCAGCCTTATCATTTAGCAATTGGCCACTACCAACTTTTTAAATCTCAAGGAGTGTGAAAAATTCACTTTTTTTAAAAAAGAGAGTTATAAACTTCCCTTAAAAGCTTAGTTTAAATTAACAAAAAGCAATTGCTTTAAGCTAAATTCAAAGTTTTTATACTCTATGTATCAAGGTCGGAATGAACGGACTGGAGCTTACCAAATTATTTTCCCTAGTGCCTTTCAGCAAAACCTCGCCGATTCTCGACCAGTAGTGTATCTCCGTCGATAAATTAATTTTTGAGGGCGTTTTAGGACTCACGATAGATTTTCTTTAAAAATAGAGGATTTCTATATATGTAGATTACACGTGCTTTAAATTAAGAAAGTCACAATTTTGACTCTAATTGAATTTACTTAAGAGGGTTAGACATGATTGCAAATATCGAAAAATTCAAAGGTAAACTTCCTTATGCCAGCGAAATTTATGGAATTTTTCAACCCTTACTAGGTTGGAAGTCGCGAATAACTCAAAATCGATTAACCAGTTCGAAGCTAGTTTTGCCAGAATTTCCAAAAGTCGTGCAAGTCAACCATCCCATTCCTAATCCACTTGCCGCAGCAGTTACTGTTGATCCTGCTTCCCTAATAGTGCAAATTGGTCCAAAGCAAAGTTTTGTCATAAACAGAGACGGTACAATAGGAGATTCCACACATAATTTCGACCTTTTTGCCGAAAACCCCGATCTGGTTCAATTTGAAATCCCCTATTATTTGGATAGCCTCATTGTCAGAGACATCCAGGGGCAAGTAAAAACTCAACTTCCAAACCATGCACCGGATGATAAAGCTTTTTGGGTTACCTTTTGGACAATTACCCTAGACAAAGATAATTTGAGCAAGGTGCTAAACGGAATTATTGACTCCATTAAAGGATTCAAGATTGGTCAACCGATACCAACCGGGGCGTCGGCTGACCCATTATATCCCTACATAGATTACATTGAGCAGACACTTATGATGTTTGCTTCTCGAGAAGAAGCACTAACCTATCTCTTCAATAAAGAAATATATATTGCCAGATATTTAAATAGCTTCTTGCCAAAACCGGGAGAAGACCCGGATAAAGTTGGATTTACAGATAAAGTAAATGACATTTTATTGCGCGTCATTCCATCATTGAGTTTACGTAAGATACTTGAACTGCTTGATCCTATGCATCTTGCCAAAGGCACTGGACGAGATGCTGTTCTTTCACCTATTGGAATAATTCACCTATTCCGTCAATATTTTTTTGAATTCGATAATTTCCTTGGTCCGCCCGTCGAACATATTTGGCTAAGTCCAGGAAGTACGACGGAATTAATAGAGGCCAGCACTCGCCGTGTATTGCAAGAGCAAACATTCGAACAATTTGCCGAAGCCATATCCCGATCCGAGACTGCAACCACAAACCAGGACGAACTTTCTCAGGCAATAAAAGATGAGAATCAGAAGGATACGAAGCTCGGCTCATCACTGTCGGGTGGATCTAATATTTTGGTCGCCCATATCGAAGCCAGTGGGTCGATGAGTGTGGAAGAAACTCAGAAAAAGGCCCGGGAAGAAAATCACAAGGTGTCACGACAACAAAGTGCAAAGTTGTCATCCGAAATACGCAGCAATTACAAATCGACATTTCGCACCGTTACTGAAGTAACGGATATGCGTAGTAAGCGCTATGTTATTGAGAATAAATCGAATGAGCTTATCAATTACGAATTACGACGAAAAATGCGGCAAGTTGGGGTGCAAATGCAACCCATCGGTACTCAACTCTGCTGGCAGATTTACATCGATGACCCTGGTATGCCGCTTGGCGTTTCACAACTCGTCCATCTCGCTTCCAAGGCGGATTTATCGCAGTTCGCGCATATTCCCACAAAACCAGTTCCTGATCCAAATGGAATTACACAAATTGTGACTATATTACTTCCAGTTCCAAATCCTGGAGACCATAGTAACTTAGGTCCGATAGCAGCCGTGGGCGCAGCCGGATTTGTAGTCGCATCTATTCCAGGCGCTGTAGTGGCAGTTGGCGCGTTGGAAGCATTAGACAGCCTTTTCGGAGGAGGCAAGAAAAAGGACGATGCCTATGACATCGTTCCTCAGACAACAATACACCAACCTTTCAAAGTTGCACTTCCTGAGGGTTACGAACTAACCGCGGGAGAAGAAGATGATGTCTTTAAAAAAGGAACCAATGGTCAAATTCCAATTCGTTGGCTTGGGCTGAACGGTCAACTTCAAAACTCGCCGTATCATATGACGATACTAAACCCCGCTGAAGGCACATGTGATCTTGTAGTTAACGGGGGAAAAGTATCGCCCGGAGAGTTAATCGAATTCCAAGCTAAGATCAAGGCGGTACCTACAGCGGCAACGATCGCCGCAGTGACCGCAGAAAACACGGCGATTGTGGAACAGAACAAGAACAAAGACATTGAAAGGGATCGCAAGATTAAAGAAGAATTTGTTAAAAGTGTTAAGGAACGTGTCGAGTTTGCCAGCCAAATAAAATCGCGAAAAACGGAAGACCTCCGCGAGGAAGAGCGCACTGTAATTTACCGTAATCTTATTCAGAAACTCATGCGTGAAGCTTGGAGTTTATCGGCAGATCGAAATCTGGCGCATCTGCGTTCGGAAATGATTAAGTCTATTTTCGATGTCGATAAGATGCTTTACTTTGTCGCACCTGAATGGTGGCAACCCCGATTGCATGAGTCTACATTAAGAACCGGAGGCGAATTGCCTGATTATAGATCACTAGCTGATATGAAACTTAGTGTAGCAAGCCAAAAAGCAATAACATCGGCCGGTAGAGTTCTATCCAAACTAAATTCCGAAAGAGCTAAAGCAAAACTGGGTACGTTAGGTACTGAAGACTTAGTGGGATGGGGAGGCGAAGGCCGACGTGATAATTACCTTATTACCGAAAAATCGGAAAGAGCAAGGCTCGGTAGCTCACTGGGTTGGCTGATTCAACTTGATGGCGACAATCTTCGGAATGCATTCCTGAATGCACCCTGGGTGAAAGCCGTGATCCCAGTGAGACCAGGTAAAGAAGTCGAAGCATTGGAATGGCTCAAGCAATCCCAGGTTGAAGGAACTGATGGCCTGAGTGAATTATATGCGGGAGACGACAAGGCTTTGTTCAAAGCAAAACTGGGCGGGGCTAAAGAACCGACTATCGAAGATGTATTAGACCTTATTGCCGAAGACATTAAAGCCATACATGATGCGGGTCTAGAGAAAGTAAAAGAGCAAGTTGAATTCGCACCAGGGCACAAGACAGACATTTTTTTCCTGGCACCGGATGAAGTTTTCGAGAAAGGCTTCGATTCTTTGAAAGATGGTTTTAAAGCTGAATTTAACTCGGCGGACAAGAAGGACATATTTAAGGTTTGCGATCAGTGGATTGAGATTTTGCCGACGGATCAAATTGTTGCTGTCGAGGTCAAGTATGATCCGAAGACTGGTTTGCAAATCGACGCATAAGCACTAGTAATGGGAAATTCAATTTCAAAGCCAGCTAAGCCTATAAAACCTGAGCCAAGTGTTTCGGGTCAGGTACATCATTCAAATCCACCTTCAAAGCCATCGATTGGTAACCTGCAACCTTCCACCAAACCTGAGGCACCCAAATCGTCAACAAATGAGCGAGCAATTCCTCGCTCTGTGATTGTACCCAAACGGCATGTCCGCTTACCGTCATCAGACAAGCATACTGCCGGAAAGTCACAAATCTATATGATAAATGTGGATTTATATGAAGGGCGTGTTGCACTTCTATCAAGGCAAGGATCGCCTTTACGGGGGTATGTAACCACAGATTTGAATGAAGGCGCGTACCTATTGAATGTCGACAAGGATAAAAAATCGTGGCTCTTTCAAGACGGAGTAAATCCGCTCCGTTTTACTCTCGCTATTGATGGTCCAGACCCATTTACACTCGGGTATGAGCAGCCTATATTACTCACAGTCCAGAATGGACTGCAATCGCCTAAAAATATTGATTCTGTACGTCTCGCTGCGGATGTCCTTACATCACTATCCAGAGCAGCAAATCCACCAAATAGAGCAGATACAGCAAAGTGGCTATATATCATGAAATTGAATGACGTAATGCTTTATGATGTTCTTGATCAACTTTGGCATGGCGATAATTATGGACAAGTGCCAGTAATGGAACTATTGCAAAGTTTTCAAGATACGTCTCAGTTGATTAATGATCCAATAGGTCTCGCACGTGTTTTAAGAGCTATTGAGAGTTTTTCTGCTAAGCCAGAAGACCTCCACGTGAATAATTATAGTTCTTGGCTGATAGACCCCAAGAGCGGCGAGAAAGATGAAGAACGGGAGAAACAAAATCTATCAACAGTTCAAATTCGATTTACATATTCGAAAGTGGAACCCACGCGAAGCATCGTTATATATGCAGACAACATTCTAGATATCGATACACATGACCCTGATCCGCCGGAATACGGCCCAGCCAATCTACTGTTTCCGAAATGGTTAACACGATCTACTGCACCTCGTTTATTCGAGGCTAAAAAAGCTGCTCGCAATGAGATAGATTTGAAAAATCTTATTTCAATTATCGAGCAATCGTATGATGCTTTCAATAAGATTCAACTAGCATGGACAGTCTATGGTCTTGCGGAACCGCTCGCGGCTGGGTTAGCGATGCAAAAGTCAGTAAAGAATCCTATTCTAGTGGATAAGTGGGCGGGCTCTGTCGGAGCTGCTCGCGATCCCAATGGTCCATTGGCATTGAAGCAGGGAATGCAGCTTGCGAAAGGTGGTCCAGGCGTCTGGGTGCGGGACTGGGAAGGAGGAAGTAATATGTTACCAAAAAGTGCTTGGTATCAATTTAAGGCGGCCGGTACCCCACCCGGATGGGGATATCGCTGCGGTGGCATTCAATTCGAGAATTTTATCGATGGCAAGCTGGTCGACGCAAAAGATTGGCATTATTGGGGAACGGTTGGCAGGTCTATGCGAGGACTCTCTTCATCGGAAATCGCAATGGAAAAGATCGAACAAGCCAAATCTCAGCTAGTCGTGGCCCGAAAATTCAAGGTAGGCGTTCAGTGGAGAGTATCTTCTAGGGAGCTGGTTCCAGTTATTAAGAAAGGTCTTAGTAGCCATGGATTATCGGAGATCGAAGTTATCTATGAGCCAGTAGAAAAAATGCCCTTAGGTTGGGTACCGAAGACACCCGCATTGATTCAATGAATTAAAGTAAGGAACAACTGAAACGCCGAATCAAACCGAATCTCCGCATCAGCATGCTTCACCCTGAACGGCTGCTTTAGGAAATTTATTAAATTAGTGTCATTGTCTGCTCAGGGTCGGTTTGGTTGATTTGCTTCGCGCCAAAAATCAATCCAGCGAAAGTCCGCAATGTAGCGACCCCATCCATGGCCGTTAAACTTAAAAAGGGTATCCGGTTTTTAGTGTGTTTGATGGCTAATTTTTACGCCATGTAAATATTTATAAAAAACGGATTATTGTGTTGCTCATCAGCTCTTGTTATGCTATTCTTAAACCGGATTATATTGTAGGGGTCATAAAATGCAAACCGTCTTAGCGCCGCCTGTGCCAAGAGGCAAAATAAAGAGCTTTGGGTTGTTTGGCGCGAAGTACGAAGTGGGGAATCCATTACGCCAATTGCCGGATGGTGATTGGATGGTCGAGGTGGTTCTGGTCGAATCGGGCGAAAAAGCCGAATACCGCTTGACCCATGTCTTTGATGACCCAGAGGGCAATTGATGTACGCTGTGGCTTTTGATTTGGTGGTTGCCGATACTGAACAGCAGCACCCCAAAGGCGTTTCACAAGCCTATTCCGAAATTGGTTCCGTGCTGAATGAATATGGCTTTAGTCGTGTGCAGGGCAGCTTGTACGTGACATCCGTGCCTTCCGCATTGAGCAGTGGTCGGATTTTACGGCTGTTGTGAAAAGTGACTAAATTATTGGACTATTGAAATGAAGGCAACGGGGGGAGACATGATTGATAATATGACTATTTTTTATATTGGTCTGTTTTTTTATTTAGTTGGGGGATGCTTGAGTATTTATGATGTTTATCTCAATAAAGTAGTTTCTTATTTAATGACTATGTTTGGTATGCTACTCGCTTCGTACCCTTTTTTGTTGCCTATATTAGAGAATCCAGATGTTATGAATTTTAACGTTAGTCTAATTTTTTTGAGTTCCGCTTTGTAACGTATTTATGTATAGAATCATCGAGTTGAAAGTAGAGGAAAAGATTGCTTGTTTAGGCATTACATTCGTGCTTGTATCCGGGGTGTTGCTGTCATCAGTAACTCATTCTCTCGACAGTCTCAACTTATGCGCTCTCGTAACATTAATTGTTAATATATTTCATGATTTGCTATGTAAAAAATTTATATCAAACCCGAATGCATATGTAAATAATAAGATTATTATCAAATATAACTTATTACTAATATTACTGGCTTATGTTTTTACAACTTTGATTTATCTATAAATCAAAGGCACTTGGTCTATTTCCAACGGTTATTCTAGGGCAATTGATAAAATGCTGCCCAACATCCTCAACCTTCCCGATTACAAAGTCATCCGTGTCGAAGAATCCGACCACGACTACCATATCACCGCCGAGGTATCGTTTATGCCGTTGTCTTGTGACTATTGCCGTTCTGACCGCTTGAACGGTCATGGGCGGAATGAACAAGTTATCCGTGACCTGCCCATAAACGGCAAACGGGTCGGCATTTACGTCAACAACCGCCGTTGGCGGTGCCAATCCTGTGGCAAGACCGTCATGGGGCAATTGCCGGCCACTAACGCCAAGCGGGAAATGACGGAACGGCTGGTACGGTGGATTGGGCAACAAAGCCTGCGCCGCACCTATGCCAGCATTGCCAAAGAAGTGGGGGTTGACGAAAAAACCGTCCGCAACATCTTCCGCGATTATCTCAAGGAGTTGGAAGCCGAGTTCCGTTTTGAAACCCCGAAATGGATGGGGATTGATGAAATCCACCTCATCAAGCCACGGTGCGTGATTAGCAATATCCGCAACAATACCATTGTCAACTTGCTGGAAAACAGGGACAAGAAAACCGTCATCAACTACCTCTACACATTACAAGGCAAGGAAGACGTTCAGTACGTCGCAATGGATATGTGGATGCCTTACCGGAATGCGGTCTTATCAATGTTGCCGGATGCCAAGATTGTGATCGACAAGTTCCATGTCGTCCGCATGGCGAACAATGCAGTGGAAAAGGTTAGGAAGGGTTTGCGGTCGGAACTCACCCTAAAGCAGAAGCGGGGATTGATGCACGACCGATTTGTCCTGTTAAAACGGGAACAAGACTTAAACGACCAAGAGCGTTTCTTGCTGGACGGCTGGACATTGAATTACCCAGCTTTGGGGCTTGCTTATAGGCTTAAGGAAGAGTTCTATGCCATTTATGAGAAGTCAGGCAATACTCAGGAAGCGCTTGGGCGATATAACGCCTGGAGCGCTTCTATGGAGCCGGAATTATGCGATGCCTTCAGCGATCTGACCAGGGCATTCAAAAACTGGCAACCGTTTATCCTCAATTATTTTGAGCATCCGATCACCAATGCGTACACCGAAAGCCTAAACAATTTGATTAGAGTAATGAACCGGCTAGGGCGGGGCTACTCGTTTGAAGCCCTGCGGGCAAAGATATTGTTTACTGGGGGGCTGCACAAGCATGCCCTGTCTCGGCCTAAGTTCGAGCGGAATAAAAAGTTTGGTGACAGGAAGCAAACAGCAGATGGGGATGTAAACTCTTACGGTTTACCAGATATGTTAGAGAAAGCTATAACGACTCCAACAACGCTCTCAAAACCGACTAACCCACAAATCCAGCCAACTGTCCCGAAGAACTATGGCAGCGACATAAACACACTCATTGAATTGTTGGAGTCGGGCGGGCTATGAGACTAAAACACAGTATAATCCGGAAACCCCTTAAAAATAATGGCTTAACCAATTTAATTCTTAATTTGCTGTGCCTGCCTCTAAGAAAAAATAAACGGCCATACCTACCCACGATAAAATAAGCAACGCCCAAGGCAACCAATGTTGACGGTAGATAATAATTTCTTCGGCATCTGGTTCATCCGTTTCGGTAGACCCTTCTTTTTGTGACGGTGCTTTTTTGAGCCGTTTATTCAACGCCCTCGCTTTCTCTTTTTGTTGTTTCTTATAGAGGTCAATGCCTTTCTGGATGCCTTGGGCAATCAACTTGGTTTGCTCTTTAGTTTGCGCTGGACGTTGTGTCCCTTTGGCAAGTTTCAACGCCTCTTCTTGGGTTTGTGGCGATGGTTTTTGTTGACTTTTATTGGTCATGTTCTACCGCTAGGATTTTTTCATCTGGACCGTACAAAAACTGGAACGGTTTTGTTGGGTTTATTTTTACCTGATTGCGTACAAGTTTCCGCAACTTTATAGTTAAAAAAGACTCAAAAAGGAT
>CAYSYU010000052.1:0-9928 GCA_964435245.1 uncultured Methylomagnum sp.
GCGTAGCTCAGTTGGTTAGAGCACCACCTTGACATGGTGGGGGTCGTTGGTTCGAGTCCAATCGCGCCTACCAAGTACATTAGGCACTGCTTAGCGGTGCTTTTTTTATTGTTCATTTAGCTATAGCAAAATTATAATGCCGGTAATTACGCTTCCAGACGGATCAAAGCGAGAATTTGATCAAGCTGTCAAAGTGCTTGACGTTGCCAGCTCTATCGGTTCTGGCTTGGCTAAAGCTACTTTGATTGGTAAGCTGGATGGTAAGTTAGTCGATGCCAGTACGTTGATTAACGTCGATTCCTCTTTACAAATCATTACAGCAAAGGATGCAGAGGGTGTCGATGTTATTCGCCATTCCACCGCCCATCTCTTGGCCTATGCGGTCAAAGAATTGTTTCCCGATGCGCAAGTGACCATTGGCCCAGTGATCGAAAATGGGTTTTACTACGATTTTTCCTACAAACGCCCGTTCACACCAGAAGATCTCGAAGCTATCGAAGGGAAAATGCTTGAACTTGCAGGGAAGGATGAACCCGTAACGCGCGAGGTTTGGGAACGTGGCAAGGCCGTAGAATTCTTCGAGTCGATTGGCGAACATTATAAGGCTGAGATTATAGCCTCCATTCCCGAAGGCCAAGAAATTGGCCTGTATCGGGAAGGAAAATTCATAGACCTTTGCCGTGGCCCCCACGTGCCTAGCACGGGAAAGTTGCAAGCATTCAAATTGATGAAAATTGCAGGCGCTTATTGGCGAGGCGATTCCAATAATGAAATGTTGCAACGGATTTATGGCACGGCTTGGGGTGATAGGAAGGAGCTTCAAGCTTATTTGACCCGATTGGAAGAAGCGGAAAAGCGCGATCACCGTAAGCTGGCAAAAACCTTAGATTTGTTTCATGTCCAAGAAGAAGCGCCAGGTATGGTATTCTGGCATGAAAAGGGCTGGACGCTTTACCAACAAATCGAGCAATACATTAGGCAAAAGTTACGTAAGCACGGTTATGGCGAAGTCAAAACGCCCCAGCTAGTCGATCGGTCATTATGGGAAAAGTCGGGGCACTGGGATAAATTCGGCGCAATGATTTTCACGACGCATTCTGAAAATCGCGATTATGCCGTGAAGCCGATGAATTGTCCGTGCCATGTACAAATTTACAACCAAGGGCTGAAAAGTTACCGGGATTTGCCGATTCGTCTTGCGGAATTTGGCTCTTGCCATCGTAATGAACCTTCCGGTACTTTGCATGGTTTGATGCGTGTCAGGAATTTTGTCCAGGATGACGCGCATATCTTTTGCACTGAAGGACAAATACAGGATGAGGTTTCTAGCTTCATTGACTTGCTATTCGATGTTTATAAAGATTTCGGATTTGAAGATGTTATCATCAAGCTCTCGACCCGTCCTGAAAACAGGGTAGGCGAAGATGAAGTTTGGGATAAGGCCGAAAATGCATTGGAGTTGGCGCTAAATAACAAAGGCCTTGCTTGGGAATTGCAACCGGGAGAGGGCGCTTTCTACGGGCCAAAAATAGAATTCTCCCTGAAAGATTGCATTGGACGGGTATGGCAATGCGGCACTATACAGGTTGATTTCTCTATGCCGGGGCGATTAGGCGCCAGTTATATTGCTGAAGATAGCTCAAAGCAAGTGCCTGTGATGCTGCATAGGGCTATACTGGGTTCACTGGAACGATTTATCGGCATATTGATTGAACAATACGCAGGGACTTTTCCGCTTTGGTTGTCACCTATCCAGGTCGTAGTGCTCAGTATTGCGGATCGCCATGCCAAATATGCAGAAGAAGTATCACTAAATCTGGAAAAACAAGGCTTTAGGGCAAAAATTGACTTGAGAAATGAGAAGATCGGGTTTAAAATCCGCGAGCATTCGATGCAGCGGATACCTTATCTTATCATCATTGGTGATAAAGAGCTTGAGGATCAAGCAATTACGGTTCGCTCGCAGAAAGGTGAAGATTTAGGTAGTCTGTCAATCAGTGATTTTACCCAACGGTTAAGGCAAGAAATTGACGACAAAAAGTAATGATGAGCTCGGAGGATTAAAGTATCGCTGCCAAAAAAGATGAAACGCGCCTGAATGATGAGATTACCGCCAGAAGGGTGAGGGTCACAGGTGCTGAGGGTGAAGCATTAGGTATTATGCCGATAGAACAGGCGAGACAAATAGCTTATGCAGCCGACCTTGACTTAGTAGAAATATCGCCAAATGCCGATCCTCCGGTATGTAAGGTGATGAATTACGGCAAGTACCAGTTTGAGCAAGCAAAAAAACTGCAAATTGCCAAAAAGAAACAAAAGCAGATCCAAGTTAAAGAAATCAAATTTAGGCCTGGAACTGACGAAGGCGATTATCAAGTCAAGCTAAAAAGTTTGGCTAAATTCCTTAACGATGGCGACAAAACCAAGATTACCTTGAGGTACCGTGGGCGGGAAATGGCGCATCGTGAACTTGGCATGGAAGTGCTGAAGCGGATTGAAAAAGATTTGGAAGAATTGGCCATTGTCGAACAATTTCCCAAGATGGAAGGGCGGCAAATGGTAATGGTAATGGCGCCCAAAAAGAAAAAATAAAAATAAAGGGTAGCTAAAGCAAATTTAGCTTCTTGCAATGAAGCTATAGGGCGACCATGGATAGGTTGTCAACACAGCATGTATTTGGGCTGTCATTAATTCTTCAGGGCCATGCATTTTGCCTTGTAGGGTTTTTTCTCATGGATTATTAATTTTATTTATCGGAGCAAACAAATGCCAAAAATAAAGACCAACCGCGGCGCTGCCAAGCGCTTCAGGCGGACAGGTAATGGCGGTTTTAAATGTGGCCAATCACATAAACGCCATATCCTGACCAAAAAAACGACCAAAAGAAAAAGACAATTACGCAGACCGGCGACCATACATCCATCAGATGTGCGTATGGCTGAACGTATGATGCCTTACAGCTAAGCCGGAGAAAGTAATGGCCAGAGTAAAAAGAGGCGTAACCGCCAGGGCAAGACACAAGAAAATTTTAAAGCAGGCTAAAGGCTACTACGGTGCCCGCAGCCGCGTATACCGGGTTGCCAAGCAAGCTGTCATCAAGGCAGGACAGTATGCTTACCGCGACCGCAAGCAAAGAAAACGTCAGTTTCGTGCCTTATGGATAGTCAGGATTAATGCTGCTGCCCGTATGTATGGCATATCCTATAGTCGACTGATTAACGGTTTGACTAAAGCCAATGTGGCGATAGACCGTAAGGTTTTGGCAGATATAGCCGTTCGCGATATTGAAGCTTTTGGCGAAATCGCCAAAATTGCTAAAGCCAATCAAAGTCCTCTTTGAAAAAGGTGTAGGCACCTTAACAAACAGATAATCGCCTAACCATTCCGCACTGGGATGGTTAGGCGTTTGGTACTGGCATCCTTCCCCGCTGTTAAGCAATCTAATCGAAGTGACGAGTTGAACTGTGCAAGCAAATATAGATGATATCCTCGCTCAGGCGATAAAGGCACTTGCTGACGCTCAAGACCTTAATCAGCTTGACCTGATCCGGGTTCACTATCTTGGCAAAAAAGGGCTGTTTACCCTACAGATGAAAGAGTTGGGTACGCTTGATCCCGAGCAACGCCGATCTATCGGGCAAGTCATTAACCAAGCTAAAGACCAATTTCAGGAGCAATTACAATCCAGGAAGGAAGCCCTCGATAATATCGAGTTGGAACGTAGATTGGCAAGTGAACGCTTAGATGTCACTTTGCCAGGAAGAGGGCAATCTATTGGTGGTTTACATCCAGTCTCTACGACATTAAGACGGATAAGCAAGCTATTCGCCAGTGTTGGTTTTGATGTTGTTGAAGGTCCCGAGATCGAAGACGATTACCATAATTTCGGGGCATTGAATATTCCCGAGCATCATCCCGCCAGGGCAATGCACGACACCTTTTATTTCGATGCGCATACCGTGTTAAGGACGCACACATCCCCTGTCCAGATCAGGGTCATGGAATCTGAAAAACCGCCGCTGAAAGTCATCGCACCAGGCCGTGTCTACCGTTGTGATTCGGACATAACCCATACCCCCATGTTCCATCAAGTCGAAGGCTTTTTGGTGGATACCGATGTCAGTTTTGCCGACCTTAAAGGTGTGGTGTACCAGTTTTTACGGGCCTTCTTTGAGAAAGATATCCAAGTCCGGTTTCGGCCATCTTATTTCCCTTTTACCGAACCCTCCGCCGAAGTCGATATCGAGTGCGTGATGTGTAACGGGGAAGGTTGCCGTGTGTGCAGCCAAACGGGTTGGTTGGAAGTGATGGGCTGCGGCATGATCCATCCTGAAGTGTTCAAGTCAGTCAACATCGATAGCGAAACCTACAACGGCTTTGCTTTTGGTATGGGCGTTGAAAGATTGGCGATGCTACGTTATGGCATCAACGATTTGCGGTTGTTTTTCGAGAATGACCTCAAATTTTTGCAGCAATTTAATTAAGCTTCCATCCAAAGGAAATTCTAAGTCATGCAAATCAGTGAAGCTTGGTTAAGGGAATATGTCAACCCCGCCATAACGACAGAAGAATTGGTTGCCCAGTTGACGATGGCAGGATTGGAAGTAGATTCTGTCGAACCAGCAGGCGCACTGTTCAGCGGCGTGGTAATAGGGGAAGTCCTGTCCCTCGAACAACATCCAGATGCAGACAAACTCAAAGTGTGTTTGGTCAACGTCGGTGCGGATGATCCGTTACAAATCGTTTGTGGGGCAAGCAATGTCAGGGCAGGGTTAAAAGTCCCGGCGGCGCTGATTGGTGCGGTATTGCCGGGTGATTTCAAAATCAAACTATCGAAGTTGCGTGGTGTTGAATCGTCAGGAATGCTATGTTCGGAAAAGGAATTAGGCATAGCTTTGGACTCAAGTGGTTTAATGGAGTTGCCTGCCGATGCGCCGATAGGTTCAGATATCCGGGATTATTTGTCGCTCAATGACACTATCATTGATATCGACCTGACGCCCAATCGCGCCGACTGCTTAAGTGTAGAGGGCATTGCCCGGGAAGTAGCCCTACTCAATGCCATGGAATGGGAACCAACCCTGGTAAATGAAATGGCTGTTGGGCATCAAGACATACTGCCTGTCGTTGTTGAAGAAAAGGCAGTTTGCCCGCGTTACCTTGGCCGATTAATCAAAGGCGTAAACCCAACCGCAAAAACCCCTAAATGGATGCAGGAACGTTTGCGTCGGTCAGGCATCAGAAGCTTAAGTGCGGTGGTGGATGTCACTAATTATGTGTTGATCGAGCTTGGCCAACCTTTGCATGCATTTGATGCCGGCAAACTTGTCGGCGGCATTACTGTTCGATTGGCGAAAAACGGCGAATCATTAGCCTTGTTAAACGGCCAAACGATAACACTGGACGATCAAGCGCTAGTCATTGCTGATGAAAAAAATCCTTTGGCATTGGCCGGAGTAATGGGCGGCAGTGAGAGTGCCGTAAGTGACGGCACCCAGGATATTTTCCTGGAATGTGCATTTTTTTCACCACAGGCTATCGCGGGTGAAGCGAGGCGCTTTGGGTTACACACAGATTCTTCGCATCGTTTCGAACGCGGTGTCGACGCCACATTACAAAACCGGGCGATTGCACGGGCGACCCAGTTAATTGTTGAAATAGCTGGCGGTACAGTAGGTACTATTAATGAAGTAAAACATGAGCCAGCATTACCCCAGCGACCAGCCGTACTGCTAAGAAAGGCCAAGATTGGGAAAATGCTGGGTGTATCCTTGCCGGATGAAAAGGTAAGGGAGATCTTTACACGCTTGGGCATGAATGTGCAAAATCACGCAGAGGGCTGGAGCGTTACCCCTCCAGGTTTTCGTTTCGACATTGCCATCGAGGCTGATTTAATTGAAGAACTGGCAAGAGTCCACGGCTATAACCAGATACCCAACAATAGCTTATTGATGCGTGCCGAACTAAGCAAAGCGACTGAAGCTGTTTTGGAGATTGACAGGATAAAAGACCTTTTGGTCGATAGGGGATACCAAGAAGCAATCACTTACAGCTTTGTTGATGAAGGGATACAAAAAGCGCTCGCCCCAGACGACATGCTGATCAAAATAACAAATCCAATATCATCGGATTTGTCGATTATGCGCAGCACTTTGTGGTGCGGTTTACTTAAAGCGGCGCTGCACAATATCAATCGCCAGCAAAAAAGGATACGTTTGTTCGAAACTGGATTACGTTTCCTCGGTGTTAACGGGCAGACCAAGCAGCAAAAAATGCTTTCAGGGCTAATAATGGGTAATTATTGTCCTGAACAATGGGGTGATAAGGTACGCAAAGTTGATTTTTTCGACCTTAAAGCCGATGTGCAAGCCATGTTTTCACTTACTGGCGCCATTGTCCAGTACGTTGCAACAAAACATCCGGCATTACATCCAGGGCAAACAGCAGAAATTTTATCGCAAACCGGTGAAAAAATCGGCATCCTGGGAATGTTGCACCCTGTCCTTGAAAAGCAATTAGGGTTTGAAGCCCAATTATTTTTGTTTGAGCTAGACCAAGAATTATTGCTTAACAAAAAGGTTGCCCAATTCCAGCCCTTATCAAAATACCCTTCAGTTACCCGAGACTTGGCTTTGATCGTCCGTGAAACGGTTACTGCCGACGATATCATCGCAGGTATAAAAAGTTGCCATGAAAACTCAATACAAGATATTGCCCTTTTCGACTTATATAAGGGGAAAGGAATTGAGGAAGATTGCAAAAGTGTCGCCGTCAGCATTACGCTGCAAAAATTTTCAGAAACATTAACGGATTCTGAAATTGATGCTATATTTAACAATATATTACAAACATTGGCCAAGACGATTGGCGCAAAACTGAGGGATTGATTTTATGGCACTGACAAAAGCTGATTTTGCAGAAAAACTTTATGAAGAGCTCGGCCTGAATAAGCGGGAAGCAAAAGAAATTGTGGAATTGTTTTTCGAAGAAATCAAAGGCTCATTGGCACATGGCGAGCAAGTCAAGCTTTCAGGCTTTGGAAAATTTGAACTCCGCGACAAAAATAGCCGCCCTGGACGAAACCCAAAAACAGGTGAAGAAATACCCATCACTGCTAGACGTGTGGTAACATTTCGGTCAGGCCAAAAACTAAAAGCCCGAGTAGAAACGTATGCTGGAACCTAGCAATAATAACGAACTGCCTGTCATACCCGCCAAACGTTATTTTACGATTGGTGAAGTGAGTGAATTGTGCGCCGTAAAGCCGCATGTGCTGCGTTACTGGGAACAAGAGTTTACGGAACTCAGCCCTGTTAAGCGCCGAGGCAACCGGCGTTATTACCAGCGGCATGATGTCCTTATGATCCGCCAAATTCGTGCCTTATTGTATGAACAAGGCTATACCATCGGCGGAGCCAGGTCGCATTTGGCTAGCGACCATGCGAAGGAAGACTCAACGCGCACCAAACAACTAATACACCAAATGATCGGCGAGTTAGAAGATATCCTTGAACTGTTAAAATAAAACCGCTTTGTCCTGATTTCATTTACTTTCTGGACGGCAAATGCAGTACAATTTGCCGTCCAATTCCTACTGGTTGCAGCTGCAACCCATCAAACACATCTTTTGGTTTAATACTGTCGGGGCGTAGCGCAGCTTGGTAGCGCACTTGCATGGGGTGCAAGGGGTCGGAGGTTCAAATCCTCTCGTCCCGACCAATTAAATCAATAAGTTATATATAAATAAGATCGTAAAATTTTTATTTTTCGGCAAAAATCGGATTTCGGGGTAACTTTCGGGATAACTTTTACCACCAGTTGGAAAATGGATTGCCTTACCTCTGCCTTCGTTAAGGCTCTTGCAATTCGCCTTGGTTTTCATCGCAACACCAACTTTACGGTGTAATACCCCGATTGCCTTACGAGCCACACGGCAAATTCGCTGTAATAATTTGAAGACAATGCCTTTAAATTCGTCCATATCATTAAATAACGGGCATTAACGGGAAAAGCCAAGTGTTTCTGGCTTGCTGCCGCGCCGGTATTGCCGGTAATACTGTTTTGTTGGTGGGTCGGGAAACTAATCAGCCATTGTCATGCCGATGGCCGAAAGGATGGCTTCAACACCGCACCCAGCCCAGCATTTAAGTAGGATTTTTCCATCGTCGGTCAGTTTTTGCCTAAACTTGATACCCATCATGTAATGGGGTTCTTCTGGTTATCCAATTGTTGTGTGTCCGGTTTGCTTGAAACAAGCTAGGCACTAGAACAGGTTGGCCTGTTGCCACCGCTGCCGGTAAAACGGGTTAGTTCTGTGCCGCCTCCAGCTTGTCCAGAAGGGTCGAATTGCTGGCGGTGACCTGCCGTCTGGCATGAAGGGATTCGACGAGCTTTTTAATTTCAGTTTCGGATTTCCCGGCCAGGCGTGCCAGATTGATTTCGTCGATTTCATAGTCCGGCCACGCCACGGCGTTGCCGCCGATTTCGACCGGGCGAGTCAACAAGCCTTCGTCCATGTCGCGGTAGATGGTAGAGCGGCCTTTGCCGGTGCGCCGCTCGACTTCAGGGCGACGTAGCATTGCTATGTTTTTCATGTCTTGTACCACCTGGGTTGTGCCGATAATAATAAAAAATCAAAAAATAACAATAGGTTGAAGTTGTAATGTAATGTCTGAGTATTGTAGTCTTTAAAAACCTTCTCAAATCACCTTATGCCCATGTACCTTGATGGCATCCATTCCTGGGTTTATCAGGAGAATCCGGTTCATGATCTCGATTAACGCTGTCGGTTAGGTAAACGTCATATAACCAAAGGCATCACCGCTGCGTGAGGTTTGCCATTTGAGATTCTGTTATGCAGAATCATTCCAAGAATTTAATAAAATTCAATATTTAACCGGATCAAAGGGGTATGCGGTTTATTTCGAACACACGTAACGTCTTGAGATGGTATGGGCAGGTGTTCATGCCCTCCTCCCTGGTTACTAGATGTTTGTGGTTTTGCTTTTGGGATGCTTGTCTTGTGCATCGACAAGTGGTTACACCCGTTTCTATAACAATAGATGGCCTGGACAGGGTATATAGGCCTATATAACCCTCTAATCTGAAAGATTTTGACAGGATTTGTTGGGCATGACTGGTTTTTTAAGTTTATTGGGAAAGGGTTTTGGGTTAGCGGACATGCGAAAATTGCCAAGCACCACACGTTTAGGGAGGTAAAACTGGGAAAATTGGCTGTATTCCTATGCATCTTGGGTCAGGTTTCTGGCGCTGTGGGGGTATGTACGCCCGTACATACCCTGTGGATAACTTGAGGGGGTATCGGGCGATAATACCCCCGAACTTTGGCTATACAACACCCAACTCGATCTGTAGCTTGGATAGTTGGGTCAATTTGTTTTGTTTTAATTGCTCTCGCCGAATACTAGACAGAATTCCCGCATAGTTGTGGTTAAGCTCAATAGCACGTATCTCAATTTTAAAAATATAGCTCTGGAAAACCGAGGGGATAATGGCTATATTCGCCCTCCCTTTCTGGGACAAAAGATCAATGTACGGCCTGCGATTCTTTGACCCAGCAGCCCGCCAGCGCAAATATCTTGAGCCAGACTTCTGTTTATGCAGGCTAAGGTAGATTGGGACTGAATACGGCAAACTTGACCAAACCTCTGCGCCAAAAATCCCACAATAGGACGGGTGCTGCGCACCCTTACCCTTAAAGGGTAACCTTTACCTTTAAAGGGCTATACAAAATATAGCCGCTGTCTGTTATAAAATTTATAGCCGCACAAACGGAGATTAAGTATAAGTTTTTATGGTCTAAACCAATACGTAAACCTTGGCATAAGCCCAAGGCTATACATTCTAAACATGCTAGATAGTGTCGTCACAAGATGGCAGCCCAAAGAGCGATGCATCGAATTTGTAC
>CAYSYU010000053.1:0-9811 GCA_964435245.1 uncultured Methylomagnum sp.
TTTTCAACCTTGCCACAAACAACCGACCTTTGCTAAGGTGCGGTTTATTTTGGCGGAAAAGCCATTACTTACCACCTGGGCTGGTCACTACCCTGTTTAATCGCCTTATGAAAATAAGCACTAAGTAGGGTACACTTAAAAGAGCTTAGGCTCAGTCATTTAGAAGAAAAGCTATTCTCAACCCAATTAAAAAATAAATCGAAAAATATTATGGCAAAGGCCAAAACCGCAGGCGATGAACCGTTAGAAAAACAACTCTGGAAAGCCGCCGACAAGCTGCGTAAGAATATCGATGCCGCCGAGTACAAACATATCGTGCAAGGCTTGATTTTCCTCAAATACATTTCCGACTCGTTTGAAGAACACTTTGCCAAATTGCAGGCAGGCGAAGGCGACTATGCCGGTGCAGACCCCGAAGACAAGGACGAATACAGCGCCGAAAACATTTTCTTCGTGCCGTCTGAAGCGCGCTGGCCCTTTCTGCAAGCCCACGCCAAACAGCCGCAGATAGGCTCTTTGGTAGATGAAGCGATGGATGCCATCGAGAGGGAAAATGCCTCCCTCAAAGGCGTGTTGCCCAAAGTCTTTGCCCGGCAAAACCTAGATCCCACCAGCTTAGGCGGCTTGATCGACTTGGTCGGAAATATCGCGCTGGGCGATGCCAAAGCCCGCAGTGCTGATGTGTTAGGGCATGTGTTTGAATACTTTCTCGGTGAATTCGCGCTGGCCGAAGGCAAACAGGGCGGCCAGTTCTATACGCCGCGCAGTATTGTCGAGCTCCTGGTCAACATGCTGGAGCCGTATTCAGGCCGGGTGTTTGATCCCTGCTGCGGCTCAGGCGGAATGTTTGTGCAATCGGAAAAGTTTGTCGAAGAACACCAAGGCCGTGTTAACGACATAAGCATCTACGGGCAGGAAAGCAACCAGACTACCTGGCGGCTGGCAAAAATGAACCTCGCCATCCGCGGCATCGCCAGCGACTAAGTTAAATGGAACAACGAAGGCTCGTTCCTCAACGATGCCCACAAAGACCTGAAAGCCGATTACATCATCGCCAATCCGCCCTTCAACGATTCCGACTGGAGCGGCGACCAGTTGCGCAGTGATGGCCGCTGGCAATACGGCACACCACCTGCTGGCAACGCCAACTTTGCCTGGTTACAGCATTTTGCCTATCACCTCGCGCCAACAGGCCAAGCGGGCGTGGTGTTGTCCAAAGGGGCGCTCACCTCCAAAACCAGCGGCGAAGGCGACATCCGCAAAGCGCTGATTGAAGATGGCAACCTCATCGACTGCATCGTTAACCTGCCCGCCAAGCTGTTCTTGAACACCCAAATCCCCGCCGCCTTATGGTTTATGAGCCGCAACCGTAACAACGGCAAATTCCGAAACCGCAGCGGTGAAATATTGTTTATCGATGCCCGCAACCTTGGGCATCTCATCAACCGCCGCACCCGTGAATTGTCCCCGGACGACATCAAACAAATCGCCGACACTTACCATAACTGGCGCAATCCTGATGGTGACGCACAGGGAGGTGCTAATGTCGCGGGAGGCACGACTCCATGGATGGAGGAGGTAGGGCGAAGCAGGATGCCAGAGCCGAGGAAGCCGGGAGCGACCAAGTACGAGGACATCAAAGGCTTTTGCTGTTCTGCGCCCATTGAAAGGGTCAAGGAACTGGATTATGTACTAACCCCAGGCCGATACGTCGGCTTGCCGGATGAAGAAGATGATTTCAACTTTGCCGAACGCTTCACCGCGTTGAAAGCGGAATTTGAAGCGCAGCTAATTGAGGAAGCCGAACTCAATAAAGCCATTGCCGAGAATTTGGCAAAGGTAAAGTTATGACACAACCCAATCCGCCAACCACATCTAACATCGACACGCTGTATCAAGACATCAGGCAACTGATTGAAGCAGCCAAAACCCATGTGGCTACCCAGTTAAACCAAGCGTTGGTGCTGACTTACTGGCAAATCGGCAAAACCATTAAAACCGAACTACTGCAACATGCCCGGTCCGAGTATGGGCAAGCGACACTAAAACAATTGGCACAACAGTTACAACAGGAATATGGGGCGGGTTTTAGTTATTCCAGCTTAACCCGGATGATCAAGTTTTACAGCTGCCTACCTGAACAGACCATTGTTGCGACAGTGTCGCAACAATTGAGCTGGTCGCGCTTTGTCGAACTCATCAAGATCGAAGACGAACTCAAGCGCGGGTTTTACATCCAAATGTGCAGTGAGGCCCACTGGCCGGTACGCACCCTGCGCGAGCGCATGGACAGCATGCCCTATGAGCGTATAACCTTATCTAAACAAACCGATGGGAATTTTGCGAGGATTACACCATGAATGACCAAGACATCCGTTGGCAACAACGCTTTGCCAATTTTAAACGCGCATTTTTATTACTGCGTGAAGCGATGGAACAGGATGTTGATAAACTAAACCAGTTGGAAAAGGAAGGCATCATTCAGCGCTTTGAATATACCTTTGAACTGGCATGGAAAGTGTTGAAAGATAGAATGGAACATGATGGCTTGGTCATCGATAAAATTTCACCTAAAACTGTCATCAAGCAAGCCTACGCGGCAAAATATATTAATGATGCGGAAACCTGGTTAAAAATGATCGGCGACAGAAATTTAATTGGCCATACCTATGATTTTCTAAAATTTGAAGCCGTCATTAAGACCATTGCTTCCGATTATTTGCCGATGCTGCAAGAGTGGTACTTACAATTGCTGACAGAAATAAACGAGCCATGACAGCAATAGGTTTATCGGCACAACAGCTTATGGCATTGCAACGCATATTCAGAAAACATAATGCGATTCAAGCTGTTAAATTATATGGTTCCCGCGCTAAAGGCACATTTAATCCGCGCAGTGACGTTGATTTAGCGGCGCTTGGTGAAAACATTGACCGTTTTTTAATTGCGAACGTTTTGTTGGATTTGAACGATTCGGACTTGCCTTATGCAGTGGATTTGCAAAATTATCATGAATTAAAAAATCGCCAGTTAATCGACCATATCGACCGGGTAGGCGTGGTGATTTATGACCGGGACGCTGAATCTGATAAGGCGAATGCTGAGAATTTGGCTAAGATAAAAATATGAAAACACCACTTGTAGGGGCGCGTTGCACGCGCCCAGATAACGCAAACCATGCAATAGCCGGAGGATTTGTTAAATTACGTGGCTGTTTTAGGGCGCATGCAATGCGCCCCCTACGGGTGGTTGTTATAAGTAAGTTGCTGGAGCGTAAGCTTGCCCCCAAAGAAGTGTTGCAAGCTAAGCTGCATAAAGCCCTGCTTGAAGCGAAAGCGCGGCTGGAGTTTCAGCGTGAAGGGGGCGGTGATGAGTGAGTGGAATGATTATTTACTAGAGGATGTAATCGATAAGTTTATTGATTACAGAGGTAAAACTCCAGATAAGAAAGATTTTGGGATTCCTTTAGTAACTGCAAAGATAGTAAAAGCAGGAAAAATTTTACCGCCAAATGAATTTATAGCACCCGAAGATTATGATTCATGGATGACTAGAGGTTTACCTGAAATTGACGATATCGTTTTAACAACTGAAGCGCCTTTAGGAGAAATTGCTCTAATCAAAGACAAAAATGTAGCACTTGCACAGAGAATTATCACATTACGTGGAAATAAAAACATAGTTTTTAACCCATTTCTAAAATACTATTTTCAAGATGACACTGGGCAACACGAACTTCAATCAAGAGCTTCAGGGACAACAGTTTTTGGAATCAAAGCATCTGTATTAAGGAAAGTTCCTGTAAGTCTCCCTTCACTCCCCGAACAAAAAGCCATCGCCGCCGTCCTGGGCAGTCTGGACGATAAAATCGACCTGCTGCACCGCCAAAACCAAACCCTCGAAGCCATGGCAGAAATACTGTTCCGGCAGTGGTTTGTGGTCGAGGCGCAGGAGGATTGGGAGGAAAAAAGCCTTTTAGATGTCGTTGAATTGGTTGGTGGCGGCACACCTAAAACTGCTATTCAAGAATATTGGGACGGCGAAATACCCTGGCTTTCCGGTGGCGATATTGCTTCTAATCACAAATCTTTCATTAGCTCTTCAGAAAAAACCATCACAAAAGAAGGATTAAATAATAGCTCCGCGAAGTTGTTGCCAAAGTATGCAACTGTAATTTCTGCACGGGGTACGGTTGGTAAATACTGCTTGTTGTCAAAACCGATGGCTTATAGCCAATCGAATTACGGCATTTTGCCGAAGGTTGATAATTGCTTTTTCTTTACCTATTTATTAATTAATCATGCGGTAAGTGAGCTTCAGTCTTCTGCTTACGGCAGCGTATTTGACACAATAACTACTGCTACATTTAAAGATATTGTCATTTCAGCACCATCAATTGAGTCAATCAAATTGTTTGAGAAATCTGTCACTGGTTATTTGCTGAAAAAGTTAGCGAATGTTAAGCAAATCCGCACCCTAGAAACCCTCCGCGACACCCTGTTACCCAAACTGATGAGCGGCGAAGTGCGGGTAGCTTATGCTCCTGGATAAAATATTTTGCTTATCCACATAAATAAGCGCATCATTTGATGCTGACTTTGGAGATAAATGATGAGAACGACAATCGTATTAGATGATGAATTGCTAGCCAAAGCGCAGGCGTTGACCCCTATCCAGGAAAAATCCAGCCTGGTCAAAGAAGCCCTGAAGGCCTTAATTGAGCGGGAAAGTGCGAAACGCTTGGCAAGCTTGGGCGGCAGTGAGCCGCAATTGGAAGCCATTCCACGTCGGCAAACCGGCGCCTAAACGATGGTATTGGTTGATACCTCGGTATGGATCGATCACCTACGGGCTAACGAGCCGCACTTAGCCGATTTACTTACCCGCAATCAGGTGTTAAGCCATCCTTTTGTCCGTGGCGAGTTGGCATTGGGTAACTTACGCCAACGGGAGGTGATCCTGTCCGCCCTGGACAATTTGCCCCAAGCGCCTGTTGCATTTGCCGATGAGCTTAATTTCTTCATTGAAACCCACGCGTTATTTGGTGTAGGTATCGGGCTGATCGACACGCATTTGCTGGCGGCGACGCAGCTCATGGGCAATGCCAAACTGTGGACGCGCGATAAGCGTTTGTTTGCTGCTGCCGTAAGACTTAACTTGGCGGCTACCGTGGATAGTAAAGGTTAAGTCAAACGAGTTTATGCAAGCACTGCACAGACTTAAGGTTAACCCAACAACCGGGAAATATGCGGTAGTTACCGCTTATTGTGTAAGTAATTAAGGCAGTATCATGACCGAACAGCAAAACCAGATTGCCATTTATCAATCCGCCGACGGCATGGTTCAGCTTGAGGTGTCGCTGGATCAGGATACGGTTTGGTTAACCCAACGGCAGTTATCAACGTTATTTGACAAAGATGTTCGTACGATTAATGAGCATATCTGCAACAGTTTTGCCGAGCAGGAACTTGAGATTGAGGCAACTATCCTGAAATTCCGGATAGTTCAACAGGAGGGTAAACGCCAGGTAAATCGTGATGTCGAGCATTACAACCTGGATGCAATCATCTCCGTCGGCTACCGCGTAAACTCGAAAAAAGGTACACAATTCCGTATTTGGGCGAACAATATCCTTAAGCAATATCTGGTTGAAGGTTATGTGCTGAACAACCAAAAATTGCAGGCGCAACAGGAAAAACTGACTGATTTAAAACAGGCGATTGCATTGTCATCGCGTTTGGTGCAAAACAAAGCCTTATCGGCCAGCGAGTCGAAAAAGATTTTACAAAAAGAGGTAACCTTTAGGGGTTGCCTTGACAGAGGCTATGGCATTTAATCCGAAAATTCATAATAGAAAATCAATCCGTCTGAAAAATTATGATTATTCAATGGCTGGACTGTATTTCATCACAATCTGTACGTATGACCGATTGCCGTTATTTGGAAAAATCATAGATGGCCTGATGCAATTGAATGACTCAGGAAAATTTGCCCATGACGAATGGCGGAAGACCGAGAGTATCAGATCAAATATTGTTTTGCATGAATTTGTCATCATGCCAAATCACCTGCATGGCATCATCCAAATTGTAGGGGCGCATTGCATGCGCCCTGATTGTATGCCGCCTAATTCAATCCATCCAGAACAACAAGGGCGCGATCAAAAAGTGCGCGAGCATCGCGCCCCTACAGTTGGGGATATTGTCCGGGGGTATAAATCTGCCGTAACCAAAGGTATAAGGGCAATAGGTAATACATCAAATCATGTAATTTGGCAACGTAACTATTACGAGCATATTATCCGCAGTGAAGAAGCTTATTTAAAAATCGCCGAGTATATTAAAACCAATCCGCAGCGATGGCAGGAAGATACCTATTATGTCTAAACTCACCGAATCTGCCATTGAAGACTTTGCCATCAAGTTATTTGAGCGCTTAGGTTACAGCTATATCCATGCGCCGGATATTGCCCCTGACAAGGTGAATGGCGAAGCCAGAGAAGTTGCCCTGGGGCACAGCGATAAACCGGAACGCAGCCGTTATGATGAAGTGATACTCAGCCAGCGCTTGGCTAATGCCGTTAAGCGCATCAACCCAGACGTTCCAACCCATGCCTTGCAGGAAGCCCTTAAAGAAGTCGGGCGCATTCATTCACCGGAATTGCTGGCAAACAATGAGGCTTTCCACCGCTTGCTCACGGAAGGGGTTAAGGTCAGCTACCAGCAAAACGGTAACGAACGCGGCGATCTGGTTTGGCTGGTGGATTTTGCCAATCCGGAAAATAACGAGTTTGTAGTCGCGAACCAATTCACCGTAATTGAAAACAACCAGAACAAACGCCCGGATGTGATCCTGTTTGTGAACGGACTGCCGCTGGTGGTAATGGAGCTTAAAAATGCCAGCGATGAAAACGCTACCGTTAAGTCGGCTTATCAGCAGTTGGAAACCTATAAGAAGACGATTCCCAGCCTGTTTACTTATAACGCACTGCTGGTGATTTCCGATGGGCTGGACGCGAAAACCGGTTCATTGTCGGCAGATTTGAGCCGCTTTATGGCGTGGAAGTCCGCCGATGGTAAAGCCGAGGCTTCGCATCTGGTCAGCCAATTGGAAACCTTGATTAACGGCATGATGAATAAGGCAACCTTGCTGGATTTGGTCAGGCATTTCATCGTCTTTGAAAAATCCAAGAAAGAAGACTCGCAAACTGGCGTGATTAGCATCAGAACGGTGAAGAAGCTTGCCGCTTATCATCAGTATTATGCGGTCAATGCGGCTGTCGCTTCGACCTTGCGGGCTGTTGGGGCAAGTGACACTTTGTCCCAATCCATCAATGAACCTCCTGGAAGTTATGGGTTACCCGGCGTCACTCTGCAGCCCAAAGGCGACCGGAAAGCCGGAGTCGTTTGGCATACCCAGGGCAGCGGCAAATCTTTGTCGATGGTGTTTTATACCGGCAAGATTGTGTTGGTCTTGGACAATCCCACCATCCTGGTGATTACCGACCGCAACGACCTGGACGACCAGTTGTTTGATACCTTTGCCTCCTCAGCACAGTTGTTACGTCAGGAACCCAAACAAGCCGACAATCGCCAGCAACTCAAAGATTACCTTAAGGTGGCATCGGGCGGGGTGATCTTTTCCACGATCCAAAAGTTTCAGCCGGAAGAGGGTAACGTCTATGAAGCCTTATCGGAACGACGCAACATTGTCGTGATTGCCGATGAAGCCCATCGCACCCAATACGGCTTTACCGCCAAGGCCATCGACCAGAAAGACGCTACCGGTGAAGTCATCGGACAAAAGCTGGTGTATGGCTTTGCCAAATACTTACGCGATGCCCTGCCTAACGCGACCTACTTAGGCTTTACCGGCACGCCGATTGAAAAAACCGATGTGAATACTCCGGCGGTATTTGGCAATTATGTCGATATTTACGATATTGCCCAAGCGGTGGAAGACGGTGCTACTGTTCGCATTTATTATGAAAGCCGGTTGGCAAAGGTCGCGCTGACCGATGAAGGCAAAAAGTTGATTGCCGAGCTGGATAAGGAGCTGGATCAGGAAGACTTGACCGTCACCCAAAAAGCCAAGGCGAAGTGGACTCAGGTGGAGGCGTTGATTGGCAGTGAAAAGCGCATCAACAATATTGCCAAAGATATCGTCAGCCATTTTGAAGCGCGGCAAGAGGTGTTTGCCGGAAAAGCCATGATCGTGAGTATGTCCCGCCGGATTGCCGTTGACCTGTATGAAGCCATCATCAAACTCAAACCGGAATGGCATTCGGATGAGTTGAATAAGGGCGTGATTAAAGTCGTGATGACGGCTTCCTCTTCGGATGGTCCTAAACTTGCCAAACACCATACCAGCAAGCAACAACGTAAAATGCTGGCAGATCGTATGAAAGACAGCCACGACATGTTAAAACTGGTGATTGTCCGCGACATGTGGCTGACCGGCTTTGATGCGCCATGTATGCATACCCTGTACATCGACAAGCCGATGAAAGGCCATAACCTGATGCAAGCGATAGCCAGGGTTAACCGTGTGTACGGCGACAAACCCGGCGGCTTGGTGGTGGATTACCTGGGAATTGCGTCAGACCTGAAAGAAGCCTTGTCGTTTTATTCCGATGCGGGCGGCAGGGGCGACCCCACATTGGCACAAGAACAAGCGGTCAACCTGATGCTGGAAAAACTCGAAGTGGTTTCGGAGATGTATCACGGTTTTGCTTACGAGGATTATTTTACCGCCGAGACTTCGCAAAAGTTATCCCTCATTCTTGCCGCTGAAGAACATATTCTAGGTATCGACGATGGTAAGCGCCGTTATATCAATGAAGTGACTGCCTTATCCCAAGCCTTTGCCATCGCCATTCCCCATGAACAAGCGATGGATGCCAAAGATGAAGTGGCGTTTTTCCAGGCGGTCAAAGCACGATTGGCAAAATTTGACAGCACGGGCACTGGCAAAACCAACGAAGAAATTGAAACCACCATCCGGCAGGTCATCGATAAAGCACTGGTGTCCGAACAGGTAATCGACATCTTTGATGCCGCAGGTATCAAAAAGCCCGATATTTCCATCCTTTCAGAAGAATTCCTGCTGGAACTTAAAGGTATGCAACATAAGAATATTGCGCTGGAAGTGCTTAAGAAATTACTTAATGATGAATTGAAAGTCCGGGCTAAAAAGAACCTGGTACAAAGCAAATCCCTGATGGAAATGCTAGAAAACGCCATCAAGAAATATCACAATAAAATCCTGACCGCCGCCGAAGTCATGGATGAGCTAATCAAGATCAGTAAGGAAATTGTCGCCTCCGATAAGGAAGCAACTAAACTGGGGCTATCCGATTTCGAATATGCGTTTTACACCGCCGTCGCCAGCAACGACAGTGCAAGGGAACTGATGCAACACAATCAACTGCGGGAATTGGCTGTGGTGCTAACCCAGCGGGTGCGGGAAAACGCCACCATCGACTGGACAATCAAGGAAAATGTCAGGGCTAAGTTGAAAGTGATCGTTAAACGGACGCTCAGGCAATACGGCTATCCGCCGGATATGCAACTGTTAGCGACAGAAACGGTTTTGAAGCAGGCGGAGATGATTGCGGCTGAATTGGCGGGGAAATAGGTTTGGTTCTTCTAAATAGTAACACTTTGGGTTAATAAATTTTGGATTACTAAAAAAATTACCTTTTCTGAGTTGTACTAGCTCAAACCTGATCTGACAGTTACCGAATTTTCAGGGTGTCTGTCAGGTTAGATTTGGTTCAGGTTTTTTTCGTCCCAAATCAATTTCCCACTGA
>CAYSYU010000054.1:0-9180 GCA_964435245.1 uncultured Methylomagnum sp.
CCAGTGTAACCAGTTAAAAATGCTTGACGGACTGACTCAGGGCGTGAACCTGCCTACTATTTCAGATCCTTGAATGTCGCTTGAGAGTTGTATTTCAGTCATTCGATGTATAATCAGGGTTCGATTTTCACGCAAGAAATGAGTGTTATGCCACCTAATGTTTAAGAGTTTCAAGCTGTTCTTTTTTGAAATTGTATTTGCGATAGTCTCAGTCCCGGCGTGAACATATTGACTTGGATAATAACTTGTATGAAATATTTTGTAGAGTCGAGTCGATCTAATATTTTTGTCTTATGATTTCACGCATTATGGAAGTTAATTCAACCATTGGATTCGGTTATGATGAATATCTACAAATGTTTTCCAGTTTATCATTTAGTCGCCAAGAGTTTTTCACTAATGCTGTAATTTATAAGACACTATCAAGCGATCAACTACGGCGATATCAAAATCTTCTGCAAATAGTCGTTAACGAAACACTTGACCGTGCATTAACCGTTTACCAATTAGTATGCAATAGTGCCTCAAATTTTGAAATAGCTTTAGACCAGTGCCTGCTCTTAAGAGGGTCTTACGCGAAAGGCGTCCCAACTCTTTGTTCAGACATCGATTTGCTGTTAGTTTATCAGAGCATTAAGCCACGAAATTACAATGAGCTGCTGCGGGCAGTAACTTGCAATACAAATTGCTATAGTGTCCTTTACAATTGCGATGTTCAGCTTAATGATTACCATAGGTCTTCATTCGGATCTTTGATATCAATTTTGTCAGCTATTCCGATTGCTGGAAATTACTCATACTGGCAAGGTATAAAGCGGAATATACTTTCATATTTACGGTCGATTCCAATAGAGCGAGTTATTGGTCTATTTCAAAGAGATAAATATAATAGGTCGCCAAGGTGGTACTTTAATGAAGAAGATCTCTCAATTAAAGAAGGAGATGGCGGAATATTTGATGTCGAAGCAGCGTTCCTATTATTGGCGTTAGCATTAATGTCTGACCGCTTGCTGCCTAATGAAGCAGAGAGATACTGCATAAATTTCAACGCCTACTATTGGTACAATGTCGTGAGTAAATTTGTCTTGGAAAAAATATCTAGCACGCCGATAGAAGTACGGCATTCATCCATGCAATCTAAACTTAAGAAGGTTGGTTACGACGATCTAATATTAGGAGAAGTTTCGTCTGAGATCCTTCGGGGATGTGACCAAGAAGTCATTAAACTAATATCCTCATTGACATAAAAAATATGACACAAGAAAGAAATAATTGGCACAGGTCTTTTGTAAGCTATGTACGCCAAACTGACGAAGAAGGAAATGATAGAGTTAAAGTTATCGTGGAAGGGCTCAAAAAGGGTGTGAAAAATCAATCGAGTAGTCATCCAATGAGTTTTTTTTATGACATAGATTCGATACGATCTGGCGATGACTGGCAACAACAAATTGAGCAACAAATTCAATTTTGCGGACTTTTTATTCCAATAATCACAGAAGCATACTTTGAAAGCAATTACTGTAAGTATGAGTTTGATGCGTATATAAAAAAAAATACGAAATATGGCTTTGAAAATTGTATATTTCCTATTTATATTGAATCCTCGGATAGGATTGAGAAACCAGAAAAATTTTCCGGCAGTACTTGGATTCAAATGTTGGTGCGAAAGAACTTTATAGATATGCGTACAATTGATCCTATGGATTATGTGGGAAATATTAAATCGCCGTTGCTACATTTGGTGAATGCGCTTTGTATGAAGGCGGACGAAATGGCCATCTCCGGTGGGGGTATTAGATGGGCTAAAGTTCAAAATAATAGACCATTTCCCTCTGAGGAGTCTGCGGAGTATGCAGACTTGGTAGATTATAAATTCCTTTCATCAAACAAAACTCAAAGGCTAATTGTAAGACAAGTGTATCGAACGGTTTCAGACGGAATTGCGATAGATGACCTGTTTAAGGAAGTTGATATATTTCGCCCAAACAGCATTGGCAATCCAAAAGAATTACTTTATCGTTTGAAGGACCTGCAGCATGATGGTTTAATTAAGCTTGTACCTTTTGGAGCAAACACTACCTTTGTAAAGAAAATTGACGGTGTAATGAACGTATTAGATCAACGCGGGCGGCTCATTACCTAAACATTGTTCATTAACCATCCTTAGTTTTGTTTTTGCTCGATATTATGTTAAAGACCCATCTTCAAATTCTTGCTGAAAGCGAAACCGAGGCAGCTAATTATTGGAACTCGCTATCAGATAAAGATAAATATCTAGAGATTATTCAGGTGTTGAACTGCGAGGTAGAATTAGTGGGTGACTCGCTAGACGGTTTGCACCTTGACGCCCGAAATATGACTTCTTCTCAGTTTGTGGAAATTCAAGAGAAGCCGTTCGAATATCTTCGAATACGTAAAGACTGGTATCAAGTTGTTACTTCGGATATTGAAAAGAAAAAAGTCCATAGCGCAGGAGAAGCGTATCTTCAAGCTTTTTTGAATTCAAACAAACATATTCAGGCACACTTTTATGGAGGAATAAAGTCAGAACAATCTATTCTTCGCAAGGTTTCTCAGCAGTCTTCTGGCACAGCGGTTCAACAAAATGTCTTAGACCTTTGGGATGTTATTCGTTTTAAAGTAGTGGTTGATACTTTATCAAGTCTTCTGTTTTTGACTAAGCAATTTTGGAAAGAAAATATTGCGGGCATCGTTCGTTGTCGCAATTATTATTTTAGCCCCCGGCAAAACAGCTCTATTGATAGCTACAGAGCGATACATTTCGAACTTGTTGATGATAAAGGAAATATCATAGAAATCCAGTTTGTAACCGAACGGCGAGAGGTGATTTCTACATTAGATCATCCGTTCACATTCAAAAAGCTTTTGAAATTTACTAGCGATGAACACAAGCAATGGTTGCTAAATATATCGAAAATGGCAAATATCTTGGACGCCAATGAATACACAACACATTATTAAAGGTTTACTGGAGTTTAGTAAAGTATTGCTAAAAAAAGTCATAACCGATGGATATTTCATTATTCTGAATGGCCGGTTCGGAAATAAGCTGACATACCCTGAATATTGTTGACATGCAGCAGTTGGCCGACAATGTGTGCGTTGGTTAATATAAGCCAATGACCGCTTAGGAGAAAACAGAGGCCAACGATAATATCTTATTGAAAAAATTATAAATTATAAATTATCAATTATGCAAACTTGCCCTCCCAATTTTGCCCACCATAGAACAAGCGCAAAATCGTTACACGATCATCATCCACTGCAAATGCAATGGTCACTCGGCGCTCAAATCCTACAATCCGTAGGCCAGGGCTGATTTCGTCGCACCTATGCCCGCGCTCTGAAGCTAGCTCGAGAACCCTAAGCAATAAGTTTCAATTCGTTCTATGTACGAGATTGCAATTTGGGAACCTGCTTTTGCCGCAATCCAATCATATATTTCAAACAAGTCATTACGGGCTTCCGGTGTAAACACCACCCGCCGACGTTTCATGTATTTTTCACTAACCTGGCAGCATGATGGGCACGCAAGTCGTCGAAAACTATTTGAGCCTCAATTCCTCGGCTGGAATCGGCCTTTATCGCATCATAGGCAGGAACCACTTCCTCCCGCAACCAGCGTTGAATAGCCGCATCCTGTTCTTGGAGCGCCCTTAAACCGGCACGAATGACTTCGCTTCCCGAAGCATAAGCGCCGGAAGCCACTTTTTCGTCGATAAAGGCGGTGTGTTCTGAGGGTAGACTAAACGTTCGTTTTTCAGCACTGGCCATAATAAAACTCCTGAAAGTTAGAAAAAAGGTATGATTAAATCATACCAAATCCATTCAACCCTCTCAAGGGTTAAAAAACAAACACAACTACATTTAAACTTCCGTTTGTTCTGCCATCTCTGTTGATACCGGCTGAAAATTGACTACCCGTACCGGTTGAAAAATGACTAGGGGGCGAAGCCGGATATTGGTTTATCCGGCTGTAGTTAAGTGTAATAGAAACGGAAGGATAATGGCTAGTTTTTCCAACCGTTTCCAGTCGGTGGCTAGAAGACATTCTCCTCATTGCTTTCATCATTGGCAGTGGTCAGGCTTTCAGCACCCCGTTTGGTGTGTTCCCTAGCTTGAATCCTGACTTTAGCTTGTTCAGAGCTGTGCCGAAAGCGGTAAGACTCATTGCCGGTTTCGATAATATGGCAATGGTGGGTCAGCCGGTCCAGGAGCGCTGTGGTCATTTTGGCATCGCCGAACACACTGGGCCACTCAGCGAAAGTCAGGTTGGTGGTAATGATCACGCTGGTGCGCTCATACAGTTTCGAGAGCAAATGAAACAACAAGGCGCCGCCAGCCTGGGAAAAGGGTAAATAACCGAGTTCATCTAAAATTACCAGGTCGACCTGCATGAGCCGATAGGCCAACTTGCCCTGGTTGCCGGCGGATTTTTCCCGTTCCAACTGGTTTACCAACTCTACCGTTGAGAAGAACCGTACCCGCTTGCCATGATCAGTGATGGCTTTGATGCCGATGGCCGTTGACAAATGGGTCTTGCCGGTACCTGTGCCGCCTATGAACACCACATTGTGCGCCGCGGTGGTAAACTCGGCGCTGGCAAGCTGGCCGATCACATTACGGTCGACTTGGGCTTGGTCAAAATCAAAGCTGCCCATATCCCGATGCACGGGGAAGCGTGCTGATTGCAGCTGGTAGCGAATAGAACGGATATGGCGATCCAGCGTCTCCGCTTCCAACAAGTGCCGTAATAGCCATCCCGAGGCTTGCAAGGCAGCCCCGCCTTGGCTGGCAATTTCCGCATAGCCAGTCGCCATGCCGTAAAGTTTCAGTGCTTTCAATTCTTGTTCCAGATCATGCATCTTCGCTCTCCTTGATGAAATCGTGCGCCTGGTGGCTTAGATGCAACCGGCCATAGCGTCCGGTATCCGCGATCGGTTCTTCATCCAGCAGGGGCACCCCTGGGGTTGTTACCTGCGGAACGCTGGGATCCTTGGCCTCAGAGAGCCGATTCAAGACCTGCCGGACTTGTTCGACACTGGTATGGCCGCTGGCCGTTAAGCCATCAGCCGCAGCCAGGACGGCCTCAAGGCCGATGCTCGGCACATAGGCGAGCACTTCAGCCATGGCACGGTCACCGCCAGGGCGTTTGAGCAATGCACGCTGCAAGGACAGCAAGGGTTTGGGCATGTCGGTAAACGGCGCCCCGTTCCTTAGCGCCCCCGGTTTCCTGCCAATCAAGGGAATATAATGCTGCCAGTCGTAGCTGACTTGATCACGGTCAAGCAGCCGAATATGGCTCGCTACCTTGGCATCGTCGGCATGGACTTCAATACGCCCGGGGTAAAGGCGCACACTGACCTTACGTTTGGCCAGATGGCAGGGCACCGAATAGCGGTTGCGTTTCACGGTCACCAGGCAGGTGCTGGAAACCCTGGCCACGACTTCGATGTAGCCGTCGAAACTGCCAGGCCTGGGCATCAGGTGGGGTTGCTCCATCTCGAGTGCCTCTTGTCGCGTTATGCCTTCAGTTCCTGGGCAAGGCAATTCCGCCCATAACGCCCGGCAGCGGTGTTCCAGCCAGGCATTCAGCTCGGCAAAATTGCTGAATTGCTGTTGCCCGGCCTCATGCCAAACCCGCCTCCGGCTGTCCTGGACATTTTTCTCGATAATCCCTTTCTCCCAGCCCGACGCCACATTGCAAAAATCGGCGTCGAACAGGTAGTGCGCGGTAAGTGCGGCAAACCGGGCATTGACGATCCGTTCCTTGCCGCTCTGGACCTTATCCACCGCCGTCTTCATGTTATCGTACGACTGCATGGATGCAGGAGGTAGGGCAACGCAGGAGCAGTTGCCGGAATCCCCCGCAACGGGACACCACAGAACACCCGGAAACCACGGGTGTGGGCATCAAAAAGCATTTCATGGCTCTGCGTCGGGTAGGCCACCAACAAAAACGCTCGGCTGGCACAGAGCTTGATATGCGCCACTTGCAGGCGACGGTAGAAGCCACCTACGACCAGCGGCTCTTCGCTCCAATCAAACTGGAAGGCTTCGCCAAGGCGGAATTTGAGCGGCACAAAGGCAGTCCGTCCGAGTTCCGGTTCCGCCTGCCGTACGCCACTGCCGGATATAGTCAGTGAGCCGGGTGTAGCTGCCGGCATAACCCGATTCCTGCAATTCTGCGAGCAGCATCAAGGCAGTGCGTCGGTCACGCTTGGGGCGATGGCTATCGGCTATCAGGGCTTGCTTAAGTTGATCCTCATAGGGCGTGAGCTTGGTTGGCATCGGACGGCGCCGATATTGCAGTTCAGTGACTTCCGTGGCACGGAGTCACTTTTTGACGGTGTTGCGCGACAAACTGGTGCGCCTAACGATCTCATTGATGGACAGCTTTTCATGGAAAAATAGCCTTCGGACTTTCGCATACATACTCATGGTTATCACCTCTTAAACTCCTGCTGGTTATGGGGCAGGAAAGGTTAACAACCCTAGTCATTTTTCAACCGGAATATCCGGGTCTACATGGTCATTTTTGAACTGGCGTCAACAGTTTTTAAAATCTTACGGGAGAAGCCATTGCGGCTGTTCCCCGTGTCCGACTGCTGATATTTGCCGTACCCCAGATGCTCATCCAATTCGGCATTTAGTGCCGCCTCAACGGTGACCTTGGTCAGCATCTGGCTGAATGAATTGAGGTCTTTTTCAGTTTTTATGCTTTTGGCGGCTTCACGGGCAAACGCCTCGAGTTCTGCTTTGTTCATGATGCTTATCCTCTCCCATTAAGGGAATTAATGATAAGCAATTACACAAATTAATTTACAGTCTCCCTCGGTTCGCCACGATGCACAACTCCCCTCCGGTACGCTGCGCATCGCGGCTGCCCAAATGACTTGACGCCGTGTCGGATGGCCTTGCATTTCGACTCCACTTCCGCTCGCGCTACAACTCCGTCAAAACGCCCGGCCCTACGGCTATCCGGGGGTCGTCGTACTCCGCTCCACTATCGTTACGCTTCCTGTACTCCTTCATTGAATATTAATAATATGTGTTAACTTCAGGGAACGCCAACGCAAAAGATTTAGTATCCTTTGCGTTTTGTTCTTTAGGCATCGTCAAAGCTTTTATACATAAGAATGCGAAGATTGCATATTGAGAAGACGCCAGAAAAATAACTATCAGTCATGGTCATGGCCGCCTCCCCATCCATGATGTCCGCCCCAACCATTACCTCCTCCATTCCAGCCATGTCCACCACCCCACCCATGGTGCCTTCCGCCACCATAGTTTCCATTAGATTGGTAGCCGTTATAACCTCCGGAATACCCATATGGGGGGTATACGGCGCAGCCTTGTAGGACTAGTGAAAAAGCTATAATAGACACTAAGGCTATCATTTTTTTCATTTTCTTCTCCAGTAAATGAAACATTATTGAGACGAAAGGACTCAACATTAAGATTCAAATGTCTTAAAGTTGAAAAGATTTTAGCCCTCGTCAATGAATGCAGGCTTAATAGTATTAATTTAACTGAGAGGAAGAGGTCAAACTCGGTCAGTTTTCCGACTGATTGGAAAAAGTCAACTGGGCTCAGCCAATATTGACCGAACTGTTTCTATGGTCATCATAAGCGTCATTGGCTGCAAAGGCGATTCCACGAAACCACGGGACAAATAGAATTGCTTGGCCGGGTCATTTAGGGCGTGAACCAGGATGGCAAAAACGCCAGCGTTGCCAGATACATTGACAGCCCGAATCATCGCATCGCGCAATAAGGCCTGGCCGAACCCTTTATTGTGGTAACGCTTATCGACGGCGAGCCTGCCGAGCAGTAGCACTGGCAGAGGGTCTGGCATGTTGCGCCGCATCGACTTAGGGGTGGCCTCATGGCTTATCGCCCCGGCAGACAGGCTGTAATATCCGATGACAGTGTTTTCGGAACAAAGTACGAAACAACGTGAAGCTCCAGTTAAATGATTTTTTAACGCACGTTTCCTAAGCCATTCATTAAGGGACAATTCACCGCTGTCGAAATCTGCCAGGCCAATATCCGCCGTGATCGGTGATGGCGGCCTGAGATGTAATGTATTCATTTCTCCCAAGGCGCTTTGGTCTTGAGTAGGCGGCGTAATTTGTCAGTGGGCGGCAAGGGTTGATCGAGCAGCGCCTGAAATTTAGAAAATGTGCCCGCGTCGACCGAGAAAAAAGCCTGTTCAAGCAGTACGTCTTCCGCTTCACGGCAGGCGGCTTCAAGCATAAAATCAGACCGGCTACGGCCTAAACGGGTCGCCGCTTGGTCGATAAGGTCACGCTGCTTGGCTTTTGCACGGATATTGATGGAAACGGCTTCTTTGGTTTGTATTTGTGGCATGGCTATACTCCAATGTATATCAATTAATAATACATATTTGTATAGAACATTGCAATACATAATAATACAAACCCCCTCAGGTGATTTCCATGAGCTTCAATTCGACATCTATGGCTGTTTGGAAGGAATAAAGGGGATATAGCCTTACTCGAAGGCCAACTCTTGTAGTTCAATCGGTGCCCGGCGAATATCAACAACGATCCCATCGACTTGTAACATCCACACCATTGGGTTATCGATGAGCTGGCTGGGCAAAGACCATTCGGGCGACATTGGCCCCATGCCAAGCATATCCCTAATTTCCCTTGATTTATTTTGGCCAGTGCTCGCGGAAATGCCAAAATACTCATAGATAGTTTTTGATTTGCAATGTGGCGATTGGGATGGGTCGTCCAAAAAATTAACTTGACCAACGGCGTGGATCACGCCTGCAGCCCAAACATTTTCTTTTCCCCTTAGTAAGGGGGAGGGACGTTTTCTCGCCAAAGCACCAATGGCTTGATGGATCAACCGAAGGTATTCGTCATTGAGATGTTTGTTACTGAAAGCGTCGGTAAGCACAGTGATGGCAGAAAATTTTTCTGCCAGGGCTTTTGGCACTTTTACGGAGGTTGGCATGGGCAATTCTTAGACTATTTGAAGTATCCCTATAGTGTAATGGAAATCATTGCCCAATCGCTATTACTCGATACCAGCCATTCAGTAATTTCATTTATTGCTCGTTACCGAAAGTGTCAGTCCGACCCTTTATAGTCCTTCCGTCCTGTTTTCTGTGATACTAAACAC
>CAYSYU010000055.1:0-7603 GCA_964435245.1 uncultured Methylomagnum sp.
GATTCTACAATTCCTTTATCCGTCTTTAGGCAGAAGCGCACTTCCGAACTGGAGGGTTCGGCCTAATATTGCACACTCACCTGCCCCATAAACGTCCGTGGCGTGCCGAAATTCGCCCAAGTGCCTTGACCTGTCGAAAAATCAGAACGGCTGGACAAATATTGCTTATCCAGGAGATTATTGACATTCAACTGGACGGACACCTTGGCATCGCCGACTTGACGGCTATAACCCGCCAACAGGTCAACAGTGGCATAACCGGGGAGTTTGGAAGTTGGGCCTCCACCTCCATCGGGCACTATCTGGCCATCGCGCAGGGTGATGCCGCCGCCGAAGTTCAAGCCCTTAAAATCACCGCCCTGGACTTCAAAAGTGCTCCAAAGGCTGCCGGTATTCCGGGGGACGCTGGGCAAACGGTCACCAACATTAAACCCATCGACGGCATCACCTGCCGAATTGCTCTTAGAAACCTTAATATCCGTATTGGCCCAGGTGGCTATGACATTCCAGCCCGGCAGGATTTCCCCGGTAATGTCAATTTCCGGTCCCCGGCTGCGGACTTCGCCGAGCGCAATACTACAATCACCGGGGCCAGCGCCGCAATTGTGCACACGGTTAGGGTCCCCCACCGCCACATTGGTCTTGGTCAGGTCGTAATAAGTCAGGTTGGCGCGCAGCTTGCCGTCGAAGAATTCAAACTTAACCCCGCCTTCATACTGTGCGGCGCTGGTGGGGTCGATGATTTTGCCGATCCCATCACTGACAAAGGTTTTGGGGTTGCCGACTTGAGCTCCAAAGCTCTCCGCGTAATTGGCGTATAGGCTCAGCCAACTCTTCGGGTGCCACAAGATGCCGACCCGGGGCGTGACCGCATCTTGGGTTGACCCATCTCGAGTAGGAGCAGCACCGACACCAAACCGTGTTAAATTGTTTTGGTGGATATATTGGTAACGGATGCCGCCCATGACCTGGACATCATGCGGCAGCTTGATCTGGTCTTGGATATACAAGCCATACTGGTCGGTATGGTTAGTGGTCAAATCGTTGTTTGGTATGAGAGGGCCAAACGGGGTGGCAGGGCCGTCTGGGTTGTTGAGGGGAATATATGAGTAGACCCCCGGGAAAGATGGGGCTCCGTTATTAGATTTCGAGTCAAGGCCGTAATAATCGCCGCCCAGCAGCAGGGTGTGTTTTAGGCCGACGGTATCGAAATGGCCGACCAGATCCAGGTTGGTCGACGTGGTATTGTTCTGGCTAACACCCGTAACCAGTTGTCGCCCAACATACGAGCCGCCGGGCAGTGCGACCAGGGCTGGTTCCAAATCGCCCCCCCAAAGATGTTTTGAAGAAATGCCTTTGTGCCTGCCCTGAGTGGGAACGGGGAGAGGCCTTTGAACGATGTCTGGTTGACCGAAAAGCGGTGCTTGAGCGTCCAGTCGTCATTAAACTGGTGCGACCAGTTGAAGCCGCCGAAAATGGTTTCGGTGGTGCCGGGCGAATAGCCACCGTAGTTGCGGCTAATCGGCATCTTAAAGCCAGGGATAAGGGAAACAAATTGAGCGTCCAGGCCCTGATGGAGGTGGTTATATTCCATCTCGAAGGTTATCTGGGTCTTGGGGCTGATGTTCCAACGCAGCACTGGGGCGAAGAACACATCCTCTTTGCCGACAAAATCCCGGAAAGAGCCGCTGTTCTCATAAGACAGGTTGGCCCGGTACAACAAATCCTTGTTTTGGGTCAAAGGGCCGCTGGCATCGAAGGTGCTGCGGTACAGGTCGTAAGAGCCAAACTGTTGGGTGAAGCCGTAATACGGTGTCGCCAACGGCTGTTTGGTGACAATATTCACCATGCCGCCGGGTTCTACCTGGCCGTACAGGATGGCGGCAGGGCCCTTCAGCACCTCGACCGCTTCCACATTGGCCAGTTCCCGGCTGGCCGAACCTTGTTGCAGTCGAAAGCCGTTACGCATGAAAGTTTCTGACGAAAAGCCCCGCAAAAAAATGGGTTGCTCGGTTCCGCCAAAAAAATTAGGGCCACCACTCCCGATGTTCGTTGTGGTCACCCCGCTCACATTCTTTAATGCATCCCCCAGCCTGATTACCTGCCGGTCTTTCAACACCTGCTTGGAAATCACCTGCACATTCAGCGGCGTTTCCATGATCGGCGTGTCGGTCTTGGTGCCTGCGGTGGCGTTGGGCAGGACATAATCTTTGTTGTAAGGGTCGGCGTAGTATTCGGGGTCGTAAGCTGAGTCGGCTTCCACGGTGACTTTGGGGAGGGTGGTTTCGTCGCTTTTGGGGTTATCTGCCGTTACCTTTACGACGGGAAGGAGGTAATTATCCTCTGGCGCTGTGGCTGCTGAGCTATCCGCATTGGGGCGAAGGTTAACGATATGGCCGCCCGTTAGCGTGTATTCCAAGCCGGAATGTTGCAGCAGTTTGGCCAGTGCCTGGAGCGGGGTAAAACGGCCATGAAGCCCTGGTGTTTGGAGGTTGTTTGCCATGTTGCCCGGAAAGCCGACTTCCCAGCCGGTTATGTTGGCAAATTGGTTTAAGGCATCGTCCAGCCGTTGTGCCGGGATGTTAAAGTTAAGCGTCCCTTTGTCCCCGGCATGGGAGTTACCGATAGTTAATAAGATAACCAGCAAGGCCAGGGCACAGTGCAAGGGGTAAAGCTTGAGTCGGCTTAGGTTGGGAATTGAAATCGGGTTCATACGCATTCCTTTTGTTTACGTTCTATCCCTAGACGTTTGGGCAAGCAAAACACGTAAATTTTGTGGAAATTATTTTTATGCGGGGATTTTGGCTGGGAATTGGGTGTATCAGGCTGTTGGTTGCCTGAAATATCCCGATATTGCATCAATAGATTAATGTGAGGTATGGCGTGAGTTGACGTAAGCTGGCTCCGGCAATTTGGACCAATGAGGTGATGATGTGCCCTGGTTGCTCCAGTCTGTAATTGCCGGTGACTTTGAGGTTTGCCAGTTTTGGGTTGCTCAGCACGATGATGCCGGGCTGGTAGCGGTCTAGCTCTTGCAAGACTGCCTGTAAGGGTTGGTTGCGGAAAATCAGGCGGCCTTGCGTCCAGTCGAACAGGTTTGTTTGGGCCGTGTTAAGTCCCAACGATGGCGTAGTGCCGGACAATTGCACGTGTTCACCCGCTTGGACTGTCAAGTCTTGCCTTGCCGATTGACGATAGCGAACGGTACCCTGTTGGACGACCAAGGGTAGCTCGCCTTCGGTGTTGACGGCAAACCGGGTGCCGACGACCTGGATATCCGCTTTCGCCCTGACGACCACGAAAGGGTGCGACTTATCCGGCTGGACGTCAAAAAAAGCCCGGCCTTTAAGCAGTTCAACTTCACGGCGGTTTTTGCCGTAATGGATGGCCAGTGCCGAATCGGTATCCAGCAATGCCGTCGAGCCGTCCGCCAAGTGCACGCTTTGCTGTTGTCCGACGGAGGTATAAGCATCGGCTTGCCAGGAAATTTTTGCATCGCTATAGGTAAGGATGCCGACTGCAAGCAGCATACTGGCTGCCATCGCCAACAAGGGATTATTCCTAAAATGTCTCCAATTTGCGGGATTTGGCATCGCTTGGGTATCGGCAGCCGTTAGCGCCCGGTTAAATGGTTCTGACTCCCAGAATTGGGCAATCCGCTGATAGGCCATGCGGTGTTCCGGATTTTGCGCGCACCAGCTTTCAAAGGCAGACCACGTGCTTACGCCTACCGGTTTGTCCCTGAGCTGGGTAAACCAGGTTAACGCTTCCCTGTTTACCTGGCTCATCGGCGGCAAATCGGTTTGGTCACTGTCTTCGGAAAGCGGCTGGTTCATTAAATGGCAAATAAGTAGTGGATTGTCGTTACGGTTGCTGGACGGCTTTAACGGGGATGGCATTTATTATGGGGCGTTGCCATTGTACCCTTATTAGCCTAGACGTTTGAAAGGCAAAAATACGGACATAGGCAGGCCATTAATTTGTGGTTTTCCCGTTATTGCCCAAGATCAAAATTTGCTGCCGCAGCCAGGCAATGGGCTTACGCTATCCGGACGTTTTTTTCGACCGCACTGAGCGACAAGCCATAATGTTCGGCAATTTTGGGGTAATGCCAGCCATGAACCTTGTGCAGGATGAGCATTTCCCGCCGCCGCTGCGGTTGTTCTGCCAGCATCTTCAGGAGCAAGTCCACTTGTTGGGCGATGTGGAGTTTCGCTTCGGGGTTGGGGCTTAATGCGGCAATTTGCGCCAGGGTGGTTTCATCGGCATTGCGCTCCAAATACAGGTTTCTTACCTTTTCTTTACGCAAATGATCCAGGGCAAGGTTCCTGGCGGTTTGGAACAAAAATGCCCGCGGCGATTGTATGGGGTATTGTTGGAAGGCATCGGTGACTTTTACATAAGCTTCCTGCGTTATATCTTCCGAGGTTTGATAGCAGCCAACCAATGGGAACAGCATATTGATCAGGTTCTGGCGATGCTGGATAAACAGGCTGTCAAGGGGGTGTTGTAAACTTTGCATAGCTGCCTAAGCGGTACGTTTTTTTGTAATCGGGAGTATACAATCCTGCCTGGGCATTTTCTCAAATCGGGTGCAAGCCACGATGATAATATATAGTAAAGCAATTTCTATACCGTAATCGTTAAATCCAGGAATGGCCAGCGTTTCCGATGATTTCAATAACCCGCCTTGCAGAAAAGTGTGTCATATCACACAGTAGTTGCGTGATATGGCGCACTTTCGATGGCGCAAAAACCGGTCGGTTTTTTTGGCCGACTTATCCGGCACAGATCAAAACAACGGTGACACCAGCTTCGCCAAGCCCTGGCGGTTGATGGCCCCGACGTGGCGGTATACCAGTTTGCCGGTTTTGTCGATGATGAAGGTCGTCGGTGCGACGATAACGCCGTAATCATGGTTGAGCGCGCTGGTTGCACTGATGATGGGGTAATTGACGAAATATTTTTTGGCAAAGGCTTTTATGCCGTCTTGGTTGCCTTGGTCCATGGCCGCACCGATGACAATCAAACCTTTGCTTTCAAATTGCTGTTGAATGGCGACTAAATCCGGCGTTTCTTTGTGGCAGGGCTTACACCAGGTGCCCCAAAAATTAAGCACCACTACCTTGCCTTTATACTGGCTTAGGCGGATGGGGTTTCCTTCTAAATCGGTAGCGTCAAAGGCTGGGGCGGGGATGGCTTTGCCAGCGTCTTCGGCAATGGCGGGCTGCGTTGCGGTGAACAGAAGCAATACTAGCGGAACAAAAAGCCAGGATAAGCCGGAGAGTCGGGACTGGGGCATCATTCATCCACCTTAACCTTTACCAATCCCAGTTTTTTTCCCTGTTCATCATTCCAGGCAAAGATAACCGAACCGTTTGACTTTGCCATGCGCGGCCCCGGCCATTTATAGGCGCCGCCGTTGTTGAGGGCATGGACGGTCGTGCCGTGTTCAATCCGGCCATCGTCGAAAACCCTGGCAACCTTAAGGGTTTCCCCTTTGCTGCCTGTGCTTGTCCAAGCCACTAAGGCCGAATGCGGGTTTTCCATTTCGATGGCGCTGACGCTGGCGGCGGCATCCAGTTCCAAGTCAACCGGTGCTGAAAATTGCTTGCCCTTGTCGCTGGAAAAGGCAGTGCGGATAATGAGCTTATCGTTGGCCGAGGTCAGCCAAGCCACCCCGACGGTATTGTAATACCGTGAAATGGCCGGGCCTTTGGACGGGCAAGCATCGATTTTCCAGTGGTCATTGTGCACGGTAGAAGGTTGGCTGAAACTGTTTTGGGAAACCCGCATAAAGGCTGGGTCACGGATGTTGTCCGGTTTTAGGTCCCGGTAGCTCAGCAAACCGTCATTGCCGTCCGAAGTTAAGGCAGGCCCGCAACATTCGCAAAATTCCTTATCGACCAGCATCTCGGAAGACTTTGCATTGTCCTGGGCAACCCGGGCAACGTAAAGGGACGTAAACCCCTCCATGCCCATTTCCTCGCCGGGTTTCTTGGGCGGGGTCATCTTGAGGTTGCGCATGTCGATCCAGGCCGCCATTAATGAGCCGTCAGCCAGTGCGGCAATCGCCGGGCTTTCTTTCATCGAACTCATGGCTTCCTGGTTAACCCGTAACGGTTTGTTCCACAGCTTACCGCTACTGTCGCTGCTGGCAAGATAGATGTCGTGGACTTCGCCCTCGCCGTTTGGGGCGGGATTGCCCGACATCCACATTGCCGCCAATTTGTCGTTGCCGATGGGGACGACCTGGGCATCGACAATATTTTGCATAGGGGTAATGGGGCTGGGCAGTGTCCAATTGTCGCCGTCAAGCGCGGAAATCTTCAAGTTGCTTTGGGCATTGGCTGAATTCTCCCACCAGGAGACATACAGCTTGCCGTCAGGAAGGGCAGCCAGTTTTTGCTCTACGGCGCTTACCGGAACAGGGCTGCTAAGTTGGGACACAGGGAAAGGTGCTTGCGGGTCGAGCTTGGTCGCCTGCAATGTCTGCTCGGCACACCCGCTGGCAAAGAGGGCTAAACAGCAAATGACCAAGCCATGTCGGCTTCTTAAGACAAATTTTGACATATTTCCTCTCTAGCACGTATCGGCTTATTGTTATGGCAGGGTCACGACATGGCTTTTGCAACAACAATGAAGAAAACCCGCAATTGTTATCCTTATATGACGTTTCAAGACCCCGAATCCCTCACTTGGTCAAGATAACTTTCGCCTTAAGCCAAACACGTTACCTTGGGTCGCTGGCTAGGGGTGAGATTTGCGGGGGGACGGTTTTTTGCCTTCATAACCTGAAGACAAGTGCCCTTGGGATGACCCAGTTGCATTGCCGATTTGTTATCTCGTGGGCAGAAATAGAAACCCACTGCTAACTTAAAGAAAAGGATTTACAATTTTTAAATCGCCAATTTGAAGGCCATTTTGCATATCTTCGGAATAAACGATGTCGCAATTGGCTTCCATTGCCGTTGCCATGACCACACTGTCCCAGTATGAAAAGCGATGGGAAATTCGTAGTTGAGATGCACGGTAGATAATATTCGTGGTTACGTTCAAAATGGGGTAACGCGTACGAAAATTGGCTACGGTTTGTTGAATTTCCAGTTCGGTATAACCCGCTTTCCGCAACAAGTTACAACATACCTCATTGATAATTTGGGTGCTTAAGACAGTTCCCGCACCCTCGATAACGTTTAATGCTTTATCGCGTTTAGATGAATTCTCATCCATAAAAGCGTATAGCCAAATATTGGAATCTACAAAGCACTTATCGTTCATAGATTGCATCGCGGGAAAGAGGGACAAACGGCTCGACTAACCGGGGCGCGAGCGGAATATTCGTCGCATCAAGCATTTTCGTTTGCTTCGTGTATTTTTGCAGCAAAAACTGATAAAAATCTTCTAATTCGGCTTGGGCAAACTCAGGCAATTTTTCTAAATCAATTTGAGGCATGATCTTAGCTCCGCAATTTTGTTTAAGCCAGTATACTTAAATCCCTTGCATTGGCAAAGAAAAGGCAAGAAACGAAACAACACCTCAACCACCCCACGCTTGGGAATGTCGGTCTGAAAACCAGCATGGTAGGCTTTGTTTCAGGTG
>CAYSYU010000056.1:0-7548 GCA_964435245.1 uncultured Methylomagnum sp.
ACATTTTTAGCATCGGCGTTATCCATGCCAGCGTCTTCGAGCGACTCCGACAACAAGTCAATTACTTCCTGAAAGGCAACATCAGTTATATTTAACCGTTTGTGTATTTCGTCAATTTGCCTAATGTCGTAAGTAACCGGACCACCCAACAACGTTGAAAAAAATTGAATCTGATGGTTAATCAAGTTGGACATCTCAACTTTTTCGAAATAGTGGCTAAGAATATCGGAATCCAGAACCTTTTTGTAAAAATCATGGACAATTTTGGAAACGGTAGAGAAACCTCCATATTTTTCATAAAGATTTAGCGCCATAACAGAATCCCCCTGGCAATTATAAGTAGTATGAATGAAACATTGAGCCTCAATACCCCTTGGCGCTAATTATTTTATACTATTCAGAAAATTGCCAGTATTTTTAAACTGGTGTGTAAACAGGGGCTTAAGGTATGCCAACGGGACGGCATCTCCTCATCTATATCAGGGGTTCGTTTGCCAATGCGGTGGGATTTTGCAAAGATGAAAATAAGATTGCTTCAGCAATGATTTTGTTCATTCGTTGTCGGATCACACTTAAAGAATCAACTTACTACCAACAATTTGTTGACGAAAAAAATGAGTGTCCGTTTTTCATAATCCTAAGATTATAATAACGAACCCGTGAACGACGGGTTCACGCCCTGAGTTAGTCCGTCAAGATATTTTGACTGTTTTTCAGGCCTGTTTTAGCAATGGAGAGCCGCGATGCTCCAAAGCTTTTAGATAGGTTGATTCATTGTAAGGTTTGCCCGTTTGCCAACAACGGTAAATAATGCGGATCCACTTAAACGCCAAAGCGCGTACTGCTGCTTGATAGGAACAGCCTTTTGCTCGCTGTTGCCGATAGTATTGGCCAGCCCAGAACGATTTGTTGATCGTCTGTGCTGCCCATTCGGTGAATGTTTGCCGCAGGAATGTCGGGCACTGCCAGCGCCAATGCACCCAATGTTTTTTGCCGCTGCGCTCAGTCACCGGTGCAATACCTGCGTATTTTTGCAAGTCTGCCGCACTTGGGTATCGTGTCCGCTGTTCTCCAAACGCCACCAACAGCCTGGGTGCGAGCGATGGACCTGCGCCTGGCAAGGCGTCGAATAAGGGGAAATCAGGGTGTTTTCTTGCGATACTTTCAACGGCTTGGTCGAATTGTTTGATCCCCTCCAGGGTAACGCTCAACTGTTCGATCAATACCTGCACCTGTAGCCGGTAAGGAATGATAATGGCGTCATCCATCGTCAAAGGCGTTGCTGTTTTTATGGCGTCTAATCGGGCGTCCAAAACCTGGGCAAAACGCATGTTATGTTGATGAAAAAATGTTTCCAGGGTGTTCTTCCTGGCACGCTTGACTTGGATCAGGGTTGGCCATTGCCGTATAAAATCACAAAATAACGGGGTGTCGATATGGTCAAACCAGTCCAATACCTGTGGATAATACTGCTTTAATGCAGTGCGTAAGCGGTTAGTGATGCGGTTTTTTTCGTCAACCATCGTCCTTCGTTGTTCAACCAGCGTTGCTAGCGCCCGCATTTCCATACTTTGTGGCCGCAACGGTTTAAAGCGATCAGGATGTCTTAAAAGTAAATCAACAGCGAACTCGGCATCGGTGGTCGGATCATCTTTTGCCCTGCTGGGCGTAAACGCTTGCCTGTACTTGGCCAAAGTTGAAGGGTTAATTGGATAAATGACAAAACAGTCAAATTTCTGCAGCGCAGACACAATCGGGCCTTTCGACAATTCAACAGCAACTGCGATGGGCGAGCCAAAGCGCTGGATTAAGGATTGCGCCCAGTCATTGATCATGTCAACGTTATGCTGGATGATCGAAAACTCCCGCGACTCACTGCCTGCTGGTCGGACACAAACGTCGTGCTTTCTGTCAGCCCAGTCAATACCAACAAAGGCGGTAAAAGATTGGTTAGTGGGGCTCTTCATAACTGACCTCCAGCGTGATAAATTAAACCTAAGGGACATGCATGCTTGGGATCTGCGAAAGAAATATAGGTGAGCCGATGCCACGGCAAGCCCTGAGTATTCGTTAACGATCACAAGCGCACCTGCGAACTCGAAATAAAACCCGAGAACATCGAATGTTATGGCCGAACTAGTCTGCGTTGGTTGATTTGAGCCACCGTCTCCTTTGGAGTAGTGAGTTAAAATCGACAAAGAGAAACAATATCCAATTGAAAATATGGAATATTCATAAGTTTTTAGTAACTTGTAATTACCTTAATCTTACTATTTCCCAGGGATAAAGGGGATATAGCCTTGCTCAAAAGCTAACTCTTGAAGCTCAATAGGTGCCTGGCGAATATCAACAACGATACCGTCGACTTGTAGCATCCACACCATCGGGTTATCGATGAGCTGGCTAGGCAAAGTCCATTCGGGCGACATTGGCCCCATACCGAGCATATCCCTAATTTCCCTTGACTTGTTTTGGCCCGTGCTCGCGGCAATGCCAAAATGCTCATAGATGGTTTTTGATTTGCAATGCGGCGATTGGGACGGGTCGTCCAGGAAATTTACATGGCCAACGGCGTGGACCACACCCGCAGCCCAAACATTTTCCTTTCCCTTTAGTAATGGAGAAGGACGTTTTCTCGCCAAGGCACCAATTGCTTGATGGATCAACTGAAGGTATTCGTCATTGAGGTGTTTTTTACTGAAAGCGTCGGTAAGCACAGTGATGGCAGAAAATTTATCTGCCAGGGCTTTTGGCACTTTTATTGAAATTGGCATGACACAATTCTTAAACTTTTAGGGGCACCCCGTTAGTGTAATTGAATTCATTGCCTGACCGCTATATCAGGGGACGAGAAATGACGGATGAGGCAGCAAAGCACTCGTAGTCGAGGAGCGGGGTGAAGGAAAACGCTTACTGTGCTTTGTGGATGATTCGGTTTGTAACCTATTAGTGATATGAATTAGGCAAGTCGTGCCAAGGAAAATGAAAGCGCAAAGTTCACGGAAAAAAAATATTTAGGCTATTTTCCTGTCAATTTTGGGCGGGGGAAACACTGTCGTTTTGTTGCGTTTTGACAAAAACAGCCGAAATTCTAGCTTCATATTATGTTTCGTTTTTCATTCCCTGATGCCAATTGGCATGGGCTTTTCGAACCTGGAAATTGTCCGGCAACCAATTGTTGCAGATCGGCAACTAACCTCTGCTGTCCCCCTAAAAGCCCCGTAAATACTGGCTTTGTGGTATTTCCATTGTGAAATATTCCCCTTGTCTTGTTGAATTATTTGGCAGAAGATTACTCTACATCCTAAAAATAATCGACGGGGCAATTCGGCATGAAACTGATAAATGGCATGATGTTACTGGGCGCTGTTTTTTTAATTGCAGGCATGGCATTTTTTCAGTTGTTCTTGCTGTTTTCCAGCCTGTTGTTTGCGAAGAAAGTTTATGTTCGACACAACCCACGTCACGGTGGATTAACGCTAACCTAATTTCCAATTGCCATAATGGATTAAATACCGGCTTCTGCTGTTAGTTAGATAGAGGCACAAATAGGGGAAGTTTGGTGTATCGAAAAAATATATATCTTTAAGTAAGGTTTCTTGTAAACCATCAGCCTTGCCTGTCAAGCGCAAACGATAAATGGCTTATTACCCAATATTAACGGAAAAGAATGCTATGAATGAAATCTGGCCAGAACTTATCCAAAAGACCATCGAACCACCCAAAACCATAACCGAAACGGTAGACCGATTGTTCACCATGCTTGATCCTGAACACAAGGCTGCCATCGCCGCTATGCCGCAGGAGGAGCTAATCAACTTGCACTTTAGTTTGGGAATGGCGATCCGCAATGCATTCGGGTTTTGGGATTCGCAAAGCCCATTGCTTAATTCGTGCGGGCCTATGCATCCAGATGACATATCCGACCAGATTATCCACGAGCTTTGGCAGAGGCTGACCCAAACAAGCGGGTATCCGGCTTTAAGCGATACGGTTTCCTGACGAGTATCTTTAAACCAAAAAAACTTAATCTGTACAGCTTCGCCTTTGCTGGACTATGGAAACCTTGGGAACAAGTTGGTGAAATGGTTTATTCCTGCACCCCACACAACCACTTCCGCCGACCTGTTAGTGTTGCCGAGCCATCGTCGGATGCCCGTGATTATTGACCCGCAAAATTACCAAGTTTGATTAGACGGGCAAACAAAAAAAAGACGACCTTCAAGCGTTATTGGCAGTTGATGCATATTTCGGTATGAATACAATCCCTGTCAGCAGTTGGGCAAACAACCCAAGGTATAATGACGGCAACTGTATCAAGCCCGTTTCACTTGCATAGTTTCTCGCAGGGGATCCCGTCCCCATCGCGGTCTAGCTTTTCGGCACCGCATTTTTTCAGGTAGTACATGGCTTCGGCACAGGATTTCATGCTTTTGCAATAGGCGTTCTTGCCTTCGCATGAAAACGTTTCAGAATGCGGGATGTTAAGGAACCGTGCGTGTGTCACTGCGGGTGTCCTTGGGTGGCGGAATTCCCAAGGAGGAATTGGGTTCGGATCAACCCATAGTCCGACTTTCTTGCTTCTGGCGATACTTGGGTCAGTCAGGTATTTCAGGAAAGCCCATGCCATACCGCGCCTGACCTGTTCGGCATTGGCATCAACACCATCGCAATATAGCCTGGCCAACGACCGTCGGTATTTGTCCTTGCCTTTTACCACCGCTTGGACGGATTTCCTAAAACATAAATCGGACAAGGATTTTTTTGATTGTTGCCCAAATGCCTGTTTCTTCTCCGGCGCATCTATTTCGACCAACCTCACCTTGACCTGTTTTTTGTTTGCCGTCAATAAAGTCAGGGTATCGCCATCACCCACACCCACAACTTGGGCTTCAAAGGTATCGGCCAGCAGTGGCGGAGGCAATCCCAGGAACACCAATAAAAAACAGACCCGCTCAATTTTTTTCATACGAAACCCATCGGGAAGAATTTATCCATACGGCTAAGATACGGCAACACAGTTAAAAAATAGCAGGTATAACTTTTGGAGTGTAATTTCTTTTGCGCCATCAACGGCAATAAGCGTCCACCAACTCATTCCAATCGGTCGTGTAATGCTTGGTGATCCGCTCGGCCTTGGCTTTCCAGCTTTGGTCAAAACCCGATGCCGCCATGGCAATGCTTTTGGGAAAGCGCCGGTTGATCTGGTCGAATGCCTGCATCAATTGACCGCTCTTTCCAGGTAATGGATTACCGGCTAAATCGAACAAGTCGTCTTGAGCAAACGATAAGGCCGGTTGGATATGGCTGAGTTGCACACCGCATTTATGGTATTTGTAATTCGGTTTGTACAGTTCCTTCAACAATCGGTTGGCTGTTGTGATTATTACGCGGGTGTCTTGGGTCGCGGCACTAAGCTTGATGCTGGCAGAGCTTTGGTATTGGGGTTCTGATGGTTTGATCAAGTTTGTCCTGATAAACACGCTGATACAGCCAGTGACCGATTGTTGCTGCCTGAGCTTTTCCGCTGCACGTGTGCAATATTCCGCCAGGGCTTCGGACAGTTCCTTGAAGTCAGTCAGTTTTCGGCTAAAGCTGCGGGAACACACGATCTGTTGTTTATCTGGCGCTATTTCTTCCAGTGACATACAACTAATACCGTTTAGCTCCAGGATAGTCCGGGCTACCATAACATTGAACTGGGCTTGGATGCGTTTACTGGGTTGGATGGCTAAATCCCATATAGTCTTGATGCCTAGTTGGTTGAGTTTTGCCGTGGTTCGTGAACCAATACCCCAGACTTCACCCACTGGCACGAGCTTCATAAATTTTTCCCTGCGGTCTGGGTCGGACAAGTCCAGCACACCGTCGGTATGTTTCCATTTCTTTGCGCCGTAATTGGCGATTTTGGCCAAAGTCTTTGTCGATCCCATGCCGACGCAAACCGGAATGCCCGTTGCCCTAAACACTGCTTTCCTTATTTTCTGTCCGTAAGCAACCGGGTCTTTCTCACAAATCCCGGTTAAATCCAGAAAACTTTCGTCAATGGAATAGATTTCGATGCTGGGCGCGAATCCTTCCAGGATTGACATCACTCGTGCGGACATATCCGCGTACAAGGTATAGTTCGATGAAAACAATTGGATGTTGTGTTGATTGACCAAGTGCTGCACTTGGAATACGGGCACTCCCATTTTAATCCCTAAGTCTTTTACCTCCTGGCTACGGGCGACCATGCAGCCGTCATTGTTACTGAGCACCGCCACAGGCTTTCCGATGAGGTCAGGCCGGAACACCCGCTCACACGACACGTAAAAATTGTTGCAATCGGCCAGGGCAATCAGCGGTTGCATCACACGGGGTGGATCACGTTGGTCACGACACCCCATAACACCAATTCCAATTCTTCATGGACGGGAATATCGGGATAATCTACATTCTCTGATTTCAGTTTCCACTTTCCTTTTACCCGTGCCAGCCGTTTTACCGTCAATTCACCATTCAACGCGCAAATAACGATCTTGCCTGACTTCGGTTCAATAGAACGGTCTACCACCAAAATATCGTTGGGATGGATGCCAGCACCTAGCATGGATTCACCCTGTGCTCGGACAAAAAAAGTGGCCGCTGGTTTTTGTACCAGCAATTCGTTCAAGTCCAAGGTTTTTTGGACATAATCGTCGGCAGGGGACGGAAAACCTGCGGACACTTTGCCGTTGTATAAGGGAGTGAAGACCTTACTGGGCTTAGGGTGGGGATAAAAGAGTTGTTGGAACAGGCTGAACATACAATGCGCTTATTAGGGAAAGCCAAAAGTATATCCCGAATGTTCTGTATTTGTTCTGTTTATTTTAGGCTTTGCCCTCCCTTTCAAGGCAAATGACCAAAACCATTTGCTTAGCTGGATTTTTGATGGCTTTTCCTCAACGGGGAAAGTGAGCCATCCTTGACGTTTATCGTGTAGGCTTGCCCGAACCCGGCCATATAGCAGCCACTTTCGGGCGATAAGGCAAACAGGTGAAAATCGGACAATGACCGCAATACCCCGACAATTTCCCCAAATTGATCTTGCATGGCCATCAACTGGGCTTGATAAATGCCATCACTCCGGCCTATTTCCTTAACCGAGCAGTCAAATATGGCACGTTCACGGGCAAACAGGTTGTTCGATTCGGATTCATGGCGAACAAACATCACCGAGGCTTGTGGATTGACGAACAGGTTATCCGTATGCACCGCCAGTTCACTGATAAGGATATAGAAACATCCCTTTCCGTCCCGGACAAAAGGGGCATAACTGATACCAGGTATGCCTGTGGCTGATGCCGTCGACAGCAACAATGTTTGCTTTGAAGCAAGCAACTTTTGTAAAGCCGTTGCCCTTTCGGTTAAGTCCGATGTATGGTTCATATTTGACAAATCCCAGCTTTAATATCCATTGGTATGTTTCTGACACAGATTAGCGATACCATAGCGCATTAAGTACATAAAAATACCTGATTACCCATAAGCCTCAGCCAATTTCAACATCCGGCCAGGCATAGGCGG
>CAYSYU010000057.1:0-4893 GCA_964435245.1 uncultured Methylomagnum sp.
ATCCTTTTTGAGTCTTTTTTAACTATAAAGTTGCGGAAACTTGTACGCAATCAGGATTAACTATGTTCTTGGTGTTATCAGGAAAGTGTTTTATTTGCGAATTGGCAATTCTTCCGCCAATATTTTTTAGAGCGCAAGTTTGTAATAGCCTTACTGGAAGAGCAGTTCCCTGCAATTAAATACGGCTACCTACCTGTGCAACTACTCTTCCATTAAGACTTACCTAGCGGCCATCTTGGGAGGAATCGCACCAGCCGTTCCATTCGCGCTTTTGCTTACTTTGGAAGGCACATGACCGGCCTGAAGCGGCTCGGACACCTTATATGTCACTGTTACCGGTATGCCCAAAGCCCCCCAATGATAAAGCCATCCGGCATCCTCGGAGACATTGGGCCAGCGTTTGTTTTGGTCTTTAGTGGCCATGTTGACGCAGCCATGGCTGGCGGGATGGCCAAAATTATTATGCCAAAACGCGCCATGGAAGGCATAGTCTTTATGGAAGAACTGCGTATAAGGCACATCTTTCACTTCATAGAAACCGCGCTGTCCCTGGTCGACATCGCTACGCATGGTTTTGTGGCGGTAGCGGTCATAGATATAATATGTACCCGTCACCGTGGGTGTTTTACTTTTGCCTGTGCTGACCTTGAAGGTGCGGGCCACTTTGCCATTTTCCAAGGCCTCCACAGTTTGGCTGTCGAGGTAAACGAAAAGCCTCCGGTCCGTGCCGATGCTGAATTGCCCGACCAGGGCTTGCTCCAGCATCCCGCCCCGTGCGCTCCTTAAGTTTTGCTCGTCGGCGCTGACTTCAATAGTGCTTGAGGCCGGCCAAGCAGGATGGGGGGTGAATTTAAGTTGGCGATCCCCAATCCAGCGCCATTTTCCAGGGACGGCTTTGCCTTCACGGGTTTGTACTTGGAGCTGGCCCGCTGCATTCGCTATATCGGCCAAGGGTTCGCTAAAAGTCAGTTTCAGTGGCAGCATCAAGCCTAAATCTGTCAATCCCCGGACATTGGTTTCGACGGTAAGGGGCGGAGGAGTCCTTAATTCCAGGGTTAGCGGTGGCAGTGGTACACCCGTGGCGGTTTTATAGTTCAAATGGAGCGGGTAGCTATGGTCTTGTACATAAGAACTGGCCAGTAACCGGATGTTCTGGCCGGACGCATCGGGTTTCGCGCTCAACATCAAGTCGCCCGTGGCCTGCACATCGCTCACCGGCTGGTCGAAATGCAGGCTCACCGATGCGTCCGGCACCAACATTGTTAGTATAGGCCCTTCCAACTTCGGCACTGCGACCGTTGTTATATTTATTTCGCGGGTCTCGGACTGCCCAAACAATGATCGCTCTGTCGTCACTTTGATTGTATAGTGGGACCCAAAATCGAGGGGTGCGGGCAAGCTTATGCTGGTTTGATCCTTCGCCTCAAACAAGATTTTTCCAGCGGCATCCATCAATTCGACCTTGGATAAGCGTGCGCCCAAGCCCACTGCCTCCAAGGTGATGGCCTTGCGCGGATCGACTTCGTTATGCCTTTGTAAGGGAGTCATAGAAAACCCGTAGGCCAGTACGTCCTGGCTGACAAAAATTTCGTTCGGATTGGCTTTGACGACTGCTGGTAAAGCCATGATGACAGCAGCCAGCCAGAAGAGAAGGGGTTTGAAAGCACCCAAATAAGTGGCCATTTTCATTAAGTCAGCTCGCGCCCAAATAAAAGTATTGATTAAAAGCTGGGCATACTTACCTATAACCAACAAGGCATCGCGCTTGGGATGTCCAGAAAGAAGGTCATTTATCGGTTTGAGCACATAATCAGTTGTTTGCAGCTTCCATTGCCCACAAATATTTATAGCCACTTCCGCCAAAAATACCTTGCCAAATCAGCCCCAATGGAACAAGGTAAAATTATTTCGGGCCGATATGGCCAACAGGCCAAGCTGTAAGTCGATGTGCATTCGAACAAGGACTTAGCAAAAAGTTTCATTTACGTGCGTTTCATGTCATAAACTAGATTTGCCTGCGATTTGCAACTGCAGAATTTGGTATCTTACCATCAGATCGCTCACAGAAAGGCAATCCCACATTAAAAACAACAAACCCATTCTCTCCCGACTCGGTCGCGTCGACCCGAACTTACTGACCTGTGACGGTTTTGCCTAAATTTTGTCAGTTCCTGCTTTATTTCCAGCAAGCACCTTGATATCGACATCAGGGCTAAATGTTTTGCTGTCGTTCCCCCATGGTTACATTAATCAATGAATAAATGGCTGGGAAAAAATCTTCTTGCGCTGAAATTCAGGGAATGCGCTGAACCGGGGTCGGGAAGCGCGTGAATTTTAGTCGCGAGTAGCCATATCGAGACGGCGTTTTATCGAGCATGCTGTTTGCGAAGGGAAAATGCAATCGGCCGATGTCGATGGCGTAAAGTCATTGCGAGAACGATGTTGGATATCCCCTTGCTGGGTATCCGGCGAGAGAAGCAGGACGGCTCGGGCTTGCGCAGCAATTTAAACCGTCGCTCAAATTTTGAGGATTTTTGGGTAGGACACCCAGAAAAATCTTTACTCAAAATGAGCGACTCGCTTGATTGAATTTAACCTGACAGATGCTTCTAATAAATACCAGTAAATTTCAGGCCAGACTTGAATTCATATAAATTCTGAAGAATCAGTCTAAACTTATTGAACTAATAAATAAAAGAGTTGTTATATGAACTGTAACCTTGAACGGGCGATTATTAATAAACATGAAAATTGACGAAGACAATACGGTATCATCAAGGCGCAAATTTCTGAAAACAATTGCCTATGGCTCTGTGCTGGCATTGAGCGGATGCGGGGTTGAAACTGCAGTCATCCGAGGTGGCGGTTGGCAGGGAATTACTCAGCAATCACACACCCGTTATCACCAAAATCCTGGACACAGGACGCCCGCCTTCGAACATACGCATACCGGAGAAAAACTAAAGTTAACCTATTTTGAACGCGGCAATTATATTAAAGATGCATTACAAGAAATCAATTATCTGCTTCGCGATTTCCGTACCGATGATGTTCACCCCATTGATACTGCACTATTGGATCAATTGTTTGATCTGAAGCAAAACCTTGGCCTTAATAAATCTTTTCAGATCATCTCCGGATATCGCTCTCCGTTTACCAATGCCCAATTACGCAAAAATAGCCATGGGGTTGCCGAACATAGTTATCACTTACAAGGTAGGGCGATCGACATCAGGGTTGAAGGGGTATCCTGTAAAACTATTAAAAATACGACGCTAGCAATGGCGCAAGGTGGCGTGGGTTATTATCCCCGGGATAATTTTGTCCATTTAGATACAGGCAAGTATAGAACCTGGTAGAAGTGGATATCGGCGAGGAAATTAATGTGTTTGCTTCTACGGTGAGCGCAAGGATTAACATGAACTTCTTCATCAATACGTTTTCCTGATTACGTATAAGGCACAGCGACTTTAGAAGCCATAAGCAAAGTTAACTTTCTGATTTAATTAGTAACACGATTTATTTATGGTTGGGCAATCGGCTAAAAAAGTGGTCAATTCGTTCATTTTCCTCGGAAGTTAATTTGTTATTGCATATTCTTAATACGTCTACCTTAAATATTTCAATATGCTATAAAAGACAATTACATATTAAAATATGCTGAATGTTATACGTAATCAGGTACGTTTTTGTCTGGACACATTGAATTGTGGCAAGCTGCAAACCTACGCTGTACTAGTCTCAATCTAATCTGACATATCGCTTGAAAAAGCGAGCGTTACCGAGTTTGGTAAGGGTGTCGAATCCGTAATCAAACTTAACTAGGGGTAACGCTCATGTTGCATACTAACAATCCAATCATCAAACATAAAGCAGGATTGCTCAATCTTGCTGAAGAACTTCAAAACGTCTCAAGGGCCTGCAAGATCATGGGCGTGTCACGGGACACGTTTTACCGCTATCAAGAGCTGGTTGAAACAGACGGTCTAGAGGGGCTAATCAACCGTGAACGCCGGGTGCCCAACCTTAAGAACCGGGTGGACGGAGGCACGGAACAGGCCGTCATCAACCATGCCATCGACTTCCCGGCACACGGCCAACACCGCACCAGCAACGAATTACGCAAGCGTGGCGTATTTGTATCAGGGAGTGGCGTGCGCTCGATTTGGCTCAGGCACAAGCTTGAGAACTTCAAGTGCCGCCTCAAGGCCTTGGAAGCCAAGGTCGCCAATGAGGGCATTGCCCTAAGTGACGGGCAAATTGCGGCATTGGAGAGGAAGCACGAGGAGGACGTGGCCTGCGGCGAGATCGAAACAGCGCATCCTGGCTATCTCGGTGCGCAAGACACGTTCTACGTCGGCAATCTCAAAGGTGTGGGGCGTATTTACCAGCAAACGTTTATCGACACTTACAGCAAAGTCGTGCATTGCAAGCTGTACACCACGAAAACGCCGATCACCGCCGCTGACGTGCTCAATGACAAGAGGTGCTGCCGTTTTATGCCAGCCACGGCCACGGCTTGCCCGTGCTGCGCATCCTCACAGACCGTGGCACGGAGTATTGCGGCAAGGTGGAACAGCACGATTACCAGCTTTATCTGGCCATCAATGACATTGACCACACCAAGACCAAGGCCATGTCACCGCAGACCAACGGCATCTGTGAACGGTTTCGTAAGACCATTTTGCAGGAGTTTTACCAAGTCACGTTCCGCAAGAAGCTTTATGGGGATCTGGATACCTTGCAGAAAGACCTGGACGAATGGCTCGTTTATTACAATAATGAAAGAACCCATCAAGGCAAAATGTGCAACGGCAGAACGCCGATGGAAACATTGCTCAGTGGGAAATTGATTTGGGACGAAAAAAACCTGAACCAAATCTAACCTGACAG
>CAYSYU010000058.1:0-3252 GCA_964435245.1 uncultured Methylomagnum sp.
CTATTTTACTGAGTTTTCAATGGGGAAGCTTACGTTTTGACACGGCCTGGGTCGGGGGTTGACGATTGACGCGTAAAAAAATTTAAAAACTAGAATGACCGGTATGAAGGACACATAGTCAATTACCATATCGTTTAATGTCCCCCTTCCATCGCGCAATCCACTCGGGCAAATCATGGGTCTCACCTAAATCACAGAGACGACGATCGATAATGTTATGGTTGCCCCATACCACATCAGCCAATGCGCCATCGGTTACGCGTGATTCGATGTCCTTACAGTAAAGACCCAAGTCACGCTGGACATAGAAACCAAATGTGCGACAAGCGACCGGGCGTTGTGCATAGACCAGACAAGCGCCGTTTGCCCGATCCAACATCGGGCAAACGATGGAGCCTGAAACTTGACCCGCTAGCGCAGCAATCTTCTGGCTGATTTCCATAAGCCGCTCCGAAGGCAACGTCGCCAGACCTTCTTGCAGCAAATCCCATTCCTTTGCAGTAATCTTGGGTACTTCAGCAAGCCGCTGACAACAGCCGTCGCAGCCCTGACGACATAACCAATCGGATTGACTGTCACGGATGGCTTTAACTTGTGTTTCGATATCTTCATGGAGCTGGGAGAGGGTATTCATCTTGCCGAATTACCTATCAACTTCTTTTGAAAAAAAACCTCATTCAACTGGGCATATTGGATAGTATGGAATCGTAAACCTATCAAGAAAAAAATTGGCTTTAAACTATCTGAGGGTCGTTTAGAAATTAGTTGAATCAGTTGTCGCCAAAAAGATCGCCCAACCCGCCCAGAACTGAACCTTGGTCTTTTGCTGAGCCCATGCCAGAGGAGGAAGCTTGCAGCACCCGGTTTGCCAGCCGCGAGAATGGCAGGCTTTGTAGGTAAACCGTACCGTGCCCCCGCAGGGTCGCCAGGAACAGCCCTTCTCCACCAAATACCATGGATTTTAGGCTGCCGGTGCGCTCGATGTCATAATCAATGCCTCTGGTGAAAGCGGCCAGACAACCGGTGTCCACTCGAAGGGTTTCACCCCGCAGCTCTTTTTTGATCACTGTCCCACCGACATGGATAAAGGCTTTGCCATCGCCCCGTAGGCGTTGCAGGATAAAGCCTTCGCCGCCGAAAAAACCAGTCCCCAGCTTACGCTGGAAGGCAATGTCAATCGACGTGCCGAGCGCTGCGCACAGGAAGGCATCCTTCTGACAAATCAGTTCTTCGCCGAATTGCGACATCTCCAAGGGTATGATCTTGCCGGGGTAAGGCGCGGCAAATGCGACCCTTTTTTTACCTTGGCTCTGGTTGGTAAAATGGGTCATGAAGATTGATTCGCCCGTGAGGACGCGCTTGCCAACATGCAGGAGTGAATCAAACAAGCCACCGACCGGCTTGGAACCGTCGCCCATTTTGGCTTCAAACCCAATGCCTTCTTCCATGTAGTTCATGGCGCCTGCCTCGGCTATCACGGTTTCACCGGGATCCAGTTCGATCTCGACGATTTGCATGTCATCGCCGAAAAGTTCGTAGTCTAGTTCATGACATCGCATAGTTTTTGCTTCCTTCGCTGAAATTAATCGCTTATGTTAATAGTTATCGCTATCGCATTAATATTATCGTTTATGCCAAGGTTAATTTCATTTTAATCGACCTTGATCTCTTATTTGATCTCAATCTAAGGAATGAAAGTTTAGTCAAAATGCCTTCTGTATCATAGCTTTCTTGGTTCACTTTCAAGAATAATAAGGGTTTGAGTTATCCACGCATAAATTGTTTGGGACTTATGAATGGTTTGCTGATAAGGCAAGTTTACAATGACCGATTACTTGCTTAAATGGCTCAAAGACTATTGTGTAGGGTTTGACCTTGCTTCTGATAGGACATTACCGTAATTATAAGAATCCTGAATAAAGGGTCGTAGGTTTTGAGCGTCAAGTTACCGTTGCATTTGTTGTAACCGAAAATCGAGTAACGATTTTGCGATTGTTTTATGGCTGGCAATATTGGGAAGATAAATTCAAAAGAGTACGACGATTAAATTGAAAATACTCCCGATGCATGTAGGGTTGATCATGAAACGCTAACCCAGCATTCATTTTAAATGATACTAGTTTATTCAATAAGATATATATCTTCTCAATAGCCGACTGTGGCTCATATCAACCATTTATGTAAGATCGGCCACAAGCTGACAATCGCTCAACTCCAAAGCTGACCACCAGAACGGTCAGAGCAGACCCTCAAAAAATCTCTATTTTCTATACACTCACAACAGGCAATAGAATTCTTCAGCTAGATTTGAAATGGTAAATTTGAAACGATTGCGGACTTTCAGAATCAGCGCTCAACTTGTACAAATTAATTGCACAATGATTTAAACAAGACGCTCATAAGATCGAAATATCAAAACATAATACTCAGCCTTCATTGGAGCATAGTGGAAAATGGTTGGCTGCTGTACAATTTTGGGCATTGGTTTAAATGAATTTTGAACTTAAAAATTAATCCCATTTTTAAAAAAATTAAAGCAATCGCGACTGTCCGTAAAGTGTAGAGATGCCAAAAACTGTCCTGATTTTAATATATGACAAGCTATTCTATTTTTAAAGTGCTCGAGGGAGAAACTGGTTTACAAGTGTCAAGTTGATATACGTTGTTTGGGATTACTGAAGTTTCTTCGCTTACTAATTTAAAAATACCATCTCTTAGCCAACCAATCATTTCATCATAGCAAGACTTTCCTGAAAATCCATTAGTTTTTGATGGGTTCACTTGCATCAAGAATTCTTTCGACTTCAACTCAGCAAGTTCAATCTGTTTTTTATTATGCTCCACATAAGAATCATGTTGACAATGTTTTGGGTATTGTGGGTCAACTTCTTTCAGATCAGGAATATTTTTATCATCTGAATATTGAAAAAAATTGATTATCGCCCCCGAATTATTACGATTACGTATAACGTGTGAAGTTGAGTAAGAGTCCTGAATTACATGCAATGCAGAACCTAATGATAAGAGGGCTAATGCCCTAGCTTTTGAACGCACTTGTTCTTCATGAGTTTCTCCATCGTAATCGGCTTTGCTATGTTCGCCATATTCAAAACTGCCACCACAATAGAACAAATGACCAAAGTTTAGGTCATTTTTACAACCTTTGTCTTTGTCTGCTTTTATGACACTTATAAGAAATGATCTTGCCCTACTTACACGGACACCCTGCTAAGCGACTTTTTTGGTTTCAAA
>CAYSYU010000059.1:0-1925 GCA_964435245.1 uncultured Methylomagnum sp.
GCACGACCCTTGACTGCCGGAAGTGGGCCAGCGGCAGCCATGGGTGGGCTGGCCAGCACGATCGAGGTGATCACGGGCCCGGAAATGCCGAGCGCCAGGGCGCGTTTTCCGAATTCCCGCCGGTTGATCTGACCGGATTTGAATGAATCGACGAGTTCTGTCTGCTGCTTCACTTAGGTGTCTCCTTCACGACCAGATGAGTTGAACGACACATGTCATTCGCCCTGTAATACCGACTTGCCGGTTGGCGTTCATCGGCCGAGCGTTTCTCACCTCCTCCTCCTGACTGCGTCGCCGCAGATACGAACGAACGAGAATCCCGACATCAGAGCGCGACGCGCAAAAGCGCGCGTGACCGCTCGATGTGGTCGATCATGGCCTGTCGCGAACCGGCAAGGTCTGCCTGCACGATTGCGCTCACGATCGCGTCGTGTGAAGCGAAATCCGAGGAGTGGACATCATGGCGAACGGTGTGTACGTGCCAGAGCCACTCATTCAGCGTCAAAATCCGATCGGCCGCCTCCGCCAGGAACTTGTTCTGGGCGAGCCGGACGATCTCCCGGTGAAACCGTTGATCGATATCCAGGAAGGAATGAAAATCCTGGCGCTCCTCCATGGCATGGATGTCTTCGTTGATGCGCGCCAACCCCTGACGTTCAGCGGCGGAGGCGCGTTCGGCGGCGATACGGGCAGTTTCGCCTTCCACCACCAGCCGCGCCTCGAAGAGTTGCTTGATTTCGAGGAAGCCAAGTTGCCCGACCAGCATCCCGCGGCGTGGAAAGATGACAACCAGCCCGTCTGACGAGAGCCGGTGCAGGGCCTCCCGCATCGGTGTCCGGCCGACGCTGAACTGGTTCATCAGCACCGATTCCACCAGCGGTGTTCCGGGAGGAATAGCGGCGGTGACGATCGCCCGCTTCAGTTGCTCATAGGCGGTGACGCCTGCTGAAACGTCGACCGCAGCCATCGCGCCGGGCATGGATGACATCTTTCTCGTGCGATCATAGATATATCAGACGTATCCATATAGTAGTCGTGCTTGATCCACAGCACAAGAGTCCTTCTGACTCAATTCTCAAGACGGGCTTCGCCCGAAACTGTGCGACCGGCACACCTGAGTTGGGTGAACGACAAAAGCGAACGAGCCCGGTGGCGTGTGCACTACCGGGCTCGATCGATTAATGTCCTGGCATCAAGGTCATTGCAGATGTACTTCGGTAATAGTTCGACGCGCGCTCCCTCGCCCTCGCAAGGGAGAGGGTTGGGGTGAGGGAGCATTACCGAGCTATCCGTGCAACTGCATTGCAGCCGGGGGTTATTCCTTTATATGGGCGATGTAGCGCTCGGCCGAGCGGCGGACGGCGGCTTTGGCATCCGTCTGGACAATCGCACCGGGCCAGCTGCCATGGATGCGGTCGAAGGCGAAGGGTTCCACCGCCTGTACGATCCCGCGAATGGCGCTCTCCCCGAGCGGAATCGCGTTCGGATAGGAGTACATGAAGGTGACCCAGTTGCGGTCGCTGACGACATTGATGGTATCGGCCGTGAAGAGCGACCCCTTCCCCTCCGCCCCATCTGCCCAATGCAGGACGCTGCTACCCGGAAAGTGACCACCGCAGCGGATGATCGTCAAACCGGGCAGGATTTCACGGGTCTCGCCTTCCCAGAATGCGATCACGGGATCGGGACGCATCACCCAGGGCCGGTTGTCGGCATGCAGAAGAATGGGGACGCCACCGAGGGCATGACTCCATTCGACCATGCTGCTGTAGAAGTGCGGGTGGGAGATGGCGATCGCCTTCACCCCGCCGCGTCGCTCGATTTCGGCGAAGGTCTCATCATCGACCAGACTGATGCAATCCCAGAGGACATTACCGGAATCGGTTTCAATCAGTTGCGCCATCTGCGCGATCGCAACGAGCGGT
>CAYSYU010000060.1:0-1659 GCA_964435245.1 uncultured Methylomagnum sp.
TGTGGGTCAAAATTCAATGCAATTGGTGGGTCAGATTTACACGCAATTCAACAGAACACAGGCATCTTCCGATATTGAGTTGAGCGCAGGTGATGTTTCCGTACTGCGGCAAGCTGAAATGGATGGGAAGCATTACGTTGCTTTGTGTTATCGCTGTAACTCAAATTGAAACATATTAAATTTACCAAGGGAGTGTCAAATGAAATTGTTTAATTCGATTCGAAATATTAGTTTGACGATATTGTGTGCCATAGTTATTTCCGGTTGTGCCAGTACGGGCGAAAAAACAGTGGCGGTTCATGGAAAGCCGATTCTTGTCGTTGATGTAGATAAGGCTTTTTTATCGGATGAAGAAAAAATATCGCTTAAAAAGACTCCCAAAGTATACGTCAAGGCTTCTGATACGATGGGCGCTCCTGGGCTGATGGATGAAGGTTTGTCTAACGCCGACAAAATCATCCGTGCCGTATTTGATCGCAAAGGCTTTACGACTGTCGACAATCCTAACGATGCAGATATTGCAATCGCATTCCAAAGTTCTGTAGCCTTCAGCATGAGAGATGCTGAAAATGCAGCATCAGCCAGCATACTAAACGATGGAGGGAGCAAAATAGGAGCGACCGCTACACGCATAGGGGTTTTTGGTGCCCCCGTTGCGCTGGCCGCGCAAATATTGACGCTCGGTAGTGCCGATAAAGTTTTACTGTCTGGCTCCCTATTCAAATCGCCTAAAGTTGGAGAAAGCCGTCAAAATCGTCCAATCATTAAGGATACGGCTGGTTTGTCGCTCAACATGACTAATGTGAAGTACAAAATTGGCAAAAACAGCAAAGGCGAAGAAGCTTCGATGGCAGAGGTGCTGGATGTCGTAATTGGTGAATGGGTAAATCGGTACGTTGTGGAGTAATGCAGCAATCAAGACGGTATGACACTGATATCGCAAACGTTGTTACAAGGCTGTTATTCAAGAATGGGGTAAACAATGAAAAAAACAATGAGAATTGAAACCAAATCCATGCACGTTACCCCTGCCGGTGGCAATGTTTTTCTTGACTTGGGATTTGAGCCAGAAGAGGCCGCTAGACTTAAAGCTGATTCAGATCGAATCATTTCTGAACAGTTGGCTATCAAGGAAAGAAAGCATTTGACGAATTCGTTGCAGGATTACAAATCCGGCATTCATAAAATTCGTGCATTAGAAAAATAGCAATAAGTTAGTAATTAGAAAAATAAAACTACACATATGGGAAAGGCATTTAAATGTTAGATTTTCTTCCGTTGTTCGTGTTAATACCTTTGTGTGTGTTCGCATTTGCGGAGATGAAAAAGTTGAATCAACGCAAGAGTATGAATTACGAGTGGTATAAATCGACATATCCAGATCAAGTTAAAGGAAACCGAGTTTCTTGCTTTGTCTGCGGCAATGAAAAAATCCATGCTCGCGCATTAATGAGACGAACTTTTTTGCGTGAGCATTTCTGCATTCAGTGCGGAAAAACTCTGTATTACTCCCCCGAGCAAAACTAGGTTTCATAATAATTGGTTCGTCAGAATAAAAAGTCCTTTGAGAATTACGCTACCTAGGTAAATTGTATGAGTGGCTGGTTACGGGAGTGAGGCGTCAAAACTTTCCGTAAAAAGTCCTTTATACGGAGAGTT